>JAEUHG010000164.1 GCA_016795425.1 Verrucomicrobiales bacterium
ATTCAGAAAGTGCCGGGCGAAAGCCCGGCACTTTTTTTATCTCCAGACCCAGCGATACACCGGCCCTTCCGGCCGCACGGAATCATCCGGTCCCACCAGCCCAGGCCAAAGGCCTGGGCTGAAGGATTCCGACCCTTCGGGCGGGAAGGAGATCAAGGCGAGGCAGGCGAAAACCCGAGATCCGCGCTTCGATTTCTCACGCCCCACACCGCCTCGTCCAGCGCCCTCACCGTTCTGATCGGATTCACCCACCATCATCCATTTCCCCGCCAACGGCGCTGACCTCTCGGAAATCCCTCGTGCCCGCGGCCTTGATTGAACGGGTACTCTACCTACACCCTCTCAACCACATGGTTTCTGCATGACCGAACTCCGCCCATTGGACAACACAACACCCCAGACGCTTTCCGAACCGACGCCAGGCTTGGCCGAGGAGGTCGCGGCGGCCTGGCGTTCTCTGCCGTTCAAGGCTCCCCTGCTTACCTTGGGTACGGCGTGGATCGCACTCTTCGTCTTCCTGGGTAATTCAACGTTCGGCTACATCGATTCGCCGTCCCTTTTCGGTTGGCTCGCCTACGCCTATTCGCTCTCGCAAGACGACGAGTTGGGCAAATACGTTCCCTTTATTGTGGCGGTACTTTGCTGGCGGAATAAGGACGAACTCCTGGCCTGTCCCAAAGCGCCGTGGGCCGGAGGCATCGCTCTTGTGGGCTTCGCTCTTCTCCTGCATTTACTGGGATTTCTCGTCCAACAGACGCGACTCAGCGTCGTCGGATTCTATGTGGGGATCTATGGCCTGATCGGAACGATCTGGGGCTGGCGCATGCTCAAGGCGATCTTCTTTCCCTTCTTCCTGTTCGCCTTCTGTGTCCCTTTGGGAACTCTCGCGGAGACCATCACCTTCCCTCTGCGGGTCGTGGCGACCAACATCACCACCTGGACCAGCCAACATCTCCTGGGCGTCACGGTGATCCAAAGCGGCAACAAAATTCTCGATGCGCAAGGAGCCTTCCAATACGAAGTCGCCGCGGCTTGCGGGGGGCTCCGCAGTCTGACCGCCACGCTGGCTCTCGCCAGCATCTACGCCTTCATAACGCTCGAACGCCCCTGGCGTCGCGCGTTGATGATCCTGTCGGCCTTGCCGCTCGCCGTTGCCGGCAACGTTCTTCGACTGACCATGATCATCCTTGCCGCCGAAGCCTTCGGACAAAAAGCCGGTATGTGGGTTCACGACAATTCCATTCTGAGTCTGTTGCCCTACGTGCCGGCGTTCCTTGGTCTAGGGGCGCTCGGTGCTCTGCTTCGAGAACGCTCGCCCGCATCCACCACGCCCCCCTCGTCTTCCTCGCCGCCCCCTGAACCCGCACCCCTGACCCTATGAGCACTACCAGGTCCTGGTGGCTGGCTGGGGTTTGCCTCGGCCTCATCATCACTGTCGCCGCCATATTGGCGCGGTTTCAATCCCATCATCGACTCGGCCAACCGGGCGTCCGGCTGACGAATCTCCGGTTGCTGGATGAAAAGGGCGAGTTTGCCACCACCAACAGCATCTATCTGCCGGAGCAATTGCTCGAGTTCCGTTCGGAGTTGCTACCCGTCAGCCGCGAAATCGAGTTGGTCATGCTGCCGCCCGACACCACGTTCGGTCGCCGGCTATACACCGCGCCCGATGGATTTCAGGTCCAGTTGTCGGGAGTGCTCATGGGCACGGATCGGACCAGCATTCACAAGCCGGAGTACTGCCTGCCCGGCCAGGGTTTCGCGATCGTGGCCCGGTCTCAACGCACCATCACCATCGATCGCCCGCACCGCTACCAGCTGCCCATCACCCGCCTGGACGCCATTCGCGAAGTTCGGCTTCCCAACGGGCAAGTGGCGAGCCAGGGAGCAGTCTACGTTTACTGGTTCGTTTCCGAGAACCGAATCTCCAACGATCATCTCGAGCGCATGTGGTGGCTGGCGCTGGACCTGGTGCGAACCGGCGAGCTTCAGCGCTGGGCCTACATGGGCTGTCTCGGGGCCTGCATTCCCGGCCAAGAGGACGCCGTGTACCAACGTCTGGAGCGGATGATTCAGGAATTGGTCCCTCAGTTCCAAACCACCACCGGACCCAACATCGCGGCCGTTTCCGATTCTCCTTCCAGCTCGAATCTTCAGCATCCCTCGCCCCAATTGGCCGAAGCGAACCCAAATCCCCAAGCCGCGACCTACCCGCGCGACTTCGGCTCATCGACTTCCTCTCCACAGCAACGTTGAATTGACCCTGTCGTTCGCTCTAGCCTTCCGGACACCGCGAGGCGCCGTCCGCACGAATCCGCGTTTCGTCCGGGCCCTCGGGGATTGAGCCTCATGCAACCACCGATCGACCAGGACCTAAGAGCGGACGCGACCGCGGGACTGGCCATTCCATTCGATCCCCCGGACCGAGGACGATGGGCAACGTGGTTTAGCGTCCACCGGTAATGCTCCGCCGCCAACGCATCATTCGAGATCGCATCCACAAGGTCGTGGATGGGGCGCTCTTTGCGCTCGGGTTCTACCTGGCGTTCGCACTCCGATCCAACGCGGAGAGCATCGGGCCCTGGCTGATGCAGTTCTTTCAGCTGTTCGGGGGCACTCCGGAAATCCAGGCGTTCCGTCATTTCGCGTGGTACGTCCTGCTCACGGTGCCGGCGGCGATGATCCTCCTGGGCAACTACGGCTTCTACAACCGCCCGTTAATTGCCTCGCGCCGTCAGACCATTCTCTGCCTGTTCAAGACCTGCACCGTGCTCACGGTCGGGATCATCATCTTGATGTTCCTCAACAAAGAGGTCCTTTCCCGCGCCGTCATCATGCTGTTCGGCGTCTTCAGCTTCCTCCTGGTTCTACTCAAGGAGGAGGGCGTCCGTTGGTGGATCCGTACCGGCCTCGAAAAAGGCCACTTCGAACGGCGCCTGATCCTGGTCGGCACCGCCGACGACACCCACTCCTTGCGACGCCAATTGTCCGAACGCGAACGCCATGGCATTCGCATTCTCGCCGAACTCGACGTCAACGAGTCCTCCGTCGACCAGTTGGTGGAAATCCTCCACGAACAATCGGCCAATGGTGTCGTCCTGGCCGCGCGTCACACTTTCTTTGGTCAACTGGAGAAGGTCATCCACGCCTGCGAACTGGAAGGGGTCGAAGTCTGGCTGCTGGCGGACTTCTTCAAGACGCAGATCTCCCGCACGACGGTCGATGATTTCTACGGCCGACCGATGATGGTGTTCCGCTCCACGCCCGAGATGTCCTGGCAGGCCGTGGGAAAACAACTCATCGATATCGCTGGCGCTCTCCTCCTGATCATCATGGTCTCGCCCATCATGATCCTCGCCGCGCTCGCCGTTCGCCTGACCTCGCCGGGCCCCGTGGTTTTCAAGCAAATGCGCAGCGGCCTCAATGGGCGCCCGTTCACCATGTACAAATTCCGGACCATGGTGACCGATGCGGAACAACGAAAGCAGGAGCTGGCTGCCTTCAACGAAATGAGCGGCCCCGTTTTCAAGGTCACGAACGACCCTCGAATCACCCGCGTCGGCACATGGCTGCGCAAATTCAGCATCGACGAGTTCCCCCAACTCCTCAACGTGTTGCGCGGCGAAATGAGCCTGGTCGGCCCAAGACCCCTGCCAGTCGACGAAACCCGCCGATTCGATGACCTGGCCCACCGCCGCCGATTGAGCGTGAAACCCGGCCTCACCTGCCTCTGGCAGATCAGCGGCCGAAACGATGTCCGCGATTTTCGTGAATGGGTCCGCTTGGACCTCGAGTACATCGACAACTGGTCGTTGTGGCTCGACCTCAAGATCCTCTTTCGTACCATCCCCATCGTCCTGATGGGCAGTGGAGCGAAATAAGCCGCACTCGAGCTTTCCCAGCCAAAGCCATGAAACCCGCGTTCGTCGTCGGAGCGTTCTGTCTTGTCCTGCATGGGCCTCTGCCCACACCCGCGGCGGAGATTCCGCTCGGCGCCCATCGCTTCACCCTGCCACCGGGTTTCACCATCGAGGTCGCGGCTGCATCGGACCTCATACCACGCCCGATTGCCGGCAGCTTCGATCCCGAAGGCCGCCTTTATGTCACGGACTCCTCCGGTCTTAATCTCCCACCTTCCGAGCAGTTGAAGGACCCCAAGAGCCGCGTGCTGCGCCTGGAAGACACCAATGCCGATGGCGTCTTCGACCGCGCCACCGTCTTCGCCGACAAGGTGATGTTTCCGCAAGGCTGCCTGTGGCACGGCGGTTCGGTCTATGTCGCCGGCCCCCCCAGCATCTGGAAATTCACCGATACCGACGGCGACGGTGTCGCCGACAAACGCGAAGAGTGGTACCAAGGCAAAGTCCTCACCGGCTGCGCCAATGATGTCCATGGTCCCTACCTTGGACCTGAAGGCATGCTGTATTGGACCAAAGGCGCGTTCGCCCGCGTCGACTTCAAGGAATCCAGCGGCCGGCGCATCCAAGATCGTTGCGCCCATGTGTTTCGCGCATGGCCCGACATGTCCGGCTTCGAATCCGTGATGTCCGGCGGCATGGACAACCCGGTCGAAGTCGCCTTTACCGCGGAAGGCGAGCCGATCGTGATCAGCACTTTCATCGATCTCAGCCAACCGGGTCGCCGCGACGGACTGGCTCATGCGGTTTGGGGAGGCGTCTTTGGAAAGATCAACGATGTCGTCGACGAGCCGACAGTGCGACGCACTGGAGGACTCATGCCCGTCATGTCCCAGGTCGGACCGGCCGCCGCCTGCGCCCTCATGCGTTACGAAGGCACGGCATTCGGGCCGGAATACCAGGACAACCTCTTCGGCACACTCTTCAATCTCCGGAAAGTCACCCGCCACGCGCTGCGCCCGTCCGGCGCTTCCTACACCTCCGAAGACAGCGATTTTCTGGTATCGGACCAAATGGACTTTCATCCCACGGATGTTCTCCAGGACGTGGACGGTTCGTTGCTCGTTGTCGATACGGGCGGATGGTACAAGCTGTGTTGCCCGAGTTCGCAGCTCGCCAAGGCCGATGTGTTCGGAACCATCTATCGCGTCCGCAAATCGGCTCCCGGCAACGACGTGCCGCCGCGACTCTCCCCTGCGGAGCGCCGAGCGGCCTACGCCCGTCTCGCCGAACCGCCTCACTTTAAAGCGAATTCGCCGGAAGCAGCGCTCAAACAACGCGCCCTAAAGGCCGATCCCAAAGAGGCGCCCGAACTGCGCGCCGTGTTGGAACGATTCCGGCCCGAAGATGGCCCCGCCTCTGACAACTGGCGCCTGGCACGCCTCGCCGCCGAAGGACTCGGACGCATGCGGGATCGCGCCTCGGTGCCGACACTGCTCCGCCTCGCCGGCGCCGTCGGGTCGACCGACCGTTTTCTCGAGCACAGTCTCCTCTACGCTGTCATCGAGATTGGGGACGCCGCCGCCATTCGATCGCTGGTCGCCTCCGATCAACCCAGGGTGGTTCGCGCCGCGTTGCTGACGCTGGAACAAATCGAAGGAAACCAACTTCGCGTCACCGAAGTCCTGCCGGCCCTGAACTCCAATGATCCGGCTCTTCGGGAAACCGGTGCCTGGGTCGCCCAACGTCATCCCGAGTGGGGCGCCGAACTGACCGAGCACCTGCGTAGCCGACTTACGGCGGCCAACACGCCGGATGCCGAACGCGCCACCTGGGAAAGCCAACTGGGCCTGGTCGCCCGCCATAGCCACGGCCAAGCGCTCCTCGCCGAGATGGTCCAGGGGATTGGCTTCCGCCCGGAAGCCCGGATTGCAGGACTTGCCGCCATGGCCAACGCCGGATCCAAGGAACTGCCGGAATCGTGGCGGAGCGCCATTGTCACCGCGCTCTCCATTAAGGCCAACCAATCGACGCCCACGGTGCGTGCCGCCGCCGTCCGACACCTTCGATCCCTCCCCGTTCCAAAAGAGGGCGATCCCCAAATCACCCAGGCCTTGCATGCACTGGCTCGGTTCAGTCCCGAGTTCGCCCAAACTCGGCTGGAAGCGCTTTCCGCTCTGCCGGCAGGTTCGGCCATCGACCCCGACGAATTCGCGGTGCTGAGCAATGCGCTGGATCCAGCGCGACCGCCCGGAGAAAAACTGTCGGCAGCCAACGCCTTGGGTCGACTCAAACTCGACGCTGCAGCTCTGCGCTCCATCCTGCCTGCAGTGGCCTCTGCCGGGCCCATCGAGCTGCCAAAACTCATCGCGGCCTATTCCGGGCAGTCCGACGAGGCGCTGGGAAACGACCTGCTGCAATCTCTGAAGGCGTCCAAGGTCCTTCGCTCCCTCCGCCCCGATGATTTGAAACCGCACGTGGCGAAATTCCCCGAGTCCATTCGCAACCAGGCCGACGTCCTGCTGGCCTCGCTCCAATCGGATGCGTCTCAGGATCGCGTCCGCCTGGATCTGATGCTGGCGGAAATCCTGAAGCTCCCCGGGGATGTGCGGCGCGGCCAGGCTATCTTCAACGGTACCAAGGCGGCCTGCTCCTCCTGCCATCGCCAAGGCTATCTCGGCGGAGACCTTGGACCCGACCTTACCGCCATCGGCACGATCCGGACCGAACGTGATCTTCTTGAGGCCGTCATCTACCCCAGTGCCAGCTTCGTTCGAAGCTATGAACCGTGGATCGCCCTGGCCAAGGATGGCGAAGAATACTCCGGAGTCCTCCGACGCGACACGCCGGACGAAATCGTGCTCGCCACGGGCCCGGGCGCAGACACCCGCATCGCCCGTTCGAATCTTTCCGAACTACGGCTGGGCACTCTGAGCACCATGCCGGCCGGTTTGGACGAACAACTCTCGCGTCAGGAACTCTCCGATCTGCTGGCGTTTCTCAAAAACACCAAGTGGGGCGCCAACTGATCCCGCGCTCCGTTCGTCACGTCGGCGATGACTCGGCCAGGGCTTCTCCTGTAGCCTCCAAAACGTGGGCAGCACGCGTGAGTTTTCCCTACCCATCCGCCTCTTCCTGAAAGCCTATCCGTGGCGCAGGATTCAACCGATACCCTGGGTACCCCTCTCCAAGCCTCTCTCCCAATGCAGGGTCGCTCTGGCGACGAGCGCTGGTTTCTCCGCCGCTGGACAACCGCCTTTTGACGACCAGGTTCGCGGTGGCGATGCCACCTTTCGGCTGCTCTCCGCCGACACGGAAGTCGCCACTCTCCAGGAAAACCACCGCAGCACGGTCTTCGATCGCAGCGGGCTTCACCGGGACCGCAATCTCGCCTTCCCCTTGGATCGCCTGCGCGAGATGGCAGCCGCCGGTCGCATCGGATCGGTGGCGCCCCAGCATCTTTCCTTCATGGGGTCCCAAACGGCCCCGGGGCGACTGATACGCGACACGGCACCGGTCGCCGCGGCACGCCTCCGCGCCGATGGTGTCGACGCTGCCGTGCTCATCCCGGTGTGCCCTGTCTGCAACCAAACGGTGGCGCTGATTGCCGCGGAACTGGAGCGTCAGGGGATCGCCACCGTCTGTCTCATGCTCTTGCGCGAAGTTGCCGAAAAAGTGCGCCCGCCACGCGCTCTCTGCGTCCCGTTTCGGCACGGGTATCCCTTGGGACAACCGGATGATCCCGATGGCCAAGCCAGGGTCCTGGAAGCTGCCTTCTATGTCCTGGAGCATGAAAACGGACCCGCACCCGTCCTAAGAGAACTCAAATCGGGATATCCACCGCCACCGGAGACGTCACCGGACGGCGGGAAGCCTCAGTCGACGACGCCTCTCATCCCTAAAGTGCCGTCAGCAGGGCGTACCCAAGGAGAAACTGGGCCAACGCCACGATGACCATGACCGTCCAGAACAGCACTTCCCAGACCGCCAAAGAGCGACGAACGACGGGTGCCAGATAAACCTGAAGGGTAAGGTCGCCTATCCTGATCTCATCCCCATTTCTCAGGCGGCGCCGTTCAACGCTTTCGGAGCCGATCGTTGCCAAGGCTCCTTGCTGGCATTGCACCAACAATCCCTCCTGGGGTTGCAACTCGAATTCAAGATGCCGATCCCACACCCCAGGCGACTGGAGGCGCAAATCAACATCCGACCCACGTCCTACCTGGAACGGATAACGCCCAATCGGAACCACCTGAGGTTCGCGGCCCTTCTCAAGCACCCGCAACCGGAAGAGATTGGACGTCCCGTGGCTCAAAACGTCCCCAGCAGTCTCAGTTACCGAACAGACTCCGACGAGGCACGTTGATGCGATCCCCCGGCAGGATCGGCACGTCCAACTTCAGGTCGTCCTTCGCCTTTGCCCCGTCGATAATCAACCGTTCACCCGTCGACCGCACCAATTCCACACGGCGCCGCGAAGCGAAATCGGTGAAGCCACCGGCCGACGCGATCGCCTGCAGCAAGGTGATTTCACCGGCGTAGGCATAACGGTCCGGCCGAACCACTTCGCCATCGACGTAGAACACCCGGTTCTCGGTACGAAGAGTGACCGTCAATCGGCGGAAGTACTGAGGAACATACTTTTCCTGGATCTCCTTCTGCAGTTGGCCAGCGGTCTTTCCCTCGGCTTGGATCGATCCAATCAACGGCAAATTGATGGTTCCATCCTCCTTGATGCGCTCAGCGACATCCTGAGGCGGAGTCGGGTTGTTGGAGAACTTGATGTCGACCAAGTCCTCCTTTCGGAGTTTGTCGCTGTATTCAGCCGGAGAACGTGTCCCCGACGACTGCGACTGACCGGAGTTGTTCCCGCTGCCGGCACAACCCGCCACCCACGCCGCCAGCATCAGCATGGCGAGCGACCGAATCAATGCACCCAACGACCGCGGCAATTGGCAAACCATGGCTCGGATATTCAGTCAGTATTTCTTCTTGAGGTCGATCCTCGACATCTCACCCGAGCCATTCTTCTTGGTCTCGGCCTTGTCTTTGTCCTTGTCCTTACCGTCCTCGTCCTTGTTCCGACTCTGGTAGTAATCGTAGTAGTAACCGCTGTAGTAGTAGTAGTTCTCGTCCTGAGACATGTTGATGTTGTTCAGCACGATACCCACGAGGTAACCGCCGACCTTCGACACCATTTGCTTGGCGCGAATGGTCATCGCTTGCGGGTACTTGCGGTACTGGATCACCTGCAGCGAAATATCGACCTCGCTCGCCAGCACGACGGCATCGCTGACACCCATGATGGGCGGCGAATCGAAGAACACGAAGTCATAACGGCGCTTCACCTCCGCCACGAGGTCCTTCATCTGCTGGGAACTCAGAATACCCATCGAGCTGCTCGGAAGCTTGCCGCTTGGAAGGAAATCCAAGGTCTTCAGATGGGTCGTCTGAATGACTTCCTCGAGGCTGTTCTGGCCCAAAAGGAAGTTGGTCAAACCCAGCGAGTTCGAGACCTTGAAGAACTTGTGCATGCTCGGGCGCCGAAGGTCCGAATCGACCACCAGCACGCGATGCCCGTTTTGGGCGAAAATCACCGCCAGGTTGAACAACGTGGTCGACTTGCCCTCGCCCGCGCCGCCGCTGACGATGGTGATGGTGTTGAAGGTCTCGTCTTTCCGCGTAAACAGGATGTTGGTTCGCAACACGCGATACGCCTCTGCATGCGGACTCTCGGGCCCCTCGTCCAACAGCGAACCCACGTTCTGCGGAATAACCCCCAGCACGGGCGCCTGCAAGGACCGCTCGACGTCGTCGATGGTCTTCACCGAAGTGTCGAGATACTCGATAAAGAAAGCCAAACCGACACCCACCACCAGGCCGACGATCACCCCGAATGCGATGTTCAACGGAATGTTCGGACGAACCGGTTTCAAGCCCTCTTCCGCGGGATCGGTAATCGTCACGAGCGTCTGACGCGGGATGGCGCTATCAAACTTTTCCTGGGCCAATTTGCGGCTCAGGACGTCGAGCATGATCTTCTCATTCTCAACCTTGCGCTTCTTCAGGAAGTAATCCCGATACTGACTGGCGCGGCGAAGATCCTCGTCCTTGGCGGCCTTAACGTCCGCATCCAACTGTTCCAATTCGGTGTTGAACGCCTGCACTTGCGTCTCCAAGCCCTCCATGATGCCCTGGATCCGCTCCTCGATCTGCTTGTCGAGAAGGGAGAGCAAATTGGTCGCCCGCACCACATCCGGGTGATTCAGCGAAAGCGTTTCGCTCATCGCCAGGAATTCCTGGCGTGCAATCGCCTCCCGTTGCAGCAAATCCATCAGCAAGGTCTCCCCAGGACTGATCGTCGGCAGCGAATTTCGCAGTCGCTCCGAAGTCAAAAGCTTCAATCGCTTCAAGGTGGACTGCACCCGGGCCAACTGCTGTTTGGTCTGGGTCTTCAGGCTGTCGGTTCGCCGCACGACGTCGGCTTCCAGCGTTCCTTGCGACCAGGAGTCCATCATCAGGTCGGTGATGCGGTTGGTCTCCTTGAGCTGATCCAACTCCTCCTGCATCCGGTCGACCTTGGACTGCTGGGTCCGCAGTTCCTCGGTGATCTTGGCGATGCCGCGTTCCGCCATGCGCTCGCGTTCATACACGCGACTGTCTCGATAGACCTGCGCGATCTTGTTGGCGATCTCGGCCGCCTCGGCCTTGTTCTTACTGTAGACCCGGATTTCGATCATCGTCGTGTTGCGGTACTGCCGCACGTCGATGCGATCCCTCAGAATCTCGAAGGTCTCCGCCGTCTTGAGAGTACCCTGCGCGAGATGGTCCTTTGACCAACGACGGTTCAAGTCAAGGTCCTCGATGACCTTGTAGAGATTGGTCTTGGACTGGATGACTTCGAACTCAGTCTGCAGGAAGAATGGGTCCGGAGGTCCGGAAGGCGCTATCTGCCCCAGCAACGGAACGTCGGAGGTGTCCTTCTCGACCTTCATCTTGGTGTAACTCATGAAGGTCTCCGGCAGCATGTAAGTCACGACCGTGGTCGTGATCACTACCAGGAGAAACACCGCGATGATGACCGTCTTGCGGATACGAATAATCCGCCAGTAGTCGAGAAAATGAAGCTTGGAATCCGCCGGTTCCGGCGCCTTGAAGTTATCCATAAAGAAAAAGGAGGCTAGACATCGACGCCAGCCTCCCCCCGACTACACGTCAAATTCGGACGAATGTATCTCGCCGGGCTTAGAACTGCCCACGGACACCGAGGAAGACCCGGTTGCGGGAATAGGTGCGCTGGGCGTCGTCGGAGTCCAGCCGATCGTAGTTGTACCCAGCTTCGACCGCCAGATACTGATTGATATCGTAGCTCAGGCTGAAGCCGACGAGATAGAGACCTTCCGCTTCGCTATCCCAGGTTCCGCCATTGAACTCGCCGAACTGCAATTGGCCGGACGCGCGAGCGGTGAGGCTTTCGGTCAGCTTGTGACTCACCACGCCGTACACCGTGACGGTTTCCTGATCGAGGGTCAGACTGCTGTCGTCGTAGACCCATCGCACACCATCCCAAGTGTACCCGCCGCCCCCGCCCACCACGTCGGTCCGATTCCGGCCGTACTTTCCGCCCACGCGGAAGAAGCTGCCTTCCTCGTACTCAAACGTCGCGTTGATATCGCCAAAGCCGTTCCACTGATCCGGTTCACCCGTGATGTTGTCGTAGGTGACATTCTGCGCCCCGCCGCGCAGCGAGATGAAGCAGTGCGGCGAAACCGTATAATCACCACCCACCACGAAGAAATGCGAACTGCTGTTGCGCGAATCCGAGGTCGGCGTGCCGACCGAGTTCGGGGGAGGAGTGAAAATCGTCGTGTCGCCGGTGAAGTCAACGACCTCGTACCAGTAACCGACGATACCCGCGAAGGTCTCCGTCAGTGTCCAGCGGGTCTCCGCTCGGAACTGGTGTTCCAACCGGTCCAGAAGCGCGGAGTAACTGCCCACACCCTCCTGGTCGTAATCATAGAAGAGGTTTTGATAACCCACTTCCAAACCCACCAGGCGGCTCAACTGCCCCACCCAGCGAAGATCCGCCAGGTTGCGGATGTTCGTGCCGTCGGAGCGAACCACCGTCGGAGAGGTCACCACGCCGTTGCGATCCAGCAACGCACCTTCGCTCGTATACGAGAAGGTGTCGTTCAACCGCAGGACGTGATTCGGATTCAACTGAACTTCACCGGCGAGATCCGCGATGAAGTTATGATCCCAGGCTTCGTCCTCGCGATCTTCGAACCAACGAGCCGCATAGACCGTGGACAACTTGATCAGATGGGTCTCACCCTTGTGCCCCACATCGAACCCGGGCCGCACTTCAAAGCCGAAGCTCTCTTGAGCCAACTCTTCCGGCGCGGCCGTGTAGTTATCGTCGTAAAAGCCTCGTAGCGCTGCGTTAACATGCCACCACTTGTCTTCATCAATGGTGACTGTTTGAGCGGCGCAGGTCGTTTGAAAACCAGCGACGGCCACCGCCGCCATACCCGCAGTCGTAAGGATGTTCTTCATAAATGGCTGGATCCTTGTCAGTTAACCCGCGTTCGAGTCGCTGAAAAGTGCCCCTTCTGTAAGCCCCTACGTTCCGAGTGTCAAACCAATTTCTGGTTCGATGCCAGCTTCTCCAAAAAGGTGGTCACCTGCGGGATCACAACACTCCAACGGAACGTTTTCGCCCGTCGCCAAGCCCCCTCTCGCAATCCCTGATATCGCGCCTCTTCCGCCGTCGCCCACGCGACGGCTTCCGCCATCGATTCCGGGCTTTCCTCCCGACAAATCACGCCGGTCTCCCGATCCACCGTGGAATCCACCAATCCGTCGACCGGATAGACCACCGCCGGCGTTCCCATGGCATTCGCCTCGATAACGTTCAAGCCCCACCCCTCGCGCACGGAAGGGTGCAACAGCAAATGCGCGTCCCGCAATCCCTCGCTCTTCTTTGCTTCAGGTTGGTATCCGACAAACTCCACCGCGCCCGCCACCTGCAGTTCTCCCGTCAAACGCTTCAACTCCGCCAACATCATCCCATCCCCCACCACCGTCAGGTTCACGTCCAACCCTCGCCGCCTCAGCTCCGCCACCGCCCGAATGGCATGATCCACTCTCTTGTTCGGAGCAATTCGCGAAACAGCAATCAACCGCAGGGGACGCGACAACCGTTTCTCGGGGAGTACGGACAATGGCTCCAGGTCGACTCCATTGGGCAACACGTGCACCTCCCGCACGCCATGCCGATTCAGTGCCTTTCGCGTCGATTCTGAGGGAACCCAGAAGGGAACTTTCCGGTACAGACGATGCGTCCAGCGCTCCTGCAGGGGTCCCAATTGACTGATCGGCCATCGGTAAAACGCGCCCCAGATCGGACCCAACACCTCGTGGATATAGGCCAGACAGCGGGTGCGACACCACCACGGGGCAAACCACGGAATGCCATGGTGCTGGTCGATCACCAGATCGAACCGCGGCTGTCGCTTCGCCCATCGCCGCGCCGCTATGGCGGCCGTCAGGACTCCACCGGCCCGAATAATCGTGATGCCCTCCAACGACTCCTGAGGGACGCCATCACGAAAACCAAAGGTGAACCAATCGACGGAATGCCCTCGTTCGACCAACGCCCGCATGAACGCCAGTGTCACCCGCTCGGCGCCTCCGGCCAGCGGATTGCGCGGATCACGCCAGTTCAGCATGAGGAAACGCAGGCGCTTTCCATCCGGAGAATTCATGGACCTCAATGACGACGGCTTTCCCCTGCCGGCCGATCGCTGTTCCGACGGGCTATTCCGGCCTTCACTCCGCCGCCCCTTCCACCTTCGCCGCGGCCGTCGGCGCTCCCCCCATGGCGCGCTTCCTCAGCGTCTCCAAATCCTGGTAACCCACCGCCACATCCTCAATCCGCCCTTCGCGGTCGAGAAAGAAGGTGGTCGGAAGCGCCCCGATCCCATGAAACGGCGGCGGAAGTTCCACTCCTGCCAAACTGGCGAGGGGATACGCCATTCCCCTCTGCGCCGCGAAGGCCTTGAGTACGGTCCGATCTTCCGGACTGAACCCGAGGATCACCAATTCATTGGTCGGCACCTCGCGGCTCAGCGCGATGAAATGAGGAATCTCCTGAACACACGGACCGCACCACGTCGCCCACAGATTCACGACGACGCGGCGCCCGGCGAACTCGCTCATGCGGATCGACGTTCCATCCAGGGTTGTCACCGAGAAATCAGGGCACGGTTTTCCCAGCCAGGATTCCATCGACGCCTGAGGCGCCATCCGCGGCCCTCCCATGGTTCCCGCCATATGCCGAAGCCCCAGCGCGTACAAAAGAAGGAACCCCACCGATGCCACGAGACTCATCGCCGACAGCCAGAATCCCAACCACGCCATCTTCCGCGCCTCCCGGCTGCGCCGCAAATGAACGATACCCAGCACCAGTCCGACGACCCCGACCAACGCGCCCACAACGACAAGACTGAGCACCAATCCCAACACGCCCAGCACCAATGCGGCGAGGGCAAGACGTGGCGTTGTCGAGTTCCGCAGGGGAACCGGCCGCTCCGCCGGCGAAGTTGGAGGCGGATCTTGACTCATGACGGCGACAGGCTAGCGGGACTCCCAGGCGGATGCGAGCGTGTCGGTTCAGTCCAGCAATCGCAGACGGGCATAGCCAATGGCGTTCTCCGTCCCCGCCTGGACTCCCAGCAGATCCACCCACGGCGATCGCGGCGACCCGGCGCGTGGCGTCGCGGTGAAAAAGCTGGTGAACGGCTTTTCGAGAGGCACTCGCGTCACTGACAAAGGCTCCCCTTGCGGACCCAACTCCACCACTTCGTTGCGCCCACCGCCTTCCCCATTCACGTGGCGAATCACGAATAAACGACCGTCCGGGGTCCCATGAAATCTTGCCGCTGTGGCCACCGGTTGCGGAGCGTCCTCGTGACTCTCCATCAACACCCGCCGACGAGTGACGCGTCCCCGCGTCACCGATGCCCAAGCCAAGGCATGGCTCTGCCGCGCCTGAGGGAAGAATTTCTCGCGCAAGCGCTCGTCCAAGGCGCGTTCCGTCCACAGCAATTGAACCGTCTCCGGACTCTCCACCCAGAGGTCACACGGCCACATCCAGCCACAGGTCGATTCCCGACCTGCGATTTCGATCCACTGCCCGAACGGTTCACGCGTGACGTCCGGCGTCCAGGTATAGAACAACCGTCGAAAGTCGTAATCCCACTCGCGCCCGGTCAACTGGCGCTTGAACTCCCTCCACGCTGGATTTGGCTCCGTGATGTCGCTGACTCCGAAAAAATGAACGGCTCGTCCCGAGAGACCGGCCGCCGGATAGCAGATCCGGATGGGTTGCGGCTTGGCGTAGTCGGCCCCCCAGGGCCACCGCAGCTGGCCTCGCGCGGACCACCCTCCCTCGGGATCCCGGAACGACCATTCCGCATGGGTGTAGTCAACGTTCTGAAACAGCATCAGACCGCCGCCCACCTCGTCGGCGATGAAGGTTCGATAACTGTGCTCCGAAAACTTCGGCGTTCCTTCCCAGGACGGCAGCAACCGCCGCGGCGTCGATCCGGACCCGGGCGTCCAATGCCACACCTCCGGCCGAGCCGGACCGCCTCCTTCCTTTCCCGGATTCACCGTGGGGTTGGCCGAGAGAAAAAGGTCCCGGCGACGGATACTGGCCAGTGGCGACGGCTCACGCGTCCGTCCCGATTCGTCCACTGCCCAGCGTTGCCAGCCCGCCTTTGTTCGACGCCACAGTACCCATTGGCAGTTGTTGAGCGGCTTGGCGCTCGGAACGGTCTCCAGGCCGCTGGCGAAGACGTCCTCTCCCACCCGCACCAGACAGGTCGAACCCGCACACCACATCGGTCCGGCACCATTATTCGCCGGCTCATATCGATACACGGATTCCTCCACCTCGACCCGTACTTTCACGGGGCCGCCGACCGCCGCCATCGCTTCCCAGGCGACCGTGAACAGCACCGCAGCCAGACGCACTCTTCGCACAGACTTCGGCATCCCTGAAATCGCAGGCTTTGCTCTCATGGAATGCCTTTCATCCTGGCCCTGGCCCCGCATCCCACAAGGCGGAACTCCCGCACTCCGGCCATCCGACTCACCCAATCGTCACCAGGGACGTGCGCAATTCCATCACCCGGCGTAGGGTGGCACCCAAGGTGAAGTTTTCTGTTTCCACATTCGAACCCACCCAGCGCCCGGTCATCGGCGCCGCCGTCCTGATGGGTCTTCTGGTGACACTCCTCCCCTTTTCCGCGCAAGCCGCCGAAATCGTCATCGAAGGCGTGGCCGACCGCGTGGTCTACACCGACCGTGCCGCCTTCAAGATCCTGCCTCCTGCGGAGGTCCCTTTGGTTGCCACTCTCGATGGCACTCCGGTGGCGATCAACACGACCGTCAACGTCGAGAATGCAGATTACCATGAGCTTCGCGTCGATCCCGCGGCGGCGTCTCCCGACGCCCCGGCGCCGCGTCTGGTCCGGTTCATCGTGCGCGCTTCGGCTCGCGGTGATTCCGAGTGGGGCCTTCCGCCATGGACTCCGCCACCCGTGATCAATGCATCCGCTGCGGAGCTTGCCGGCGCGCGCACTCAATGGCTTCTGCCAGCCCGATACCCAATCCTGCGGCCGATCCCGTTCGCTGTTCGGCTCGAGGATGATGAAGCTCACGCGCTCCGGCTCCATGCGCGACTGGAATCCGATTGGCACGCGGCGACACAGCTTCGCCGTGGCTGGGGTGCGGGATGGATGGCCGCGCCGGGCGAGCTTGCCGCGGGAACCACCGAATACGCCGGGCGTCTCGGCGGAACCGAGATCCGACGCAGCCTGACGCTCGAAGCGGAAACTTCCTGGACGCCCGTGAGTGGCATCCTTTCGGGAGACGTGACCTGGCCGGAACACGGGCGCATCGAACTCACGCAATCCATCACGATTCCCCTCGGATCCCAGCTTCGCATCTCCCGCGGGACGCTGGTCTTCCTGGCACCCGGCGTGGACATCACGGTGCGTGGGCGCATTCTCATCGAAGGTTCGGCTGACGCCCCGGTGGTGTTTGCTCCCGCCGTCGTCACCCGGCCTTGGGGAGGCTTTCTTCTTTTCGGCACCAACGCTTCCCTGAGCGCCACTCAAACGCTTTTCGCCGGGAGCGGCGCCAACCCGTCCTGGTTCAGCCAGAACTCAGGATACAACGTGCACCGATCCGAACAGGCCCTGTTCCTCGTCGATGCCGCGACGGTTCATCTCAGCCATTGCGCCGCCATCGACGGCGCCGGCCAATTCGGGCACGGCAAGAACGGCTTCCTGACCCTCGACCGTTGCCTCGTCCAGCGCTTCATCACGGGCGGCGAGTACAACGGAGGCTCGGTCGAGATCCGGGGATCCGCCCTGATCGAATTCCCTGTGGACGACGGCATCTTCGACGATGCGGACAACGACGCCATTTACCTCACCAACGGCCGGCATGTGCTCGCCGATTCGGTTCTCGGCTGGGCCAAGGATGATGGCATCGACGCGGGCAGCGGTGGTGCCGGCAGCGTGCTCGCCACCAATGTCTGGATCGAAGGCAACTTCCATGAAGCCTTTGCCTGGTCGGGTGAGGGCCGCGTGGTCACCAACCTCCAGTGTGTCGCCCTCCATTGCGGACAAGGCATCGAATGCGGCTGGAGCACGGGCGCCGATTCCCCTCTCGTCACCGCGGATCACTGTCTCGTCGCCGGCAACGCCTCTGGGTTCCGTTTCGGAGACAATTACGACTGGACCTATAACGGGCACCTGCAGGTGACCAATTCGCTGGCGCTCTTCAATCATCGGGATGTCTTCGACCTCAATTGGGATGATTGGTCCCGCCGCCCGGCCCAAATGGATCTGCAAGGGAATGCCTTTTCCCAGCCGCAGCCGCATTATCCCCACAACCATTCCTGGGACCCCATTCGAGACGCGGCCCGTCTCGCCCCATTCCTTCCACGCACCGCATCAGCCAGGGTCGGCCTCGCCTTTGCCACACGTTCCCAAGCGGTTTCGCTCGACCAATGGGCGCGCGGGATTCCGGTCGGTCTGAGCGGATTCTCCACCCAGGCGGTTCGTGTCGAGTATTCCCTCCGCACCGCCGATCAAGCCATCGCCAGCGGCGTCCTCCAGTTCGCGCCCGGTGAAACGTTGAAGTCCATTCAACTGCCCCCCTCGAGCATCCCTGCCCATACCCCCGTGCGCCTTCAACTCGCTCACCCCACGAACGCGGACCTTACCGGACCCGACGCACTGTACGGGTTCGCCCCCGGCGCGGCGCCGACCATGCTGCTCCCGCGCGGCGCACGATGGCGGTATCTCGATTCCGGTACCGACCCCGGTCCCGCCTGGCCGACCGCCACCTTCGACGACAGCGCCTGGAAGGAAGGTGCCGCGCGTTTGGGGTTTGGCGGCGACGGCGAGATCACGGAGGTCGACGGCGGACCGGCCGATGCACGTTTCGCCGCTCTTTATTTCCGGCACACTCTGGTCATCCCGGATCCTTCACCATTCCAGGAACTCGAATTCCGCGTGCAACGCGACGACGGCGCCCTGGTCCACCTCAATGGCACGGAAGCCTTTCGCAGCAACCTTCCATCCGGCCCGGTGACTGCCACCACCTACACGGGAACCGGCACCGATTCGGAGTCCGAGTTCTACGTGCATCGCGTGGCCGCCACCGCGCTGCGCCCCGGCACCAACGTCGTCGCCGTGGAAATTCACCAGGCCAACGCCACGTCGAGCGATCTTGGATTCGATCTCGAAATCGTCGCCCATCCCGCCGCCCGCCTCGCCTGGCATCGCTTCGAGGACCGTGTCCTGCTCTCCTGGGATGCAACCTCCCACCACCTCCAGGAATCCATGAATGTCGCCGGGCCATGGTCGGACACCCTCACGGACCATGGACTCCACGAGGTGATCGCCACCGGCCATCGTTTCTACCGACTCGTTCGACGAGGCTCCGAACCGTAATGCTCCCCTCAAAAACGACACCACACGGGCAGGGGGCCAGGATTCGACGCAAGTGGCCGGCCTGGCCTGCGCACCGCGGGCTGTGCCTACACGCAGCGCTTCGTCTTGCTTCCATCGCACCCCGCTTCGCCGTGAGGAGACAGCGCGGTTCGTCCCAACCTATGAGCCGTGCACCCTTGGTGATCCAACCAATGACCCTGACCCGGCGGTCCTTCCTCTTCCTGTTGGTCCTGTCCACCGCGGTCACCGATTTTGCCGCCTTCGCCCAACGCGGGCGCGATTGGGGCATCGAACAAAGCGTCTACCACGATCCTGTCACGGGTGTGCGCATCGTGGAACTGACGGCCGGCACCAACGCCTCCGATAATCTCTATTTCCACGTCTCCAATTTCACGGCGGACAACCGGCACGTCCTCTTCGTCAACGACCGCACCGGCTCCTCGCAACTCTATCGCGCGGAGGTCGAATCCGGACGCATCGTGCAACTCACCGATGACCCGGCCATCGGAGCGCGCAGCGCCTGCCCTGATCCGAACGATGCCCGGCGTGTCTTCGTGATGCGCGGCGCCACGCTACTGGCCCTCGATATCCAGGACTTCTCGCTTCGCGACATCGGGGAAATTCCGGGGCCTCACGTCGGCGGATTTCAACAACCCACCGTGAGCCACGACGGGCAGTGGGTTGCGGTGGGAAAACAACGTGACGCCGCCAACTGGGAGATTGGTCTGATCCACCTCACCACCGGGCGCTATCGCACCGTGGTGACCCAGGGATTCCGTATCACCCACGTGCAGCACAGCCCGACCGATCCCGTCATTTTCTACGTCTGGGAGACGGGCGGTTATGCCCCGCAACGCACCTGGTTGGTGAACACCGATGGTTCGGCCAATCGCCCCTTCTACGCGCGCACCGCCTCGACCAACTGGTTCACCCCCTTGAAGGAATGGATCACCCATGAAGCCTGGGTGTCCGGAACCGGGGACATGACCATGATCAACGACAAGGTCGGTGTCATGCTGGTCTCCAAGGATGGAAATGCCCGGCTGGTCCGCGAAGGCAATTATTGGCATGCCGCAGCCCGCCCCGACGGAAAATTCATGGTTCTCGACGATATGCAGGGTCGCCTATGGCTCTGCGAAACCGCCACCGGCAACATCCGACTGCTCGCTACCGGGATCCGCGATCAGGTGCGGGTTCATGCCCATGCCTCGTACGATCGTCGCGGGCATTACGTCCAGTTCCACAGCGGTCGGACTCACGAAACCGTTGCGCTCATCGATCTCCGGGAGCTTCCGGCCCAGGATTGGCTCCGCTGAAACCCGGCGCACAGCTCCGCCTACTTCGGCGCATTCCGCCGATCCTCGATGGGCGTCGCCGCCTCGATCTTGTTGCCCTCGGTCACGACTCGACCGACCCGGTCCTCCAATCGAATCCCCACCGTTTGACTGCGGTCACCTTCACCGCGGGTATCTCGGATGACGTTGTCACGAAACACCAGGTCCGAGGTGCTGCCCCGAACGCGGATACCCGCCGCCTTACCCTTGGCGCCGTTGTTCTCGATGGTGTTGCCTTCCACGCGATTCCGGTGACCCGCCATTCCTTCGCTTTCGTTGCGGAAGAAGATCCCGTCCTCGCCGTTGCCGATGACCTGGTTGCCCTTCAGCAGGTTGTCGGTGTCCTTGTGCCCGATCGAGATGCCGAAGCGCCCATTGCTTTCGAATCGGTTCTCCTCGAAGACCCCTTCCTTCACCCGCCAGCAAAGGAAGAGGCCGTCCTCGCCATTGCCCCGGGCAATGCAACGCCGCACTTCGGGCCGCTGCGATCCGGATCCCGGATGAAACCCGAGCGCCGCGTTGTTCTCGCTCACACAGTCGGACACCTCGACGTCGTTGCACTGCTGAAAGCCAATGCCGTCCCCGTGGTAGTTGCGCACCGTGCATCGCACCACCACCACCTGGTGGCTGCGGTAGAGAAAAATTCCGGCGCCGCGGCAGCCATTCAACGCGATGTTCTCCTCGCGGTTGCCATCGATGGTCAAATCCTCGACACGCGCGCCATCGGCCCCGTAGCCGCTGACCACGGGAAACACCGTCGCCGCCTGGCCGCCGTTGTCGGCCATGCAATCCGCCATCAAAGGGCGATCGAAGGAGAAGGTGCTTCCGTTCCGGCCGGTGATTCGAGCCACGGTGGTATGAAACCCGCCCGCGTTCTTGTCCCATACCGCGATACCATCCCCCACTTCGAATCCATCAGGCTTCGCCAAGGTGACCTGTTCCTCACCAAAATCACCGTCCAGCGCCAAGGCCGAGACGGTCGCCCGCGCCTTCTTCAGGATGGTCTGCGATCCCTGGCCCCTGACGGTCACCTGGGGGCGCAGATGCAGGGAATCGCGCATCAGGAATTCGCCGGCACCAATCTCGACCGTGCCACCGCCAAGCGCCGCAATGTAATCGACCGCCGCCTGAAGCGCCCGCTGGTCTTTCCCTGAAATGTCGCCTCCCTCCTGCCGCACAGTGATCCGGGGACGCTCCTTCATGGTGCCGTGCATTGCTTTGGGAAGCTGGCGATGCGGCGAATCAGGTGCCAACCCCTCCGCCTGGAGAGGACGGGTGCTCCACGCTAGAAGCAGCAAAAAGAAGACTCGGGGCAATCTTGGAAACGTTGGCATGGGAGGCCTTTCGGTCGCTCCCTGCATTCCACGCCATGCCTGCCATTATGGCAATGCCGGGGTCCATCGATTTCCCGCTGCCGCGAGCGGTTCCCAGGCCCGAAAAGGAGCGTCTCCGCGTTGGGGCCGGGTCGGCCCCGCGTGATGCGCATTGAGCGAGGGATCGAGTACCGGCTATACGCCTCCGGGCACTCATGGGAAATACCCCGACCAAAAGCCGCTCTCCGCGGGTCCGAGCCAACGACGTGATTGCCGGGTTGGTCGTTGGCGCGGTGGTGGCGGTGACGAGCCAGTCGCTGGGAGCGCTCATCTTCTCCGGCCAGACCTCGATCGCCACCAGCCTGGGTACGACAGCCTCATTGATCACGGCGATGATCTGCGGATGGCTGGTGGCTTGGCGGGGCAGCACCCCCGGCTCGGTCGCCACGCCCCAGGAGCGCGTCGCGCCCATCCTGGCGCTCCTGGCCGGGGTCGTTGCCGCCGATGCACCCGAAGACACCACTCCGGAGTCCATGGCCGCAACGCTCCTGGCTCTCCTGGCTGTCACCGCCATTGCCGTCGGCGCCGGCCTCTATCTCTTGGGCCGAATGCGTCTCGGAAATCTCACCCGTTACATTCCGTATCCGGTCATGGGTGGATTTCTCGCCGGTTCCGGATGGCTGCTCGTCATTGGTGCCATCCGCATTTCCGCTGGCATCCCCGGGTTCTCCAGCGCGACCGCCTGGCGCCTTCTCGAACCGAGATTGTTCAGCCAATGGATCTCCGCGCTCCTCTTGGGAGGCATGTTATTTGCCTGCCTTCGACTCTGGCGAAAGCCGATGGCGTTTGTCCTCCTCCTGGTGGGCGCCGCGCCAGCCCTGTTCCTGGTGGCGAACCTCGCCGGATTCTCCATCGATGACCTGCGACGAACCGGCTGGCTGCCGGCGTCCATGGCCGACCAGATGGCCTGGCGCGAGGCATGGACGGAGTTGGTGCAGGGAGGTGTTCGATGGGAAGTCCTGCCGTCGACCGCCGGCATCATCGGCTCCGTCCTGGTCACCGCGGCGCTCTCAATCCTCTTCAACGCCAGCGGCATCGAACTGCTGGTGCGCGAAGAAGCCGACCTGAATCGCGAACTCCGGGTCGCCGGTGTGGCCAATCTGGTCGGTGGGATGCTCGGGGGCCTGGTGGGTTTTCAGTCGTTGAATATGACCCGATTGGCCCACGACCTGAAGGGCCAGGGACGCTTCGTACCGGTGATCGCAGGGTCGGTTTGCGGCCTTGCCTTGTTGGCTGGCCCCGTCGCCGCCGCCTACGTGCCCAAGCTGTTGCTCGGCGCTGTGCTCTGCTGCCTCGGACTCGGATTCCTTCACGATTGGGTCATCCGTTCCTTCCGCCGCCTCTCCAAATCCGACTACACCGTGGTCCTGCTCATCCTGGCGGTGATCGGAGCCTTCGGCTACGTGGAAGGCGTCGCCGTCGGCCTCATGGCGGCGCTTCTCTTGTTCGTGCATAATTACAGCCGGGTCAGCGTCGTGACGCATTTGCTCACCGCCGCGAACCACCCCAGCCGGGTGGATCGACCGGAACTGCATCGTCGGATCCTCGAGGAACGGGGTGGCGAGGTGCTGGTCCTGCGCCTCCAAGGATTCATCTTCTTCGGTACGGCCAACTCCATCCTTCAGCAGATCCGGGCCCGGGCTGAGTCGGACGATGAACTCTCGCTCCGCTACGTCGTCCTTGATTTCCACCGAGTCAGCGGACTCGACAGCTCGGCGGCCTTCAGCCTGTCCCGGGCCCTGCAACTCGCCGAGAAACACCAGTTTCAGGTCCTTCTCACCCATCTGAATCCCGAGATCCGCCGCCAACTGCGCGAGGATGTCTTTCGTTCCGACGAAGGGCCGTGGCACCGCGTCGTTCCGACTCTCGACCACGGGGTGGAATGGTGTGAGGAACAACTGCTCGCCGACGCCAAATTGACCGTATCCAACGCTGTTCCCCTGCGCCTGCAATTGAAGGAACACTGGCCGTCTCCCGAAGGTTTGGAGGCTTTCCTGGGCCATCTCGATCGCATGGAGATCGATCAAGGGGCCTACCTCATTCGCCAAGGGAGCGCCGCCGACGCGCTGTACTTCATGGAATCCGGCCAGGTGAGCACCGTGATCGAAACCTCGACCGGCGACCGGCGGTTGCGCCGCCAGGGCCCGGGCACGGTCCTGGGCGAGTTAGGATTGTTCCTGGAGGTGCCGCGCACCGCGTCGGTCGTCGCCGAGAAACCGTGCGTGGTGTACCGCCTCACGTCCGCCAGACTCCAGGAAATGAAGGAACGAAACCCCGCCCTGGCCGCGGAATTCTATCAGTTCATGACCCATTTCCTCGCGGAACGGGTGGTGAGCTGCAACCGCGTGATCCGCGCCTTTATGGAGTGAACAGCGACCCACGCTCAGCACGTCGATTCCCGGCCGAAAGGGTGGCGCCGCCTGCTCGACGACGCGGCGATGGCCCCGCCGATTCCTTACCGGGAATTGGAGGCTTTCCCGATCCGGGAACACTGATAAGGTCGCCGTTGAATGAGCCGAATGATGGCACCGCGCCGACGGGAATCCCCTTGGATCCTCCTCCTGGCAGCCGCCGCGCTGTTGGCCGCGGCCGTCATTCATTTCCAAGGCACGACAGCCGTGGCGCGCCTCCGGATCCTGCCGCTGGCCGATTGGCGATTCAGCAGGACTCCCTTGGCCTTCTGCTCGGAAAGCAACGCGGCGTTGCGCGGTTGGGATCTCCGGGCCGGTCCTATCCAACTCTACTTCCTCCGGTACACCACGCCGCCCGGTCGCTCCGTCAAACCGCAGTCCGAAACCGCGGCCTCACCATCCCAGGAATCAGGAACCCCCACCCACCTCGGCCCGGTGCTCGAGACGCAACGATCGGATCCTGCCTTTCCGACGTTCGAAAACAGTCTCTGAATGCGCGGACCGCCCCGCGCATTTTCTCAACGTTTGGATCCGGTTCCCGCAAGATAAGTGTCGAACCACTCGCCAAACTTCCGGATGTCAAAAACCATGGTCAGCCAGCCGTGCTTGCCGCCCGGGTGAACCACGATCTCCACGTTCCGCCCCATGGACCGCGCCTTGGACTGGAACCATTCCGATTGCTCCAATGGCGTCAGGGTATCCGCGTCCCCGTGATAGATCAGCGTCGGCGGCAGGTTGGAGTTCACAAAGTGAAGGGGTGACGTCTCGCGTCCGATCACTTTCCACACCGCGAGATTCGTCGACTGCGGTCCAAAAGCTTTCACAAAGCTCTTCGGCGGCCCACCATCGCCCAGATTCTCGGTGGACTTCCCCAAGTTCAGCAGGTCGGTGACCGGATAGAAGATCGCCACCGCCTGCACCGCGCTCGATTCACGGTCGACCGGATCCTGACTTTCCGCAGGTCCGGGCCCTCCGCGCGTCGCCAGCATGAGGCTCAGGTGTCCACCGGCGCTGCCCCCAGTCACGCCGAGTCGGGTGGGATCGATGCCATACTCCTTGGCATGAAACCGGATGAAACGAATGGCGCGATGGACGTCCTCTACGATCTCCATGACCGTGGCCTCGGGTTGCGAGATATGGCAGACCGCGAACACGGTATAACCGCGCCTCAGGAGCGGCGCCGCCATCCAGCTGGGGAACTTTCCCGCCGCGGAGGACTTCCATCCTCCGCTCACCATGAGAGCCACCCCGATTCCATTCGGCCGGTCGGGGCGAAGAACATCGAGCGTCAGTGCCTTGTCATGACGCCGACCGTAGGCGACGCCATCGGTTCGTTGGATGGGTGGATGGAAATACCACCATCCCAGTCCTGCCACCAAGCCCACGCCTACCACCAGGACGGCAATTCCCAGCAACAGCCACTTCAAGACCGATTTCAGCCGCTTCATGCGTCGCCCCTATTTACCCCCGACCACCCGAACCACCGCCGTCGATCCCGGATGCGGTTCGGCGATCATGGGTTCGTAGCGGCCACCGAGGTGTTCCGCCAGGAACCGTTCCTCGCGCCCCTGAAAATCCACGCGATTCTCCGGTCGCGCAAAGCCGTGACCTTCATCCGGATAAAGGACGTAGGTGACGCTGCCGCGATTCTTCTCGATGGCTTCCACGATCTGCTCGCTCTCCGCCTGCTTCACCCGCGGGTCATTGGCGCCCTGACCAATCAGCAAGGGCCGGCGGATCTTGTCCGCGCGAAACAACGGGGACGCATTGCGGATCAATTCGGCATCGGCCGGATCGTTGATGTCGCCGATGCGCACCTTGAACACGTTCTGCATCGGCTTCCAATAGGGCGGGATCGAGTTCAGCAACGTTTTGATATTCGACGGACCGACAATATCCACGCCGCAGGCGAAGACATCCGGAGTGAAGGCCAGTCCGGCCAGCGTCGCGTAACCGCCGTAGGAGCCCCCGGCGATGGCGACCTTCTTCGGGTCCGCAATGCCCTCGCGCACCGCCCAATTCACCGCATCGATGAGGTCGTCATGCATCTTCAAACCCCACTGACGATTCGCCGCGTTCAGAAACTTCTTACCGTACCCGGTCGATCCTCGGTAATTCACCTGCAGCACGGCGTACCCACGGTTGGCATACAACTGCGACCGTGAGCTGAATCCCCAGTTGTCGCGGGCCCATGGGCCGCCATGGACATTGAGGACCATCGGCAGATTCTTGGCGGGCAGCCCCACCGGCAGGGTGAGATACGCGTTCAGCTTCAGTCCGTCCCTCGCCGTGATCACCACAGGCTTCATCGGAGCCAAGGTGAACGCATCCAGTTTCGGTTGGGCGACAAACATCAGCTCCCCTTTCTTGGTCTGGCGATCCCATGAATAAAAGCGGGTCGAACCACGGTCCGTGATGAACGCCACCAACCACCGATCGTCCGCATCGCTCCGACTGGTCACCTGAAAATCCCCGTCGTGAAGCGCGCGAATACCGTCAAAGTCCGCCTGCACCCCGGCATCCAGCACCTTCCAGCTCGACCGGCCCGGCTCAAAGGAGACCGCCTCCACAATATGCCGCACCGGATGGATCATGACCTGGCCCACGTCGACCTCGTCCGACGCCGCAATCACGCGCTCGCCATCGCCTTCGACGAGCTTCTCCACCACCGCCGCCGTGTCGCGGTTGAGCGAACTCTCCAGGAACACGCTCTTCCCATCAGCGGTGAATCCCAGCAATCCGATGTTCTCTTCCGGCCCCACCTTCAACAACGTCTCCCAGGGGGCCGTCACCTCGGCGCGCACGCGGATCTCTGTGCCACCGTCCGGCGTCGAAACCGTGGCCCCGCGCACCTTGAACTGGGTATCCGCTTCCCAATTCACCACATCGCCGGGGTTTTCGGTATCCAGTGTCAGCGCACCCGTCCGCAGGTGCAATCGGTAGACATCGAACAAGGTGCGGTCCCGCACATTCAGACTGACCAGAACCTCATCCGGAAAATCCCGATGTGTGGCCACGATGTCGCCGCGCACGCCCTGGATGGCGGTGAAATTGCGCACATTCCCGTTCGAGAGGTCGACGCCGTGCACTTGGAAATTCTCGTCCCCATCCGTGTCCTGCAAATACAGCAGCATCTCGCTGTTCCGAGCCCAGGTGTAGATGCGAATGCCACGCTTCTTGTCGGCCGTCACGATCCTGTCGTCCTGTTTGCCAACGGTGCGGACCCAGATCTGAAGCACGTTGTTGGTATTCGGCGCCAACCAGGCCAAACGCCGCCCGTCGGGCGACAGTCGCGGACTTGTCCGCTCAGGGTTTCCAAAAAGGACGTCTCGCGGAATCAGCGGGGGCAATTCGGCTCGAAGAGAGAGCGTGGTTACCCACAGACCGAGCACCACGGCCGCGGCATGAAATCGGGAGACAAGCTTCACATCGCGACTCAACACCATGGCCCGTGCCGTTGGCGAGTCCGCATCGGACCGCGACGTGTCCCGCGGCGGAGCCCTTGGTTTTCCTTTTTTCCAATTCACCTCTCCTCAATCCACACGCCATCCCAAGTCAACTTGTTGCGGGCTGGGACAGCCCGCGGTCCTTTGCTCCCGTTTCCGGGCCGCGACGTGTCCAACGGCGCAGCATCCCTTCCGCCTTCTCCACTTCCGCCCCGGCGCACGGGCCGCGGGTGAAGCGCCTCCTTCAAGGCGCTTTCAGCCGAAAAAATCCCGCAGGCGCCGTCACGGGCGGCCGGTACGGACTTTGGACACTGGTCATGACACTCCACGGTCCTGTGGGCGCGGGCGCCGTCTCCAGAACCACAGACGTATCGGCCCATGACAACACGAGGCCAGGGCGTCCAGCCACGGCTTCGGTCGCCAACGTGAGAACGACGGTCGTGCTTTCGATGATTCCCGACAACGTGGTGGCCAGACCGATCGTCGCGCCGCATTTACCGCGCACGACGCATCGGTATCTTCCGGTATCGGTGATCAGACCGCGGTCGACTCGGAGCGTGCTGTTGGTGGTGCCTGCGTAGGGAAAACTCTCGGTGAGTTTAACCCCGTCCCGTTGCCACTCGTAAGCCAATGGCGGCGTCCCAGCCGCAACGACTTGGACGAGAATCGAGTTCGACACCGGATCGTCGACCGCCCGTGGAGGTCTTAAAAAGACGGGTTCATCGGCGAGCACCCGTTCGAACGTGCGCTTGGACAGCCCGGGTTCGATGAAGCCCGGAATGGGGTTGCCAGAGTATTGCCCTCCGTACGTCACCACCGAGTGGCGTCGCTCGTCGTAAGCGGCACTTGCTTGGAGGTGAAAGCCAACCACCGGATCCACATCGTCCCTGCGCCAAGTGGCGCCCGTCCAGCGCCAGATTCGTTCCTGGTCGTTGCCATCTCCCGCCCAGTAAATCACTTCGCCGCGATATCGGTCATACACCAACCCGTACCCGCTTCCCGACAAGGCCGGTGATTCGCCAAAACCTCGAAACGGCGTCGGTATCGGATTCCAGTTCGTGCCGTTCCAAGTCCACGTCACCAAATCTCCCCCGGGCACGTTGTTCGCCTGCGGCGGCAGCACGGCGTATCCGCGGCGTTCGTCCCAGACCATCTGGGGCCTCGCCGGGCTCCCGAACTGACCTCCGAACCACGGTCGTTCCCCGACGATTTCCCGTTGGACCCAGTTCGTGCCATCCCAGGTCCAGATATCACCGGCGCGCGGGTTGACCAACGCCGTGTCGCCACCGTAGAGCGTCGTGACCCGGCGCACGGGATCATAGAAGAGCGCGTGACCGATCCTTGGGGCCGGCGCATTGGTGGTGGACGGAATACGCTGAACCCAATTCTCCCCATCGTACTCCCAGGTCTCGCCGCTCGAGGCGCTGGTGCCAAACAGATCGTTGGTCATGCCGCCGAATAGAACCACCCGCCCCCGATGAGCATCGAACGCCATGCCGAACTCGGAACGTCCGCGCGGCGCGTTCCGAAGATCGCGGCGAACCCAGCGCGTGCCGTCGTACTCCCAGGTGTCGGACGGACGTACGTCCGCCATCGTGCGGGCGTCGGTCAGTCCTCCAAAGAGCACCGAAACACCTCGTCGGGAATCGTAAACCAAAGCGTGATTCCGGCGTGCGGACGGGCCGTTGGTATCGACCAGAAGAAACGGCGGGTTCCGCATTATCGAAACACCCGCGACCCGCGAGGTCACGGAATTGCACGTGTCGGAGACGATGCAATCGTAGGCCGCATCATCGAGATAACGAAGCGACTCGAAAACAAGGCGGGGCTTGTCGACGCCGAGAATCCGAGCGTCGTTGGTGGTCATCCGCTCGCCGTTCCGACGCCACTGAAAACGCAACGGCCCCTTGCCGAGGGCCTGCACCTCCAGCGACGTGGGAGAACATACCTCGTTCGTGACCGAGCCTGGATGTCGCCGAATCCAAGCGCCCGCCGTCAGAGCCACCGCCTGCGAAAATGTCGACCCGCAATCGTTCGCCAGTCGACACCGGTAATAGCCATTGTCTTCGGGTCGGAACGACTCGAATCGAAGCGCCGGCCCCGTCGCGCCGGGAACAGCGACAGCCCCTGAGACATCCGGGTTTCCCGAGGCATCGATTCCCAGCCGAAACCACTGGTAACTCACGGGCCGTTCCGGTTCTCCGGCGAGGCCTTTTTCAATGAATTCGTTCAAGGAATCGGTCCCGGACGCCACCCGGGTCTCCAATGCCTCTCCAGGACAGACCTGGCGGGCCACCGGTTGTTCGCGAACGGTGGGAGGAGTAAAGACTTTCACCAGGCAGGGCGACGAGGTGATCGAATTGCCACAGCCATCGCTGACCACCACCTCCCAGGTACCCACCTCGTTGTTCCTCACCACGCGCGCCGGGTTCGTCCCCACCGGATCCGCGAAGGTGGTCCCGGCGATGCTCCGACGCCAGGCATAGCTGACACCACCAGGAGCCGAAGCTTCCACCGTGAGTGTCACCCGGGGTGACAGTTCCCCAGCCTCGGTCATGCACGTCTCCACCCGCGATGGCAGCGACTGGGTCATGACAAGCAACGGACGCAGCTCCCAGGTTTCCAAGGAGGCGCGATCGTTGATGGCACTCAGGACGTCCGATTGCCCCCCCACCATCACGGTCACGCCCCGGCGTTCGTCGTAAACCATGTCGTGGTAAGTCCGCCCCCTGGGAATGGAGGACAGGTTCGACGGCACGAAGTGCGGGAATTCCGGCCGTTGCGGGTCGAATTCGAAGTACGGCTGCGCGGTGTCCAATTCGATGTCGCTATTGGGATTGGGTTCGGGACGGCGCACCACCCCTCCGAAAACGACGTACCGATCGCGACGACTGTCGTACACCATCCGGTGGTTGAGCCGGGGAAATCGGCTCGCGAGTCGGTACAGCCCGTTCGGCCCCAACTCGCACAGCCCATCGAACGTTTCGAAATGGGTCTCACCTCGCCGCCCGTCGGTGCGACGCCCCCCATGCAGGATGATCCTCCCGCGTCGGCTGTCGTAGATCATCGCGAAATCCGAAAGCCTCTGGAATTCCGCCTGCGCGTCGGCCCGGTCGAACTGGTGACCCTCGCGCCTCCACTCCGTCCCCGACCACACCAACCGGGAAGCACTCGAGAACACGCCCTCGAAGGTCTCGGCGGGACTCAGGGTCGAGAACTGCATCCGGGCATCGCCACCGAACAGCACGACCTGGCCGCGGGCGTCGTCGAACACCATGCGATGATCATCGCGCGCCGCCGTCTCTGAAAACTGGGTCCACAACTCGTAAAGTCCGCCGACCAGATCCGCCTGCCGGGTCCAGCGTCCCTCCAACGGGCCCGTGCGGGTAAAGGTCCAAGTGTCCGAAAGCGGGCTGTTCGCGGACCGGCCGAATCCCCCGGCGAGCACGGCCACCTTTCGCACCGGATCGTAGGCCAACGCGGCATCCAATCGATCAGGAGGACGCGGCCCCGTGACGCTCAGTCTGGCCCAGTTGGTGCCGTCGTATTGCCACAGATCGGAAGTCGATTCGGTCCCGAACAGCAACGTGACCCCGGCATCGCGGTCGTAGGCCATGCAGTGCCGCGCCTGCGGCCCCGGATGGCCGACATCCAGGCGTTGAACCCATCGCATGCAATCCTGGGCCCGCAGGGATGAAGACATCCCGAGCACGCCCAAACACCACCAAAGGCACCTCGGAAACCACGTCACGGTTCGATTCATCCCTGTCATACACAGGGAGGAACGCCGCCAATTACACGGTGGTACGAAATTTTCGCCGGCCCTGCCGGCGCAACCCGGATCCAGTCCGTTGCCGCAGCCTCTTGGCAGTTCTCATTCTGAAACGTTGGCAGAATTGCTGGCAGCCTCTTCCCTTCCCTTGCCAAACCGGTTCCGTCCGGTTAGTGGCTCGGAGCCATGCCACGTCCCCTTCACGCCCTGGGCCTTGCGCTCTCCTTTGCCTGCGGTGCCGCCGAGACACCGTCCACCCCCGCCGCGGCCCCTGTTCCTTCCGAATTCCGCCTCGCCTATGAACAGCACTTCGACACCGCCGCCGCCCTCCGCGGATTCGCGATGTCGGACACCAACGCCTGGGAATTCGCCGCCGACGGCCAGTCCTTCGCCCTGGAACTCGCGCGCCAGAGCAAATACCAAGCTTCGGTCCGCTCCCCGTTCAATATCGCGTTGATCGCCGACCAGATCTTCGGCGATTTCGTTCTCGAAGCCGATCTCGTTCAGACCGGCAAGGAATACGGCCACCGGGACATGTGCCTCTTCTTCGGATTCCAGGATCCCACCCATTTCTATTACGTGCACTTGGCGACCGCCGCCGACGATCACGCCCACAATATCTTCATCGTGAATGGCGCGCCGCGCACCAAGATCGCCCGCGAAACCACCAAGGGCGTCAACTGGGGCCTTGGCATCTGGCACAAAGTGCGACTCGAACGCCGCCTCGCCGACGGCTCGGTACGCGTCTATTTCGACGACCTCACTCAACCCGTCATGGTCGCCGAGGACAAGACCTTCGGCGCGGGTTGGATCGGGTTCGGGTCGTTCGATGACACCGGCAAGGTCGACAACATCCGGATCTGGTCATCGACCGAGCCCGATCCACGCCCAGTCATCTTTTTTGCCCGGGGCGCTCGCCCCTGAGCGGGCCTTCGGGGGGGCCGGACACAGCCTACTTCCCGTGCTGCTCGACGAACGCCTTCGCGCCGGCGACGAATTCGTTGGGGTCACGCGCGAAATCGTTGCTGTCGGTCTCGATCGCCAGAACACCAGGCCAGTTCACCTTCTTCAACTCCGCCATCAGGTTCTCGAGCTTGCCCTGACCCTTGCCGATGTGGGTGTCGAACGAAACATCGTCGCCCTGGGTCTTCTCGACCTTCTTGTCCTTGAGATGAATGTCGTACACACGACCGTTGTACTCCTGGAAAACCTTGGTCGGATCCATGCCGGTCGAAGTGATCCATCCGGCGTCCATGCAAACGCCCATTCGGGGATCACGGTGCTTGAGCAGGGCACGCACCACCGCGGGATTGCCGTAAAGCGAGCGGATGCCGTGGTTATGAATGGCGATCTTGATGTCGTATTCCTTCACCAACTCCTCGAGGTTATCGAAGATCTTGTAGTCCGAAGGCTCGACCACGATGACTTTGATCCCCATGAACTTCGCGAACTCGAACAGCTTCCGGTTGTCCTCCTTGTCGAGCGATGTGCCGGCAACCCCAAATGTGTAGACCTTCAAGCCGGCGGCATCGAGCACCGCCTTCTTGCGCTTGGTCTCCTCCAACGGCGCCTTGGGATCCATGTGGTTCCCGATCATCTGTAGATTCTTGATCCCGTGCTTGGTGGCAAACTCGACAACCTGCTCGAACTTCATGTTGCGAAGCGTCCAGGTCTGGATGCCGAGTTGTTGTGAGAGATCGGCGGCACCGGCGGATAGGCAAACCGCCAAGGCGGCCGCCGCCGAAAAAAGGGTTTTGATGTTCATGGCTGGAGCGAGGACGGGGCGGATTGAAGGGGAACCGGCGCCCGAGGGCAAGCCGCGTCCAAACCCCCAACTCCCGCTTCGCCACCAATCCCAGGACGGCCGTGACGAATCCTCGCATCTTCGACGTCATGCTCGTATCGCTCGAAGCGCATTCCATTTCGTCGAGGGAAGAGTCGATGTGGGAGCGGGGAAGGCGAGCCGACACCCCAGGTGCGCCGCGAACTCGGCTGCGCGCCGGCGACGGGGTCGGAGCGGGGTGGCACTCTCTTCCCCGTTCCCCACGAACCCTTCCCAGTCTTCCCCAATCCTTGCTCTGCCATCGGTCGCTGATCCTTCCTCTGCTCTGTCTCATGGCCCTTCCCCTACCCCTCCAAGCGGCTCCCGAATTCATCACCCGATTCCAGGCCGCCTTGCCTGTCTGGCCCGCAGGCCGTGAGCTTGAAAAGAATCTCATGGTGGGATTCCACGCCGCCTTCCTCGCGCCGCCGACCGGCCGAGCCACCCTGCGCGTCACCGGATCCACCCTCTACCGTTGCACCCTCAATGGACGCTTTCTGGCGCACGGTCCGGCGCGCGCCGGCCACGGCCACTTTCGCGTCGACGAAATTGATCTCTCCGGTGGCTTGAACCCCGGCACCAACGTGGTCGCCATCGAAGTCGCCGGCTACAACGTCAATAGTTACTACCTGCTCAATCAACCGTCGTTTCTGCAGGCCGAGGTGGTCGATGGCTCCGTCGTTCTCGCCGCCACTGCCGCCGGCCCCGGCTTCGAAGCCCGCATCCTCGGCGAACGCCTACAGAAGACCCAACGCTACAGCTTCCAGCGCCCCTTCTCGGAAATCTGGCGTCTCGGTCCCGACGCCTTCCAATGGCGCACCGATCCCGCCGTGCCAGAATCCCAGCGCTGCGCGCTCGCCGTCCAGAGCCCGCGCCCATTGCTGCCCCGGCGCGTGCCTTACCCGGACTACACCGTACGCCAGCCCGCCGCCCGCGTAGCCCAGGGAACCCTGGAAGCCATCACCCCACCCAGTGCTCCCTGGAAGGACCGATCGCTCACCCAGATCGGGCCGCAGCTCGGCGGATTTCCCGAGTCCGAGCTCGTCTCCATCCCCTCTGTCGAATTCCAATCCTGGCGCAATCGATCCCTCGTCCCGGAATCCACCACGTGGGTCACCGATCTCAGCATGCAGTTGGCCGCGCGCGCCTTCGTTACCGCTGATTTCGGCGTCAACCTGACCGGCTTTCTCGGCGTGGACATCGAGGCGCGTCGTCCATCCCGCATCTTTATCGCCTTCGACGAAATCCTCCGTGAAGGCGACGTCGATTGGAAACGCCTGGGCTGCGTCAACCTGATCGTGCTCGAACTGCAACCCGGTCGACACGTGTTCGAGTCGTTTGAACCCTACACGCTGCGCTATGCCAAGGTGGTGGCACTCGAAGGTGACCTCACCCTTCGGCGACTCCACCTGCGTGAACTCACCCATCCCGACGTTCACCAGGCCCAGTTCGCGGCCCACGATCCGCGGCTCAATCGGCTCTTCGAAGCCGGCCGCGAAACCTACCGCCAGAATGCCACGGATATCTTCATGGACTGCCCTTCCCGTGAGCGCGCCGGCTGGCTCTGCGACTCCTTCTTTACCGCGCGAACGGCGGTGCGTCTCAGCGGAAACACCATCGTCGAACATAATTTCCTGGAGAACTTCCGGCACCCGCCGGATTTCGATTTTCTGCCCAAAGGGATGCTCCCGATGTGCTACCCGGCGGACCACAACGACGGCATCTTCATTCCCAACTGGTCCCTTTGGTTGGTCATTCAACTCGAGGAATACCTTCAACGCAGTGGCGACCGGGTTCTGGTCGAGGCCTTGCGCCCCCGGGTCATGGCTCTGTTCGAGTTCTTCCGTCCACTGCGCAACAGCGACGGACTCCTGGAAAAACTGCCGAGCTGGGTGTTTGTCGAATGGTCCAAAGCCAACGAGTGGGTTCAGGACGTCAATTTTCCGTCGAACATGCTCTACGCAAAAGCCCTCGAAGCGGCGGGTTGGCTTTATGACCAACCCGACCTGATCGCGGATGCCGAGCGCCTCCGCGGAATCATCCGGCGCCTCGCCTTCGACGGCTCCTTCTTTGTCGACAACGCCGTTCGCCGCAATGGCTCGCTCCAGGTCACCACCAACAAATCCGAGGTGGGCCAGTACTTCGCCTTCTTCTTCGACGTTGCGACCAAGGACTCGCATCCCGCCCTATGGCGCACTTTGCGTGACGAATTCGGACCAAAACGACGGCAGACTCTCGCCCACCCGGAGGTGGCGCCGGCCAATGCCTTTGTCGGCAACGTCCTTCGGCTGGAAATCCTCTCCCGCTACGGTCACTGCCAACAGACGCTCGATGAATCCGTGGATTACCAACTCTACATGGCCGATCGCACCGGGACGCTGTGGGAGCACGACGGCGATTACGCCAGCTGCAACCACGGGTTCGCCTCCCATGTCGTGCATGTCCTCTATCGGGATGTGCTCGGACTCCACCAAATCGATCCCATCCGCCGACGGGTGCGCCTGCGGTTTACGGACATCAAACTCGACTGGTGCGAAGGCAGCCTGCCAGTAGACGGCGGCCGAGTTTCGATGCGTTGGTGGACCGAGAACGGCCAACATCGGTACCACGTCACAGCCCCGGCAGGGTACACCATCGACGTCGACCAACCCGTCATCGGCCCGGCATGGGAGCGGGTGTATTGACCGGACCGCGACGTGTCCCCACGGCGCAGCACTGTGCTTTCCTGACCGACCTCGCTCGTCTCAGATCACGCCTTGACCCTGGTCGCGTTGCTGCGGGCTGGGACAGCCCGCGCTCCGTCGCCCCCATCCCCGGACCGCGACGTGTCCCCACGGCGCAGCACTGTGCCTTCCTGACCGACCTCACTCGTCTCAGGTCACGCCTTGACCCAGGTCGCGTTGCTGCGGGCTGGGACAGCCCGCGCTCCGTCGCCCCCATCCCCGGACCGCGACGTGTCCCCACGGCACAGCACTGTGCCTTCCTGACCGACCTCGCTCGTCTCAGATCACGCCTTGACCCAGGTCGCGTTGCTGCGGGCTGGGACAGCCCGCGCTCCGTCGCCCCCATCCCCGGACCGCGAGTGTCCCACGGCGCAGCGCCCTTTCCCCTTCCCATCTATTCCCCCCTCAATCCTTGCCCGCTTCGCCCTTCCTGCCCTTAGTCTTTCACGAAACTCACCTTGCCTGCCCGTCGAGCGCGAGGGAGACCGAGGATGCCCCATGCCGATGGACCGTTCGTACCCTCCCCCTCCGGCCTCAACGCTCCGAAGTCTCGTGGCTTTGCTGGTCCTCGCCTGCACTCCCGTTTCCTTGCCGGCCGCGCTGACGGTCGACCGTCTGCGCACGGAGTACCTCGAGAATCCCATTGGCATGGATGTCCAGCAGCCACGGCTCAGTTGGACCCTGAATTCCGTGGCACGCCGGCAGCGTCAGACGGCCTACCAAATCCTGGTGGCCACCCGTGAGGACCGCTTGCGATCCGGCAAGGCCGATCTTTGGGACTCCGGTCGCGTGGAAAGTGACGAATCCCTTCACATCAGGTATGCCGGACGCCCACTGATCTCCCGCCAAGCCTGCTGGTGGAAAGTGCGGGTGTGGGACCAGGACGGTCAGGAATCCCCCTGGAGTGCCGCGGCGTATTGGGAAATGGGCTTGTTGCAGCCCGGCGACTGGACAGCCCATTGGATCGGTCGCGACGAATCCCTCGATCACCGCCCCGCCCCGCTGTTGAGACGCACCTTCAACGTTCGCGCCCCGGTCCAACGCGCCCGTATCTATATCTCAGGCTTGGGCTACTACGACTTGTCAATCAACGGACGTCCCGTGGGCGATCGCATTCTGGATCCGGGATACACCCGATATGACCGGCGAGTTCTTTACGCCGCGCACGACGTGACCCGTTGGCTGCGTTCCGGAAAAAACGCAATCGGTGTCATCCTCGGTACGGGATGGTTCAACTGTCACACGCGCGCCGTTTGGAATTTCCACCAGGCCCCTTGGCGCATGTCTCCCAGGCTTCTGCTCCAACTGCATCTCGATTACGCCGACGGCAGGACCGAAGTCCTGGTATCGGATGAATCCTGGAAGGTCGGTTCGAGCCCGATTGTCTTCGACAGCATCTATGGGGGCGAAAGCTACGACGCCCGCCTTGAACTTCCCGGCTGGAACACTCCGTCCTTCAAAGATTCGAACTGGGATAGCGCGCGAAATCTTGCCGCTCCGGCCGGCCGCCTTTCAGCCCAACGGATGCCACCCATCCGACTCCAGGAACCGATCGAACCTGTCGGCATTTCAGAGCCCAGCCCCGGAGTCTTCATCGTCGATTTCGGAAAGAACATCGCCGGTGTCGCCGAGATCGAGACGTCGGGCCCGCCCGGGCTCAGGGTCCAGTGGCGTTATGGTGAGCGTCTGACTGCGGACGGCCGATTGGACACGCGCGACCTTGATCAGCACATCAAGAGTCAGGGCGCGGACCAGGTTTTCCAAACCGATTCCTACACCCTGCGCGGCACCGGCACCGAACGGTGGCATGCGCGCTTCACCTATCATGGATTCCAATACCTCGAGGTCACCGGTCTCCGCCCGTCCCGCGACACCTTTCGCGCGCTGCCGGTCCACTCCGATATTCCCAGGACCGGCACCTTCGTTTGTTCGGATGAGCGATTGAACAAAGTCCAGGCCGCTGCCCTGCGATCGTTCCTCAACAATTTCCAAGGGCTGCCGACCGACTGTCCCCACCGCGAGAAGAACGGCTGGACTGGCGATGCACATCTCGCTGCCGAACAAGCCAACTTCAATTTCCTGCCCGTCACCGTTCACGCAAAGTGGATCCAGGACCTGACCGACGAACAACGGCCCACAGGGGAATTGCCCGGCATCGTGCCAACGTCGGGTTGGGGCTACGACTGGGGCAACGGTCCGGCCTGGGACAGTGCGTTGCTCCTTATCCCTCGCGAGGCCTATACCTATTTCGGCGACACCGACATGTTCGAACGCCACTACGAGGCCATGCGCCACTATGTCGATTATCTGACCTCGAAAGCGGAGCAAGGCATCGTCTCGATCGGACTCAATGACTGGGCTCCGTGGAAAACACAGACCCCTGCGGCAATCACCTCAACCGCCTATTATTACGTCGATGCCAGGATTGTGGCGCAGGCGGCGCGCTGGCTGGGTCACGCGGCCGACGCGGCTCGCTATGATGCGCTAGCCGATGGCATTCGCCGCGCCTTCAATGAACGGTTCTTCCAGACCGACACTGCCACCTACGGAAATGGCAGCCAAACCGCGCTCAGCTGTGCGTTGTACCAGGACCTCGTCGAGCCTCAATACCAGGCAAAGGTCGTGGAACGACTGGTGGAGTCCATCGACCGCAATGCCGGACACCTCGACACCGGAATCCTCGGAACCAAGTACCTGTTGAACGCCCTGCTTGATCATCAGCGCGGCGATGTCGCGTATCAGATCGTCACCCAGACCAACCAGCCGGGGTGGTTGTGGTGGATAGGACAGGGGGCCACTACGCTTTGGGAACAATGGAATGGCAGCGAATCCCGCAACCACATCATGTTTGGCGACGTGAGCGCGTGGTTCTACAAGGCGATCGCCGGCATCGTCCCTGATCCCCTCGCCCCGGGCTTCCGACATTTCACCATCCGCCCAAACCCATTTGGAGACCTCACCTGGGCCCGAGGCGAATACGATTCGATACGCGGCCGCATCATCAGCGATTGGCGTCTCACCGATGGCATTTTCCGACTGCGACTCACGGTCCCCGCCAATACCTCGGCCACGGTCCACTTGCCGGCACGCCCAGGAGCCCGGGTTCGAGAAGGCCGCCAGGAAGTCAGCAGTTCGCCGGACCTTCGATTTGTACGACAAGAAGATGACCGCGTGATCCTCGAAGTCGGGTCGGGCACGTATGAATTCACATCCGAATGGAGATAACTAAACTGCACCCATGCCGAACCTACCAGCCCTTCGCTACGTCCTCCTTGCCGCCTTCGCGCTGACCTGTATCGGGCCTGCGGTCGCCGCCGAAGCCAACCGAACCGCGGGCTCATGGATCCCGTTGTTCAATGGCAGGAACCTCGACGGATGGATACCCAAGATCCGGGGGCATCCTGCCGGAACGAATTTCGGCAACACCTTCCGCGTGGAGGATGGCATCCTGAAGGTGCGCTACGATCAATACGGTGGAAAATTTCAGGAACGGTTCGGACACCTCTTCTACAAGGAGAAATTCTCTCACTATCGCATCCGCGCTGTCTACCGCTTCACCGGCGAACAACTCCCCGACGGCCCAGGATGGGCGGTGCGCAACAGCGGGCTGATGCTCCATGGGCAAAGCCCGGAGTCGATGACCTTGGATCAGGATTTCCCCGTTTCCATCGAAGTCCAACTGCTGGGCGGCACCGGCACTGGCAAGCGCAGCACCGCGAATCTCTGCACCCCTGGCACGCACGTGGTCATGGCCGGCAAACTGATCACCCAACATTGCACCGAATCAACGTCGAAGACTTACCACGGCGACCAATGGGTCACCGTCGAGGTGGAGGTTCGCGGCGGCAGGATCATCAATCATTACGTCGAAGGTGACCTGGTCCTGAGCTACACGGATCCCCAACTCGATCCCGGCGACGCCAACGCCAAACGACTTCTGCCAACCCACCCCAAGATAATCACCGAGGGGACGATCAGCCTTCAGTCCGAGAGTCATCCCGTGGAATTCCAAAAGGTCGAATTACTTCGGCTGGAGCCGTGAAAGAAGGGGAAGAGGTGAGAGGGAAGTGGTAAGGGTGGGCGGCCCTTCCCCCTTCCCCACCCAAGCCCTTCCCTGTTCTTCCTATCGATCCTGCCCATGTTTTTCCATCAGTGCGCCTGCGGCCTGTCGCACGCCTCGCACCAGACCCTCCGGTGCCAACGCCACCGCATGCCCCCCCCAACCCAGCACCCAACGTTGGACTTCCACCAAGCTTCCCAACTTGAGCTGCAATTCCAATCCCCCCTCCTCCAGTTCCACTAATCTCTGCGACGGATGCCAGCGCTTCTCCCGGATATAGTCCGCCACCACGGTATCGAATCGAATCACCACCTCGAAATCCCCCTCCTTCGAGAAGATCCCAAAACTGTCCCGCAGCTGCTTCTCCAACTCGAACTTGGCCGGGCGCCGAAAGGTCTTGCCCGTGGCCTCCACCGACTGCACACGCGTCGGGGAAAAGGTCCGAATCGCCCCGCGCAGGTGGTCGAAGGCGAACAAGTACCAGTCGCCGTTCACGTTCGCCAGGTGGTAGGGATCGATGGTCCGGGATTCCACGGTCTTGGTACCCGGTTTGCGATAGGTAATGCCCAACTGCTCGCGACGCTGGATGGCGTTGGCGAGGGTCTCCATGACCGGCGCGTTGACGATCGGCTCGGCGCTGGTGCGAAAACTGATGGCGTGATCCCACTCCGTCAGATTGAGAGACACCGTGTCGGGAAGCGCCTTCTCCAACTTTCGCAAAGCCGTCACCAGCCGTTCCTCGAACGGGGTTCCGCGGTACTGCTGCAATGCCTTCTCCGCCACCATGAGCGCGAACAACTCGCCCTCGCTGATCTGCAGGGAGGGAAAGGCGTCCACCCGTTCCGTGTAATGATAGCCCTTCCGCAGAGGATCGAACTCAATCGGGAGCCCCATCCGGTCCCGCATAAAGATGAGATCGCGATGGACCGTCTTGCCCGCCACCTCCAATTCCGCAGCCAACGCCGGCGCCGTCGGGTATCGCCCCGACTTCAGCACCGCGTGGATCCGCATCATCCGTTCCAGGGGAGGACGGGACACCAGCGTCGGACGGGGTAGCGGCGCGTTCTTCATGGCGGGCCGGGAGCATGGGGCGGCCACACCAACGGATTGAAGCGCGAAGAATGCAGACATTTGTCACACGCCGGTCACGCCTCAGTATTTGCACCGGACGCTGGCCCCCGGCATGCTGCCGCCTGGGCGCAGCCCGAAGATGTCGGACCACGACGCCTGCTGGACCGGCAGAATAGCTGCCTGGACCCAAGACAACCAGCGCTTGCACCGCCCCACGCGTCGGTTGGCGCGAAGTGTCTTGGAGTGCGGCAGCCCTCTGCCGCTTTGCCGGCAGCGTCGGTGTCCTGACGAAACCTCGGAGATGCGCCTCTCCTGGTCCAAGTCGGATTCCATGCCTAACATGAAAAGGACGTTGCTTCTCGGATGTTGCCTGCTGGCCGCCTTCTTGCCCGTCGCCCGCGCGCAGGAAATCATCGTCACCAACATCGCCTTCGTACGCCAGCAACTCGATCCCGAGACCCTGGTCCCCACCAACAACACCCAGCTTTACCAGGTGGAAGGCACGGTCACCACGTGGGTCAACCTCACCACCGCTTCTCACGGCCTCTTCTATATCCAGGATGAAACAGCCGGCATCGCGGTCTTCCACAGCGGCGCGGCGAATGTCGTTCCACCCGCCGGCGCACGGGTGCGGGTCAAAGCCCCCCTGATCCATTTCAACGGACTGATCGAGCTCGGCCCCGTTGCCTCCAATGGCGCGCATGAAGTCACCACGCTCAGCACGGGAAATCCGGTCCCCGAACCGCGACCGATGACGATCGACGAACTCTCAGCCCTCCCTGCCGCCGAACTCGACCTTGTGGAAGGCAGCCTCATCACCCTCACCAACATCACCCTGCTCGATCTCGCCACCCCCACATTTCGCAGCGGCAGTACGGAAAAGGTCACCGACGCCAGCGGATTGCCCTTCGACCTGCGTATCGATGCCCGCACGGATCTTGTCAGCCAGGCGAAACCGACCGGCGCATTTGCCGTGGTCGGCGTCCTCGGGCAGTTCGACACCAGCAATCCCTGGACCGCTGGATACCAGATCATTCCGTCCCGGTTCGCCGATCTTTACACTCCAAGCAAAGCGCCAACCGTCCGCCACACCAACACCCTCTCCCAACTGGTTCGATCTGGTGATGTTCCGGTCAACACTTTCTCGGAGAATGCGGTTCAACCTGGTGAACACCTCGAGATTGCCGTCGATCTCAGCGATCCGGAAGGACGCCCTTACCGCGTAATCTTCCCGGCGCTGGATGGATTGGCTCCCGGCTCCGGCTGGACGATCACTCCCCCCTCCGAGCCTCTCACCGGGACCCACCGTGCCGTCTTCACGTTCCAACCCTCGGCGGCGCAGGCCGGGCAACTCTTCCGTCCGACCGTCGTCGCCTGGAACGACACCGCCACCAACGTCACCGCGTGGCGCGTGTACGTCCCGACCGCCGAGGAACAACGGGTGGTTCTCATGGAACTGCTGGCGAACCCGGCCGCCGATGCCGCCAGTGCCTTGTTCAATCCGCTTCGTCGTGATCCAGCCTCGGAGAACCCGACCCAGCACGATGAATTCATCGAACTGGTGAATTTCAACGCCACCCCGGTCGACCTGCTTGGATGGCGCCTCTGGGACGGCACGGCACTGCGCCACATCTTCTACAACGCCACGCCTGTTGGCGCCTCGAATGCCTTCGTCATCTACGGGGGGCCGTTGAACGGCCTCCCGCCGAATCTCGATGTGCCGTTCGAACCGGCGAGCGAAAGTTCGGCTGGCCTCGCCCTCAACAACAATGGCGATGTCATCGCCCTCTACAATGCGCAGACCAATCTCGTCTTCCGCGTCTCTTACCCCGCCAGCCTGGTAGGCGAAACGGGGTCCATCACTCGCTACCCCGATCTCAATGGCTCCTTCGCCCTGAATTCCGAGGTTTCCACCAACGCGGTGTCGCCCGGACGCCAAGCCGACGGCCGTCCGTTCTCCGAGGCTCCGCCGCAGCCCGTTCAGGAGATCCGTGTCACCGTCTCAATCGTTCCCGCCGGCGGTCTTCAGCTCGGTTGGAACAGTCGTGCCGGGGTCACCTATTCGGTGTGGACGACTCCCGATCTCGGCACCCCGTTCACCCAGGCACAGTCAGGAATCAACGCGGCGAACGGTCAGGCCACCTACCTCGATCCCACGGCCGCCGCCGCGCCGCGCCGCTTTTACCGCATCAGCAGCCCCTGACCGCATCTTACAAGACCTGCCGGACATCCCCACACCCAACCCGTCGCGAAGCGTCTTGGTCTGCGGTAGACCCCTACCGCTTTCCACCCACAGCGCCAGAGGTCTGGCGCACTCCAAGACCTGCCGGACATCCCCACACCCAACCTGTCGCGAAGCGTCCTGGTCTGCCGTAGTCCCCTGCCGCTTTGTCCTTTTCCGAGATCCCCAACCAACTCCGCAGGGTAGCGCTCCCCCTCAAAACCGCGCGCCGATGCGCGATCGGATCGCGTCTTCCCGTTGACCCGCGCCCGGAATCCGCCAAGTTCAGCGCCGTGAATGGGTTCAACCTTAGGCCGGCCCGGATGGCTATGGCCTCACGGATCGCAGGGGCGGTCGGAACGCTCGTCCTTTCGGGCGCCATCGCCGTCGCCCAGCAGGTGCCGGTTATCGAGAAACACCTGCCCAACGGCTTCAAGATCCTGATCGTCGAACGGCACGACGAACCGACCATCGCGGCGGGCTTCCTCGTGCGCGTGGGCAGCGCCAATGAGCGGCCAGGCATCACCGGCATCGCCCACCTGTTCGAGCACATGATGTTCAAGGGAACACCCACGCTGGGCACCAAGGACGCCCGACGCGACCAGGAGATCATTCTGGAACAGGAACGCGTCAGGGACCTGATGCGCGATGAGGAACGCCGCATGCAAGCCGCCTGGCGCCGCGGCGAGATCGAAGACCTTCAGAGTCCGGACAGCAAAACCGCGAAATACCGCGAACTCGAAGCCGAGTTCAAGAAGTTGATCGAAGAGCAGCGCGCACTGCTGGTGAAGAACGAGTTCGACAAGATCTACACGGCGGCCGGCGGCTCCGGCATGAATGCCTTCACCTACTACGACATGACCGGGTACTTCATCAATGTCCCGGCCAACAAGTTCGAGCTCTGGTGCTGGATGGAAAGCGAACGGCTGCTGCGCCCCGTCTTTCGCGAGTTCTACGCCGAACGCGACGTGGTGTTCGAAGAACGCCGCATGCGCACCGAATCGACGCCCCTCGGCAAGTTCGAGGAGACTTTCCTGTCCATGTTCTGGGAGGCGCATCCCTACCACTGGCCGGTCATCGGCTGGCCGTCCGACATCCCCGCCATCAGCAAGAAGGACGCCGATGCCTTCTACGCCACCTACTACACGCCGGCCAACATCACCCTCATGCTCGTCGGGGACCTTAAGGCGGACGCCGCGCAACCGCTGCTCGAACGCTATTTCGGTCGTATTCCGGGCGGCAACCAACCTCCACCCGAGGTCCTCACCCGAGAACCCAAGCAGAACGCCGAGAAACGGATGAACGCCGAGGCTGAGGCCAATCCGCAGGTCGATATCCTCTTCCACACCGTTCCCTTCCAACACCGCGATTCCTATCCTTTGGAAGTCCTCTCCCAGCTCCTCGAGAAGCGAACCGGCCGGCTTTACAAAGGACTCGTCCTCGGACGCGAAGTGGCCACCGATACCTACGCCAACGCCGAGCACCGCAAATGGGCCGGCCTCTTCAACGTCGGCGGTGAGGCGCGGGAAGGGAAAACACCGGCGGATGTCGAACAGGCCATCCTCGAGGAATTGGAGCGGTTGAAGACCGAAACGGTGCCACCCGAGGAACTGCAGAAGGTGAAGAACAACTTCGCCGCCGACGAATATCGCAAGCTCACCGCCAACTTTCCCATCCTCTATCAACTGCTCTTCTACGAAGGCGCCGGCGACTGGCGGGAACTCAATGAAAACGGCCGGAAGATCCAGGCCGTCACGGCCGAGGATGTCCAACGCGTCGCCCAAACGTACTTCACCAAGGAAAATCGAGCCGTCGCCACCTACACCCGCAAGGCATCCACCCCGAACGGCTCCGCGGATCCCGATCTCGCCGGACTCGCCCCGGAACAACTGCCCGTGATCCGCCAGATCATGACCATGCTGCAGCAGGAAACCGACCAGGCGCGACTCAAGGAGATGATTGCCCGAATGGAAGCCCAGGCCGCCAACGCGGATCCCAAGAAACAGCAGTTCCAAAAAATCGTCCGCAAAAAGGTCGAGGCGCGCCTCGCCGAATTGGAGGCCAAATGACTCCCACCGTGCTTCCCCAGAACACCTCGTCGCAACGCGACGTGGCCCACCTAACCGGGCCCATTTTCAACTCAGGCGGCCCCTGTCCCGCCGCGACCGGACAATCCCGTCCCAGTTCTTCCGCCGTGCGCGGTTTCAAAAGGCACCGGGGACTTCCCTTAAGCCACTGGCATTGCTTCGGCAGAGTGCGGCCTTCCCGCATCGGCGCGCTCGCCTCTATCCTTCTGTCGTCACTTCTCTCCCTTGCCGACCGTTCAAGCCTGGCCGCTGACATCCCCGACCGCCCTGAAAAACTCACCTTTCCACCCCTCACCTACGAACCTCCGGATCCCGCGCAATTTCGCGTCCAGCTCAAGGCCGGCCCCGTGGCCTATGTCGTTCCGGACCGCGAACTGCCCCTGGTCAACATCGTCCTCTACATCCGCACCGGCCAATACGTGGAAACGCCCGACAAAATCGGGCTCTCCGACCTCGCCGGTCGACTTCTCGTCCGGGGCGGCACCGCGTCGCTCTCCGCCGAGGCGCTTGAGGAGAAGCTCGATTTCCTCGCGGCTCGCATGAATTCGGGAGTGGGAGAAACCCAGGGCACCGTCAGCCTCAACCTGCTTTCCAAGGATCTTGGCGAAGGATTCGCTCTCCTTCGCGAAGTGCTGACGGCGCCTCGATTTCAGGAGGACAAACTCCGCCTCTACAAGGAGCAGACCCTCCAGTCCTTGAAACAACGCAACGATGACTCGGCGGACATTGAAGCCCGTGAACTCGACTGGTTGGCCTATGGCCACGACTTCTGGTCGACCCGCCAGCCCACCGCCACCACCGTCGAAGCCATCACGCGAGACGATCTCGTCGCCTTTCATCGTCGATGGATCCACCCCGGCAATTTCGTCATCGCCGCGAGCGGCGACTTCGATCGTCAGGTCCTCATTGATGAACTGGAGCGACTCTTCGCGAATTGGCCCTTCCAGGGCGAGATCGCCCCGGCCATCCCGACCCAAATCACCCTGGCATCGCCTGGCGTGTATTTGGCTGAAAAGGACGTCAATCAGGGTCGCGTGAGCCTCGTGCTTCCCGGGGTTCGCCGGGATGACCCCGATTTCTTTGCGGTCCTGGTGATGAACGACATTCTGGGTGGCGGCGGATTCACCTCGCGCATCATGAATCGTGTCCGGTCCGACGAGGGTCTGGCCTACTCCGCTTCGTCCGCCTTCCCGGGCGGCGCCTATTACCCGCTGGTGTTCAAGGCGAGTTTCCAATCGAAGTCCCGCACCGTCGCCTACGCCACCAGTATCATTCTCGAGGAAATTCGGCGGATCGCCGAAAACCCGGTCAGCGACGACGAACTGAATACTTCCAAACGCTCCTTTATCGATCCGTTTCCGCGCGCATTCGCCACCAAAGCCCAGGCGGCCGGCCGGTTTGCCGACGATGAGTTCACCGGTCGCTACGCCCGCGATCCTCACTACTGGCGGGATTACCGCAAACGCATCGATCAAGTCACCCGCGAGGATGTCCTGCGTGTGGCCAGGAAATGGCTGAAGACCGATCAACTCGTCATTCTCGCCGTCGGGCAGCGCGAGGAGATTCTCAAAGGGCATCCTGACCATCCTGTAAAACTGTCCGATCTCGCCGGCGGCAAAGTGACGGAACTTCCCGCTCGCGATCCTCTAACCCTCGAACCCATCGCCGCCGCGCCCTCCTCGAAATAGGTCCATGCCCTCGACCGAACCACCACATGCCGGCGAGCGGTCCGGCTGGTTCGCTACCACTCATTGGTCGGTCATCCTTTCCGCACGCGACACCGCCTCGCCCAAAGGGGCTGAGGCCTTGGAACGCCTGTGCCGCACCTATTGGTATCCGCTCTATGCGTTTGCCCGTCGCACGGGAGCCCACCCCGAGGATGCGCAGGATGCCACCCAGTCCTTTTTCGCCGACCTGTTCCGACGCGGCTCGCTGCAACAGGCCGATCCGGAGAAAGGGCGTTTTCGAAACTTCCTGCTCGTCGCCTTTAAACGATTCCTGGCCAATCAGAACGAGCACCGCCACGCCCAAAAACGCGGCGGCGCCGGGGTTCAGGTTACCTGGGATACCGATCTCGCTGAACGCCGGTACCAAATTGAGCCGCACGCTTCCTGGCCTGCGGAACGCGCGTTCGAAAGGCGATGGGCCCTGACGCTCCTGGAACAGACGCTGGCGCGCCTTCGATCCGAATGGTCGGTGGCTGGAAAAGCCGGTGAGTTCGATCACCTCAAAGGCTTTCTCACGGTGGACCGCGAACCGCCCAGTTATGCCGCCGCCGCCGCGGCCCTTGGCGTTGCGGAGGGAGCCCTTCGAGTCGCAGTCCACCGGCTACGACACCGATTTCGGGAGTTGTTCCGTGAAGAAATCGGACACACGGTGGCTCGACCCGACGATATCGACGACGAGATCCGGCATCTGCTGGAGATCCTCGCCGAATGATCGTCCCGCCCATCATTCTGTAACACGACCGGATTTCCCCTGAAGTAGGGGAGTAATGAACGCGGGAGCCACGCTCGCCCGGTGTCCCGGGTGCGGAAAGGCCCTGCCGGCCGATGCGCCGGAAGGCCTCTGCCCGCGATGTCTGATCGCCCGGAACCTCTCGGAACCCACACGTGTCGCCGCCGGGGCCGGATCCGAACCACCCACCGTGACGTCGTTACCTGACGATTTCGCCCGCCATTTCCCTCAGTTCGAGATTCTCGAATGCCTCGGCCGCGGCGGCATGGGGCTGGTCTACAAGGCCCGCCAAACGCTGCTCGGCCGTCTCGTCGCCCTCAAGATTCTTGACCCCGCACGCGCCAGGGACCCGCAATTTGCCGAACGCTTCCAACGCGAAGCCCAGGCCCTCGCCCGCCTGAACCATCCCGCCATCGTCACCGTTCACGAATTCGGCGAAACCCACGGCCTCTTCTTTCTGGTGATGGAATACGTCGATGGAGCCAGCCTCCGAGATGTCCTTCGACAAGGCCGAGTGCCCCCGCAGCTGGCATTATCCATCGTCCCCAAGATCTGCGAGGCCCTCCAGTTCGCCCACGAACAAGGCGTGGTCCACCGCGACATCAAACCCGAGAACCTACTCCTGGATCGCCAGGGTCGGGTGAAGATCGCCGACTTCGGAATCGCCAAACTGTTTGGAGAACCGACCGCTGCGCCACCTTTGACCGAAGCTCGTGCAATTGTCGGCACCCCTCACTACATGGCGCCGGAACAGGTCGAACACCCGCAATCGGTCGATCACCGCGCGGACATCTATTCGCTCGGCGTCGTCTTCTACGAACTGCTGACGGGCGAGCTTCCCCTCGGCCGGTTTTCCCCACCTTCCCTCAAAGCCAGGGTGGATCACCGCCTCGATCCGGTCGTCTTGCGAGCTCTCGAGAAGGAACCAACCCAACGCTATCAGCAGGCCGCCGACGTCCGCACGGACATCGAGTTCATTTCCGCGACTCCCGACTCGCCGCCCGGCCCGACACCGAATCCTTCGGCGGCGTCCCGGCGCAACACGGCCACCTCGGATCGAACGAGCCCCTCGAACGACGACCCGACATCCGCCCTTCGCCTGCTCAGCCTCGGCCTCGGCGCCGTCGGGGTCCTCAACATCGCCGCCGTACTCGGTGCCCTTCTCTTCGCCGTGGCCCTGGTCCTGTGCGATCGCCTCGGCATCGATCTCGATGGTCCCCTGCCAGAAATTGCCGAGTGGCTTCAGGATCCGACGCCTTCCGACTGGCGCTGGACGCTGGCAACGACCGGCTTTTTCCTTCTGGCGGGAGGCGGCTTGACGGTGCTCGGAGCCTCCCGACTGCGCCGACTCCGATCCTACCGACTGGCCCTCATGGCCTGCGTCATCGCGATGGTGCTTCCGCCTGCACTGCTGCTCGGCCTTCCCCTGGGGATCTGGGGATTGGTTCTCCTGGGACGGCGAAACGTCCAAGCGCGGTTCACGGCGGCCCATGAATCGCAGGTCACCGAACGACCTTCCCAATGCGGCGCCGAGGACGAACGAACCCGATTCAGGAACGACAACCTGCGCTCCGCAGCCTGGGTGATTCTCGTCCCGCTCGCACTGATGTTCCTGACGACTCAATGGCTTAAGTCAGAAGGCCCATCGGCGACCCGACGAAGGGCGATTCTCCTGGAAGAACAACTGAATCGGGAACAAGTGGCGATCGCGATCGCAGCCTCTGCCGTTGACCGAAATCGAGAAGGCAAAACCACCGCCACCGTTCGCACCCTGGAGTCATCGCCGCCCGTGGTGATTCAAACCCTCCCCGTCGCCGGCGCCGACCAAGTTTCGGCGACCCTGAGCGAACTGCGCGTCACCTTCAGCAAGGATATGAAGGACAACCATTGGACCTGGGCCGAGTGGAAACCAGGCTCGCTCCCGGAGACCACTGGACCGGCAAAGTTCCTGGAAGACGGTCGGACGTGGACCCTGCCGGTTCGCCTGGTTCCGGGTCGGGCTTACGCGATCTGGATCAATTCCGAGGAGAAGCGAGGCTTCCGGGATCTCAGGGACCAACCTTCTCTCCCCTACCTGCTTCACTTCCAAGTCGTGTCGACTCAGGAAGTCTCACCATGAACCGCTGAAACCCTGCACACCTCGTCGCAGCGCGACGAGGGCCACCATACTGAGTCCAATGCCCACTCAGGTGGTCCCTGTCGCGCTACGACCGGGCAAGGCCGCCTTCGATGTGGTTCATCCTATCCGGACCTTGGCAAACATCCGTCACCATGAAAACGAAACGAACTCTGCTCAGCCGTACCCTCACCTTCATCATTCTCGGTGTTTCGGTTATCAACACCACGGCCGCCGATGCCACCCTCAACCTCGACGCGGCACCACCGGTGGTCATCAAGACATTCCCCATTGCCGGCGCCGTTGATGTCGACCCTTCGCTTACCCAACTCTCAGTCACCTTCAGCAAACCCATGGCCGACGGGAGTTGGTCCTGGTCGACCTGGGGCGACAGCACGTTTCCGGAAACCACCGGAAAGCCAAGCTACCTCCCGGATGGCAGGACCTGCGTGCTGCCGGTGAAACTGGAGCCGGGCAGGTTTTACGCGACGTGGCTTAACTCCGAAAAATTCCGGAACTTCAAGGACTCCAGCGGCACGCCCGCCGTTCCCTACCTGCTGACCTTCAAGACCGCCGAGTCCGGCGGTCCCGCCAAGCCGTCCGCCAAGGCTGCACCCGTCGCCGCGGACTTGGCGAAGCTCAACGACGACCAGCGGGCGGTGCTGAATTGGACCGACCGCCAATTCCGCGGCTTCTTTGACGCGCGCAACTTCGATGATTGGACCGACAAGGATCGTGCCGATCTCGAAGCCCGGGCCATCGACGCGCTCAGTGGTCCGGTCAATCGCGAATACTACCAGGCGATCAACACCCTCGCCGCCCTTCGATCCACCAAGGCCCTGCCGAAATTGCGCGCCCTGGCGTTCGACCGGCGCGAGAAGGACAATCGCGATCGCTGGATGGCCATTCGAGCCCTGGGCTTTCTCCAGGATCGCGCCTCCGTCCCCGAATTGGTGCACCTCACCTACCACGGCAACTCCAACACCCGCTGGTGGGCCCAGATCACCCTGGTTCGCATCACCGGTCAGAATTTTGGATCCGATTGGCAGTCGTGGGGCAAATGGTGGAACGACCAAGGATCAAAACCCGCCTTTGAACCGCAGATCATCCGATGGTGGAGCGGCCAGGCGGAACCGGATCAACTGGCCAACAGCCTCGCCGAAAGCGATAGGAAATTCCTGGAAAGCATCCGACCCAAAGCGTGAGGGGCATTCCGTCCCGGCTCACGTTGTCCAAACCGAGTGAACTCCTTCATCGTACATCATGAGCGTCCTGCAGCGATGCCTGCGACTTGTCTTGCCAGAGTTGTGGTTCGATGACCTGCGCCACCGCTCGGAGGCCTGGCGGATTTGGTGCTGCACCTGCGGGACATCGCGCTCCGTCTGGGAAGCAGGCGGCGTCCGCTGGTTTGCGGCCTCGGTCGGAAAACGAACCCTTGGATTTTGCAGTGCGTGTCACCGAATCCGTCTCATTCGGTACTCCCGCTCACCGGGTCCCATCCACCGGCAGGTTGCCCACCATTAGCCGCGCCCGAATCGAGTCGGGCAAACCCTGCTGCACCGCCAACCACTCGCGTGCGACCGTTGCGTCGACGGTCAGCCATTCCTCCACCGCGCGTTCCATCTGCAAGGTGCGGCTTCGTGGCTCGCGAATATCGGCCGCCCAAATCACCGCTGAAGCCGGGTCCCAAGGAATCAATTTCTCCACAAAGGCGGCCACCGATGCATCCCGCGTCGATCCCGGCGGCAACGAATTCAACCACGTCGCCGCCTTCTCCGAATCCTGATCGCTCCACAACCGCACCAACTCCGCACCCGCCGTTTCAGCGAGTTCACCCCCGGGAAAGGCCGCCACCCAGGCCCCCGCCGTTCGCGGATCCGTCTGGGCCCAGCGCTGAACAATCGAAACCACGGCATCGTTCTGCGCCCTCCCCGGTCTCAGCGTCTGCACCGCCCTGGCCGCCGCCGTCCATGGATCTTGATCCCCCCAGGTCGCTAACACCTCCGACAACACTCGCTCGCGAAGCGGACTGTCCGGAATCTCGGCAGCCCATTCCGCGGCGGCTTCCGGATTCCTCGATGCCCATTGATTGGCCGCAAATCTCAGAACGCTTTCGCGTTCCGAGATGGCTGGCAGGTCCAAAGCCACTGCCAACGCCTTCTCCGGCTCGCGCTCAGCCCATTCATAGAGCGCGTGCTCCATCGCCGGCGCACGATCTGCCTCATCCGGAAGCGATCGCGCCCAGTTCAGCGCCGCATCCATGTCCTTTCGCGCCCATCCTCGCGCCACATCCGCCATGGCCTCCGACCGCATCTCGCCGGCCGACATCCGTCGAATCCAGTCCGATGCCGCCTGCGGACGTGTCTCCGCCCAATGCTGAAGCAGAGTGCTACGAAGATGACGCCCCGATTCCGCACAGCTGGGATCGGTGAGAACGGCGGCGGCGGCGGCAAATTCGGATTCCTTCAGGCTGCCTACCCAGGCACCCGGTCCCGGAGCCTGATGGGTGGAATCCTCCGCCGGATTCGTTCGCGCGAGGTACGCCACGATGCGCGCCTCCATCGGATTCGGCGCTGGCCGATTCGAATCCCCTCCCTGCGTCGCTCGCATCGGAGGCGAATTCGCTTCCCCGGTCGGGGATGGCATCGTCGACGGGATCAATTCCGACGCCAGGATCTCCCGATGTGGGTCCTGGGCAAGCCTTGGCGTTTCATGGGACTCCGCCAACGCGGCGCCAATGCGCTCCGGCGCCATCCGGCGCGCCCAGGCTGCGGCAGCCCAGGCCACGCCGATGGCAAGTACGGCACCAAGACCGAGGTGAATCCACCTTCTCACGGTGTGGCCGTGACGTTGTTGAACGTGGCCCCGCAGACCACGCCGTTGTCATGGCTGGTCACCGCCAGCCCGATATACACGCTCGAACCCATCGAGATACTCACCGACCCGATTTGACTCCACGAACTTCCATTAGAGGATCGATAGGCCGTAAACGTGCTGCTGCTCCTCACGATCTTCACCCAGTACGGCGCCGTCGGCCCAGCCACGTTGTTGTTGTAGCTGGTGCCCCGGGTCGACTTCCGATACTGGAAGGCCGCTCCATTCTCCGGGGTAATGAAGACCGAAGCGTGTTTGGAACCGGAACTTAGCGTCTCGCGAATCATCACGCCGGCTTTCGCCCACGGATGGGTGCCGTCGACTCCGGTCACACGCGCCACGACGCTGCAGTTCCCGCTCGCCGTCTGGTACACGAACTGGAATCCATCCTCCGTGTTCCAGATGTCTTCGCCCGAACCGTTCGCCGTGAAGATGCCACTCGCGTGACTCGCTCCACCGCCCAGTGCGACGCTGCCGATGTCCGAGCAGTTCCACGGACTCGGCAGACCGCTGGATGGAATGGCCGACACCTCGGAGGAGTTAGGCGACTCGACTCCATTCACAATCGCGGAGATGACGTAGTAGTACACTGTCCCGTTGGCCGCCGTGGAATCGACGTAAGAGGGGGTCGTGACTCCACTCTGAAGAACCGCATAGGACCCACAGGAACTGGTCGATCGCTTGACTTTGTAGCTCGAGGCGCCCGCCGCCGCGTTCCACTGCAGGCTGACCTGATTGTTCCCGGCCTGGGCTGTCAGCCCGGTCGGAGCCCCGCCCACAATGGCCACGCTCCAGGTGGCCGACGCGCTCACTACTGGCAAGGAGGCGGGCGGATGCCCGTAGGCCGTCGCCGTGGTCGACAACGGATTCGGATCGCCCGATTTCACGGTATACATCTTCTCGATGACGTAGCTCGCGCCGGGAACTACCGGCGTCTGATGCCAGATCTCGCCGCCAAAGAGCGGGTCGCTGACACTCATTCCGCCATAGAGACAAGTGTTGCCCGTATTGGCCACCTCGTATCGAAGGGTGATGGTCTGTCCAGGCATCGCCGTCGCCGGCCCTGTCTTTACCAGGGACACTCCAGGCGCCGTGCCGGTGTAACCGAAGTTCAAGCCCGTCTTCGCTTGGCCGGAGGCCAGGGCCACGGTCGACTTCCCATCGAAACTACTATCAGGATCCTCAGTGAGTTGGTAGCTCGCCAGCGGCACCACGACGACCGTGTAACTCGCCGCCGAAAGATCCGTGAACGAATAGGCACCCGTCGATGATGTGGTCGCCGTCTTGATTACAGCTCCAGAACTGTTCTTCAGCTGGACGGTGAACCCGCTCAGACCCACATCGCCCGACAAGCCGCCATCCGCATTGCAGTCGCGCATGACATTGCCCGCGATGGAACCGTTGCTTGTCGAACCCGACCCGCCGCTCTGGCAGATGTCGAGTGATGCGATCTTGAACCGATCGTCCGGAGTAGTGTCGCCCGGCCAGGCGGCAATGACCATCGCGTTCCCGATGATCTCACCAGAGTTCACGTCCGCCCAACGCGTGGAACCATTTCCAGCCAGACTCGTTTCGGTGTAGGCAAATCCGCCGAGCACCGAGTCGTTAAGCGTGAGATGGTTGTTATAGGGATCACCAAAACTGCCCACCCAGACCTGCAGGTCGCTGTCGGTGATCACGTATCCCAGGTAGATCCGATTCAAAACCACTGGCTTCGAGAACTCGAAGAGGACGTAATTGTCGCGGTCGATGTTGTCGACCACGTGTCGGCTGCTACTGCCATCACCCTCACTCGAGTCCGTCACTCCCAGGCCACCGCTGTAGGCGCCAAGGAAGCCGGGGGCCCAGGTGCCTGCGGATTTGGTCCGACTGAAGGCGCTCACCCGCACGGAAACGCCGTCCGCCGTAAAGGTTCGGATGTTGCCATCCGTCCCATCGGTCGCACTGCTGCCGTTGAAGGTCAGCGTTGATGGCGTGCACTCCGGCGCCGCCGGAAGGAAGACACCCGCATCCCAGGTGTTGTCCACTTCCTCAGCGCTCAACGAAAACACGTCGGTGGTGCCCGTTGCTTCGTCCGCGTCGCTGTCCGAGGCGTCCGAGTTCGGACTCGATGTGGATGGGCTGAAGACAAACCCGGTCGGAAGTCCGGAGAACTCCAGGTAATAGTCACCCGGAGGAACGGCGAAGGTGAAGAGTCCGCCGCCCGCGGTGGTGGTCGTAGCCACGAGGGTGTCGTCGGACGCGTAATACAGCTCAACAGTGACGCCATCGATGCCGGATTCGCCGGTATCCTGAACGCCATCCATGTTCGCATCATTCCACACCCGGTCGCCGACCTGGGCCAGTGAAGTGACCGGTTGGCAGAGGTCCAGAGACGCCAGCTTGAACTGGTCATCCGGACTGGATTCACCCATCCAAGACGCGATGACCACTGCGTTTCCAACCACCTCGCCAGCGTTGAGGTCTGCCCAGCGCGCCCCGGATCCGGGCGCCATATTCACCTCGGAATGCCCGAAGCTGCTCAGCAGCGTGTCGTTGAGCGTGAGATGATTGTTGTAGGGATCCGCGAAGGTACCGATCCAGACGGATAAATCGCTGTCGGCGATGACATATCCGAGATAAGCCCGATTCAGGACCACGGGCTGACTGAACTCGAGCAGGATGAAGTTGTCGCGGTCGATATTGTCGACCACATGCCGACTGCTGCTGCCGTCCCCTTCTCCGCTGTCAGTCACACCCAGACCACCGGCAAACACTCCAAGGAACGCCGGACTCCAACTCGCACCTGTCTTGGTTCGACTGAACGCGCTGGCCTTCACTGAAATGCCGCCGGCACTAAAGGTCCGAATGTTGCCGTCCGTGCCGTCAGTTGCACTGCTGCCGCTAAAGGTCAGTGTGGCCGGAACACATTCGGGCTCCGGAGGCAGATAGATGCCCGCGTCCCAACTCGGATCACTCTCGCCCGCCACAAGTACGGTGTCGTCGGTCCGACCAGTACCGGGATTGACATCACTATCGGCCGGATCGGATGACGCGCCCGGTGTCGACGAAGTGAACACGTAGTCGGTCGGCAACCCGACGAACTTCACGAAGTAAGTTCCCGGCGTCGCGGTGAAACCGTAGAAGCCTCCCGTTGCGGTGACCGTCGTAGCCACGAGCGCACCGTCGGAACTTCGGTGAAGTTCCACCGTGATTCCATCAACTCCCGACTCGCCGTTGTCCTGAATGCCGTTTCCATTGGCATCATCCCAAACCCAATCACCCAAAGTCGCCGGCTGATACATCCCGGCATCCCAGGTGAGATCAATCTCACCCGAAGCCAATGTGGTGGATGTCGTCCATCCACTGGCGACGTCCGCATCGCTGTCGTTGGCATCCGGGATCCCCGAGGGTGTCGATGGACTCCGCACAAAACCCTCAGGTAGACTGCTAAACCTCACGTAATAGTCACCCGGTTGCACGGTGAACTGGTACTGTCCACCGTCGGCAGTCGAGGCCGTGGCCATTACCGCCTGATCGACCGAGCGAATGAGCTCAATGCTGATGCCGTCAATGCCGCTCTCGTCGGCATCTCGGATGCCGTTCGCATTCAGATCATTCCAGGCCCGGCCTCCGATCTTCGCCAACGCATAGATGCCAGCATCCCAAGCCAGGTCGTTCTCTCCCGCTACCAGAGTCGTTCGGTCAGTCCGACCCGTTCCCGGGTCCGCATCGCTGTCATTGGGATCTGAGGCAGCGCTCATCGTCGAGGTTGTGAAGACAAAGTCGGACGGCAGCTGCGTGAACCGCAGATAGTAGTCACCAGGCAGCACGACGAAACTGAACAATCCACCTCCCGCTGTCGTCGCGGTGCCGGCCAGGGTTTCGTCCAATGCCCGGTAAAGTTCAACCGTAACACCGTCCACCCCAGTTTCTCCGACATCCTGCACGCCATTCTGGTTGGCGTCATTCCAGACCCAATCACCAACGGTCGCGGGCCGGTAGATCCCAGCGTCCCACGTCGGGTCACTCACTCCAGCGGCGAAGAACATCGCCTCCGTCCGGCCTGTTGTCGGGTCCGCATCGCTATCCAGTGCATCGGATCCGCCACCGGATGTCGACGGGCTGAAAGAGTAGCCCGACGGCAACGTCGAGAACCGGACATAGTAGCTGCCTTCAGGAACCGCGAAGCCATACAAACCGCCGCCCGACGTTGTCGTTGTGCCGATCAGCGCATCATCCGACGCGCGGAAGAGTTCGACGGTCACACCGTCAACGCTGAGTTCGTCACCGTCCTGAACTCCGTTCGCATTGATGTCGTTCCAAACCCAATCACCAATGATGGTCGGTTGATAGATTCCTGCGTCCCATGATGAATCAACAGCTCCCGCCACCAAGGTGAATACGTCCGTTCTCCCAGTTCCGACTGCTGCATCGCTGTCGCCCGAATCGCTTTCTGCCGATGGCGTCGAGGGAACAAAGACAAACCCTGTCGGCAATCCGCTGAACTTCAGGTAATAGGTTCCAGGGGCTACGGCGATCGAATATAGTCCTCCGTCCGCCGTGGTCACCGTTCCGGCCAGGGTATCGTCGACACTACGAAATAGTTCGACGGTCACCCCATCGACTCCCGCTTCGCCACCTTCCTGAATGCCGTTGGCATTCGCATCGTTCCACACCAGGTCGCCCACTGTGGCTCGTTGGAAGATACCTGCATCCCAGTTGGTATCGTTGGCTCCCGCCACCAACGCGATGACATCTGTCTTGCCGGTGGTCGCAGTCGCATCGCTGTCGCCGGAGTCGGACACGGCCGACGCCGTCGATGGACTGAACACAAAGCCCGAAGGTAGTCCACTGAACTTCAGGTAGTATGAGCCAGGCACCGTGGTGAACGAATACTGGCCTCCGCCAGCCGTGGTCGTCGTTCCGACGAGCGTGTCGTCAGCACCGCGGAACAACTCGACGGTCACGCCGTCGACTCCGATTTCGCTGCCATCCTGAATGCCGTCCGCGTTCGCGTCGTTCCACACCAGGTCGCCGACCGTCGCCGGTTGATAGATCCCAGCATCCCAATTGACATCATTCGCACCGGCAGCCAGCACGATCGCGTCCGTCTTCCCCGTCGTCGCGTTCGCATCGCTGTCGCCGGAGTCGGACACGGCCGACGCCGTCGATGGACTGAACACAAAGCCCGACGGCAATCCGCTGAACTTCACGTAGTACGCACCTGGCAC
>JAEUHG010000197.1 GCA_016795425.1 Verrucomicrobiales bacterium
CTTGCACGCTTGGCGACTTTGCGGCTGGTGAGGACCTTGGAGACGGTCCCGGTCTTGAGGTACGTCGCGCGCACTCGCTCGAGGATGGCGTCGCGATGGTCGTAGAGCCGCTTCGACTTCCTCGGCTTCACCCGCGCCAGCGCGTATGCTGTGAGCAAGGGCAGAATCAAGGTCGAGTCCGCATAGCAAACCACGCAGTCGGGCAGGGTGTCGGGATCGACTTTGCCCCAACTCACCGCCTCGCTCGGCGTCGCACCACTCAACCCGCCGGTGTCCGGACGCGCGTCCGTGAACTGCAGGAAGTAGTCATGGCCCTTCTCCTGGATGCCCATCACCTCCTGGATTTGCGGTTCGGTCTGCAGCATGAAGTTCTTCGGGCTGCCGCCGCCGAAGATCAGGACGCTGCTGGTGAGACCCGCCGATTTGGCATGGTAGACGATGCCGGCGGTCTGGTTGACATCGCGGTTCACGTCCAGCAACAGCTTCGAATCCCGCAAGGCCATCGCGGCCACGTTCATCCCAATACTGGAGTCGCCCGGACTGCTGGTGAAAATCGGAATGCCGCACTCGTACGCCACCGCCAGGACCGAACTGTCCTTGAGTCCGAGCTTCCTGCCGCGCGCATGGACGTATTTGCCCAGCAGGTAGTGGAACTCGTCGGTGCCCATCGGACGCTGAAATTCCGGGCCCTGAATCACCTCGCGCACGAAGGCGTCGGTGTCGAGCAGCACGTTGTAGTCGAACAGAACATCGTAGATGCGGATGACGCCGTCGCGATGCAGGTCAACGTCGTTCAGGAATGGCGATCCCGCATACAACGCCATGTCCAACCCGTAGTGCAGGTCGTGATAGAGGTTCGCGCCGGTCGACACGATCCAATCCACAAAGCCCGCGCGCATGAGCGGAATGAGGCAGCTCTTGCCTAATCCCGCCGGCGTCAGCGCTCCGGTCAGGCTCATGCCAATCGTTCCGTTGCGGGCCAGCATCTTCTCGGTAAACAAACGGCATCCCTCGCGAAGCCGGCCTCCGTTGTACGCCAGCATCGTCTGGTCCACGAGGTCGGCCGCTGAAATGTCCCGGCCGATGCCTAGGGGGTTGAGTCGGGGATAGGCCGCGAATTTGCGCGACGCGGATGGACCGGACTTCTTGCTCATGTCGGGCGCGAGTGTGCGAGGGATTGGCGCCGGGAAAATAAAAAAAGCAGCGAACCTTCGAACCGCTCCCGGCAATGGTCCGAGCCTGGGTAAATCGGCCGGACTGAGGTTTGTCCGCTCAGCACGCTCGTCCCCCGTCGCCCGCCAACCTCGCTGGGCCGCATGTTTACCCCTCGTTTGGACCGTTTCATGCGCATCGACTGCCACTCGCCCCGTCGACCTCGCTTGGATTCGAACGTTTTGAATTAGGATAAGTGAATGTGCACTCCGGACCCGAAATGCGGCCCATTACGCCGATGCTGGCCAGGCTGGTACGCCTGGCTCCTTCTGGCGCTCGGCGGCGCCATGCCAGGCAAGGGAGCAGTCGCTCCGACGTCCGGTATCGTATCGGGCCTCCCTTATGATCCGATTTGCACCATCGGTTCAGCCGGCAAACTCGTGGCGCTTCGTCCGGTTCCGCCCGGAACCCAACGCATGATCGAACGCCTGGAACGTTGTCGGGACAGCGCCGATCCCTCGTCGATGGCTTATCTGAACGACCGGTTAATCCCTGTCATTCGAGACCGTATCACCGCGATCGAAAGCCCGGTGAAACAGCTTCCCCATCGGTTCCAGCTGGGAAAGCAGCTGGTGCTGGCGGGTTATCCCGCCCCCGGACTGAAGGAATTCGACACGATCGAAGAGGTCCTGCGCAATGCGGGTTCGCCCTTGGCGGGACGCAGTCTTTCCGAGATGCGGATTCAACGCGCCGTGGCTCTCATGCGGTTGGGTGAACAGGAGAACTGCCTCACGAATCACCACGCCAAGTCGTGCATTGTACCGATAGCTCCGGAGGCCGTGCACCAATTCCCGCGTGGCTCCCGGGAAGCCATCGAGGTCCTGGCGGCTCAACTGACCGTCGCACCGAGCGATTTGCGCGCCCGCTGGCTCCTCAACCTTGCCTACATGACTCTCGGCGAATGGCCGTCGCGCGTCCCCTCGGCCTGGCTCATTCCACCCAGTGTCTTTGCATCCGAATACGACCTCGGATTCTTCCCGGATGTGGCGGGCTCGGTGGGGGTCGATGTCGACGACCTGGCCGGAGGATGCATCCTGGACGACTTCAACAATGATGATCGCATCGACATCGTGGCGTCGTCCTGGAGTCTTCGCGGACAACTGCGTTACTTTTCGCACGAGAAGGACGGGCGCTTCGTCGAACGCACGGCCGAGGCGGGCCTCGCGGGGTTGGTCAGCGGTTTGAACATCCAGCAGACCGACTTCAACAACGACGGTTGGCTGGATATCTGGGTTCTGCGCGGGGCCTGGCTTGGGCCAGCCGGCCGCATTCCCAATTCCTTGCTGCGAAACAACCGCGATGGGACGTTCACCGACGTGACCGAGGAATCGGGCCTCTTGACCTCGCACCCGACTCAGGCTTCGACCTGGTTTGATTTCAATGGCGACGGTTGGCTGGACCTCTTCGTCGGCAATGAAACCATCGACCCGCGCGATCCCGATCCCTGCGAGCTCTTTCGCAATAATGGCGATGGCACCTTCACCGAGTGCGCCGCGGAATCTGGCCTCCGCGTGGTGGCCTTCATCAAGGGGGTAACTTCAGGGGACTACGACAATGATGGTCGGCCGGATCTTTACTTGTCGAATCGCGGCGGTCCAAACCTGCTCTTCCACAATGACGGCCCTGCCGGCACCAATAGCGCCGGACAAGTCGTCTGGCGGTTTCGGGATGCGACCGCCGGCGCTGGCATTTCCGAGACGATCTATAGTTTCCCGACCTGGTTCTTCGACTATGACAACGACGGGTTCGAGGACCTCTTTGTCAGCGGCTATTTGCTCCAGGACGTCGGCGACATCGCCGCGGACTACCTGGGGCTCCGGACCAAAGCCGCGCGCCCGCGGCTGTACCGCAACTTGGGGAATGGCACGTTCACGAACCTCACCGCCCAGCTGCGTATCGATCGCGTCTGCCATACGATGGGGTCCAACTTTGGTGATCTCGATAACGATGGCTGGTTGGATTTCTACCTGGGAACCGGCGATCCGGATTTCACCACTCTGATCCCCAACCGCATGTTCCGTAACGCCGAAGGTCGCGCCTTCCAGGAGATCACCACTTCCGGTGGATTCGGCCATATCCAAAAAGGGCACGGCATCGGTTTTGCCGACTTGGACCACGATGGCGATCAGGATGTCTATGCCACCATCGGTGGAGCGTTTGTTGGCGACCACTATCCCAATGCGCTGTTCATGAATCCGGGTCACGGGAATCATTGGCTCAAGGTGAAATGTGTCGGCACCCGTTCGAATCGAGCCGCCATCGGCACCCGCCTCCGATTGACCGTGCAAACCCCGACCGGTGAACGCCGCATCTTCAAGACCGTCAATAGCGGCGGTAGTTTCGGCTCGTCTCCCTTTCGCCAGGAGATCGGCTTGGGTCATGCCACCTCGATCTCCAAACTGGAGGTGTTCTGGCCGGCATCAGGCCGGACGCAGACCTTCACCAACCTTCGACCGGATCGTTACTACCAAATCCAGGAGGGACACGAACAAGCCGTCGAGATCGCCTTGGCGCCGCTTCCTTTCGATCTGACATCCGGCGTTTCCCATGCCCACCGCTCGTCGGTTGGACCTTAGTCTTGATCTCCACCTTCGATCCCATTCGCACCCTCATCGCCGCTCCCCGCTCCGCCATGCGCAATCGCCTGCGCGCTTGGCTGCGCCAGGAAGCGGATTTCCATGTCGTTCGCGAGGTGCCCAACGGCCCGTTAGCGGTCCGTTGGATCGAACGAATGTCCCCGGATCTTGTGGTCCTCCACGTCCAGCTGCCGGGACTCGGCGCCTTTGGTGTCTTGAATTCCTTGGATCCATCCCGATTGCCGCCCGCGGTGATTCTCCTGGCAGACGGTCCCGCGGATGCCGTTCGGGCTTTCCACGCTCGCGCCGCCGATTACCTCCAGGTTCCGTTTGATCAACCGCGCCTGCGACTTTCCCTGGATCGCGTGCGTCGCCAGGTCTTCTCGCGCGTCCCAAGGCGTCCGCGCCCGACCTTGGATGCAAGTTCCCTCTCGCATTCCGATTCCATGGCCTTGCGGGTGGGACGAGGGTGGGTTGTCGTGCGATTCAGTGATCTTCGCTGGGTGTGCGCAGCCCAGCGTCGAACAAAACTGTATCTCACCCACGGCACCTTGTTGGTCGAAACAGCGTTCGGAACTGTCGAACAACGCCTGCCCAAGCCAACGTTCGTTCAAATCAACCGATCGGTGATGGTTCGTCGCGATTTCATCCGCGAGATTCGCAGAAAATCTCATGGCGATCAGTGGGTGGTTCTCGAGGATGACCAGCGGCATGTGCTGAGTCGTCAGCGGCGACAGAACGTGCTGAGACTATTGGGGTGGATGGCTTAACGAGGGGGACCGGCCCCCCGCCGCGCGTATGTCGCAGCTCGCCACCGGAGGTTCCCCGATCCATCTCGGCACGGAATGGCGATTGCGATTCTTCCCACCGCCGGCAGGATCTCCCGGCATCCTGTCGCTCGCATGCCAAGTCCCGCGTCCACGGCCGGCGTTGATCCCGCGTCCCATCGGTACCGCGGTGCCTCCGGACTCGCCTACCACGACGGCAAACGGGCGCTGGTACCGCAAGCCGAGGAGTGGGTGCGGACGCTCAGGGCGGAGAAGTTCCAACAGTGGGTCCGTTCCTCGGATGTCGTGTTCGAGTTCGGCGTGGGCGGCGGCTGGAATCTGGCGCGCCTGAACTGCGCCCGCAGAATCGGGTGCGACGCTGCCGATTTTCTCGCCGAGCGACTTCGCCCGCTGGGAATCGAATTCTGCACTCAATCGAGTGCAATCCCGGACGCCTCGGCCGATGTCGTGTTGTGCCACCAAACGCTCGAGCACCTGCTCGAACCCGCCGCCGCCTTGCGCGAATTCGCCCGCATCGCGAAGCCCGGTGGCCGAATGCTCCTCCACGTCCCCTGGGAAGTGGAACGACGTTACGCCCGCTTCGATCCCAACGATCCCAATCATCATCTGTACCATTGGAATGCACAAAACCTGGGCAACCTCGTCGCGGTCCTGGGTTGGTCCATCGAGCAAGTGCAGGTGCGACAGTACGGCTACGATCGGTTCGCCGCCAATTTCGCCGCCCGTTGGAGACTGGGTGAGAACGGCTTTCGCGCCCTCCGCGCCGTCCTCATCGCTCTGCGCCCACTTCGTGAGGTGGAGTTGATCGCCCGTCGCTGACGATCGGTACCTGAAGAATCCGCGCCCTGATGAGCCCAACGAATCGGCCCGGAGAATCGACCGCCACTGCCGCCGACGGTCCGGTGCCGGCAAGCCCAATCCCAAGTCCAGTCCAGTTGCGCCTCTTCCCCGCTCCTCAGCCGTTGGTCGACCGCCTGGGGGCTGAATTCTTCCGCAAGCTTCCACGCACGCCCGGGGTCTATCGAATGTTCGACAACCAAGGTCGGCTACTCTACGTGGGCAAGGCCAAGGACCTTCGGGCACGGTTGAACTCCTACCGGCGGACCCACGGCCAGTCCCGGAAGACGGTCCGTTTGATTCATGAGGCTCGTCGTGTGGAATGGGAAGCGTGCGCGTCGGATGTCGAAGCCCGGTTGCTCGAGAATCACCTGATCCGCACTCTCCGCCCGCGCTTCAACCGGGCGGGCACCTGGCCCGCCAGCGCCCGCTACATCCAGTTTCAGCACGAAGGCTCGACCCTCGGTTTGGCTGTGGTCGATCGGCTGCAAGGTTTGTGCTTTGGCGCGTTTCGGGGTGGGGTCGGAGAAGCCCTCCTGGCGCTCGCCCGGTTGGTATGGCTCGCCACCCACCGCGAGGGAAGGCCCCTCGATTGGCCCCATCGCTTGGTGGCGGCGGAACGACTGCGCACGGTCGAGCTTCCGTCGGATGCTTGGCTCGGCATCGACGAAGACCTTCGCGAGTTCCTGGCAGGCGGTAACGACCGACTGTTGGGACGGTTGGTCGATAGCATCCCGACGCCCGACACCGGCTTCGAACAGTCCTTGGTGGCGCAGCAGTTCGAGGTCCTTCTCGACTTCTTTCGGCGGGGACCCGTGCGCAATACCGAACTGCGCCGAACCTTTGCTGTCGAGCGGCCCACCTTGGAACCCGAGGAGCACGATGACCTCCTCGTTCGTTGGTCGGAGTTCGCCGTCGAGAGGATACCGGGCTTGACCACGACGGAGGCCGACGGCTAGACAGCGTCGAACCACGGAGAGTTCGTCCGATCGATTCATGCGCCTGCGCGACGCCGAGATCCTGGATTTGCGATTCCCAACATCCGACGAGCGTCATGGCTCGGATGCCATGAATCCCGATCCGGACTACTCCGCGGCTTACGTCATCCTGAGGACCGATGACCCGGCAGGTCTGGCAGGGCATGGCCTTGCCTTCACCATCGGACGCGGCAATGACATTGTTTGCGCTGCCATTCGTGCCCTGCTCCCGCGGGTCCTGGGAAAGGACCTCAACGAGATCATCAGCGACATGGCGGGGTTCTGGCGGCATCTCAACGGGGATTCGCAGCTGCGCTGGCTCGGGCCCGACAAGGGGGTGGTCCACCTCGCCGCCGCGGCGGTCGTGAATGCGGTGTGGGATTTGTGGGCGCGTCGCGATGGAAAGCCCCTGTGGAAGCTGTTGGTCGACATGACGCCCGCCCAGTTGGTCGCTTGCATCGATTTTCGCTACCTCACCGATGCCCTCACGCCCACCGAGGCCAGGGAGTTTCTTGAAGGAAGAGCGGCGCGAAAATCCGGCGAAGAAGAACGGGTGCTGGCCAAGGGCCTGCGCGGTTATACCACATCCGCAGGATGGCTCGGCTATTCCGATGAAACCGTTCGGCGCCGGTGCCAGGACGCGCTCGACGAGGGATGGACGGATTTCAAATTCAAGGTCGGGCACAACTTGGAGGACGACTTGCGCCGCTTGACCCTGGCGCGCGAGGTCATCGGTCCGGAATCCCGTCTCATGGTGGACGCGAATCAAGTCTGGGACGTGCCGCAGGCCATCGCCTGGGTTTCTGAACTCGCCCGGTTCCACCTATGGTGGATCGAGGAACCCACCAGTCCGGATGACGTGCTCGGACATGCTGTCATTGCCCAGGCCGTCGCCCCCATACGGGTTGCTACCGGCGAGCACTGCGCCAATGCGGTGTTGTTCAAGCAATTCCTCCAGGCCGGGGCCATGGACGTCTGCCAACTCGATGCCTGTCGCGTGGCGGGTGTGAACGAATGCCTGGCCATCCTGCTATTGTCGGCGAAGTTCAATGTCCCGGTCTGTCCACATGCCGGAGGTGTCGGCCTGTGCGAACACGTGCAGCACCTGGCGGCGTTCGATGCCATCGCCGTGGGCGGCCCGCGGGACGACCGGGTGGTCGAGTACGTGGACCATTTGCATGAACATTTCGTCGACCCCGTAAGGCTCCGTCGCGGGCACTATCTGCTGCCCCGACGTCCTGGCTACAGCATCGAGATTCGCGAGGAATCCAGACACCGATACCGACACTCCCCCCACTCGGAACCGCCGACGGCCTGATTATGTAATAATTGTTGCAAGTGTGGGACCACCGGGCGGGTTGAGTTGTGGGAAATCACCAGTCCAAGCCGAGGCGGCCCAGGTCGCGGTGCAGTGCCGGCAAATCCCAAATCTTGACCGTGCCCTCGCGGCTGCCGCTCGCCAGGAAGTTGCCGTCGGGATGAAAGGCCAGAGATTCGATGGGGGATTCGTGGGCTTCCCAATGGGTGATCTCGCGTCCATTTTCCAGATCCCACAGTGACACGCGCCGGTTGTCTCCCCCCGTGGCGAGGATGCGGCTGTCGGGGCTCAGGGCGAATCCGTGAATGGGTTGTCGCGGGTGCCGAAGGCGTAGCAGGACTTTTCCGGTTGCGGTGTCGCGAACGACGGTTTGATCCAAGCACGCATAGACGACCCGACGTTGATCCGTGGTGAAGGCAATGTGGTTGACCAGGACCTCGCGATCATCCCCGGGGGTCAGGTGGCCGGCGGCTTGGGCGCTGCCGGCGTCAGGCGGTGGCTGTTTGTTCAGGCCGGTGAGAGGATGGTAATGCTGCTGAAACTGGCCGGCGATGGCGTCCCAGATTTCAATGCCTTCGTCGACGAAACAACTCGTCGCAACGCGGTGTCCGTCAGCGCTGAAGGCGATGGTCCCTGGCCGGTTGAGATCGCCATGGCTCCGATGCTGCAAGGTCCAGCGGCTGATGCGCGCGCGTCGTGCCAGGTCCCAAAGTTCGTAGTGAGGCTTGGCGAGGTCAGGATCCGAGCCGGCCGGGCTGGGTTGTCCGATGGAAGCGAACAGGACGGTGCGGCCGTCCTTGGCGAAGGCAAAACCGCGAGCCTGTCCCAGCGATAGGGGCGTGAAGGGAGTAGCGGCGTGGTTCGGATCGACGAAGCGATAGAGCGCGGAGTTGCGGAATGGAGGCGCCTCGATGTCCCATAGTTGATTTCCGGCGAAGCGGAACACTCCGCGAGCAGGCTGGTGTTCGGCAGGTTGAAGCTGTACGCCGCGGGGGTCAGGCACGGTTCGCCAGAGCCGATCCTCGGAGGCGAGATGGCGGCCATCCGCGGAGAAAACCAGGGAATGCACCGGCATATCGAGTCGACGCGTCGGGGTGCCCTGGGACACGGCCCAGACCTGGATGACGACGCGTCCGCTGATTTGGTGGAAGTGGTTGGTGGAGCGGAGGACGACTTCGCCTTGGTGCTGCACGGCGAGCCATCGTCCATCGTCCGACCAGGTGGGCCGACCCGCGGCCGGGATGATTCCCATGCGTCGGCTGCTGCCGACATCCCATACGGACAAATTGCGTTCGCCGTGGAGCGATTCGCAGGCGAGGAGGGAGCCATCGATGTTGAAGCTGCTGGCGTAGGATCGCCAACGGGCTTGTGGTCCCGGGGTGGGCCCTTGGGAGGTGGCCAGCGAGCCGGCGACGAATCGGAATCCCTCAAATGTGTCGACCATGACGCAACCGGGCTCGCCGACGCCGCCGAGGAATCGACCGCCCGGAACCTCCCACAAAAGGAATCGGCCGGGCTCGTCGGGGGATGCGAACGCGATGCGCGCGCCATTGGGACTGAGGACTCCGGCGGTTTCGAATGCTGGAGTTCGTAGCCGCGCGAATTCGGATCCTGTCAGCGTGTCGCAAAAGGTGATTTCCGAGGTGTTGGTGGGCTGCCCGAGGGGAATTAGACCGAAGACGCGGCCCTGGGCGCTGGTGATGGTACGAACCGGGCTGCCGTGCAGGGACCGATCGGAACCATCTTGGAGATTCCAAAGACGCAAGTCGCCCTCAAGGCGCTGGGACCAGGCATGAAGGAGGATCCGGTCAGGAGCGAGGAAGGCGCGAGCGGAGGCGGTGCCGTCCCGGCGGCCTATCTCCTGGTAGTCCGAGAGACGAAAGACCCGGATTGAGTGCTCGCCACCAATCGCGAGTCGATGTCCGTCCGGCCCGAACAGCGGCGCACCCACAGCGGGAATTCGGTGGAGAACCGTTCCGGCATTCACCGAACAAAGAGCGACGACGCCTTGCCGCTGGGGGATGGCAAGCGATTGGGAATCGGGGCTGAAGGTGAACGGGCCGGCCTCCAAATCCCATTCGAAGTCAGCGAGCGGTTGGCCGGAGGGAACCTCCCAGACCCGAATTCGCGGGGCGGAAATGATCGTGCCGTCCCGCCATTGAGGCACCACACCTCCAACGGCGAAACGATGGCCATCGGGACTGAAGCAACTGGTGGCAATCGAGCCGAAGGGGACTTCGAAGGCGAGGTGAAGCCCGGGTTCGGCGAGCGTCCTGATAGCCTCGTCGCGGAGGTCGGGATGACGCCGCATGGTTGCGGCTTCGGCGAGCAGGCTGAGGGCTGAATCTCGGCGGCCGAGCGCGCGTTCGGCACGGGCTTGTTCGCGGAGGAGGGTGTGAACGCGTTGATCGAGCTGCCAGGAGTGCCGGATACTCAGGATGGTGAGGGCGATGACCGAAAGAGTGCTGACCAGGGCGAGCGCGGCGCTCGTCGGTTTTCTTCGAACCCACTTCCGTACCCGTTCCTTCGCCGATGCCGGGCGCGCAAGGACGGGTTCGTGGCGGAGCCATCGTTCGAGATCGAGCGCGACTTCTCTGGCGGTGGGATAGCGGTCGCGAGGGTCCTTCTCGATGCACTTGAGGCAGATGGTCTCGAGGTCGGAATCGACCGCGGGGTTGAGGCGGGAAGGGGGGACCGGGAGGTCGTCGACGACGCGACGGAGGATATCCACCACGTTGTCGCCCACGAAGGGAGGTTGGCCTGCGAGGGATTCGTAGAGAACGGTTCCGAGACCATAGACGTCAGCGGCGGTGGTGAGTTGCCTCGATTCGCCGCGTGCTTGCTCCGGGGCCATGTAGTGGGCGCTGCCGAGGATGGCGAGGCTCTGGGTCAACTCACCGCCGGTTTCGGCGAGTTTAGCCAGTCCGAAGTCGGTAAGCACCGGTTCGCCTTGGGCGTCCAGGAGGATGTTGTTGGGTTTCAGATCGCGATGGAGGACGCCTCGTTCGTGCGCGTAATGGACGGCGTGGGCAACCTTGGCGAGCAGTTGGGCGGCGCGAACGGTGGAAAGCGGTTGCCGGCGGAGGGTTGAACCAAGATTGCCGCCCTCCAGGAGCTTCATGGCGAAGAAGTGGCGTCCGGCTTCTTCACCAACTTCGTAGATGGGAACGATGTTAGGATGATCAAGCCGGGCCGCGGCTTCGGCCTCGATCTTGAAGCGGGCGATTTCGGCGGTGGAAGCAAGGTGGCCCGCGGTGATCATTTTGATGGCGACCGTGCGGCGGAGTTGGGTGTGGCGCGCCCGGTAGACGATGCCCATGCCACCTTGGGCCAGTTCGCCGAGGATCTCGTAGTTGCCAATGCGCGTGAATGCCGGTGCGTCAGTTGGTTCGGTCTCGGGAGGGGTCGTGGCATTGGCCAGGAGGCAGTAGGGACAAAGGCCCGATGGAACGGCCTGAGACACCGCGCGACCGCATTCCGGACAGATGCGAGGCTGCTGGATGGGCAGGGTAGGTGAATCGCTCATGGCGAAAGTAATCTACGGCAAGGGAACCCGAACGATTCGCGGCTGAATGGCATCAACGGGCCAACGCCGCGAGGAGTTCGCGGATTTCCCGATCAATGTCGCCGGGATCTTGCACGGTTTCGCCGACGACAATCCGCACCATTTCACGATACCGCGATCGAAGACGATGGATCGACGATTTGACGGCGGCCTCGGAGAGGTGGAGCCGGGCACTGGCCTGGGCGATCGATAGGTCGCCCTTGTCGCCGACGAGGTAGGTCTTCAGGGTCTCAAAGAGGTCCGATTTTCCTTCGGTCTCAAACTCCGTTCTAAGCCGTGCCAAGACATGGTCGAGGACGGATTGTCCCCACTGGTGATCGTAGATCGCTTCTGCGGAGCGGGTGTCGGAAGGCTCGAGCGCGTAGCGCGCTTCGGGTTCGAGTTCATCCAAGGAAAGCGGGATGGCACCCCCTCCGCGTTTCGCCGCCCGGGATTTGTCCCATTCGTCGGCGAGGAATCGCTTCAGCGCACAGAGGAGAAAGGTTCGGAACCGTCCTCGGGCAGGATCGGCGAGGCCCAGGTAACGCTTGGCAAGCATGCGCGCGAGAAAGGTCTGGGTCAGATCCTCGGCGTCCGCCGGGGTCTTTCCTCCGCGCCGGATGAAGGCGTAAAGGGGATACCAGTAGGTTCGGCAGAGAGATTCGAGGGCCTGATTGGCTTCCGGGGATTCGCCGTCCCCGACCGCCAGCACCACACTCCAGTGAGTGGTGCGGAATTCGGGACCTCGATCAGGGTGGGTTTCGAGATCGTCAGACGGAGGGATCATCGGGTCGACGGTAGCCGATCTCCCATACCCTTTCAGCCATGGAAACGAGGCGGGACGATTCTGAGAATCTTTCGGCCGAGGTTTCCGTTGAACGACGGTGACGATGAAAACGAATACGGGTTGGCTCGATACCCTCTCCCACTTTCGGCGTGTGACGGCTTTGCTGGCACTCTTTCAACTAGGCCCGGTTGCTCTCCAGCATGAGGCACACGGTGCCGCGACGGATGCGGGACAGCAGGCCGCGCCATTTACTCTGGAACACCTTTGGAACGCGCCCGAGGGCAGCGAGGCGACCTGGTCGGCATTTCGAGGGTCGGTCGTGGTGCTCGACTTTTGGGCCACCTGGTGTGGGCCTTGCGTGCAGGGCATTCCGGAATTGAACCGATTGGTCAAGGAATGCAGGGACCTCCCAATTCGATTTGTTGCGATCACAGACGAACCCATCGAGGTAACCCGTAGATTCCTGCGGGATCATCCCATCGACGCATGGGTCGGATTGGACACCGACGGAAGCATGGTTCGAGCCTTCGGAATCGAGAGCCGTCCAAGCGTCGTGGTGGTGGATGCCGACGGAAAGGTGGCGGCGGTAACACGCCCTTATGCGTTGGACCGCGAGTTCCTTAGGGCGGTGATGGATGGAAAATCGAGCCAACTCTTCGAGCCCCTGATGCGATTGGAACTGCGCCGCAGCCAGGGTGTATCCGCGTCAAGGAGCGGTCATTTCTCGGAACGAAGCGTCCGACTTCACAACGCGGGCTTTGAACAGATTCTCGGTTTGGTATCGCCGGATAGCGACGGGCGCTTGGATCTTCGGACACCCACGCCGCTGGGAGATTTCGACCTGGAGATCGCGGCGCCGAAGGCCGCGGACGGCGGCTGGCGCGCGGCATTGCGTAACGGCCTAGAATCTATGCTGGGCTTAAGCCTTCGCGAGGAGAGCCGGTTGACCGAGGTATACCTCCTGGAGCCGACGCCTGGTGCCAAAGTTGTGTTGGGGTGCGCCAGTTCCACCAGCCGGGAGACCTCTTCTCCAACGGGGTTTGTGGCGACGGCGACGACCCTCGCCCACTTCGCTTCGAACCTTGGAATCCGACTGGGTCGGCCAGTGGTGGATCGGACGGGAATCTCCGGGCGGCATCGAGTCGAATTGGTCTGGGACCGAGGCGACGTGAAATCCATGATCCGTGCGGTTGAGGAGCAACTGGGCTTGTCGCTCGTACCCGCGACGATTCCCCTCTCCTACCTGGTGGTGGAACCGTCGGGTGCGAACTCGCGTTGACAAGCGTGCGGGTGACGCGAGGTTCGGCCGCGCGCGATGGGTACGCCATTTCCCAAGCTTTCAAAATCCAACTGGTCCCGGGACTTTTCCAAAGCCGTTCTGGAAAAAGGCCGGTTGCTGGCCGCGGCCGGAAATGTCGAAGACCTGGCATGGGATGGAAAGACCGAGCTGCTCACGGGCACGGTTCGGGACTTTGACGGAAAGGCGCAAACGGCGGGGCTCGACCTTCTGCAGGACGAGTCGGGATGGATGCTGATCGACAGTACCTGCACCTGTGACTCGGACGGTTGGTGCCAGCATTTGGTCGCTCTCTTGTTCGCCGTCGAGGCGGCGCGAAACCAGGCCAGGATCTTGTCCATGCCGGCGCCCGAACGGCCGGTAGCAGCGCCAGTGCGAACCGAGATCGGACGATGGCTGCAGTACCTGAGTGAATCGGTGGCATCGGCCGCGCAAGCCGAGGCGATCCCTTCCGATCGGGTGGTCTATTTGCTGAGGAGGGAAAGTACCGGTCCGCATGCTTCGATCGTGGTGCGGACGGTCAAAGTACGCCGCCTCAAGGATGGCCGGAATTCGTCGCCCTCGAACGTGACCTTGTCGGCTTTCCTGAAGGATTACCCGGCACGCCATGTTCAGGCGGCGGATGTGAGAGTGGCGCGAGTGGCCCAGATTCACCTGGGGACCGTGATGACTTTGCCGAATCCCGAGGTGAGCCTCAAGGGGCCGGCAGGGGCGCACATTCTGGGGGAAATGCTTTCGACGGGACGGTGTCACTGGAACGACGCCGATTCCCCGGCGTTGCACCAAGGCGAGGCCCGGGCTGGGAGGCTGGATTGGGTTCGGGATGAGGTCGCCCGCCTGTGGACTTCGGTTTTGGTGGAACCGCCGGCCGCAATGATCTTTCCGTTCGAACCACCGTGGTATTTCGATGTGGGTGCCGGCGAAGCGGGACCGATCTTGGTCGATAGACCTGCACCGATGGTTCGGGCCTGGTTGAACGCTCCGAGTCTCGATCCGGGAGAGATGGGTGCCTTGGGTGACCTGCTGAAGTCGAAGCTGGGTTCACTTCGGCTGCCCGAACCGAAACCGGTACCGACCCGGATCGATCGCGAGGTTCGGCCGGTTCCGGTCCTGCGCCTGGCTTCGGATCGATTGCAGTGGTGGGAGTCGCCCTACTCCTTTCGTCAAGTGGGGGCCGAGGGTCTTTCGATCCTGGTGGCGCGTCCCGTGGTGCGGTACGCCACCCACGAAATGGTTTGCGGTAAGGGGCAGGCAACCATTGGCGCCTACGATGGCAAAGAGTTGGTGATCATCGAGCGCGATCTCCGCTTGGAGGAAAAAATGCTGGATCGATTGCGGGAGGCGGGGTTGGTACCGGTGGCTCAATCGTTGCTACAGGTTCGCCGAGACCGTCATGCCGACGGTTGGACTCTGGCGAGGTTTGAAGAGGTCGAGTTGTCGCGGTTCTTCGACCAGACGCTTCCCAGCCTCGAGGCGGCGGGCTGGAAGATTGTGCGGGAGCCCGGTTTCGACTTGGAGGTCTGCCGTCCCGACGAGTGGTTTTTTGAGGCCACACCGGGACCGGTGGAAGATTGGTTCGGCGTTGAACTTGGGGTTCGGCTGGGAGACGAGCGAATCAATCTGTTGCCCGTGCTGCTCGAGGCCCTGCGGCGTGGAGTGGGGGAATTCGATCCTGAGCGACTCCGAAACCGGAAGGCCACCGAGGCCATCTTGGTACCGCTGCCGGACGGACGTCGGGTTCCCTTTCCCGCGGGCCGCCTGCGCGAAATCGTCTCAGCTCTGGTGGAGTTGCATACCCTCCCCGCGCTGTCGGCTCGCGGAGGACTGGAAGTGCATCGGTTGCGGGCGGCACAGTTGAAGGATTTGGCGGAGGCGCCGGGGTGGACCTGGAGGGGCACTGCCAAGCTGGAGGCCTTGGCCGAGCGGTTGAAGACGCTGGACCGGTTGCCAGAAGTTGCGATTCCGGAGGGATTCCTGGCAACGCTGCGGCCGTATCAGGTGGAAGGCCTGCAGTGGTTGCAGTTCATCCGGGAATTCGGGATTGGAGGGGTCCTGGCGGATGACATGGGCTTGGGGAAGACGATCCAGACTCTGGCTCATCTGGCGTTGGAGAAGGCCCAAGGACGGATGGATCGTCCGAGCCTGGTGGTGAGTCCGACGAGTGTCCTGGTGAACTGGCGGGACGAGATCGCGCGGTTCACGCCGGGATTGCGGGCGGTGGTGCTGCATGGTGGCGCACGGCACGCGCGGTTCAGCGAGATGAAAAGTGCCGACCTTGTGCTGACGACGTACCCATTGCTGCCGCGGGACGCAACGGAGCTGCTGAAGGCGGAGTTCCACTGCGTGATATTGGACGAGGCCCAGAACGTGAAAAATCCGAAGACGCAGGCGGCGCAGGTGGTGTGCCAACTCAAGGCGCGGCATCGTCTATGCCTGACCGGCACGCCTTTGGAGAACCATCTGGGCGAGCTATGGTCCCTGTTCAACTTTCTGATCCCGGGATTTCTCGGTGACGAGACGCGATTCAGTGCCGTCTTTCGCGGGCCGATCGAGAAAGGAGGAGACGGGAAGCTGCGCCAGGCGCTCGGCCGCCGGGTGCGGCCCTTCCTGCTGCGTCGACGGAAGGATCAGGTGGCTTCGGAATTGCCGCCGAAATCGGAGATGATTCAGAAAGTGGAGTTGAGCGGGGCGCAGCGGGACCTTTACGAGACCATCAGGCTTTCGATGGAGCGCCGGGTGCGGGAGGAGGTGGCGAGCAAAGGGATGAATCGGTCGCACATCGTGATTCTCGACGCGTTGCTCAAGCTTCGGCAGGTGTGTTGCGATCCGCGCCTGCTGCCATTGGAATCGGCGCAGCAGGTCAAGGCTTCGGCCAAACTGGAGCTTCTGATGGACCTGCTTCCAACGCTCCTGGAGGAAGGGCGTCGCATCCTGTTGTTCTCGCAGTTCACCAGCATGCTGGCCCTCATCGAGGAACGATTGAGGGCGGCGCAGATCTCGTGGGTGAGCCTGACCGGCGACACCAAGGATCGGGCGACACCCGTGAAGCGGTTCCAGAAGGGTGAGGTCCCGTTGTTCCTCATCAGCCTCAAGGCCGGTGGGTCCGGCCTGAACCTGACGGCGGCGGACACGGTGATTCTCTACGATCCCTGGTGGAATCCCGCCGTGGAAGCCCAGGCGACGGATCGCGCGCACCGGATCGGACAGGACAAGCCCGTATTCGTCTATCGGTTGCTGGCGGAGGGGACGGTGGAGGAGAAGATGCTGCAACTGCAGGAAAGAAAACGGGAACTGGTGCAATCGCTGCTCGAGGAGGGGGCTGGAGGCCCGGCGCAGTTGCGTCCGGAAGATCTCGAGATGCTGTTTTCCCCGCTGGCGTGAATCCGATGAGGCTGGATGCGCCCCGATCATGATCTCCAGAAGTTACTGGCATAGTAGAATAAAAGTAGGGATGGAGTGAGTTCAAGTAGGGTGGATTCTAACTTCAGGGGAAGGATCATGGATTTGGATCGGGAAGTAGCTTGAGTTCGGACAGGGATCGATGGCTAATGGGGGTGCGGCCAGTGGTTCGGCTTGGAACACCGCATCCGAAGTTTGGCTTCGCATGGCGTATCCGCTGAAGCACTGGAGTCGGGCGCACCGGGCTTGATCCGTACCAGCGTTGTACCCTCCGCATGCGTTCGCACGATCCGACGGTTGCCGTTCTGCCTGGGTGGGCAGGTCCTGGTCGGACGCTTCCAGTAGACACCAACCTTCATTCAAGGAAACTCCAAGATGAAACGTACCCTGGCCGCCGGCATGCTGCTCGCCGGTCTTGCGGCCACCACGGGCGCGCATGCCCAAACCACGCTGGCCGAATTCGCCTTCAACGAAGGCACGGGCGGCACGACCACCAGCCCGACCAATTCACTGACCGGCACGCTTGGACTGCCGCTGAACCCGGACGCCAACCCGATTGTCACCACCGACACGCCGTCGGCTGCCGCGGGTGACCGCGCGATTCAACTGACGAACGGCGCGTTCCTGGTGGTGGATGACAGCGTCAGTCCGGTACTCGCACTCCAGACGAGTCCGTTGACCCTCGAGGCGTGGGTGAAGCGCGACAGTGCTTCGACGGCGCAATACGAGGGCATCATGGCCTATGGTGGCGCCTACAAGCTGGGACTGAACAACAGCGAGATCATCTTCACCCTGTTCGGGGTGGTCGACATCGGCAGCACGTTGGTTTTGACCTCCGACGAATGGCATCACGTCGCCGCGGCCTGGGAACCGGGTGTGGGGGTGACCTTCTACCTCGATGGAGTGCCGACCTTTGTCGAGAACACCAGCGCGATGGGTTCGATCCTGAATAACTTCTTCAACATCGGCGCTGAACGCCTGGGAACGACGATTACCGGCACCCTGGACCGGGTTCGGGTGCACCAGGGGCTTTTGACGCCGGAGCAGTTGGACAGCGTGGCGGCGACGCCCAAGACGCCGTTGGCGAACACGATCGTCTCCTACGCGTTTAACGAGGCGGCGTTGCCCAACCAGAACGGAACGGCGACCGCGCGGCCGACCATCGCGGGCAATGTCGTGCTGAGTCAGCAGATCGCCCCGACGTGGGTGAAGGATTCGCCCTCGGGCGGGGCGAACGATACGTCCCTGCAGTTTGGCGGGGGCAAGCGCGTGGTGGTTCCGGATCCGAACGCGGCGATCACACTGGATACCGGCGACTTCACGGTGCAGGCGTGGGTCAAGTTTGGCGCCCAGCCGGCCGCACGGTCCGTGCTCGTCTTCAACAACGGGCCCGGCGGCGCGTTTTCCTTTTCCATCTCGGATCGCAAGGTCTTCGTGACCACGCTCGGCATCGTCGATCAGCCGTCGAACGCGGCGATACCTGACGATGGTGCGTGGCATCACGTCGCGGTGGTACACGAGACTGGCAAGGAATTCCGGTTCTACGTCGACGGTCAGTTGGGCGACACGGTGCCTTATACCAGCGGCGTGCTGATCGGGGTTCGGACGGGCACGGAGTTTTATCTGGGATCCGAAGGCAATGGCGGACTTCCGTATGCGGGACTTATGGACCGCGTGATCATCAGCGCGGGGGCGGTGCCGGCGGAGAAGCTGGATTTCCGGGCGATTCCCGGGGTCGATCCTGGGGCCCCGGAACTTTCGATTCAGACTGTGGCGGAGGTAGCCTGGCCGACGGTGCCGGCGGGTTATCGTTTGCAGGTGACCACGACGCCTGACAATCCGGCGAGTTGGACCCTGGTGACCGAGGCGCCGATCGTTTCGGGCGGTTCGAATCGGTTGTACACACCGATCACCCAGCCGAAGAGTTTCTATCGTCTGGTGAAGCCCTGATCGGGCGGATCTTTAAATCGTAGAGCGCAACGCCGGGGCCGGTTCCGCCAAGGAACTTGCCCCGGCGTTTTCCATTGAGTTCGTCAGATTCTCTGTGCGCTTTTCGTTTGTGTGGCCATTACTGGATGTCGTGCCGCCTGAAATCGATCCGACCTCGACCTCAACGCCGCTGGCGAATGCCCCAGCTGCGGAAAGCGATGCCGAGCTTCTGCGCCGGTTTGCGCGAAACTCCGACGAGGCGGCTTTCGCTACCGTGGTCCAGCGGTACATCAACCTGGTGTACTCTGCCGCGCACCGCCAGTTGGCCGCGGATCGGGAGCAGGCCGAGGATGTGGCGCAGGCGGTCTTCACGGAATTGGCGCGTCACGCCGCCCGTTTGGAGACGCATCCCGCGCTGTCGGGATGGCTTCATACCACCACCTATCGGATGGCCCGCAACGTGCTGCGGGCGGAACGGCGTCGACGCCAGCGTGAACACGCCTCCCTTGCCATGGAGCCCTCCACGGAAATGCCGGATCATCGCCCAGAAGCGCCGGACTGGCAGCAGATCGCGTCCGTGCTCGACGCGGCCCTGCAAGAGTTGAACGAGCGAGACCGGACCGCGGTGGTGCTGCGGTATTTCCGGTCCCGGCCGTTTGCTGAGATTGGCCAGGCGCTGGGATTGTCGGGGAATGCGGCTCGGATGCGAGTCGACCGCGCCTTGGATCGATTGCGGGATCGTTTGTCGCGCCGCGGCATCGATTCCACCTCGGCGGCGTTGGCGGCGGTCATCGCGGCGAACGCGGTGCAAGCGGCGCCCGCGGGGTTGTCGGCCTCGATTGCCGGGGCGTCCATGGCCGCCGCGGCGGGGGCCGCCGTCTCCAATTTCTCCTCACTCCTTGCCACCATGATCTCCCTGAAGTCCAAGATCCTTCTGGGCGGCCTCGCGGCTTCGCTCGTCGGCGCACCCCTCCTTCTTCAAAACGCCAGCCTCAACCAACTTCGCCGCGAGCTGTCCGAGGCGAAGGCGGCCCAGGCGATGCTGATGGCGTCCGAAGCGGAAGCGCGCCGCGCAGCGGAACTGGCCACGGCCGACAACCTGCGCCTGCGGGATTCCCAGACCGAACTATTGCGGCTGCGCGGCGAAATTGGTCCGCTGCGAGACCAGGTCCGCGCCCTCACGCAAGCGTCTGCCCCGGCAGTGTCGCCCACCGCACGACCCGCGGCCGGGACCAAGCCGGAGTCCCGGCAGGCCGGGTTGTCCGACGTGGGGGCGGTGGTGGCGGAGAATGCCGCCGCGTCGTTGATTTGGGCGGTCTCGGAGGGTCGGATGGATCGACTCGCCGAACTTTTGGAACTGCCGGCCAGTGTGCCTCCCGATGAGGCTCCGCGGCACTATGAGTACTTTGCCAACCAACTCAGCAACGTATTCCGGGGATTGGATTTCGACGGCTGGAAGATGGAACTGAAAGGGACGACGAACGAAGACGTCGTGCGGTTGGACTACGGGTATCGGGACCTCCAATCCGGCAAGGACGAGACGTTTCCATTCTTTCTCCGACGATCTGACAACGGATGGAAGGTCCTGGTCGAAGGCGAGGTGCCCGAGAACTTCTGAGTGGCGCCGCGGCTGACCCCGGCCTGGAATCAGATGGTACGCGGGATGAGGGTCGAACTCATAACCTTCGGCTCCGGAGGCCGACGCTCTAGCCAATTGAGCTACCCGCGCACGCAGGAAGTGCGGGAGGACTTTGGTGGCAACCGCCGCCTGCGGCAAGTCGGCAAATCGAAGGTCGGCACTGCTTTTGACTTGGGTGAGGGGCGTGCCTACGCTCGTGGCGATGGAACAACTGCATGCTCCGTGGCGGATCGAGTATATTCTCGCTCCGAAGAATCCGCCCGGGGAGGACTCGGTCTTCAAGAAGATCGGGGATGCCACCGACGACGAAGCGAACCTGGTCATTGTCCGGGCACGGCACTGCTATGCATTGTTGAATAATTACCCCTACAACGGCGGGCACTTAATGGTGGTGCCGTACCGGCAGGTGCCGAGTCTGGAGGATCTTACCGACGAGGAGATGCTCGAGGTGATGCAGGTGGGACGCCGGTGCATGGGGGCCTTGCGGAAGGCCATGAGGCCGGACGGTTTCAATGTGGGGTTCAACCTCGGCCGCGTGGCGGGCGCGGGCATCGTCGAGCATCTGCACATGCACATTGTTCCACGCTGGCTGGGAGACACCAATTTCATGCCCGTATTGGCGGGGACGGCGGTGCTTCCCCAGGCGCTTCACGAAGTGGCGGCGCAGTTGCGTCACGCTCTTGCCGCCGGTATCGACCGTTAGGAAGGAATTTCCGTGAATCCATTGATCGAAGAGACGATCCATTTCGAGAGCGCGCGCCAGGCGCAGCAGCTCTTCAACAATGATCCTCGCAATCTCCAGGCCGTTGAACGTTCCCTGGGAATCAAAGCCACCTCGCGAGAGGGCTGGATCAAACTCGAAGGACCGACGGATGCCGTGCTGAGAGCGCGGAAGATGTTCGAACTGCTCGACGAATCCCTGAAGTCCGGCCAGACGGTGCGCGGCAAGGAGTTCGCCTACGCGCTGAGCGTGGTGCAGAACGAAGGGGCGGAAGCCCTGGCCAACCTGTTCGGCACCCGGATTCAAACCTCGCACCGCAAGGCGCAGGTCACACCGAAGACGACCGGGCAGAAGCGTTACGTCGAGGCGATCCAACAGCATGATCTCACGCTGGGCATCGGCCCCGCCGGCACCGGGAAAACCTATCTGGCGATGGCCATGGCGGTGTCGGCACTGCGGGAGGAGAAGGTGGCGCGCATCATCCTGACCCGCCCGGCGGTTGAGGCCGGCGAGGCGCTCGGGTTTCTGCCGGGCGACCTTTATGAAAAAATCGCGCCGTACCTCCGGCCTCTGCACGATGCGTTGCACGACATGATGCCGGCGGAGGAGATCCAGAAGAACACCGATCGCGGGGTCATCGAGATCGCGCCCCTGGCCTATATGCGTGGGCGCACCTTGAACAACGCCTTCGTCATCCTTGACGAGGCGCAAAACGCCACCGCCGAGCAGATGTTCATGTTCCTGACGCGCCTGGGGTTCAGCTCCAAGGCCGTCATCACGGGTGACCCGACGCAAATCGACCTTCCGAAGAATCGGCCGTCGGGCTTATTGGAGGCGACGCGCGCCTTGCGCGGGGTGGAAGGCATCGCGATCTGCGAATTTTCGCGACGGGATGTGGTGCGGCATCCCTTGGTGCAGCGCATCATTTCCGCGTACGAGGAGCATCGCAGTCGGCGGAAGCCGGCGGGGGAATGAGTGCGACGGACTTGGTGATCGCCAACCGGCAGCGCGGTTGGCGGGTGGACACGGCCGTCCTTCGCGACATCGTCCACACCCTGCTGAATCGCGAACTCGGCCTGGAGACGTGGCAGTTGGGCCTGCATTTGGTGGGAGCCAGGGTGATGGCGTCGCTCAACTGGCGGTGGCTTCGGCACGAGGGCTCAACGGACGTGATCACCTTCGATCACCGCGAGTCCCAGCAAGCGCCGCTGCACGGTGAGATCTTCATCAGCCTCGATGATGCAGCGACCCAGGCGGCGGAGTTCGGGACTTCGCAGCCCGAGGAATTGGTGCGCTATGTGGTTCACGGGGTACTTCACCTGCGCGGTTATGACGATCTCCAGCCGGAGGCTCGCCGGGTCATGAAGCGTGCCGAAAATCGACTGCTGAAACGGCTGTTGGCGAGGCACCGGGTGGGAGGTCTGGTGCGATGCCGATCCAGGCGGGACTGAAATGGAGGAACGAACGACAGGCATTGTGCTGAGGATCCGGCCATTGACCGAGACGTCGCTCATCGTGCAGTGGCTGACGGCGGACGCCGGGCGCATCAGCACGGTGGCGCGCGGTGCCCGCCGGCCGAAGTCGGCGTTTCGCGGCAAACTCGATTTGTTCCACGAGGCGGATTTGACGTTTCGACGGTCGCGAAGTTCGGATCTGCACACGCTGTCGGAGGTGGCGTTGCTGGGCACCTTCGAAGCCCTGCGGTTGGACTGGCGGAAACTGCGGCAAGCGTCGTATGGGGTGACGCTGGTCGAGTTGGCCACCGAGGTGGACACGCCGGTGCGGGAGATATGGGAGGAGTTTCGCGGATTCCTCGGCCGGGTGGCGGCGGCACCTGTATCGGCGCTGCCCGT
>JAEUHG010000214.1 GCA_016795425.1 Verrucomicrobiales bacterium
CGCAGCGGTGATCCGCGAGATGAGTCTGGAGGACTGCCTGGACGCTGCCTTTCAAAACAATCACCGGCGTCCCGCGTCGGCTTTGGCGGTGACCATTGCCGAGGCGCAGCATCGCCAGGCGCTGTCTGCTTATTGGCCGCAGATCACCGGCAAACTGGCTTATCAAAGGATGGACGAGCCACCGAATTTTCTGTTCCCCGCGACGACGATGGGTATTCCGGCGCAGTCCATCACCGTGCCCGGCGGTGCAGCGATGGTGACCATTCCGGCCAACGCGTTTGCACCGGGGTTTCCACCCGCCAATGTGCAGCTGCCGGTCGCCTATCCCGGACAGACCATCAACACTCCGGCTCAGGCGTTTGCGGTTCCGGCGCAGAACGTGGAATTGATGGACGTGGATTCCGGGGTCGCATCCCTCAACGCCACCTGGTTGCTGTGGGATGGCGGCATGCGATCGGGCCTGAAACAGCAGGCCCGGGCGGGCATTGAAGCGGCCCGTCAGGAGGCGCGACGGACGGATCTCGAAATCACCGACAGTGTGAGGCGCCTGTATTACGGCGCCGTACTGGCCCGGCAATTGCATCAGGTCGGGAAGGATACCTTGGCCCGAATGGAAACCACCCTGGGTCTGACCGAGACCATGTACAAAGAGGGTGCCGGGAAAGTCACCAAGGCGGACTACTTGGACAACCGGATCATGGTGGAGACGTTGCGTTCCGCGGTCGCTCAGCTCGAGCAAAACGAGGAAGTCACCCAGGCGGCGCTGGCCTACACCATCGGGTTGTCGTGGAACAGTTCCGTGCGGCCCACGGACGCCGAGGTTCCCTACCAGCCATCAACCGTCGACCTTTCCGGAATGGTGTCATCGGCATACCAGTTTAATCCCGACTGGGGACGGCTCGAGGCGGGCATCCGGGCGGCGGAAGGCGCCGTGCGAACCGCGAAGAGTGGCCACTATCCCAAGGTGGCGGTGACGGGGGAACTGCATGGCTGGTGGAACGACGCGGATTCGGGACTTTCGACGGATGACAATCGGGCAGGATGGACCGCGGGATTAGGGGTCGAGATTCCGCTTTTCGACGGCCTCCTGACGCGAGGTCGAGTTCAGGAGACCAAAGCGCGCCTGGAGAAGATCCGGGAGGAATCCTTCCTGCTCAAGGAAGGCATCGGACTCCAGATTCGGGACTTGTTCCTGAAGCTGTCGGCTTCCGAGAAGGCGCATCAGGCGACCTTGGACGCAAAGACGTCGGCGGAGGAGAATCGCGACTTGAACACCCGAGCCTACCAGAACGAGTTGGTGGAGACGGAAAAGGTGATTCGTGCGCAGCTGATGGAAGCTTTGATGACCGTGCAACATCTCAAGACCCGCTACGATCATAGCGCGCTGAAATCCCAGTTGGACCTGGTGGTGGGACGCGAGTGGTTGCGGAAGGTTTCGGGTGGAAAATCATGAGGCGGACCGCCGCCCATCTCATCATCGACGGCTTCGCGCCCTTGGCAGTTGTGCCGACGCGGGCCACGCAGGACCGATGTCAGGACCGAGCGGTGGGCTTGGCGGGAATCTGGCGATGGCGGTGGCTGACCTGCTTCTGGCTGGCTTGGGCGGCGGGCGTGGAGTTGCCGTTGATGGGGCAGACCTCCTGGGATCTCGCCCGGCGCCCGTTTCGATTCTCGTTCACCTCTTCCATGTTCGGGGATATTCGCGAGAACGACGCCCGCGCGGTGGTTAAGGGTTGGGGCATCACCCTCGCGCAGCAGCTCGGCCTCAATGTCGATCCCGAGTCGAGGATTTATCGGTCGGTCGAGGAGGTGGGCCGAGCGCTGCTGGCGGGTGAGACCGATGCGGTTTCCATGACGGTGGACGAGTTTTGGGCATTGCCCGGGCGCAGCAACCTGGTGGACCGATTGATGATTGGGACCATCGGCGAAACGACCACTGAGGAATACCTGGTCCTGGTGCGAAAGGATGCCCCTCATCAGCGCTTCTCGGACCTGAAAGCCAAGATGCTCCTGGCTTACGACCATCCCCGAATGTCGGTGGCGGAGGCCTGGTTGGATGTGGCCTTGGCTGGGGAAGGTGCCGGACGACTGGAGGATTTCCGTCCGACGATCGTTCGGGAGCGGAAGCTCGCCAAGGTGGTACTTCCACTCTTTTTTCGCAAAGCAGACGCTTGTCTAGTGAATCGCAAGGGATTCGAGACGATGTGCGAGATGAATCCGCAGTTGCGGAGGGACCTGCGGGAACTCGGGGTATCCCCACACCTCCTGCCCATGGGGTTCTTCTTCCGCCGCGGCTATGCGTCTGCCGAAGCGGACCGCATGATGAGCGCGTTTTTCCGGCTGCCGGAGACTCCGGCGGGCCAGCAGGTGTTACAGGTGTTCCAATGCAGCAGGGTGCGGGAGGAACCCATGGCAACTCTGCAGTCGACGCTCGCCTTGTTGGATCAGCATCGGCTCCTGTTGGAGGCGGAAGGCATCCAACCGTCCATCGGGGCGCATCCATGATAAGACTCTGGGGAAAGGAAGAGGCACCTCGGAGGGCGTGTGGCGCCACAAGGAGACCACTGGCCTGCGCGGTGTGGGGGTTGAGCCTGCTGGCGGTCGCGATGAGTGCGCGGACGGAAGACTCATCGCCGTCCGGTGCGGGGGCCCACGTTTTTCGTATCGGGCTGAGCCGGCGGTCCATTGGAGATTTGAAACGCAATGACGCGCAGGCGGCGTTCCGGATTTGGGCCCGAGCCATCCTATCCGAAAAGACCATTGCCAATGAGGCGGAGGCACTGATTCTGGATACCCCCGAGGCGCTCCGTGCGGCGGCAATCGATCCGTCCTTCGATGGACTCGCCACATCGACCACCGAAATGCTGGAACTGGGACTGCAACCCGAGTCGCTGTTTTTTACGGTGCGCAATGGCCGGTATGCGCAGCCCTATGTGCTGTTGGTGCCGCAGGGTTCCGCAGTGCAGACGGTGGCGGACCTGGCCGGTCAGGAGATTCTGATCCCCGCCAGTCCCAAGATGGAGTTGGTGCGGCACTGGCTGGGAATCTTAATGTCCGACGGCAACCCTGCGGATCCACTGGCCGTTTCCTACGCCCAGGTGCCGACGGCGTCGAAGGCGGTGTTGCGGGTTTTCTTTCGGCAGGCCGCGGCCAGCGTGGTGACGGCGCCAGCCCTGGAATTGGCGATTGAGCTCAATCCGCAAATTTCCAAACAAGTCCGGGTGATTTCGGTCTCGCCGGACGTGGTGACCGGGGTCTTTTTTTTGACACATCGAGTGCCCGCCCCATTGCGGGCGGCATTGGAGCGGACGATTGCGACGCTTCACGAAACGCCGGCGGGGCGGCAGGTCTTGACGGTGTTCCAAGCTGATCGCATGGAGAAACATGATCTGAACGCCCTGGCGTCGACCAAGGCGTTGCTGGAACAGGCGCGTTCCAACGGCATTCCGGAGCGTGCGCCGATTCCAGAGGGGAACACTCGATGACACATCTTTCGCCATTTCGGTTGGGCATTCAGGCACGGACAGCGCTGCTTTCCTGGTTGATTGCGACCGGAACGATCGTGGTCTTCACCCTGGTGATGATTCCGACACAGAAACGAACCTACCAGCAGGCATTGGAGTCCAAGGCCTTTGGTGTGGCGGCTTCCCTTCGCGATTTGCAGGGCAGCGCGTTGGTCAATCGTGATTATCCAACGGTGGTGGATCACGTGACGGAGATTCTCGAGGGCGAC
>JAEUHG010000007.1 GCA_016795425.1 Verrucomicrobiales bacterium
GGAATGGTTCATGGTGTCGTCGTTCAGGCCATTCCTAGCGTCCACGCGGAAACCCGTGTCTGCATCAGGAATTCTTCAGGAGATCAACAGCTTTTCAGGTCGATGGCAATGGGCGACTTGAGGCGCACCTCCGACGAGGCGCATCTCCGAGTTGTCGGGGCGATTTCCGTTGAAATAGCGGGAGAGGACTCCCGCATTCCACGACGACCAGCGTTGGCTTGGCCCCAGGGTGCGGACGGGCGCGAAGCGTCGTGGACTGCGGCAGTCCCCTGCCGCTTTCCCAGCACGGCGATTCCCGGCCGGTACGGTGGTGCCGCCCACTCGACAACTCGGAGATGCGCCCTCCCCCCTCCCCCGACTCCGTTTCAAGGCCACTTTTCATTTCACTCCCCGGCGGAAATCACCACACAGTGCTCGTCGAGTAACCACTACCGTCCTGGTGCGACTACCGATCTACCTCGATCGATCACCCCCGGCATGAGCCCGCACGAGAATATCCTGGATGAATTGCGACGCGAGAACGCCGAACTGCGGGCCCGACTCGAGGCGGCCCAGTCAATGCCGCCCCCTGAATCCCCAGATTCGACCGACACCGTTCTGCCCGAAATCATCCTCAACAGCGCGCCGTCCCTCATTTTCGCCACCGACCGCCATCACCGCTACATCGCTGCCAACCAGGCCTTTGCTCGCTACCTCGGGCGCAACCCGGAGGAACTCATTGGAAAGACACACCGGGATTTCTTTCCGCCCGCCCTCGCCGAGCGCTTCGAGAAGGTTAACGAAACCATCATGGCCTCGGGAGAATGCCAGCACATTGAGGAGACGGTCATCGGCACCCGGATGTTCTCCATCAAGTTCCCCCTCAGGGACTCGGGCGGCAATGTCAGCGGCATCGGTGGCCTCGTCACGGATATCAGCGATCGTAAGCGTGCCGAGGAAACCAACCGCCTCCAGGCGCAGATGCTCGCCCACATGCACGATGGGGTGGCTCTCATCCGGGTTGACGATGGCTCCATCGCCTACTGCAACCCCAGGTTCCATCAAATGCTCGGTTACTCCCGGGAAGAACTCCTCGGCAAGCATATCTCCACGATCAACGCCACCCACTCCAAATCCCCCGAAGAGGTCGCCTCGGATATCATGTCCGAACTCCACCTCCACGGTTGGTGGTCCGGCGAGGTCCTCAATCGACGCAAGGACGGATCCTTCCTGTGGTGCCAGGCCAGTGTCTCGCACTTCGAACACTCCGTTCTTGGACGCGTTTGGATCAGCGTCCAAATGGACATCTCCGCCCGCAAGGAAGCCGAAGCCGCATCCGCCAGACTCGAACAGTCCGCGGAGTTCCTGCGGCAGAGTATCGTCCTCATCAGCGGCAGCACCGACCCCGATGCCGCCTTCGTTCAGCTCCTTCACCGCGGCATTGGTCTCAGCGAAATGGAAATCGGTGCCGTCTACCTCTTCGAAGGACAGGTTGCCGTGCTCCGCCACCAGGTCGGCTTGGATCCCACTTTCATCCCGCTGGTCGAGCGCCGGCCTTTTGACACCCCCTACGTCGCCGCCATCATTCAACGCCCCACGGAGATCATCGATCTCGCCACTGCATTTCCGGAGCACCATAAAATCAGCGAAGGCTTCGGACTGCGCCAGGTCTGGTGCATCCCGCTCAAGGCCGATGACCAAGCATTCGGATTTCTCATCGTGGCCTCCCGTTCGAACGCGGCCGCCAATCCTGTCGCTCTCAACCGCGTCCGCATCCTCGCCCTCGAAACCGGCGCCACCATCGCCCGACTCCAGACGGAACGCCGGCATCGTGCCATTCTCGCCACCATGGCCAATGGCATCGTCGTTCAATCCCGCGATGGTGCCATCATCGATTGTAACGCCGCTGCCGAAGCCATTCTCGGCCTCACCCGCGATCAACTTCTCGGGCGAACATCGCTCGACCCACGTTGGGGCACCTTCTATGAAGACGGCCGCCCCTGCCTCGGGGAGGATCACCCTTCGATGGTGAGCCTGCGCACCAGCCAACCCTGCGCCGACGTCGTGCTGTCCATCGCCATCCCCGATGGCACCCGAAAATGGATCAGCGTCAACGCCCGGCCCATGTTCCAACCAGGTCAGTCCCAACCTTACGCCGCCGTTTCCTCCTTCGCCGATATCACCGCCCGCAAACACCTCGAAGACCGGCTCCGCCAGGCCCAGCGGGTCGAGAGCCTTGGCCGGCTCGCCGGCGGCATGGCCCACGAATTCAACAATCTTCTCGCGGGCATCATGCTCAACCTGGAGCTCGCGAAATCGGAATGCTCCGACCTGGGATCAACGACGAGCTTGGAGGAAATCATGGGCCTCTCCAAAAGGGCAGCCCGCCTGATTCGCCAACTCCTCGCCTTCAGCCGACAATCCACCCTCGAGATCCAACCGTTCGATCTCGCCTCCAATATCGCCGAGGAATGCAACATGATCAGTCGCCTCGTCGGCGAACGGGTCGTTCTCCAATTCGCGCCACCTTCTGATCTGCCCCTGGTCATGGCCGACGCCCTCAGCATCAAGCAGGTGCTCCTCAATCTCTGTCTCAATGCCCGCGATGCCATGCCCAACGGCGGACGCCTCCTTATTGACCTCGCCGCTGTCGAAGTGGATGCCCGACGCTCCGATTCCTGGGAGGGCGCCACCCCTGGCCCCTTCGTTTGCCTGTCCGTGACCGACACCGGCATGGGCATGGAAGAACACGTCCTCAAACGCCTCTTCGAACCATTCTTCACCACCAAAGGTGTCGGACGCGGCACGGGCCTCGGGCTCGCCACGGTCCGCGGTATCATCAGCCAACACCGCGGCGGCGTTGAAGTCGACACACGGCCGGGTCACGGCAGCACCTTCCGCGTCTTTCTCCCCGTCGCCAATAACCTGGCCCCGGATCCATCGTCACGCCCCTCTCCCGCCCTCCAATGCCGCGCGCCTGCGGACCTCAAAGCCACGATCCTCCTCGTCGAAGACGAATCCTCTTTGCGCCGCGTCACCCGAGCCTTCCTGACGCGCGCCGGCTTCGTCGTTCTCGAAGCCACCAGCGCCGATGAGGCCTGGGCGCTCTGGCAGAAACATCAATCCGAAATCGATCTCATCTACACCGACCTCGTCATGCCAGGGGAAATGTCCGGTCGCCAACTCGCCGAACTCACCGTCGCGATCCGCCCCAATCTCCGTGTCATCATCACCAGCGGCTACAGCAGCGAACTCGTCGATCAAGGGGCCTCACCCAACCCATCCTTTGTGCACCTGCCGAAACCCTGCCCGCCCGACAAGGTCGTCGGTACCATCCTCGATTGCCTTCGCGCTCGCCCCTCCTGAAGACCTCCCCTAGTGCGACGCTTCGATCTGTCGTTCGCATTCGCGAAAACGTCGCGCCAGAAACTCCTGCTCTGATCGAAGATCGGCCAATTGCATCGCCTTCCGAAAATATCCCGCCGCTGCCAACGCATC
>JAEUHG010000013.1 GCA_016795425.1 Verrucomicrobiales bacterium
TTCCTCACCTCGAACTTTCGCGGACCGCATGGCGAGATCGACCTCGTCTTCCGGGATCAAGACTGCCTCGTGTTCGTCGAGGTCAAAGCACGCTCCGCTGACGCATGGACCCGCCCCGCCGCGGCGGTCAACGCTCGAAAACGCCGCGCCCTCGCGCGCACGGCTTTCGACTATTTGCGTCGCCTGGACCATCCCCGACAGAAAGTTCGCTTTGATGTCGTCGAAGTCGTGCTGGAGGGAGATCAGGTGACGGAAGTCCGTCATCTGCCTTCCGCCTTTCAAATCCCGCGGCCTTGGAGTTACGGGTAACTTCCTCGCTTTCCGCGATTGCCCGACGCCGCTGATCCCTCGTCGCAGGGCGACGAAGGCGACCGGACTGAATCCAATTCCAATCCAGGTGGGCCCTGTCGCGCTGCGACAGGGCAATCCCGTCCTGATGCATGGTCCCGATACGTGTCCAAAACTTGGAAAACGCTCTTCGCCACGGTCCGGAGCCTTTGATCCTTCCACCCCCGGGGCGGATGGCATGAAGGAACCGAGGCAACGGACCTCGGCGAATTCCCACGTCACCGTCAACAGCCCGTGCCCCAGTCGGTCGGATCCTCGAACTCGCGCTGGACAGGCGGGGCGGCGATGCTGGAATCCGCCTTCCGTTTTTCGCCATGCCCGAACTCCCCGAAGTGGAAGTCCTCGCCCGCCATCTGCGCCCGCAACTGATCGGACGGCGCATCCGTTCGGTCTTGGTACGCCACCCCCGCGTCGTGCGGCCGAATGACCCCGCTCACCTCACCGAGACGCTTCGAGGCGCGACGTTGAAAGCTCTGCGCCGCCGCGGAAAATTCCTCCTCTTCGACCTCAGCCGCGACGGGCGGAGTGGCACGGTGCCACTGGTGGGGCATCTCGGAATGACGGGCCGGCTGTATCTCTGTCCCGGTCTCGACGCCGCGCGTCGGATCCAGCATCTCACCGTGGCTCTCGATCTTGGCGATCAAGCCCTGGTGTTCGAGGACCCGAGGCGGTTTGGCCGGTTCACCCTCGACACGACTTCCGTGGAAGCGCTGGGGCCGGAGCCCGATGATCCGCATCTGACCCCTGAATCCTTGCGTCGGGCCCTCGACGGCTCGCGTCAATCGATCAAGGTGAAGCTGCTCGATCAAACCGTTCTGGCGGGTGTGGGTAACATCTACGCCTCCGAGGCGCTTCATCTGGCCCACCTCTCGCCGCGCCGCGCCGCCGGTCGCCTCTCCCTGCCGGAAGCCAAACGCCTGCTCCAGGCCATCCGAAAGGTTCTGCTGGACGCGATTCGGTTGGGTGGCAGTTTGCCCCTCGACTTGGATGGCCATGGAACCTCGGATGGTCTTTTCTATTACGGTGGTTCCCCGGACACACCCGTCGCGGCGGACGCGGAGCGATTCCGCGTTTACGATCGGGCGGGGTGCCCTTGTCCCGATTGCGGATCCAGGATTCGCCGCCTGCTTCAAGCCGGCCGCAGCACCTATTTCTGCCCCTCATGCCAAACTTGATCCTCACCGTCGCGCGCTCATGGCAGTCCTACGCCGCGGCAACTGGCTCGCTCCGGTTGGCGTCCGATCGAGAAAGCGCCGGAAGTGTTGACCCATCGCCCCCAAAGGCGGAGGCCCGCCGAACGATGGGTCCCCGAACGCGTCCGCGTCTCCAAGAGACCCTCCTTTCATGGTGGCTTGCTCGTTTCCCGATGAAGACCTGGGTTGCTGTCAGTTCCACCCTCCTGCTCCTGAGCCTTTCCACTCCCGCCGCGGAAAACCCGTCCCGGCCAGACATCCGCCGGGATGCCACCGTCGCCGCGGTCGAGAAGGTTTTACCGGCGGTCGTGAACATCGGAACGCTCACCGTCTCACGCGCCGATCCTTATGAACAAATGCTCCGCGATTTCTTTGGGTACGGCAATCGCGCCCCCGACACGCTCTACAGCAGCGGCTCCGGCGTCCTCATCGACGACGAAGGCTGGGTCCTCACCAACTTCCACGTGGTGCGCGAAGCCGCGAAGGTCCAAGTCACCGTGGCCGACACCACCGATCCCATCGACGCCGAAATCGTTGCAGCCTCAGAGGTGAATGACCTTGCCGTCCTGCGCCTCAAGGTTAAGGCGGGACAGAAGTTTCGCAGCGTCGCATTTGCGGCGGACGACGATCTGTTGCTCGGAGAGACAGTGCTGGCCCTCGGCAATCCGTATGGCCTGGGCGGTTCAGTGAGCCGCGGCATTCTCAGTTCCAAAACTCGGCGCACCGAGCGCGACGGTGAGGCGATGGAACCCGAGGATTGGCTGCAAACCGACGCCTCCATCAATCCCGGCAACAGCGGCGGTCCGCTCATCAATCTCCGCGGGGAACTCATCGGACTCAACGTCGCCATTCTCGCCCGCGCGCAAGGCATCGGATTCGCCATTCCCGCCAAACGCATCAGCGCTGCCCTCGCCGAAATGCTCTCCCCAGAAACCACGCGCGGACTCTGGTTCGGCGCCACCGTGACGGGATCCCGACCACCCGTGGTGGTTCAGGAAATCCAGCGTGGCAGCCCCGCCGACAACGGCGGACTCGAACCCGGAGACGAAGTCCTTTCTGTCAACGGCCGCCCCATCAAATCGTTCCTTCAACTCTACCGCGATCTCGACAAAGCCGATCGCGACACACGCCTGGTCGTCCTGCGCGGTGATGACCGAAAGGAACTCAAGATCCGGCTCGTCGCCGAGACGGCGGTGTTCAATGCCGATTACCTCCGGCGTCGCCTGGGACTGACGGTCGAGAAGGTGCCGGATGACATTCGTGTCCAACTCCGGCTCAACCTCAATGGCGCACTACTGGTGTCCACGGTGGACCGCGGTGGTCCAGCCGAACGCGCGGGCATCGCGCGGGGACAAATCATCACGGCCGTCGACGGCCAGGCGCCGGGGGACGCCGTCTCGTTGGGCCGATCCATCCATCGACGGCGCAGCGGCGACAGCCTCACCATCGATCTGATCTCCGCGCGACGACGCGGCATGCTGCTGCAACTGAGCGAAGGCCGCGCCGTCATCCGACTCCGCTGACCACCGTGACCGGCCGCTCGACCCAACGCATCTCAATGCCATCAATGGAGTCCAGTCCAACCGAAACCGGCCCCTTCTCGGACCCGGAAGCCGTGGTTCGCGAATTCTGGCGGCGCATGGCCACCAACCATTTTAAGTCAGTCCAGGAGGTCCTCGCGGACAATCTCATCCTGGATTGGCCTCAGTCCTGCGAACGTATCTGCGGACCGTCCAACTTCGTCCGCATGAACGCGGAGTATCCTTCGCACGGTCGATGGTCTTTCGAGCTCCGTCGCCTCGTCGCCGAGCGCCATCAAGTGGTGACACACGTGGCCGTCACCGACGGCGTTCAAGCGGCTGAGGCCATCTCATTCTTCACCGTGGTTTCGGGCAAGATCTCCCGCATCGTCGAATTCTGGCCGGATTCGTTTCCGGCCTCCGAGCATCGCCGTCACCTCGTCGAATCCATGCCATCCATTCGTTCGCCGGTGACCCTCCTGCCCATCCTCGAAGACGGAAGCATCTCCCGGCCAGCACCTCTCGACGGACCGGCGGCCGAGGTCATCGCCGCAACGGTGTGCCTGTACGCGCGCCGCGGCTTTCAACCCCCGTGGATCGGCTACCTGGCCATGGAAGGAGATCTATGGATCGGGAGCTGCGGATTCGCCCATCCTCCCCGGAACGGCGAGGTCGAGATCGCCTACTTCACTTTCCCCGGCAACGAAGGCCGCGGCGCGGCGACACGTATGGCGCGAGAGCTTTTGCGCCAGACACGCCATGCCGCCAGGTCGGCGAGGGTGGGCTACATCGCCCACACGTTGCCGACCGAAAGCCCGTCCACCTCGATCCTCCGAAAGCTGGGGTTTCGGTGCGTCGGAGAGATCCACCATCCCGACGACGGCACGGTTTGGAAATGGACTGCCGATGCCGAGGTTGCCGGCGCCCTCTGACGTTAGGATTGCAGCCCGACCACGATGCAGGGTTCGCCCTTTTGCGAGTGGAAGAGCTCGACATCCTTCGGCACCCTTCCCGCGTGGCGATTCATCCCACAGCCGTCATCGACACTGGCGCCCGTCTCGACTCCACGGTCGAGGTCGGTCCCTACGCCGTGATTGATGCGGGCGTTCAACTGGGCGCGAACTGCCGCGTGGGGCCCCACGTTCATCTCACCGGATGCACAACCGCCGGAGCGCGCAATGTCTTTGGCACCGGCTGCGTCATCGGCGGTCCGCCGCAGGACATTCGATTCGACGGTTCGCCCACCCGACTGCGCATGGGCGATGACAATGTCTTCCGGGAACACGTCACGGTGCATTGCGCCAATCGAATGGACGAAGACACTCGCCTGGGCTCGGGCAATCTCTTGATGGCGCATGCGCACATCGGACACAACGCGTGCGTGGGCGACCGTGTCATCATTGCCAATGGCGCGCAGCTGGGGGGGCATGTGATCCTCGGTGATCGCGCCTTTATCTCGGCCAACTGCCTGATCCACCAGTTCGTCCGCGTCGGCACGCTGGCCCTGATGCAGGGCGGCGCCGCCATCAGCAAAGACCTTCCGCCGTACTGCATCGCCTGGGGTGACAACAGCATTTGCGGCCTGAACACCATCGGCCTGCGCCGGGCCGGAATGTCCGCCCCCGCCCGGCTCGAATTGCGCCGGCTTTACCGCGCCGTCTTTCGTTCACAACGCGGCTTGAAGAACGCGCTCAGCACCATCGATTCCCTGGTATCCACGGATGCCGGACGGGTCTTCGTCGACTTCCTCCGATCGAGCCGTCGTGGCGTGGTCACCCACCGTCCACGGGGACCGATCGCCATCGACAGCTCCGAGTCGCGTCCGGATGACGATGGCGGGGATACTTAGACTGGATACATCGACCTGCCCATCAATCGTGCGAGGCGGCAAATCCCTCGTCGCAGCGCGACGAGGGCGACGAGGGCCACCTGGTCGGGCCCATTTCCAAATCTGGTAGGCCTTGTCGCGCTGTATCAAGGCCACACCGCCTTCAATGCCGTGCATGGCCGCAACACGGATTCGGATGCGGGGATGGTGCCGGCCAAAAGAAAAACCCCCCGCCACCGTTCGGCAGCGAGGGGCTTCGAGGATCCGAGTTCGGACCTTAGAACTTGTAGATGACGTTCAAGCCGAGAACGTAGGCGCTGGCTTCCGGGTCGCCCGGGGAGCCGAAGCCCTTCGTGCCCGAGGACAGGTCGGTGTCCCAGCGGAATTCCAGCCGGGTGAGAACGTTGTCCCACAAGCTGTAATCGATCGAGGTCGTCACGCCGAAGATCTCCTCGTTGTCCGGACCGCCCACGGGACGGAAGCCCCAGGAGCCGGCCGAGCCGGTGGCGTACTCGCCGCGAACACCGAGCTTGAGCTGTTCGGAGAGCTGGTAGGTCAGGTAACCGGCAAATGCGGTGGCGTATTCCTCCGCGTTGGCGGCGCCCGGACGATACCGGTCGGTGAAGCGATAGTCATAAGCGAGCCCCACACCGAGCCCCTCGAGCGGGGTCGGGATGGAAACTCCGGCGTACAACGAGGTGCGAGGATCGCCGTCGATCGAGTCGTTGCTGCCGTCGCCGTCGAGATCCGCATCCGCGCTGCTCAGGCCGTGAACAACGCCGGCGAAGAGCTGGGCGCCCTTGAGGAATCCAGCGCCCTCGGGAGCGGTGAGCACGATCGAGCCCATGTAGGTCTGCAGACCGAAATCACGGGTGGTGTTCGAGTCCGCACCCGCCGCGTTGATACGGGCATTCCAGGAATCGGCGATGCCGGCATTCAACGTCAACCACTCGGTCACGGCGTAACTAAGGAGCAACCCGGTGTGCTGGGTCGGCTCGATATAGTACGCGTAAGAGCGGCTGTAGTTCGGATTCGCGCCGGCTTCGAAGACCTCGTAGCCGATCAGGGTGTCGAACACACCCACCTTGGCGATGAGATCATTGCCCACCGGGGTCTGCAGTGCGACATACGCCTGCTTGATCCCGAAATCGGAGTTGTTGTTCCCCAGCACCGACGAAGTGGCGAGGGTATTGGCATCCGGCCCGAAGAGCAGATCCACCTTGTAACCGGCAGACCAGTCGCCTTCAGCCAGCGGCTTCTCAATCGTCAGTTTGACGACGTCGAGGTTGATCTTGTCGATTTTGTCGGCGCCATCAAACGACCGGCCGGGAAGCAGCGTGCCGTTTGAATCCTCGCCCAGGCTGAAGAACGCCGAGGCGCTCACGTAACCGCTGATCGTCGTCGACGACAACGCGGTCTCCACCGGGTTCGACTTGCCCTCTTCCGCCAGGGCAACCGCCCCGCTGCTGACCAAGCCGGCAGCCATCAGGGCCGCCGTGCGCAGGTTATAGTTCATACCTATCAGGTTCCTCCGTTTAACTGCTGTCTTTTGCGTTGCGCCGCCTTTGAACCGCGTCCGGCCCCGGGGCGGCAATTCCGGGATGGTGCACCGGACGGTGCATTAATCGCGGAGACCGTAGGTAAGGGTCGCGCTCGGGACAATAGCTTTTTAATGGGGGGAGCCCCTCCCGACCGCCTCAAGCCACGCCGCGAAAGCTGGCCAGGAGCCAGAAAACGCCCACCACGATCGCCGCTACCGAAGAAAACGTCATCAACCCGCGGGCCCACCGCATGCCCGCCGTGCCCGCTCGGTCGGCCAGAATGCCGAGCACCGAGGCGAAAACCACCATCGCCGTCACCGTTCCCAGGGCGTAGCAGGCCAGATACAATACGGCCTCGGCCGGACCCGGAGCCGCCAATGCCGGCAAAACCCCCAGGAAATGCGAGCCCCCCGCCAGTCCGTGCAGGGTCCCCACCGCCAATGCCGCATGGGTATGGTGATGCGCCGTCGATTCGCGCGGATGGTGCGCTCCGGATTCCTCATGCACATGAACATGCACGTGCCGATGACCGTCGTGTTCGTGGACGTGAGTATGGAGCCGACGCGAGAAGGCGCGCTTGAGTCCCCACAGCCCGATTGCCACGAGGACAACGCCCACCAAGCGCTCCGACCATCCGGACAACCAATCGGCTTCGAAAGGCACCACTTCCCTCAGTGCCAAAGCCACCACGGCGATGATGGCCACCCCGCCGGCATGCCCCAACGCCCACGACACCCCGCCCCGCCAGGCCGCCCGTCGGTCGGACACCGCCAGGGGCGCCACCGCCGCCAAATGGTCTGGACCGGTTACCACGTGGTGCATCCCGGCCACAAATCCCGCGAGTGGAAGCAACATGATCGTCCTGGGTGAAGAGCCTCGCCGCGTGCGAAACCTAGGCGGGCCACCAAAGCGGCGTCCATCGATTTTCCGTCGATCCCCTCAAAACACGTGCGGCACACCCTCCTCGAGGATGCGGACTTTTTCCGTCAATCCGTGGTGCTGCGCCAACTCCGCCAACCAGCGGGGCGGCTCATCCAGGTCCTCGAAGGAGAGTTTGAAGGTCCCGAAATGCATCGGAATAAAGAGCTGCGACCGCAGGTCCTTGAATGCCTTCACCGCCTCGTCCGGCCCCATGTGCACCCGCCGAAAGGTGTCGGGATAATAGGCTCCGATCGGCAGCAACGCGATTTCCGGCGCCAGGGTCCGACCAATTTCTCGGAACCCCCCGAAATACGCGCTGTCGCCCGCGTGATAAATGGTCCGTCCCTGGTGCCGCAGTACAAAGCCCCCGTATCCGCGGTGGTGGTCGTGCAAGGCGCGCGCGCCCCAATGCTCGCACGGCGTCAACGTCACCCCCCAATCCCCATGCGAGAATGTCTCCCACCATTGCAGCTCGATGATCCGATGAAACCCCAAGCCGCGGGCGAGATCGCCCATGCCCCACGGCATCACCCCAATCCGCGGTTCCGGCAACCGGCGCAAGGTCCGTTTATGGAAATGATCGAAGTGGGCGTGCGTCAGCAACACCAGGTCGATCGGCGGCAGATCCGACAGCTTCAGGCCGGTCCGGCGCAATCGCTTCAAGAGGAACAGCCAGTTCGCAAAATTGGGGTCCACCAAAACGTTCAAATCCGTGAACTGAATGAGGAACGAGGCGTGCCCAATCCACGTGATGGCCACCTGACCCTTGGTCAGCCGAGGAAATTTCGGCTCCTTGGTGGTCCCTGTCCGGCGCGTCAGGAGCGCCTTCCAGACCATTTGGTGAAAGAAGGTCCGCGGATTGAAATGATTGCTCGGCGTCAGTTCCCGAAAGGAGCGCGGCAACCGCCGTCGCGGCCGGTAAGGCGTCGGCCGTAATGGGCTGGATGGTGTCATGCGTTCGCGGCCGCCCGCCCGGTCGCTGCGCCGGTCTTCCCGACCGGCACGGCCCCTGAATAAATCATTTCCGCCGCCGTCTCAACCCACGGAAACGAAAAGCATCGAGCTATGAATGCCAAGAAGTTCGCCAGTGTGGTCGCCTTAACACTTGTTACCGCGCTCCCCGCCTCTGCCGGTCATCGCGATGCGGGTTGGGCGGCGGTGGGTGGTTTCGTCGCCGGGACCATCGCGGGCGCTACCCTCGCCAGCGCCTCGTGCCCCCCTCCGCCCCCGCCCGCTTTCTACCCCCACCCGCCCGTCGTGGTGGTCCCCCGACACTGCCCCCCTCCGCGCCCGCGTGTCGTGTACTATGGCCCGCCCCGCGTCGCCTACCCGCGTCACCACCACCACCGGCCACCCCCACCCGTCGTGGTCTGCCCGCCGGTCCCCGTCTGTGCGCCGCCGGTCGTCGTCGCGCCGCCTCCCCACTGCCCGCCTCCGGGAATCCGGATCAGCTTCGGCTTTGGCTGGTGAAATGCCGGCGCGCCAGCCAAGCAACCCGCACTTTTCCCACCCACCCGGTCGTCCGTGTCCCCCGCCCCGCCCTGCGCGAGGCGGGGGATTTTTTCTGCGGCGTGCCAGGTTCGGTCCGATTTTCGTTGGCGCACTGCCGGGCCCGACGTAAACCGGCGCCATGGACGGCTTGAAGGAACGCCTTGATCGGTACCTGCGCACGCCACCGCGGATAGGTCCCGGAGTTTTCATCGCGCGCGGCGCGACGGTGATTGGCGACGTGACGCTCGGCGCCAAAGCCAGCGTCTGGTACGGCGCGGTGCTGCGGGGCGACATCCAACGGATCGTCGTTGGCGAAGGATCCAACATTCAGGACAACGCGGTCGTGCATTTGGCTGACGATTATCCCGCATTGATTGGGGATTACGTCACCGTGGGACATTCAGCCATCATTCACGCCTGCACCATCGGCAATGAATGCCTCATCGGCATGGGAGCCACCCTTCTCGACGGCGCGGAGATTGGCGACCAATGCATCATCGGCGCGGGCGCCCTGGTCACCCCGCGCACCAAGATTCCTGCGGGCTCAATGGTGCTGGGGAGTCCGGGAAAGGTGTCGCGATCGCTGACCGCGGAGGAACGCGCCGGCCTTCGCTACTGGGCGGACAAATACGTCGCCAACGCGGCGTACCACTTGGAACACGGTATCAGCGTCGGACAACCGTTACCCAGTTGATGCCCCCCTGCGCCGGGCTGTCAGGCGCGCGCCGGAACCGCGACGCTCTTCAGAACCTCGCTGTAGCCCGGATAGGTGACCGCGTACGGGAATCCGTCGCCCGTCCCGGCCGCGCCAAAGCGGCCGCGGCGATCAATCGCCAGGAAATTGATCGCCAGGTCCGTTCCGGCGGGATGTTTGCGCTGAATGCGGCGAATCGTTTCCGCGCAGGCCTCCGCGGGACTCGCTCCCGCCCGCATCAGTTCGACCACCTGGAACGTGCCGCAAAAACGCAGGATGTTTTCACCCACACCGGTCGCCCCCGCCGCGCCCACGTCATTGTCGACATACAGGCCGCTGCCGATGATCGGCGAATCTCCGACGCGTCCGGGTAGTTTGTAGGAGAGTCCGCTGGTCGAACATCCGCCGGCCAATTGCCCATCGGATCCCAGGATCACCATGGCGATGGTGTCGTGCGAATCCGGTGGGGCCGAAGCCGGTTGACCCCCGGTTTGGCGCGCCTTCCATTCCTGCCAGCGCCGACGCGCCGCTTCCGTCAGGAGATCCGTGTCCTTGAATCCGTTCGCCAAGGCGAATCGGCGCGCCCCATCCCCGACCAGCATCACGTGGCGGGTTTTCTCCATCACCGCCCGCGCCAAGCCAATCACCGGCAGGATGCCTTCCACGGCCGCCACGCTCCCGCACTTGTGGGTCGGGCCATCCATGATGCAGGCATCCAACGATACCACCCCTTCCGCGTTGGGATCGCCCCCCGCGCCGACGGAGCTGACCGACAAATCGTGCTCCGTCACGCTGATTCCATCCACGATCGCGTCCAATCGACCGCCCCCCGCCTGCAGGACCTGGAGCGCCTTTTCATTGGCGGGCTTTCCAAAGGGCCAGGTCGAAACGATTAACGGCAGCGTGCTGCCCGCACGCGCCGGCGCGGCGCCGCCGGTCGAAGTCCGACATCCGGAGGCGGCGGCCAGCAGTGCGGAACCCAGGCTGGCGTTCGCCACCGTTCCCAGAAATCGGCGGCGGTTGAAGGAGGGATCGGCGGCGGAAGGGTTGATCATGAGGTCCGGAAAGCTCGAGGATGACGGTTCGCGGGAGCATGCGCGAAATCGGGTGAAAGACGCCAGTCCTGTCGATTTCCCAACCCTTTGGACATGCGGAACGGACTCGGAAAGGGGGGGAATTGACACTTGACGGTTCTTTCAGCCCGTACCTAGCCTGCTTCGCATCTTGGACAACTGGCTGGCCCGCCAGCGAGAAAAGTCGGTTATCCACCGACTTTTTTGTTCCCTGGATGGGCCCGTCGACGACCTATGAACGCAGAATTGCTGGCAGTTCTCGAGTACTGGGAACGCGAAAAAGGGATCAGCCGCGACGTACTGGTGCGCGCCGTGGAGGAGGCCCTCGTCTCCGCCGCGCGCCGGGCCGTTGGACCGGCGCGTGATCTGCGCTGCACCATCGACCCCAAGACCGGCGCCATCAAGGCTTTCGCTCGCCTCATCGTGAGCGACAAGGTGATTTCCAAGCACGACCAGATCTCGGTCGCCGAAGCCAAGAAGCTCAAGGCAGACGCCCAGATCGGGGACGAGGTGGAAGTGGAAGTGACGCCGGCGGATTTCGGCCGCATCGCCGCCCAAAACGCCCGTCAGGCGGTGATGCAGCAACTGCGAAAAGCCGAAAAACAGCTCATCCTCGAGGAGTTCAAGGACCGCGTCGGCGATATCGTCAGCGGCGTCGTCCGACGCTTCGAACGCTCGGATGTCGTAGTCGACCTCGGCCGTTACGAAGCCCTGCTGCCCAACCGGGAACGCGTCCCCACCGAAGAATACCAAACGGGAGAGCGCCTCCGCGCCTACGTGCGCGCCGTTGAAACCACGCCGCACGGTCCAGAGATCATCCTCAGCCGGGCGGATCCGATGTTCGTCATCAAGCTGTTCCAGTTGGAAGTCGCGGAAATCTCGGACGGCACCATCGAGGTCAAGGCCATCGCCCGCGAACCCGGTTACCGCACCAAACTCGCCGTCTACTCCCGCGATCCCAAAGTCGATCCGGTCGGCGCATGCGTCGGCCTCCGCGGACAACGCGTCAAGAACATCGTCCGCGAACTCAACAACGAGAAGGTCGACATCATCCCGTGGTCGGCCGATATCCGGACCTACATCGCCGCGGCGTTGTCCCCGGCTCAACTGAAGAATTTCGAGGTCGACGAAGCAAACAAACGCGTCAAAATCATCGTGTCGCCGGATCAGTTGTCCCTGGCCATCGGGCGGCGCGGTCAGAATGCACGTCTGACCTCGAAGTTGACGGGCTGGTACGTGGACATCGAGGAGGAAGTCATCGCCCCGGTGATGGGCTTCGAGGAGAAGGTCGCCGAGGCCATCAAAGGCCTCGCCGAAATCCCAGGGATCACCGAAGCGCATGCCAGCGCTTTGGTCCACATGGGCTTTCATACGTTCGAGGATCTTGCCCAGGCGGAGGTCGATGACCTCCAGTCCAATCCTGACATCGGCGATCAAGCGATCGCCGTTCTGGCCGCCGTTCAGGCAGAAGCCGCCCGCCGTCAAGGCGGAGCAGCTGCCGGTGCGTCGGGGGCCCCATGATCGACCGGCAGGGCGGAGAAGGCGCCGCCGTCATCGGAAAGTCGCCTTCGGATAAGTCACATTTCTATGCCCGTTCGCATTTACGATATCGCCCGAAAGTTTGGTCTCGAGAGCAAGTTCGTGCTCGCGAAGGCGAAGGAGTTGGGCATCACCCACGTCAAGGTGGCGTCCAGCACCCTGGATAAAATCACCGCCGAGTACCTCGAGGAAAAACTCGCCCCCTTGGCGCCCGCGGCGGGCCACGCCTCCACGCCCACGCCGGATGCCCACGCCGACGCTGAACCCGGCCATCCTGAATCCGCCAAAGCGACGCCTCCGCCCCAGGACGCCCCGGCGCCGGAACCCGAACACCCGGCTCCACCCGCCACCGCGCCCGCCACCACGGCACCCGAGCCGGTCGTAGCGGTCGCCGCCGAGCCCGTGGCTGTTCCGCCACCCCCCGCCGTCTCCGCCCCGCTTCACACGGAACCTGCCGCCGTGGTGAAGGCTGAACCTCCCGCTCCTGAACCGGCTCCCGCGCCCGCCGCCGAACCCATCGCGCCGCCGCCCGAGCCGCCCGCACCCGCGCCCCTCCCGCCCCCGGCGGAGGTCGTCGCCAAAGAAACGCCCGACCAACCCTCTCCCGAGAACATTCCAGCCCCAGCCCCAGCGCCGGCCGAGATCCCGACGGAACCCATCGTGCTTCCCGCTGCTGCCGCGGCCCCCGCGGTCCCGCCGCCGCCGGCGTCCGCCCCACCTCCCACAACCCCGCTGCCTATTACCGCGACATCTCCCGCTCCCCCGGCGCCCGCGCCGACGCTTCCGCCGCCGCCACCTCCCGCTCCCCCGGCACCCAAGGTGCCAGGACTCGGAGAACTGGTAGGCCGTATCGAACTTCCCACCCGCCACCGCCCCGCAGGCCGGGCGGCACCACCGACCCCGCCGCCTGCCCAGCAACCGCCGTCGCGGCGCCCGGAACCCGCTCGCGGTGCTCCCTCCGGCCGAACCCAGGGGTACGGAGGCCCGAACCGCCCACCCCAGGGCGGCTCGATGAACCGACCGCCCCCCGTTCAGCAGGCGCCCAAGCCTCCCGTGCCCGCCGCCGGTAAGACGCCGGCCCTGCCGGACTTCGCACCGCCGTCCGAGGGTCAGGTCATCAGCCTTAAGCCCCCCATCATCGTCCGTGATCTGGCGGAGAAAATGGGCATCAAGGCGTACCGCCTCCTCCATGACCTCATGGAGCTCGGTGTCTTCGCCAATCTCAACCAGTCCATCGACGAAAAGGTCGCCCAGTTCATCGCCGCCAGGCATGGCTTCCGATTCGAGGTCGAACGCCGTGAAAAGGGCGCCGGCCAGGTCCATGCCCCAGTCAAGAAGGTCGAACTCGATATCGAGGATCGCCCCGAACAACTGGCTTCCCGGCCGCCCGTGATCACCATCATGGGCCACGTCGACCACGGCAAAACCACCCTGCTCGATGTCATCCGCAAATCGAACGTCGCGTCACGCGAAGCGGGCGGCATCACCCAGCACATCGGAGCCTACACCATCCAGGTTCCGCACCCGGAACGTCCGGCCGAACTCCAGCAATTGACGTTCCTGGACACGCCCGGCCACGCCGCCTTCAGCGCCATGCGCGCCCGCGGCGCCAACGTCACCGACATTGTCATTCTGGTGGTCGCGGCGACCGAGGGCGCCATGCCTCAGACCATCGAAGCCCTCAACCACGCCAAGGCCGCCAAGGTCCCCATCATGGTCGCCGTAAACAAGTGCGACCTTCCCGCCGCCAATCCCCTGCGCACCCGCCAGGAACTCCAGGAACACGGACTCGTTCCCGAAGAATGGGGCGGTGAAACCATTTACGTCGACGTCTCCGCCACCACCAAGAAAGGCGTCGACCAATTGCTGGCCATGCTCGTCCTTCAGGCCGAGGTCATGGAGCTCAAGGCGAATCACAACCGTCGAGCCAAGGGCAATGTCATTGAGTCGGGCCTCGAGCCCGGCGGCCCGACCGCCACCGTCCTGGTGCGCAAGGGCACGCTCAAACAGGGCGACGTCATCATCTGCGGCCAGTTCTACGGCCGCACCCGCGCTCTCATCAGCGAAGAGGGCCAACGTCTCAAGGAAGCCGGTCCGTCAGTCGCGGTGAAGGTTCTCGGATTGAACGGCGTTCCTGAGGCGGGTCTCGAGTTCAGCGTGGTCGAGAACGAGCGCGCCGCCCGGGCCCTCGCCGAGGAACGCGAACTGCAATCCAAGGCCGCCGGACGCGAACGCGGTCCGCGCGTCACCCTCGAAAACCTTCTCAAGGCCATCGAGCAACAAACGGCCAAGACGCTCAAAGTCGTCGTCAAAGCCGATACCCAGGGCTCCGTCGAGGCCATCGTCGAAGCGCTCAAGAAGATCGATAGCAACAAGGTCGGTCTCGAAATCGTCCATAGCGCCGTCGGCACGATCACCGAGAGCGATGTCCTCCTGGCGGCTTCCGCCAAAGGCATCATCGTCGGCTTTCATACGCGCCTCGACAACGGCGTGCCCGCCGCCGCCAAGCGCGAAGGCGTGCAAATCAAGCAGTACGAGATCATTTACGAACTCATCGACGAGGTCCGCAACGCCATGGCCGGCCTGCTCGACCCGGAACTGCGCGAAGTCACGCTCGGGTCCGCCGAGGTCCGACAGATCTTCGACCTCTCCAAGGGTGGCCGCGTCGCCGGTTGCATGGTCATCAACGGCCGCATCATCAAGGGCAAAGCCCGCGTCGTTCGTCGCAAGGAAGTCATTCACGACGGCGTGCTCGGCACCCTGCGACGCTACCAGGACGAAGTCAGCGAAGTGCGCTCCGGCATGGAATGCGGTATCCGCGTCTCGAGTTTCGATGATTTCCAGACCGGGGATCTCATCGAGAGCTACACCGTGGAAAAAGTCGCCCAACAGCTCTAAACCAGTCGGATCGGATCCTGCCGCCGTACCCCTGGATCCCAGCACGTCATGCAACGCGTCCGCTACGAGCGTGTCCGCGAGCTTCTTAAACGCGAGCTCGGCGAAATCATCCGCCGCCAGATTCCCATCGAGGAAGGCGGCGTCATTTCCGTCAATGATGTCGGCCTCGCCGGCGACCTCCAGGCCGCCAAGGTCTTCGTCAGCATCATCGGAAATGCCGAACAACAGAAGCGGGGCGCGGAGTTGCTCCAACAGAATACCTCCGTAATCCAGGGGCTGCTCGGCCAGTCCGTCGTCCTCCGCTACACCCCCCACCTGCGCTTCGTCATCGACGACTCCATTGCCCGAGGCGATCGGGTCCTGGAAATCCTCGCTGACCTCGAGCGCCGCGCCGACCAGCCATGACGGCGCCGTCCGACCCCCTCACGCCCATCCTCGCCGCCTTGCGCCAATCGGCCACGGTCTGCGTCGTCGGTCATGTCCGTCCCGATGGCGATTGCGTCGGATCGCAACTCGGCCTGGGCCTCGCCCTGCGCGAAGCCGGCAAGAAGGTCCGCATCTGGAACGAGGATCCCATTCCCAAGAAGCTCGCCTTTCTAGATCCCGACGACCTCTTCGGACGTCCCAAGCCCGGGGAATCGTTCGAATGCGTGGTGGCCGCCGATTGCGCCACTTACGAGCGCCTCGGCCTCGCCGGATCCTGCATCACCGAACGCAAGCTGCTCATCAACATCGATCACCACGCCAGCAATTCCCGCTACGGGGATCTCAATTGGGTGGTGCCGGACGTTCCCTCCACCGGCGAACTCATTCTCGAATTGCTCAAACGCGCGCGCTGGCCCGTCACCTCCGCCATCGCCGACTGCCTGTTCACCGCCGTCTCCACCGACACCGGCTCCTTTCGGTATGCCACCACCCGACCGGAAACCTTTTGCGCCGCCGCCGAACTGGTGCGCCAGGGGGCGGACCTCGGGCGCATCGGCCACTGCGTCTACGATTCGCACCCGATGTCGCGGTTTCGGCTCCTCCGCCACGTCTATCGCCAATGCCGTCTCACTCATGACGATCGCATTGCCTATTTCTGGCTGCACAAAGGTGACTACGGCCGGGCCGGCGCGGAACGCGAGGAGAGCGAAGGGCTCATCGACCACATCCGCTCCATCGAACCGGTGATCGTCGCCTGCGTGTTCGAGGAAATGGAGGACGGCATCGTCCGCTTGAGCCTTCGATCCAAGAGCGAGGACGTCGATGTCAACGTCATCGCCCAACAGTTCGGCGGAGGCGGACACAAAGCCGCCGCGGGCGCCCGCATCACCGGCACCCCCCTCGCGGTCCAACGCCGCGTCCTTCGTGCCCTTCGCCAGGCGATCACCGCGGCCCAGCGCCACTGATGCTTAATCCACCCGATCCTCTCGACGGGGCCATCCTCATCGACAAACCGGCCGGCCTCACCTCCCACGATGTCGTCGACCGGGTCCGCCGCCGGTTCGGCGTCAAAAAGGTCGGCCACTGCGGCACGCTCGACCCCATGGCTACCGGACTGCTCGTGCTCGTGCTCGGCCGAGGCACCAAACTGTCCGATTCCCTCATGGCGGCCGACAAGGTGTACTCCGGCCGCATCAAGTTCGGAGAATCGACCGACAGTTTCGACGCGGACGGTGAACTCGTGGCCTCGCTGCCGGTGCCGCCGCTGGGCATCGACGCCCTGAATGAGTCCGCCGCCAGCTTCGTCGGCGACCTCATGCAGACCCCGCCCATGGTCTCGGCCGTCAAGGTGAAGGGGGTCCCGCTCTACAAACTCGCCCGCAAAGGCGTCGAAGTCGCCCGCGAACCGAGGCTCATCCACGTCTACAGCCTCCGCTTCACCGCGTACCAGGAGCCCTTCGGCGATTTCCGACTCGCCTGCACCAAGGGGACCTACGTGCGATCCATCGCCCACGACCTCGGACAGAAACTCGGCTGCGGCGCCCACCTCACCGCTCTGCGACGCCTGGATTCAGGTCGTTTCAGTGTTCAGGACGCCATGCCTCTCGACGAACTGTTGGCCTTGGAACCTGCCGCCTTGCCGACCCGAGTCATTCCCTTTCTCAAGCTTGTCGCGGCCTGAAATGAAAGTCCTCACCGACGCGGAACCCCTGGGGTCTCCCCCTCAGCCGGCCAGTCTGGCGATCGGCGTTTTTGACGGCGTTCATCTCGGTCACGCATCTGTTATTCGCCAGACGCTGGCCGATGCCCGCGCGGTCTCCGGTATCGCCGTGGCCGTCACTTTCGATCGGCATCCCGACGCCATCGTGGCGCCAGAACGCACTCCCCCATTGCTTTACCCACTTTGGCGCCGCCTTGACGCCCTCGCCTCCCTCGGCATCTCCACCGCCCTGGTCTTTCCCTTCGACGCCAAGTTCCGAGCCCAACCCGCGGAAACCTTCGTCGATCGCCTCACCCGCGGCTTTGGCAACGTCGCGAGCATCGCGGTCGGCAACCAGTTCGTCTTCGGCCACGGTCGCGGCGGCAATGTCGACCTGCTCCAGCGTCTCGGCCGCGAGCGCGGTTTCGTCGTCCACCCCATCCCGCCCTGCACCCTCGACGGCAAACCGGTGAGCAGCACACGCATCCGGGAACGGGTCGCCGCCGGTGATCTGGTGGGCGCCTCCACCCTTCTCGGCCGTCCGTACTCCATCGGCGGCGACGTGGTGATGGGTGACCAACTCGGACGCACCCTCGGCTTTCCCACCGCCAACCTTGCGGTGGCTGGCCTGGTCTTGCCTCCCATGGGAGTCTACACCGCCATCGCCCACCTCCAGGGACGGCGCATTCCCGCCGCCGTGAACATTGGACGTCGCCCCACGGTTGCCGATTCCGCCCCGGAAACACGGGTGGAAGCGCACCTACTGGATTTCGAGGGCGATCTGTACGGCGCGCGCCTGGAACTGGAGCTGGCCGAACGTCTGCGTCCGGAGACCCGATTCCCGAGCCGCGAGGCGCTCGTCGACCAGATCGGGCGGGACGTATTCGAGGTGCGCCAGTGGGCAGGAAATAGGGGGTTGCTATGACCACCCCCCCTCCTATAGTGCCCAACGTGAAACGTTTCGGATTCGCTCAAACCCTGCTCGCTTTGGTCGCCGTCGGCGGCATCGCCTCGGGTTGTGGCGGAGTGCGCGGCAGTCATTCCGTATCGCCCGCGACCTTCTTCATGCCGGGCCTCATGCATCACGAGCCGGCCCAACCGGTGCCGGCCCAACCGGCCCCCGTCGCCGACCCGTCCGGTATCGAATCTTCGCCCCGCCTCTCGGGCCCCGCAGATCGGGCCCTCCCAAGCTGACCGTTTCGCTTTTCCCATGCGTTTTCCCCTCGCGCTCTCGCTCAAGATCACCCGGCACATCGTCAAGCATAAGCTTCGGCGAACGCCAAAGTTCGCCATGGTGCTGCAGCTCGAGCCGTTGCACACCTGCAACCTCACCTGCACCGGCTGCGGTCGGATCCGCGAATACTCCACCAGCCTCAAGGACATGGTGCCGCTCGAGCAATGCCTCGCCGCGGCTGCCGAATGCGACGCCCCCATGGTTTCCGTCTGCGGAGGCGAACCGCTGATCTACCCGAAGATCGAGGAACTCGTCGCCGGACTCCGCGCCCAGGGACGCATCATCTACATCTGCACGAACGGGGTTTTCATGAGGAAAAAGATGCGCGAGTACCTCGCCGCGCATTATCAGCCGTCCTTCGAACCTCAGCTGCAAAGACTGGTCTCCGAAGAACTCGTCACCGAGAAGGAAGCCGCCCAGATCCGCGCCTCGGACGCCGCCGCCCGTTCCAAGATCACCATCGCGCCTTCGAAATGGATGTACTGGAACGTCCACGTGGACGGCCTCGAATACACCCACGACCTGATCGTGGAACGCGAGGGCGTCTTCAAGGAATGCGTCGCGGCCATTCGCATGGCCAAGATCCTCGGCTACCAGGTCGCCACCAATACGACGGTTTACAAGGAATCCGACGTCCAGGAACTCGAGGACATGTTCAAGTTCCTCTCCTGGCTCGAAGTCGACGGCCACACCATCTCGCCGGGTTACGATTACGATGCGGCCAAGAAGGACATGGTGAAGCGTCTCGGCAAGGATCCCACCGAGTTCTTTCTCACCCGCGATCTCACGCGCCAGAAATTCAAGGACATCCAGCGCTGGGGCGAGATGTTCACCATCTTCGGAACGCCGGTTTACCAGGAATTCCTCGCCGGCAAACGCGAACTCACCTGCACCGCCTGGGCCATCCCCACGTACAACGTCAAGGGCTGGAAGGCGCCGTGCTACCTCATGACCGATGGCCATTACCCCAGCTACGCCGAAATGCTCGGCCAGGTCGCGTGGGAGAAATATGGCGTCGTCAACGGCGTCGCCCGCGACCCGCGTTGCGAGAATTGCATGGTGCATTGCGGGTACGACCCCAGCGGCGCCCTCGGCACCAATTACCAGGCCGGTGATAATTGGAAGAATTTCAAATACAACTTCTGGCCCAAACCCGCCCCCTTCGCCCGCGGCGGCGAGGTCATCGCTTTTAACGGCGTGTCCGTCGGCAAAGGCCACCTCGCCGAAGCCAAGGCCGCCGTCAACCGCGAACTCGCCGGTGCCAAATCCGCCTTCGCCCGCGGCGGCAATGCCCTGGACAGCTCCTCCCCGACCGCTCCGTCGTCCGGAGGTGGCTGCGCCTCGGGCACCGGCTCCGGCACCAGCGCCCGCGACGAACTCCTCGCCAAGATCCGCTCCGACGACAAGACGATCTCCTCCTGAATGAGCGCCCTTTTCCTGTCACCGCCAAGTTTCGACGGTTTCGATGGCGGCGCCGGTTCCCGTTATCAAGCCCGGCGCGAGGTCACGAGTTTCTGGTACCCCACGTGGCTCGCCCAGCCCGCGGCCCTTGTTCCCGGTGCCAAACTGCTCGATTGCCCGCCGCATAACATCGGCAAGGACGAGTGCCTCCGTATCGCCAAAGGCTACGACCACGTCGTCATCCACACGTCCACGCCGTCGCTCAAAAACGACTGCAAGGTTGCCGAAGCCATCAAGCAACAACGGCCCGACACCAAGATCGGATTCGTCGGTGCGCACGCGGCCGTCCTGCCCACCGAGACGCTCAAGGCTTCCAGCGCCATCGACTGGGTCGGTCGCAAGGAATTCGACTTCACCTGCAAGGAGGTCGCGGAAGGCCGTCCCCTTCAGGATGTCGCCGGGCTTTCCTACCGCGATCAGGACGGGAAATTCCGCCATAATCCCGAACGGGAACTCATCCACAACATGGATGTGCTCCCGTGGGTCGCCGACGTCTACAAGCGCGATCTTCAGATCGAGAAGTACTTCATCGGCTATCTTCTCCATCCGTACGTCAGCCTCTACACCGGGCGCGGTTGCCCCGCCCAATGCACGTTCTGTCTCTGGCCCCAAACCATCGGCGGCCACAAGTATCGCGTTCGCTCCGCTCAAAATGTCGCCGACGAAATGGCTTATATGAAGAAGTCCTTCCCGCAGGTCCGGGAATTCTTCTTCGACGACGACACCTTCACCGCCAATCTCCCGCGCGCCCGCGAGATCGCCAAGAAACTCGCCCCCCTGGGCCTCACCTGGAGTTGCAATTCGCGCGCCAATCTCGACGCTGACACCATCCGGTTTTTCAAGGATTCCGGCCTGCGCCTGTTCCTCGTTGGTTACGAATCGGGCAACGCCGACATTCTCGAGCGCATCAAGAAAGGGGTCACCCTCGAGGAAATGCGCCGATTCACCAAGTCCTGTCACCAGGCCGGTGTCGTCATTCACGGCACATTCATTCTCGGCCTGCCCATCGAAACCCCCCAGACCATCGAAAACACCATTCATTTCGCCAAGGAATTGGATGTTTTCAGTCTCCAGGTCAGCCTCGCCGCCCCCTACCCGGGCACCGAACTCTTCGAGATGGCCCGACAGAACGGCTGGTTCGCCAAACGCGACAAGACCGCCATCGTCCACGAAGACGGCTTCCAGGATTCCTCCCTCGAATACCCCGGCCTGAGCAAGGAAGAGGTGTTCGAGGCGGTCGACCGCTTCTATCGGTCCTACTACCTCCGACCAAAGCCGATCCTGCGCATCATCAAGACGATGCTCGAGGACAAGGACGTCTTCGTCCGACGATGCCGTGAGGGCTATGAATTCTTCCGCAGTCTGAGGCAACGCAAGGAGACCCTCGCCGCCGCGCGCACCGCCGTCGCCTCGACGTGATCCCGCCTCAGACTCCGGCCTCCCACTCCCTTCCCACCGCGCCCTCGTGCTGATCGTCGGTGTCTGCGGCGGTTCCGGTTCCGGCAAATCGACGCTCGTCGCCGCGCTGCAACGGCATCTCGCCGCGTTCGCGGGCGTGGCCATCCTGCCGCTCGACGCCTATTACCGTTCGCTGCCTCCGAGCCACGACCCGGCTCACCGGAACTTCGACGATCCACGCGCTCTCGACCTCGCTCTGGTTCGACGTCACCTCGACCAGGCCCGCCGCCATCCACAACGGCCTCTCCGCCTGCCTCGCTACGATTTCGCCCATCACCGTCGGCTGAGCACACCAACGCTTTTGGCCATGGATGCCGTGGAGATTCTTCTGGTCGAAGGCGTCCTGCTCTTCGCCGATGCCCGACTGCGCCGCTCCCTGGATGTCCGGGTGTTCGTCGATTGTCCAGTGGACCTGCGGTTCATTCGCCGTCTTCAGCGCGATGTGCGCGAGCGTGGGCGCACGCCCGAAGGAGTGATCCAACAGTACCTCGCCACCGTCCGCCCGATGGATGCCATTCATGTGGCGCCGCAGCGGAAGTGGGCCCACGCGATCGTGAAATCAGAGGGATCGTTGGATCAACTCGATCGCCAGGCCGCGCGATTGGCGCGCCAGCTTCTCCGCCGAGCTCAAGCGCGGCAGGGCCGCAGGCCCGTCGCACCCGTCACGGTGAAACCACACGCACCCGAATGAAACCGGCCGGCTTCGCCCCCGCCGTCGACGTCTGCTGATAACGAACCTCGGCCGCGCCGGTGCCGTCGTAGAGATTGCGCACCGTGCCGACGCGGAAGATCTCCGACGTCCGGTTCGTCCAGTTGATCAGGTCTGGCGATGTCTCCACGACAAACTGCGCGGCATTTCCGGCAAATCGACGAAAGATCACACCCAACGCCGGTTTGCCGGCCGGCCGTGCCAAATACCCGTCGATGAACGGCAGCGACGCCGGGCTCTTGGGTGACGACGAGAAGGTGAACTCGGTGAGGTTATCGGCGCCGTCGCCGTCCTCGTCCCCGGTCGGAGTCACCGCCAGGTTCCCGAACCATCCGTACTCCCAGTCATCCGGCAGTCCGTCCTTGTCGGTGTCGGCAGGTACTGCCAATTGCAGAAGCGCGTTCTTGAGCGCGTTGTAGTTTTGCACCTGTCCGAGATCGTGCTGGGTCAGGTTGTCCTTGAGCACCGGCCGATTGAAGGAATCCAGTACCACCACATCGCGTTGGATGATCCGCCACTTGCCCCAGACATCCTGCTCCGACGTGTCTTGGAGCCACGGCAACACGTTATGGGAATCCACCACCAGCTGATTGTACTCGGCTTGGCTAGCCATATTGATCCCGAGGATCTCCACGCGCAGGCCGGTGTTGGCTGCGTTCACTTCCGCCAGGATCTCTTGCAGGTGACCAAACTGGCCACGGCAGTATCCTCACCCCGCGTCCCCGAAGTAATACGCTGATATCTGAAGGCGATAGTCCCGTGGCGACACCGTTTGCTGGTACCGCGGCGAGTTCGAGTTGGCGTCTGTCAATTTGAAGTCCGGCATCGGCTGGACCTGGCCCGCGGCCGAAAGGGCCGCCGCCATCCAACTCACCAGAATGAACCATCGCGCCAACACCGCGCCGTCATGCCACGCCCAAGGTCCCGAGTCAAAGGCTTCGATGCCCCACTTGCTTCCTGGAAATGGAGGACCGGCGCCCACGGTTCGCGGCTTGGCCTCGAACGGCTGGACCGATGGGATCCAGTCTTGCCGCCAAACTCGAAGCGCCGCAGGGCGGCGACACTCCCGATCCCCAACTCCACCCAAGGCCAAGGCGTGACGCAGGGGAAAGTTTCGCTACAATGTTGCCCCCGTCCCAACCGACGGTCGGAACGATTCATGGCCCATCGATGAAAAAACCTGCCGCACGCCCCAGCCCGTCTCCTTCGTCCTCCCCATCGGATCGCCCGCGTCTGGTGATCTGGGTCGCTCTCATCGGCGCCGTGGTGCTCGTTCTCGCGGTACTCATGCCTCGCGCTCAACATCGCGTCGCCACAGTGGCCACCGATTCCGCCCAGAATGGGTCCGGCGCGGACGACGATGCTTCCGGCAGTGCCGGAAGCGGCAGCCAGAGGGACCGCGTCCGCCCGGCTTTTGGCCGCGACCGCCTGGGCGGTTCTGGCGGCGCCACGCCGGAGCAGATCGTCGCCGATCGGGTCACCGACTTCACCCGAGGTCGCCGCAATCTCGCGGAAAACCTTGCCCGCCATTTTCAGGTGCCCCTGTCACCGGACGTTCAGAAGTTCTTCGACGCCGCCGAAAGCGGCGACTGGCGCCAGATCAAGAGCCTCTACGCCACGTTGAGCGCCCAGCGCGATGGTAGCGCCGCCACTGAACTCGCCGCCCTCTGGCCCGCCATTCGCGAAACCTATGGCGTCGCCGAACAAGCCACCGTCTGGCCCGCCCAGGAATTGCTCGCCTTCGGCAAGACGGTCCTCGGTTCGCTCCAACCAGGCTCCGTTTATGTTGCCGGCAACGAAGCGTCCCAGTTCGTGCCCGCGCTGCTCGGCGAAACCGGCGCCGGCACCCGACCGCTCGTCGTCTCCGCCGACTCGCTCAACGACCCGGCCTACGCTGCCTATTTCAGCCTCACTCATCCCGGCCGCTTGGATCTGCCTTCCCCCACACCCGTCGGCGCGCCTGCGAATACCGCTGCGGACGGCTCGGACGCCGCGTCGCAGGAACGTATCGACGGCGGCAGCGTGTTGCGAAAACTGCTCGAGAAGAATCCCGGCCTGTCCATCGCAGTGGCGGATCCCGCCGCCGCGAAAGCCGTGGGCATGGATGTCGTCCCGCGCGGCCCCATCCTTGAGGTCGTACCATCCGGCACCGCCGAAGCCACCACGGCCGCGCACGCCGCCGAAACTTCCACCTTCTGGCGCGAGACCGCCGAACGTCTGCCCAAGGAATCGCTCCCCTCCGATTCACCCGCGCGCCAGGCCTACGCCAAACAAGCCACCGCCCAGGCGGCCCTGCTCGCCGAGCGCCAACTTCCCGCCGAGGCGGAACAGGTCTATCGCGCCGCGCGTGAGATCGCTCCCGGCGTGTTTGAACCCACCGAACAACTCACCAAGTTCCTCGCCGGCGCCGGACGCATTGCCGAAGCCGCCCAGATCCTGGACGACTACGCCCGCCAGAACGAGGCTCAGCGCTACATCGCCGAAGAGTTGAAGAAGAATCTGCAGGCCGCCGGCGGCAAGCCGTGACGGACCCCCACCCGCCGCGCGCAGCTCAAATCAGTGCGCGCAGGCCCAGAAACGTTATCGCCGGCTCCCGTCGTGCCCTCGACGCCCGAAGGTCCACCCGGAATTCCACCATCCAGTCATTCAGTCCATCGGGGTCGACCAGGATTTGCTCGATGCGCCAGCTCTGCTTGTCCTCCGACGGCAACACCCGCGTGTGCCGCGCGTTTCGCGCCTCGGGATCCAACCGCAACGCCGCGTGACCCTCCAGATAGCGATCCCAACCTTCGCGCAGTTTGCCCGGGTTCCACGCCGCCGCCCCATCCACTGCCTCGCCTTCGACCGGCATCGCCGGCACGGCCGAAAGCGCGTCGTCGAAATCGCCCTGGGCCAACGCACGCAGGAAGGCGAAAACCCGAGCCCGCACCGCGGCAGTGAAGGAGGGCACGTCCCGGGTGATATCCTGGGAGGCTTCGTCCGCGCCCGGCGGTCGCAGCGCCGTTCCCGCCTCGCCGGCCGAATCCGGCATCCATGCCGGATCCCGCATCCGCTCCCACTCCTCCAGCAGACTCGAATCCACCGCGCGAATCATCTGCTCCAGGTATGCCACCATCTCCCGAACCGTTGGCGTCTTGGCGCTGTCGGGCACGGTCTGCTGCAGCACCTTGTAAACCGAGTTGAGATGGCGCAGTAACAAGCCTTCCGACCGCTGCAGTTCGTAGATCTTCACGTAGTCCGCGAAGGACCGGAATTCCTCGAACATTTCGCGCGCGATGGATTTCGGCCGGATGTTTTCCTGCCCCACCCACGGATGCTTGTCCGCAAAGGCGTTGAAGGTGGAATAGACGAACTCCCGCAATGGCTTCGGATGCTCCAACTTCTCCAGCTCGTCCATGCGGTCCTGGTACTCCATTCCCTGCGCCTTCAGTTCCGCCAGTTTCGCCGACTTCACCTTGTCCAATTGCCGGCGGAGGATGATCTCCGGATCCTCGAGAATCGATTCCACCAGGGTGAGCACGTTCAGCGCGTGGTCCGGCGCCTCCGGGTCCAGCAATGGAAGGGTCTCCAGCAGGTACAGCGACAAGGTCTGGTCCATCGAGAAGTCGTCCTGCAACTCGACATTCACCCGCACCTTGGCGATTTCGGTCGGCGGCGGCACCGGCGCAACGGCCTCGCCGGGTTCCACGAATTCCACGATCCGCCGCTCCAGCAACGATCGAAACAACTGCCAAGCCCGGCGGCGGTGCGCCTTCTTTTGATTTGGGGATTCGTGACAGGTCCGGATCAGCTCGCGCATCGCCAGGCACCCGTCGCCCTTCCGGCTCAGCACGTTGAGCAGCATGCCGTGGGTGACTTGGAATCGTGAGGACAGACGCTCGGGGGCCGCCGAGATCAGGCGATCGAAGGTCTTGCGATCCCAGTTCACCCAGCCGCGATCCGGCGGTTGCCGACGTTGGAATTTCTTCCCATCGCGCTTGGCCTTCTCTTCCAATTTGAGGTTCTCGATCACGTGCTCCGGCGCCTGCGCGACCACCCAGCCCCGATCATCGAATCCTTTGCGCCCTGCGCGCCCCGCGATCTGGTGAAAATCACGGGCGCTCAGAATTCCCACCTTCTGGCCATCGAACTTGCATAGCCGCGTGAACAGCACCGTCCGGATCGGAACATTGATCCCAACGCCCAGGGTGTCCGTCCCGCAAATCACTTTGAGCAGGCCCTTTTGCGCCAGTTGTTCGACCAGCACTCGATATTTGGGCAGCAGCCCGGCGTGATGCAGTCCAATGCCGTGGCGCAGCCATCGTTTGATGTCAGGACCGTACGGGCTCGCGAACTTGAATCCTTCGATGGCGGACGCGAGGGCCGCTTTCTCCTCGCGGGTACAGACATTGATGCTGGTGAAGTTCTGCGCGCTGTCGGCCGCTTCCGCCTGCGTGAAGTGCACGATGTACACCGGCACCCGCTGGTCCTTTACCAGGGTCTCCAGCGTCTCGGCCAAGGTCGTCTCAGCATAGGAGAACTCCAAGGGCACCGGCCGATCCTGCGACCGCACTGTCACCGCCGGAACCCCCGTCCTCCCGCTCAGTGTTTCCTCGAAGAACCCGGTGTCCCCCAGGGTGGCGGACATCAACAGGAATCGCGTCTGCGACAGGGTCAACAAGGGCACCTGCCACGCCACCCCGCGGTCACGGTCGGCATACCAATGAAACTCGTCCATCACCACGTCGTGGATCCGCGCCTGCGCCCCTTCCCGCAGCGCCAGGTTCGAAAGCACTTCCGCCGTGCAGCAGAGGATGGGGGCATCCCGATTCACCGTGGCGTCACCAGTGCTCAACCCGACATTGTCCGGCCCGAATTCACGACACAGCGCCATCCACTTCTCATTGACCAGGGCCTTGATCGGGCACGTGTAGATCGAGCGGCGCCCCCTGGCCACCGATTGAAAATGCAGAGCCGCCGCAACCAGCGACTTCCCGGAACCCGTCGGCGTGTTAAGAATGACGTGCTTGCCTTCAAACAGCTCGAGAATCGCCGCCTCCTGCGCGGGATACAGCGCGAGTCGGCGGTCCTCGGTATATTCCAGAAAGCGGCCCAGGAGCGTGTCGGAATCGACACCTCCGTCCTTCGGCAGCAAGTCGTACAAGGTCTTCGCCACGGTCCGGACACGCTCGCCCGGCGGTCCCCCGAATGGAAAGCGATATCCCGTGCGGTGAGTGGCGGATTCCAGCCTTTTGCACCGCTATTCTAGGGGCGCCGAAACCGGGTGAGAGGATTCCACCTTGAGGGGACGCCTACTTGACCGCGCCTGGCGTCACCACCTGGTATCGGTTCATGAACCATTCCTCCGGCGTTCGCGGCGTCTCCGGACCCGGGGCGGGAAACGTGAAGCGCGGCACCACGGCGCGTTTCAACACGCCCGCTTCCAGCAAAGGCGCCAGTTCCTTCGGTGAACGGCTCACCGCATACAGCCCTGGCTTCCCTCCTGAACCCGCCGCGCCGTTCGTCAGCCTCAGATCTTTCGGATCCGGGGTTCCGATGAACGACACGATCGCGTCGACTTCCGCATGCTTCTCAGCCAACCGCTGCCAGCGCCGCGCCGACATTCCGGTTCCAGGCCCGTACTTGTCGCCCTTGGAAGCATCCACCTCGTCGGTCCTCACAACCTCCAGTCCCGGCCATTTCCCCAGTCGCTTCTGGAAGGCGTCGAACTGGGCATCGAGCACCGGGCTCGTCCCTCGCTCCAGGGTCACCAGCACCAACTGCCCGTTCGGTCCCACGGACTGTGCGATCTCGTCCGCGAACCGTTCTCCCACCCCGCGGTGCAATGCCAGATTGATTGCCGGCGGCGCCATCAGCGTTCGCCATGTCCACGCCACCGCCATGAGAGTGATCCCCACCAACACCGCTCCCGCGGCCATTCTGCGTGTCGAGGCATTCATGGCTTGCGCGGAAGTTTCCAGCGAATGCCGTCGACGCTTTCCTCGCTATCGACGCTCGGTATGCGGAACGTCGACCGTCCCTGCACGCTCCCGTCGAGAAACAGGAGATTCGACCGACGGCTGCCGGCGTGCCGTGCATTCACCCGTTCATCCTTGCCGTTCAACAGCCACCAGCCGTCGAAGATCGCCGGCATTTCCGAAGAGGCCGACGACACGCTCGTCAGCCGGTTCTCGGTGCGGTCGCCATTGTCGGTGGGGAACCGCGCGAAGGGACGTCGCTCGGCGCTGCCCAGGCCGGCATTGATCCCGTACCAACAGTGCAGATTGTACTTGGTCCCGGTGCTCTCCGAGGTGAAGGCGAAGGCGCGCGCGCCCTCGGCGTCGTCGCGCGAAACCGGGTTCACCTCGTACACTTCCGGGCGTCCGGAAGGACAACGAAAGACCGAGGCGCCGGACGGTATCTTGCGGTACTCGGGCGAGGTCGGCGCGGGCAGATAGCCGGCATTGCGCAGGAGCGTCGGCCAGCCTTCCTCGTGAGGAGCCCCGTTGCGGACGTTATATTCCGCCGGCACCAGCTTGTCGTCGTCATCGCCTGCGTAGAGGACGATCGCCACGCCGATCTGCCGGAGGTTGTTGAGGCAGCCGGTGGTTCGCGCGCGTTCCTTGGCCGAGGCCAGAGCCGGCAGCAGCATGGCTGCCAGGATGGCGATGATGGCAATCACCACCAACAACTCGATAAGGGTGAATCCGCCGGCCCTCCGGCGCTCTACCGTGGTTCGATTCCAATCCGTTTTCATGGTCATTTCTTCTGTGAATCCAGTTCCCGGGCCGTTCAGCCGCGCCCTTCGGTTCCCGATTTCAAACGTTCCTCGCAAAGTTCGAGCAAGGCCTGCACCCACGGCTGCCGATCGGGAAATTGCGTGCCGATCTGAACCAGGCGCGCGAGGGAGAGTGTCGTGTAAACCTCCAGCCGGCTCTCCGCCGAGGCACCCAACCACTCGATGGCCGCTTCCCGATACGCCGCCTCGCCGCTCAGCGCGCAGTCCCTTCTGCCAAATCGCCGAAAACTCCACTCCACCAGGTGGGCAAGGAAATTCCCATGATCCAGGCAGGCATCGCCCATGGCACAGAGATCCAGATCGAGAAGCCACAGCCGATCGCCATCCACCAGCACCTGGTCCGGGTAGTAGTCCCGGTGAATCAATGAAACTTCAGCTTCACCCAAACTCGACGCCAGGCGCTCGCACCCAGCCATCAGCGCGTCCAACCGATCCGCCCACAAACCATGGGTCGACCGCATCCGCTCCAATCGTCCGCGCAGGACCCTGAGTTCGTCCGCAATGGTGTGCGCACGCCCCACCGTCACCCCGCTGACGTGCAACCGATGGATCGCCGTCGCACAACGACGTGCCAGGTCGTCCACCTCGCGAACCCACGGCACGGCCTCGAACCGGGCAAAAACGGTCTGTCCATCCACCCGACGCTGCAGTTCCATGTGAATCTCAGGCACCTCGCCCAAGGGTTCCGGTACCGCCACCCAGCCGTCCTCGTTCAAACCGGCCTCGCGCAAACCACTGGCCACGCGCGTCGCCCAACTGCCCCCGCGTCGCGACCGCGCCTTGCCCAGCCAGGTGAGATCCGCGCCCGCACCGTGTTCGCCAAAACGATACTGGATGACGCACCGCCGTCCCGGCTTGTGGCGCACCAGTGTGGCGTCGATCAATCGTCGATCCTGCAACTCCGCCGTCGCCGCCTCCCCCATCCGGCGCAGTCGCTGATCCATCCAATCGACATCCAGCGCCTGCCCCAGGAAAGGCAGCGCCGGATCGGCCGTCACACCGGCGTTGGCAATCCCACCCACCCCCGATCCCATCGAATCGCGGGCACCCCCCACCCGACGCGCCGCCGGTGGTGCCGCCGCCAACGCCCGCACCCGGTCGAGCACACGGGTCAACGCCTCCAGCCAATTCGGTTCCCGGCGCCGAAAACAGTGGCAGGCCTGAACAAAAAGGCGTGCCGCCACCCCCGCCGACAGGGCAGCGGGCAGCGACGCCCCCGCCGCCGCCTCGTAACTCGCGACCAAGACCTCGGCTGCCACCCGTGCGGACGTCGTCGTGATCCGTCCCGCCAAGGTCGCCGCTTCCAAATGCGCGAGAAAATTCGCCACATCCACCCAGGCCGGACCCTTCCTCGCTTCGTCGAGATCCAGGAAAACCACGGTCCCAGAACGCCAAAGAACCTGCTTCGCATAGAAGTCTCCATGCACCACCGCCTCGTTTCCACCCAAAGCCCCGAGCGCCGCGGACAGATCTTCCACCAGCGCGTCGACCATCGATTTCAATCCCGGGACCAGCCATCCCATCATCGCGGCATGCTCGACCAGTTCGGCGGCCATGAGTTCGGAGCTCAGCACGCGCAGTCCCGCGGCGGGCGGCAATCGATGAAGCTCGGCCAATCCGGCACCCACCGCCTCCAGAATTCGCGGACTTCCCTCCCCACGCTCCAGCATCGGTTCCAGACCGACACCTTCCTGCCAATGGTAGAACAGAGTCGCATGCCGTCGCGATTTTCCCGCGTACCGCGACACCTCGTAACGCGCGCCTGGCGCCACTGCCTTGGCTGCTTGGTAGGCGGCTTCAAATCCCGAGTCCGCATGCATCTTGACCACCGCCGCAGGCCGTCCGTCGGACCAGTTCAAGCGCCCCACCAACCGTCGCTCGGCTTTGTAGTTGAGCGTCTGCCATCCGGTGGTCTCCGCCAGCGCCTGCACCGACTCGCGTCCCGCCAGAAATCGCCTCCTTGCCGCCGGATCCATCCAAAGCCCCATCGATCGAAGCTTCGCGTCTGACGGAAAGACACGGACCAAACACGCGACCTCGGGAAGAGAGCCTCCTGTCAATGGTCCGGTGCTCTCGAACCCGTGTCCCAGACTCTTCACCGCCGCCAGCTCCATCTCACCAGGACGCCACGTCTTTCCATGCACCCACCAGGTCGAGCCTTGGGCATCAATCTCATAACTGGCCAGGCAGTTGGTACCCGGCTTGTAGCGAAGATATCGAAGCCGGGCCGCCGATAGTTCCATGCCAGGATTCAGCCTCTGCATGGCCGACAAGAAGGCGGTCTCGTCGAGAAGCGTGCGGAAACCCGGCAGACAGGTCTCGCGCCGGATCAAATCCTCGTCAGCGTGCTGCCACATGTGTCTCCTCCTTGGCCGCACCGCCGTCCCCATCAGCCGACACCGCGATCGGGCGTCCGTTCTCGAGGCGGATGACTTGATCCGCCATCGCCGCTTCGCGCGGATGATGGGTGGCAAGAATGACGGTTGCGCGTTCGGCCAGTCGGCGGATGCCGGCAAACACGGCCTCGGCACCGGACTCGTCCAATCCCGCGGTCGGTTCGTCGAGCAACAGGATCGGCGATCGGCGCACGGCCGCCCGAGCGACCGCCAAACGCTGGCGTTGGCCTTGCGACAGGGTGACCCCGCGTTCTCCCAATCGGGTCGCGTAACCTTCGGGCAACTGGGATATAAACTCGTCCGCCTGCGCCTGGATCGCCGCGGCCTCCACCTCCGCATCGCTCGCTTCGTCCCTGCCGGCCCGGATGTTGTCGGCCACCGTGCCCGCAAAGAGTCCGGTGTCCTGCAACACCACCGCGACCTGGGACCGAACTGAAGCGACGGTCAGATCCCGCAAGTCCACCCCATCAATCAGCACCCGGCCCTTGTCCGGATCCTGCAGACGCGAGACCAGGGACAGCACCGTCGATTTCCCGCTTCCTGACGGTCCGACCAACGCCACGATCTGACCCGGGTGGGCGGTGAAGCTGACTCCCTCGATCCCTCGCCCGCGACGACCATCTAGACCCTCGTGCTGATACCCAACCCCCTCGAACCGCACCTCGCCAACAAAGGGCGGAGCCACGCGCGCCCCCGGGCGGTCCACCACCTTGACGCGTTCCTCCAATACCGCGAGCACTCGTTCGCCCGCCGCCGCCGCCTTGGCCAAGCGACCGGAGTATTTCGCGGAGTCCTGAAGTGGACGAAACGCGGTCTTCAAATAAGCCAGGAACACCAGCAGATCGCCCGGGGTCAATTGCCCGGACCACACCAATTCCGTGCCTTGCCACAGCACCAGTGCCGTGGCCGCGGCAATGAAGACATCCACCGAACGCTCGAGCTTCGCCGACAGTCGCTTGCCTTGCACATCCTCGCGCAAGGCCTTGGCATTTCGTTGGCCAAAAACTTCCGCAAACTGTTCCTCCAGAGACAGCGACTTGACCACGGACATCGCGCCCAGCGACTCGGCCGCCGTCGCCGCCATCTCACCCTCCCGATGACGCTGCCGACGCGCCACCTCGTGGATCCCGCGACTCAACTTCAGTCCACGCAGCCAGAAGATCGGTAGCACGGCCATCGCCACGCCTGCCAACCGCGGATTCATCGCGAACATCAGGGCCACCATGCCCACGAGCATCACCACCCGGGTCACCAGGGGAACGACGGCCGTCACCAGCACGTCCTGCAACTGGCTCACGTCATTGATCACCCGCAATACCAGGTCGCCGCCGCGAGAACGTTGGTGGAAGGAAAGCGACAGGCATTGCAGATGTCGAAACACCATCCCGCGCACCTCAGACATCGTCCGGCTTCCCGCCTGGGCAAATCCGATGGTCGAAGCATAAGCCGCCCCCGCCCGAAGGCCCGTCAACACCACCACCATCACGCACGTTCCGGCCAGCACGCCGCTCCGTCCGAAGTTCTCCAGGGCTCCCTGCATCCAGGTCACCTGATTCGGGCCGGACACCAGCAGTGCGTCGAAGATGATCTTCAGCAGCCACGGTTCCAGGAGTCGAATGCCGATCTCCAACACCAGGGCCGCCAACGCCCAGATGAGAAGCAGGCGCTGCGCCCGCAGCTGCGGACCAAAACGCCGCATCACCGCCCATAACACTCGCGCCGTCTCGGAGATCCGGACGGGACGTTTCACGCCGCACCTCCCACCAGAATTCCTGGGCACCGCTCCCCGGACGCTTCCCGAGGCAACCTGGCCAGCCGCAGGATCTCCATCGCCACCGAAGCCCAGGTATGGCGTTCCTCCACGGTCGCTCGCGCCCGCAGCCCCATGGTGCGTCGCATTTCCGGGTGTTGGGCGAGCGTTGTCAGGGCCGACGCCAGGGCTTGCGAGTCCCCAGGTTCCACCAGCAACCCGGTGACGCCGTGATCCACCACCCGTTCCAACTGGCCAATCCGGCTGACCACCGCGGGCAGACCGGCCGCCATGTATTCGTACACCTTCAGCGGCGAAAAATAGAATCGGTCGAGACGTGGATAGGGCGCCACGGCGATATCCATCTCTCCCAACCACCGGGGTACTTCCGCGGCATCCACGGCACCCACAAAGGTGGTCAAATGTTCCACACCCCGCCTCCGCACCTGGCCCTCCAGGCGCTCCCGCTCCGGTCCATCGCCGACAATGAGCAGTCTTAGGCACGGCCGGACCAGCACCGCCATCGCGAAGGCCTCCACCAATCGGTCCACCCCGTGCCACGGCTTGAGCGTGCCCACAAATCCCACCGTCAACTCCGACCGCTCGCCCGTTGTCGATCGCAGATTCCTTCGCGGCAACAACCCGTCGAATCGGGTCACATCCACGCCGTTCGGCAGGACTCGCACACGGTCGCCCGATTCTGGAAATCGTTTCAGGTATTCCCCAACTTCGTCGGAAACCGCCAACAGCGCGGTCGCCGCAGCGAAGATACGCCGGGCGCATTGGGTGGCCGCCGCCTCATCCACCAGGCCGCGATGCACCGACTGTTCCTCGATCAACGGCGCGTTCACCTCGAGCAACGACGGAATTCCAACCCGCCGCGCGTGCTCGAGGGCGAAAT
>JAEUHG010000097.1 GCA_016795425.1 Verrucomicrobiales bacterium
CCGTGTCTTGGTTCATGCGATGGATTTGTTCCGGGTTGCCCCGGCGGATCCGGTGGCGATTTTGGGGGTGATTGGACTGCTGGCTTTGGTGGGGTTTGCGGCATGCCTTATTCCGGCGCGACGCGCCACGAGGGTCGATCCAGTGATCGCGCTCCGCAGCGACTGAACCATCGATGTCGGCGGTGGGAGGGAAGGGCGGGGAACGAGGATCCCGCTAATTCCGAAGCGCTATTCAGCGAAGGACAAGGCACGCGCTACAAAGGGCGCGTATGCAAGACAAACTCCCGACCCCCAAAGCGCACAACTCCATCCGAACGACCGAACCGGACGCCACCGTCGCCTCAGCTCGGAAGGTCAACCGGCGAATGGCCGCGAAACTGACCGCCGCGGTGCTGGCCGTGATTGCAGCCGGATGCGGCACGGCAAAGGTGTCTCACCGACATTCCGTCAACGAGGTCGTCGTATCCCAACCGCGCGTGGTCTACGTGGCCGACTTCGACTTGGAGCCCGGCGATGTCAAATCCGAGCGTGGCCTGATTCCGACGCCACCCAAACTGCCCGGATTGGGTGATGTCCTGCCTCCGTTGCCGGGCACGGCGAAAGACCCCAACCAACTCGCGCAACAACTCGTGGACGAAATGAGCGCCGCGTTGGTGAAGGATCTCAAAAAGGCCGGATTGGCAGCGCAACGCCTGGTTTCCAACGCCGGACTCCCGAAGACGGGTTGGTTGGTCCGAGGGGTCTTCACCTCGGTCAATCAAGGCAACCAACTCGAGCGTGCGGTCATCGGATTCGGGAAGGGCAAGACGGACGTCCAAGTGGTGGTGGACGTGAATGATCTGGCGGAGGGCGTTCCTCAAAAATTCTATGAGGTCGCCACCACCGCCGACAGCGGGAAGGCTCCCGGGGCGGGCCCGACGATCGTACTGGGACCCGCGGGTCTGGCGGCGAGGTTCATGATCGCCGGCCAGGATCTGGATCGAAATGTCCGTCAAACCGCCTCCCTCATCGCCGATGAGGTGGTTCGGAGAACGGACCCTACATCGCCCGCCACCTTGGCGAGCAACAGGTGATCGGCTGCATACACCGGGGTGACCAATCCCCAGAGTCCCTCTCCCATCGGGAGAGGACGCATCCTCGGACTTCAGGAGATCTGCACGTCACCACACAGGTGGACCTGGAGGCCGAGTTCGGCAAGGGCAGCCGCCTTGATCCGACAGGCGCGGTGGGCTTGCTTCTCGTTGGGTGCATAGACCACCTGGATGTGGTTCGCCTGATGGCGGGCCATCATCTGATCGCGGCTAATCCCCTTGAGCACGGCGTGCATGATGGGCCATTGAGGTGTGGTTTCCTTCCAGCGACGCTCGGTTTCCTTGGGCGGAAGCGTCACCACTTCGCCGACGCCGAGATCGCAATGCAGCTGGCCGTCGGAGACGAAGACGCGGCTCCAAACGATCCAGCCCGGCTTGCTGACTCCCTTGAGCGTGCCGCCACCGAGCCGGAAGTACATGGAAGGTTGGCGTTCACTGGTGGCGCCTTTCCAGCCGCCGGTGAAATGGGCGGGCGGCGCGGCGCCAGAGATCAGGAACACCCAGACGTAGTCGTCGACACCCTGGCCCTTGTAGTGCTGACCCCACCTCAGGTCATGCAAGGTATTCTCCGGTGCGAAACCGAGTTTCCTCCAAAGATGATAGGTAACGAGGCCGTCCAAGCCGGCACATTCGTCGACCTCGTTGAAGTGGGGCAGGGCTTCCCCTTCGAAAAGCACCCGGCCATCGGCGGACCGAGCGGGGGGACGGTCGACGTTGTTGAGCGTGCCCTCGACCAAGTCGCTGGCCGGGGCGAGGTCCTTGAGGCCTTGCTGGTATTGGATGCCGATAGTGTCACAGCCGAAGTCATCGGCGATGCGCAGCGAGGCGACATACATCCGACACTGCTGCAGGGTCTGGGCGCGGGTGAGTTCGGTGGCTTCGTCCTGGCCCCACTGGAATTTCAGACCTTTGCGAAGGTACCAGCTTAAGACTGCCTCAGCCTCATCGCCGGAGACCTGTTGCATCGCGGCGTAAAGCGAGGATTGGCTGAGTCTCTCCTTGTAGATGCCGGTGGGATTCAGCAGTTCGTCGGGAATGATGGCGTTGAACATGCCCATGCAACCCTCGTCGAAAACCCCCATGATGGCTTTGCGTTGACGAAAGGACCGGGCCCAGTCGCGGCCCAAGGCCTCATCGGCGCCGGGCAATTTGACTCGGGAGAGATCCCGCACGTGGCTGGTATCATGAGTGACGCGGCCGGTTTGGATCCACTGGCGCAGGCCATCGAGGAAGAAGCGATCGGTGAATTTCTCGCTCCAGAGTGAGCTGTATTGGACCCCTGCCTTGGTCAGAGAACCGTTGAGGTTGAGCATGCCCACGAGACCGGGCCAGGTGCCGGACCAATTGGCGACCGTCAGGATCGGTCCGCGGTGGGTGATCAGGCCGTGAAGGATGTGGTGGCTGTATTGCCACACGCTCTCCGCCACGATCAACGGGACGTTGGGATCGATGCCCCGGAACACGGCCATACCCATCTTCTGCGAATCGATGAACCCGTGCTTCTTGGACTTATCCATGGGATGCCCGCGGACGACTCGGGCGCCCTCGGCGCGCAAGGCTTTGACCAGAGCCGATTCCATGGCCGCCTGGGCTGGCCAGCATTTCTGGTTGGCGGAAAGACGGAGGTCGCCGTTCGCGATCAGGACGATCGGAGTGGCACGCGACGTCGAAGTGGACTTCATCCGGGAAGTCCACGGAACGCGATCAAGGAAATCAACGCTGGATCCGCGGGAGGAGACGGGCTGGAGCCGCCGTTTGACGGTTCAGGGCGTGGCCCTTAGTTTCGAGCCGGCCTTAAACGGCCGTACGGATGTTGGCAACCAAGGAGCTTCCACCCGAAACCCCCCGACCACAGGATTTGGCCGGTGGGACGCCGTGTCGTCCCGACGGGCGGCTCTTTGCCTTCGCCGCATCATCAGAGGCCGCGCTCGCCGCGGTGTCCGACCGCGTGCAGTCATGGCTGCGCAGCGTGCCCGAGGAAAGCGCGGAGGCCGCCGTCCGCTGCCTGGGATCGGTGCTGGGTACCGGACCTCTGCGGTGCGTGGTGCTGGCGCCCGATGGCAAGCCGGCAACGGCCGCCGAGGCCTTATCGCAAAACACTCCGGACCTTGTCATCACGGGGCGCGTGGCCGCGACCACCCCCGAGGTGGCATTCCTGTTTCCGGGACAGGGCGCGCAGCGCGTCGGAATGGGGCGCGAACTCTATTCCCAATGGCCGGTCTTTCGGGAGGCATTCGATCGCTGCTCCGATCATCTGGTCGATCGGTTGGGAGCGGATCCCCGATCGTTGTTGCATCCCGGGGTCGGAACGGAACCGGGAGCCGCCGAATTGAAGCTCCAACAGACCCGATTTCTGCAGCCGATCCTGTTCGCCTTCGAATATGCCCTGGCAGCGCAGTGGCAGGCGCTGGGTCTGAAACCTTCGTCACTTCTGGGACATAGTCTGGGAGAGTACGTGGCCGCGACGGTTGCTGGGGTGTTCGAACTTCGGGAGGCGCTCGATTTGGTCGTGCGGAGGGGCCAGCTCATGCAGGAGCAACCCGAGGGCGCCATGCTGATCGTTTGGAAATCGGAGTCCGCCGTGCGAGCGCTGCTGTCCGAGCGGCTCACCATCGCGGCCATCAATGCACCCGAGTTGTGTGTGGTTTCGGGTCCGGCGGGCGACATCGAGTCGCTGGAACATCGACTCTTGGCCGACGGTACGACGAACCGCCGGCTGCAGGTCACTTTGGCGGCGCATTCTTGGATGATGGAGGGCGCGATGAAACCGCTCGCCGAGGCCGTGGCCGCGACCCGTCGACAGGCGCCAAGCATTCCCTACATCTCGAACGTCACCGGGACTTGGATCTCGGACGCCGAAGCCACCGACCCGGAGTACTATGCCCGCCATCTCCGGGAAGCGGTGCGGTTCGAGGAGGGCCTGCGCGCACTTCTGTCGAAACCGGTGGTCGCTATGGTGGAAGTGGGCCCAGGCCAGGCTCTGTCGGTGCTGGCACGTCAGCATCCCAACCGAAAGCCTGACCATGTGGCGGTTCCCGCTTTGTTCGGGCTCAAGGATAACGAGCCGGTGTCGTTCCTGCAGGCCATCGGGAGGCTCTGGGTCGCGGGATGTCCGGTGAAGTGGGAGGCGATCGCGCCGGAATCAACGAGGCCGGCGGGTCAGGTCGGTGCCCCTGAACTGCCGCCGTTGCCTGAGGACTTGGCGGCGCTGGCCCGAGGCGAAGGGCTCCCGCAGGAGACAGGCGAGGGTCGAGCCCGCACGGCGCGTCACGAACCTTCGGGTCCGACGGAGGTCCAACTGGCGGAGGTATGGGTCCGCCTGCTCAAGTTGCCTGCCGTGGAGGATCGGCGGCGCAGTTTTTTTGATCTTGGTGGGCACTCGCTGCTGGCCTTGCAGCTGATTCGGGCCATCCGCGAGAAATGGTCGGTCGACGTCTCGATGCGGGACATCTTCGCCGCGCCATCGCTCGAGGGCATCGCGGCGGCGATCGAGGTTCAGGTGGCGGAAGCGGCCGCGCATCCGGAACGGGCGGCATGGCGGTCATTGACGCCCATTCAACCGCACGGAAATCGGCCACCGTTATTCGTCGTGGCCGGAGGCAATGGGGAAGACGCCGAGTTATACGCGCACGCCGCCTTGGCGGAACGGCATTACGGCCTGGACCAACCTTGTTACGGATTCAAGCGAAGGGGATGGGATGGGAAGGCGCCGCCCCACGAGTCCGTGGAAGCCATGGCCCGGGACTACATTGTGGAGATGAAGACGGTGCAGCCCAGAGGACCGTATCATCTCTATGGCGATTGCCTGGGTGGCTCGATCGCGTTCGAAATGGCCCAGCAATTGGTGCGTTCGGGCGAGGAGGTCGCCTTGTTGGCCTTGTCCGACACCATGTGTCCGCAACCTTTCGAATGGCAACGAATCCAATGGCTGGATTGGAAGCGTCGATTCCGCCGAACGCTGGTGGGGGGAGCGCTGGCGAATCTTGCCGCCATTGCTTCCATGCAGGGTGACGAACGGCGGCGGTTCCTCGGCCAAAAGTGGTCCGCAGCCAAGAGGCGGTTGGGATGGACAAAGTCGGCGACGGCTCCAGCCCAGTCGATCCAAACCCCGGCATCGCCGAAGCGAAAAGCCGAAGAGCGGGTGATCGGAGGATTCGCCCCGCGTCACACCGATGCGGCAGAGTATTGGACCGCGGCGGGAATCGGCTTTCGTCGGGTGGTGACGCGGTATCGTCCCAAGCATTATCCCGGCAAGTTGCTTTTGATCATGAGCGAAGAGCGCGGCGGAGATCCACGCGCCCAGCTCTGGAAACGGCACGCGGCCAGCTGGGAGTATCACGTACTCAAGGGCAGTCACTGGCTGTACCTCTGGAACTGCGGGGACCAGGTCGCCGCGCTATTTCGCAAAGTCCTTGGACGATGACTCGGCAGCCGGCGAGGTGATCGTTTGGCGGGTGGCCATTCCCGGCAGCCTGCCGGCGCGAGCCGCATCCTGGCTCCACGCGGCGGAGATCGAACGGGCTCGCCGCTACCATCGGGAGGAAGACGCGTTGCGCTTCACCTCGGTGCGTGCCGCGGCGCGCCGCATCCTCGCGGAACGCCTTCGAATCACGCCGCAGCAGGTGGTCTTCAACGAGTCGCCCACAGGCAAGCCTTTCGTTGCCGCGACGCTCGGGCCGCCCACTGAATTCAACGTGGCGCATTCTGGCGGCCTGGGCCTACTGGCGGTCTCGACGCTCGGGCCGGTGGGCGTTGATCTGGAATCCATCGATCACGCCAGGCCCCATTTGGAGGCGGTCGAACCCTACCTGGGGAATGAAGAACGACGGGCCATCGCGATCCTTCCGCCCGCGGCAAGAAGCCGGTTCCTCATCGAAAGTTGGGTGATGCGCGAAGCGATGGTGAAGGCGATCGGTGTCGGGCTGGGTGGCGTCGACCTCCGGGCTTTGCAGAGGCCGAAAGGCTCCGGTCTCGGAACGGTGCGGATACCCGCACCTCACCCTTTTGATCACCCACAGGGATGGTGGCTCCGGTGGTTGGAGGCGGGCCCTGAGTACATCGCGGCGGTGGTGACGGCCGGCTGTCCGAAAGCGATTCAGGTTCGCGATTTTGTCTGGGACACCATCGCTTGAGCACGGATTTCGGAACCTTTGCAGGCGGCGAGGGATTCCCGTTCGCCACCGGCCGGGGCGCGTGCCACGATGTCCGGATGAAGGGTTCCGACATTTCACAGGCGCGTGCATGGGCGTGCGCCTTCCTGATAGCCGGCGTGGTCGGCGGGCCGTCGAATCGTGCCGCGGAAGGGCCGCTACCTCAGGATCCACTGTCGGGCTCCCGGTACGAACTCACGGCCGACCGCTGGTGGCTGCTCAATTTACCCGACGGCCAGCGGGTCGATGCCTCGGGTCTCGTGCGATTCCCTAATGGCGATTGGTGGGTGGTGAACGACCAGCGGAACAGCATCTATCAGTTGGAGTTTCCCAAGGAAGGGGCGGCCTCCACCAACAGCGTGGACCTCCTTCGCGTACCCGGGCTGTTCGAGCCGATGCCCTTGAAGGCCCTCGGAATCGGCGAACACGCGCGCCTCGACTGTGAAGGGCTGGCCCTCGACGGGTCGGGCCGGGTCTATCTTTGCGAAGAGGCACGGCGATGGATCCTGCGATGGGATCCGTCCACCAAGGCGTTGAGCCGACTTCCAATCCAGTGGGGAGCCGTGGCCAAGTATTTTCATCCCACTGACTTCAATGCGTCCTTTGAGGGCATTGCCGTGAGCGGTGACCGCCTTTACGTCGCCAACGAACGGCAAGAGGGACGGATCATCGTGGTGGACGTGAAGTCGTTGGCGGTGGTTGACGATTTCATGGTGGCGCCATCCGACAGCGTGGGACGTGACCATAACTACTCCGACCTCTGTTGGAGTGACGGATCATTGTGGGTGTTGATGCGGGATGTTCGGAAAGTCCTGCGCGTGGACGTCCGCACGAAGAGTGTGATAGCGGAGTTCGATTACGGCGCGATGGAGACCGCGAGACCCGTGGCTTATGGGGCGCTGGTGGCGCCCGGATTCATGGAGGGCCTGGTGGTCGATGAGGAATGGCTGTGGTTGCTGAGTGACAACAATGGTGTCGGTCGACGTGCCAATCTCAAAGACATCCGGCCCACGCTCTTTCGATGCCGGCGGCCAGACCGCCAATGACCTCTTTCCGCGACGGTACGGACGTGGTTGAATCCGCCTTTTCGATGAGCAAAACCGCATTGTTATTTGCCGGACAGGGCGCTCAAACCGTGGGGATGGGCAAGGACCTGGCGGAAAAGGAGCCCGTGGCTCGCGATCTGTTCGCGAGGGCGAACGACGCCCTGGGCTACGACCTCGCCAGCCTTTGCCACCAGGGGCCCGAGTCGGAACTGACCCGGACCGAAAACGCACAACCCGGGATTTACCTGGTGAGTTGGATCGCCTTCCAACTGCTTCGCCAGCGCGTTCCCGAACTCCAGTTCGGCGCCACCGCTGGCTTGTCGCTCGGTGAATACACCGCCCTCGCGGCCGCCGGGGCCATCGAATTCGAAGACGGACTGAAGGTGACGCGGCTGCGCGGACGCTTCATGCAGGAGGCGTGTGACGTGACGCGTGGAGGCATGGCAGCCATCCTCAATCTGGACGAAGACAAGACCCGTGAGGTCTGTCAGGAGGCGGGGGTGGAACTGGCCAATTTGAACTGCCCCGGACAGTTGGTGATCTCCGGCGAATTGGACGCCATCAACAAAGCCTGTGAACTCGCCAAGGCGCGAGGAGCAAAGCGCGCGGTTCCCCTCGCGGTGGCCGGGGCCTATCACTCGAAATTAATGGCCAGCGCCCAGCCAAAGCTCGCCGTGGAACTGGCCAACATCCCGATCGCGCCGCCGACTATCCCGGTGGTCGCCAATGTGACGGCGCGACCCCATGACGATCCGACCTCGATCAAGGATGTTCTCGTGCACCAGGTCTGCGCTCCCGTGCGCTGGGAAGCTTCGGTGCGCTGGTTGCTCGCTCAGGGTTTCACGCGATTCATCGAACTCGGTCCCGGCAAGGCCCTCAACGGATTCCTGAAACGCATCGCTCCAGAGGCCCAGGGACTGAACATTGCGGACGTGCCGTCCCTGGAATCCACGGTCGCTGCCCTGAAGGGCTCCTGAGCCGGGCATCGTAGCACGCCAACCGGATCCACATGAGGCTGATCGTAACCACCGGGCCCGCCTGGGAGCCGCTGGATGGGATGCGACGCCTGACCAACGCTTCCACCGGCGCCTTGGGTGCCCTGCTTGCCGACCGATTCACCGAAGAGGGCCACCAGGTGATCCTCTTACGAGGAAAGGGCTCGACGGCAGACCGTCCGCGATCGGAAGTGGAGGTGGTTCCTTTCGGAACCAACGACGATCTCGCGGCCGCCTTGGAGGGACTGGCCAATTCCGAGCGGGGACTCCAAATGGGTGCGGTGTTTCACGCGGCAGCTCTGTGCGACTTCCGGGTTTGCCAAGTCAGCGACGCACGAGGCCAGGCGCTATCCCGAGGAAAGATCTCATCGCGCCTCGGGCGAGTCCTGGTGGAACTTGAACCTGCAACCAAGGTGCTCCCTCGATTGCGATCATGGTTTCCACACGCCTGGATTGTCGGTTGGAAATACGAGATCGAAGGAGATCGCCAAACCGCCATGGCGGCAGCGGCACGCCAGACAACCGAAGCCGGAGTGGACGCCTGTGTCATCAACGGACCGGCATGGGGTGACGGCTTCGGCCTTCATCAGAAATCCGGCAGCACTCGCGCCTGCGCGGATCGATGGACCCTGGCGGAGCTCCTGGTGAGCGAACTGAAGGCGCGCTGAGTCGCCGACGCTTCCGGCTCCCAACTGCTGCGGCCGGTCTTATTCTCGGTTGGCGTCATTGCGCTCGAAATCCGTCGAGTATCGACGTGCAATAGCTCCATCGCCCGTCGATGAATGCTGCATCCAAATCCCAGGGCCGTTGGCCTGAAGGGAAATGGGCCCCTGGTCTGGGTCGATCTATCATCGACACCTCCCACCGTGCGCGCGGACCGGGCCCCGAATACCGGGCCGCTTCTTCGCGTGGGAGGGTCTGGTACGGCTGGGTGGCGACGGTGTTGTTGCTGGCCGTCGGCGCCGCGGCGGCGGGAGCCGATAGTATCGTCAGGCGTCCGGAGGAGCGGACGGATCAGACGTGGCGGCTGCATCAACTGACCGCCGACGCCGGGCTCGAGGGGCGAAATGCCTTCAACATCGCGTTTCAACGAGATGCGACGAACGCCGCGATTTACCGAGTCTGGGTGGCGTCTTCGGATGGTCTGCGCGAGTACGACGGTTTCGAGTGGCGTCGATATGGCACCGGTGACGGGCTCCCCAGCGATTTCGTCCGATGTGTGTGCGTGACACGCCAGAGCGAACTGTGGGTGGGAACCGATCGAGGGGTCGGCGTGTTTGCCGGCGGTCGGTTCGACAGCAGGAATTCCGAGAGCGGGCTGGCCGGCCCGAACGTTCGAAGGATCTACGAAGATAGCCAAGGCGCGGTCTGGTTCTGCAGTGACAGCTGGCCTCATGACCATCAGCGCGGAGGACTGAGTTCGTACAGTGCCGGACGTTGGCGCGCCTTCCGCCGAGCGGACGGTCTGCCCAATGAGTACGTGGTCGGCTACCTGCGGGCGACGGATGGTCAGGAGTACGCCGCCACGCTCGCGGGTCTGGTGGAACGTCGTGGCGAACGCTGGCAGCCCGCCACCGTCACCTTGCCGGAAGATCCTGTTCGCTGGAGCGGAACCTGCCTCCTGGAAGCTCCGACCTACGGCGTCCTCTGCTCGACCGGTCGCGATCTCCTGCAGCGAACCAACGGAGTCTGGTCGGTCCTGGTGGGAGGCTCGGCGACGGAACACGGGCTCTGCCTCACCGCCGATGGAGTCGTAGTCTCGACGACCCGGGTGCTGTCCGGGAGTCGAGCCTTCGTCGAGTTGGTGACCAATACGTGGGTGATCGCCTCATCGGATTTTGGCGCGTCTCATGACTACATCGAGGATCTGCAGGAGGCGCCGGACGGATCGGTGTGGGCGGTGGGATTCGACACCATCGTTCGATGGCGGCGCCAGGGGACGCAATGGCGGGAGTTTGGCGGAGTGCCGAGACCGTCGTTTGTGGATGAGCAAGGGCGTATCTGGTTTGGCGAGCCGCGCAACGAGTTTGGCGTCGCCCCGACTCCGGTGCGGTTGGACGGGGAACGATGGGAGTACCTCGCCGAAGCCGAGGATGAGTTGATGCTGGATCGTCGAGGCACCGTCTGGGGGGTGAGCAGCAATCGAGTGACCCACTGGTCGGCAAACCGCGAGGAGCGGTGGAGTGCCGGGGAGCTTGGAATGCAGCACCTTCTCGCAGGTCGTCCGGATGACGCCGGACGGTTCTGGGTGTTTGGGAGAGGGTCGGATGGAACGACCGGGTTGCGCGTGGGCCGGGACGGGAGGTGGCAGGATCGGCCGATACCGGAACTGCGGGAATGGCCGGTGTTACGAAAAATATCAGGAGCGCGGGAAGGGGCCTGGCTTCTCTTGGAGAATCCCGAGCGCCCCATGGCGGTCATGGCTCGAGTGACCGACGCATCCCTGCAGAGGGTGGAAATTCCTCGAACCAACCTCGGCCTCTTTCGCCTCGATCTGAAGGAAGACAGGGACGGGGTTCTCTGGGTCTACGGGGACAGCGGAACCTGGCGGTTGGAAGACTGGAGCCGGGAGGGCTGGAAGGAGGTCACGGGGTTGCCCGGACGTCTGGTTTTTGGATTCGAAGAACGCGGGGAGGAGCGGTGGCTGGGATGCAGCGGCGCCACCGGCGGGACCAACGGCTTGGTGAAATGGGCGCAGGGGCGGCAGACGTTTTACGCTGTTGAAACCTTGTTCAACCTGTCCATCGCCGCCGACGGAACCTTGCTTGCCGGCGGCCCCGCCAAATTCGCCCTGGTGCCGAATGAGCCCGACGCGGAGCCAATGACGTTTTCGGTGCCGACACCCGAGCTGGTGATTGGCGCGGTGCGGGATCATCGGGGGCGCTATTGGCTCGGGACGGGAGAACGGGTGTATTCATTCACGCCCGATGGCGTGGCTCCTGACACTCGCTTTGCCGAAATCTCCTCCACCAATGTGTTTGAAGGCACGGATTGGTCGGTGGGGGTTGCTGGGATTGAACGCTATCTTCCCTCCGGTTTCCTGAAGGACTATCGGTTCTCCTGGCGCATTGACGAGTCGGCGTGGTCGCCGTTTCGGCAAGGCGATCGGCTGCGGATTGTCAGCCGCCATCTGGAGAGTGGCCTCCATCGACTGGAGGTGCGGTGCCAGGACGCCGCCATGGAGGTGGACCCCACCCCAGCGGTATTGAGCTTCCGGGTGATTCCCATCCCCATACAAAGCCGGCGTTGGTTTGTTCCGGGCATTGTCCTGGTGGCCGCCGCTTTTGGAGTGGTGTCCATCGTGGCCTGGAGAGCCCGCCAAGGCATATCGGCTTACGCGCGCCTTCTGGAATCGAAAGTGGCGGACCGAACCGCGGAATTGGAGCGGGATATCGAGGAACGAAAGCTCACCGAGGCGAGACTCCGGGAAAGTGAACGCCGTTACGGTGACCTGGTTCGACTGTCACCGGACGCCATTTTCATCAACCAGGGAGACCGTATTACGTTCATCAATAATGCCGGGCTCCAGCTCCTCAGGGCATCCGCCCCCGAACAAGTCATTGGTCGCGCCGTCTTCGAATTCTTCGACCCGGCTTGCCATGAATTGATCCGCCACCGGGTCGGCCAGCTGCGCCGGGAACCGACCAGCGTGGCTCCGGTGGAGGAGGAGTTGCTGGCCGTTGACGGAACCCATATCCCCGTTGAAGTCACTGCCTCCTCGTATTTCAGCCAGGGGGAACTGGTCATTCAGGTGGTGTGCCGCGATATCACGGCTCGAAAGCGGGCCGAAGCGGAGCAGAAGGTCATGGCCGCCCAGCTGCACCAGGCGCAGAAGCTGGAGGCGGTGGGAACGCTCGCCGGCGGTATCGCCCATGACTTCAACAACATTCTGGGTGCCATTCTCGGCAACCTCGAACTGGCACGCATGGATGTGGGGGAACGTCATGCGGCCATCGAGAGCCTGGATGAAATCGGGCGCGCCGCTCACCGCGCGCGCGCCCTGGTGCAGCAGATCCTGGCCTTCAGTCGACCCAACGCCCCCGAACAAAAAGCCACCGATCTGGCCCCCGTCATCCGCGAAACCCTGCGGTTCCTCCGCGCCACCCTACCCTCCGGTGTGGAGTTGCAGCTGGGACTCGATGCGCGCGCACCCTCGGTCCTCGCGGACGCAACGCAGATCTCCCAGGTGGTGGTGAACCTCTGTACCAACGCCTGGCATGCCCTCGAAAATCGACCGGGAATCATCGAAGTCCATCTTGAAGGCATTGAAGTGGGTTCAGGCAACGTGCCGCCGTCGGATGGATTGCCCGCCGGAAAGTACGCGAAACTCAGCGTCGGCGACAACGGCTCGGGCATGGATGCGAGCACCTTGGAGAGAGTCTTCGAACCCTTCTTCACCACCAAGGAACCGGGCAAAGGCACCGGTCTCGGACTCGCCGTGGTTCATGGCATCGTTCAGGCCCACCGAGGATTCATCCAGGTGCGAAGCACGCCGGGAAAAGGCACCCGGTTCGACGTGTATCTGCCGGTCGCTCCCGGGATGCCCCAGGCACTCCCCAAATCGCCGGAACCGGCCATCCATGGGAAGGGTCGCCGAATCCTTTACGTCGATGACGAAGCGGCTCTGGTCCGGCAAATGGTTCGGATTCTCAGCCGTATGGGCTTCACCGTGGAGGCCCATGATCGGGTTGAGCCGGCGCTGAACCGGTTCTGCGAAGACCCGGATCTTTTCGATCTGGTGATTACGGATATGAACATGCCCGGGGCCTCCGGCCTCGACCTCGCGGCCGAAGTCCTGCGCTTGCGGCCCCAGGCTTCGGTGCTGTTGACCAGCGGTCTGGTCTCGGAGGAGGTCAAGGAGACGGCGAGGAAACTCGGCGTACGCCGGATCTTGCCAAAGCCCTGCACCACGGGAGAACTGGGCCAAGCCATTGTCGAGGCGCTCGCCGCGCCCCCGGGTCCGTCGGGATCGTGATGCCGCGACGTCGTCGAAGAAGTGGGCGGCAGCCCTAAGATACCTTGGTCCACTTGCCGGCCTTGGCCGACTTGTACATCGCCTCCATCACGACAACGCGCGCGGCGGCTTCCGTTGGGGTCACCAACGGTTGGCCTGATTTGCCGCTCAACGCGTCGACGAACTGGTGGAGCGGCGCGCGCGGTGCCGAGGGAAGCTCTGTCCACGGAGCATTGCCGGTCGCGCCCTGGACCTTGCTGCTCTTGAAGGTGAGCTTGTCATCGACGATGGACGCGAAGCCCTCGGTGCCGCTGATCATCAGTGTGATGGGATTTGCGACATCGAGCCAACCGGCCGTGAGCGAACCCATGACGCCGTTGCGGAACTTGATCAGCGCCTGGCCCGTCTCGTCGGTCTTCGGTCCATACCTTTCGGTGACCACGCGAATGTCCGCCGACACCGCTTCCACGTCGCCGAGGATCCACATCAGGATGTCGAGCGAGTGAGTCCCCAGATCTCCGAACCCGCCAACCCCCGCTTGGGTGACATCCGCCATCCAGCGCCACGAATTCGGGAGATCGTTGGGCTTCTCGTCGAACCAACCTCCCAGGGATCCGCTATGGCAATTCCAGGCGGATGCACGCGTGATCTTGCCAAAGGCACCCGCCTGCACCTGTGAGCGCAGAAACAAATGCTTGGGATCGGTTCGCATGAAGTAGCCGGTCGTGAATAACAGGCCAGCCGACTCGATGGCCTTGGCCATGCCGATACTCTCCGCCGCCGTGATCCCCAGCGGCTTTTCGACGAACATATGCTTGCCGGCTTTGGCAGCGGCGCGCACCAGGGCAGGGTGCCGGTTGGTCTCGGAACAAATCACGATGCCGCGGATTTCAGGGTCATTCCAGATCACCGACAAGTCGTCGACGACCTTGGCCTGGAGTTCGCGGGCGCGAGCCTCGGCGCGGACACGTTGAGGGTCCCAGACGTAGCGAACCGCAACATCGGATCGACCTTTGAGAAGTTGGACGAACCCTGGCGTATGAATGTGGGCACATCCCACAAACGCCATCGGGATCTTGCCATCGGCGGCAAACAGATCGCGGGGTTGAGACGCCAGGGCGAGTCCGGCGGCAGCGGCGGTCGTCTTCAGAAACGTGCGGCGATGAATGGTCTCGTTCATGTCAGCGATTTCGCTTGTAAGGCCGAACGTATAGCGGGATCGGATCCGTCGGCCCAGCCCGAAGTGGCTGAACCTTCCATCCCGCACCGGCGCCAGTCGGCTGCGAAAACCGCGTTCCTCCATGCACGACTTGTCGGCGCGCCCACGAAAGGCACAATAGGCGGGTCCAGCCATGCTATCGTCGCCACGCCGCCTGTTCCTCCTGTCCGTCGCGATCGCCGCCCTCGGTGGTCCGTTGCCCATCGCCGGCGCGGCCGCCCAAGGGACGGTGGAAGCGGATTTCCTTCGGGATGTTCGACCGATTCTTTCGTCCCACTGTTTCAAGTGTCATGGCCCCGATGAGAAGACACGAAAGTCGGACCTCCGCCTCGACACTCGTGACGGAGCGATGGCACCGGCGAAATCGGGCGTCGCGGCCATCGTCCCTGGAAACATCAACGGTTCGACGTTGATCCAGCGGGTCGAGTCCGGTGACCCGGACGAAGTGATGCCTCCGCCATCGACCAAGCATCTGTTGACGGATCGAGAAAAGGCCGTTCTTCGGCGCTGGATCGAGCAGGGCGCTGAATATCGGCCGCACTGGGCTTTCGTGCCTCCGCAGCGACCCACCCCTCCGCCGGTGGTGGCGGAATCAGGGACAGCCGCACCGCCGATCGATGCCTTCATTCGGGCCCGTTTGCGGCAAGAGGGATTGCAGCCAATGCCCGAGGCGGATCGCGTGACTTTGATTCGTCGGATTTCGTTGGATCTGATTGGACTGCCTCCCACGCCCGAGGAGGTGGATGCGTTCGTCCGGGACACTTCGCCAAATGCTTATGAACGGTGCGTGGATCGCCTGTTGGAATCGAGGCATTATGGCGAACGGTGGGCGAGGCGGTGGATGGATCTGGCCCGGTACGCCGACACGAACGGGTATGAGAAGGATCGCGTCCGTTCCATGTGGCCATGGCGCGACTGGCTGATCGAGTCGATCAATGCCGATCAGCCGTTTGATCAGTTCACGATTGAGCAGATTGCCGGTGACATGTTGCCCGGCGCGACGACGGGGCAGCGAGTGGCGACGGGGTTCCATCGGAACACGATGATCAACGAGGAAGGCGGCATTGACCCGCTGGAGTATCGGTTCCATGCCATGGTGGACAGGGTGCACACGACCGCGACCGCGTGGTTGGGAATGACCTTGGCCTGCGCCCAGTGCCATACCCACAAATACGATCCGATTCAGCAACGCGAGTATTACCAGTTCATGGCGTTTCTCGACAACGCGGACGAGCCCGTCATGGACGTGCCGAAACCCGACATCGCCGAGAAACGCGCCAGAATCGAGGCTCGCCTGGCGGAGATGGAAGGCGGACTCCCGAATCGGTTTCCGCCAGAGGACCGCGCCACGCTGGTGACGCCCGTGGCCGAGGAGGTGTCCGCCTCCTCGACGCCTGAACGCCTGCCGGATGGCTCGTACCGGTTTGGCGGAACCACTCCGGAGACTGACGTCGCCACCTTTCGCTTCGCACCGGGACTCCACAACGTCGCCTTCCTGGTGATTGAAGCCCTCGCCGACGATGCGCTCCCGAAGAAAGGCCCGGGTCGCGCACCCAACGGTAACTTCGTCTTGAGCGAGGTTGAGATTTGGACGGGTTCAGAATCTGCCATCACCACCAATCTGTCCCCGATCCGAGTCGTTTCCGCGGAAGCGGATTTCGAACAGGGTGGCTTTCCGGCGGCGCATGCCATCGATGGGAAGACGGACACCGGTTGGGCGGTGTCGGGGGAAGGGGCCTGGAACATCAACCGCCGCCTGGTCCTGCGATTTGCCGAGCCGGTGCCTGAGGCGCAGAGCAAGCGGTTCCAGATCCGTCTCGTCCAGCGACATGGTTCGCAACACGTGCTCGGCCGGGTGCGCATCAGCTTCGGCGTGGAGGCCCCCGATGCGCGGCCCATCGAGGAACGGCGGCGCGAGAACTTCGAGCGCCGTTTTGCCGCGTGGTCCGCACGCGAAGCAGCAAAGGTGCGGAAGTGGGTGCCGTTGACACCCGTCTCGGCGACCAGCGCGGTACCGGTGCTGACCCTGGAGGCCGACGGCACGGTTTTCGCCAGCAGCGACATGACCAAGAGCGACGCCTACGAACTCGTCTACCGGACGGACCTGAAAGGCATCACGGCCATTCGACTCGAGGCGCTGACGGATGATCGACTTCCGCGTCGGGGGCCGGGCCGAGTTTATTATGAGGGACCCTTTGGCGACTTCTTCCTGTCCACCATCAGTCTCACCGCCGCCGGTGTGCCGGTGCCGCTGGTGCGGCCGTCGCAGAGCTACGCTGCGGGCGGCAATGATGCCGCCAAGGCGCTGGATGATGATGCGCAATCGGGATGGTCGATCGACGGCGGCCAGGGACGCGATCATGTCGCTGTCTTCAATCTGGCAACACCCCTGGCCGAGGCGTCGGACCTGCGATTACGGCTGCTTTTCGAGAAGTATTACGCCGCCGGCCTCGGTCGTTTCCGGGTGAGTGTCACCACGGATCCGCGCGGGGCTGACGCCATGGACCTGCCCGATGACGTCCAGGCCGCTCTGGCGTTGTCCGGCGGCCAGCGGACACCGGATCAGGAGGCGGCATTGCGTCGGCGCTTCGCGCAGGTGGCGCCCGAGTTGGGCCCGGCCCGAGCGGAGATCGCCAAAGTGCGGCAGGAGCTGCCCGCGTATCCCACCACCTTGGTGCTCGAGGAACGACCTTCCAATAATCCCCGCGCCACGCTCATGCGGCACAGGGGAGAGTTTTTGCAGCCAACGGACCGGGTGACGCCGGGGTTGCCGGCGGTGTTTGCCGCACTTGTTCCCCAGCAACCCAGGAACCGCTTGGAATTCGCGCGCTGGCTGGTGTCCCGCGACAACCCGTTGACGGCCAGGGTGACGGTCAATCGCCAATGGCAGGCGTTTTTTGGCAGGGGACTGGTGGCAACGATGGAGGACTTCGGTTTTCAAGGAGAACTGCCTTCGCATCCAGAGCTGCTCGATTGGCTGGCGGTGGAGTTGATGGATCGCGGCTGGTCGCTCAAGGCGTTGAACAAGACAATCGTGATGAGCGCAACCTACCGGCAATCGTCGAAGGTTCTCCCGGCTTCCCTGGAAAAGGACCCACAGAATCGGCTGCTGAGCCGGGGCCCGCGCTTCCGGGTGGAAGCCGAGTTGGTGCGAGATCTGGCGTTGAGTGTGAGCGGCTTGTTGTCGCCGAAAATGGGTGGTCCCAGCGTCTTTCCACCCCAATTGCCAAGCATTACCAAGGAAGGAACCTATGGGCCGCTGGAATGGAAGGTGAGCGAAGGCGAGGATCGCTATCGTCGCGGCCTGTATACCTTCGCCAAACGCACAGCGCCCTATGCCTCCTTTGGCACCTTTGACGCCCCCAGCGGGGAGGCGTGCACGGCTCGACGCGAAGTTTCCAACACGCCATTGCAGTCCCTCACCCTGCTGAACGACGAGGCGTTCATGGAAGCAGCGCGGGCACTGGGTTCGAAGACCGCGTCCACCGCCGGCGATACGCGCACGCGGGCGGTGGACCTCTTCCGACGTTGCCTGGCGCGGACCCCTTCCGAGGACGAACTCGAGCGCCTGGTGACCTTCTTCGAAACCCAGCGGGGGCGACTTGCCAATGGCGAGGTGGCACCCGAGGCACTGGCGGGACCAGGGCCGGGGGAGGTGACGGAACGCGCGGCATGGACCGCGGTGGCGCGCGCACTGCTCAACCTCGACGAGACCGTGACTCGGGGATAGCCAGTCGGAGTCATCACGCTGGGGTGGATCCTTGCTCGGAGATCTGCTTGCATCCCGGGGTGATCCTGATCACCGACGAACGTTGCACGGAGTACCATTCGCCGGGCCATCCGGAACGCCCGGAGCGTATCCGCGGAACCTTGGCCAAACTGCGAAGCCTGCCCGGGCTCAAGATCACCTGGGAGAAGCCGGTGGCCGTGGATCCCGGCGTTCTGTTGCGCGCCCACACCACGCAGCACCTTCAGCGATTGGGCGAAGCCAAGTCGGATTTCGATGGCGACACGCCGGCACATCCGGGGATTTTTGATCACGCGGTGCGGGGCGTCGGTGGCGGCCTCGCCGCTCTGGCCGCTGCCCGGCGCGGCGAACCCAACCTCAGTCTGCTGCGTCCTCCCGGCCATCATGCCACGCCGTCGAGGGCCATGGGTTTCTGTTATCTCGGCACCATCGCGATCACGGTGCTGGAGGCCTTGGAGACGGGATCCAAACGGGTGGCGGTGCTGGATTTCGACGTGCACCACGGCAACGGCACGGAAGCCATCCTGGCCGGAAAGAAGGGCGCGTTTTTTGCCTCGATCCATCAACATCCCTGTTACCCGGGAACCGGACTCGCGGACGTCGCCGACAATTGCTTCAATTATCCCGTGCCTCCGGAGCATCCCCGCCTGGAGTATCGGAAGGTGATCGAACGCGCGCTGGAGCGGCTGCTGGCGCAGAAGCCCGATCTGCTCGCGGTGTCGGCAGGATTCGATGCGTATGCACGGGATCCGATTGCGCATGAGACGCTGGAGACCGAGGACTTCCACTGGCTGGGTGAACGGATTCGAAAGACCGGCCTGCCGGTGTTCAACATTCTTGAGGGCGGCTATAGCGATGATCTGCCCGAGTTGGTGGCGGCGTATTTGAAGGGACTCACCGGACGTTGAGTCGCGGATCTCCCGTCCAGACGAAGTCAAGCGCACAACACGGTCTCCTTTTTTTTCCCCCCGCTGGCTTTACACGCGGGACCCGGAATTTACAGTGACCCCGCTTTGCGCTCGCCAACCGTCACCGCAAGGAAGTCCTGTCCCCTCGACTGGTCGTCCGGCGGCTGATCAAGGGCGGGCCAACGAGGCGTCGCAGATACTCCCCAACGGCAAACCTTCCACCAAATGAGCACTCCCAAACAGGTCCTGGAACTGGCCAAAAAAGCCGGGGCCAAAATGGTCGACGTCAAGTTCGTGGACACCTTCGGTACCTGGCAGCATTTCAGTGTGCCCACCGCAGAGCTGACCCAAGAGGTTTTTGAAGAGGGTTTCGGCTTTGATGGTTCGTCGATCCGCGGATGGAAATCGATTGAAGCGAGCGACATGCTGGCGATGCCGGATCCAGGCACCGCGTTTATCGATCCTTTTTGCGCGGTCCCGACGCTCAGTTTGACCTGCACCATTGCCGAGACGGGGACCAAGGAAGCCTACAGCCGGGATCCAAGGGGCATCGCCCAGCGTGCCGAGAAATACCTCGCCAGTACCGGCCTCGCCGATTCCGCGGTGTTCGGCCCCGAAGCGGAGTTCTTCATCTTCGACAACGTCCAGTTCGAGTCCAAGAGCAACGGCTGTTTCTATTCCGTCGACAGCGAGGAAGCCGTTTGGAACACGGGCCGCGATGAGATGCCGAATCTGGGCTACAAGATTCGTCACAAGGAGGGGTATTTCCCGGTAGCCCCGATCGACACCCAGCAGGACATCCGCACCGAAATGGTCCTGGTAATGGAGGAGTTGGGCATCAAGGTGGAACGTCAGCACCACGAGGTGGCGACGGCCGGCCAGGCAGAAATCGACTTCCGCTTCGACACCCTGGTGAAGACCGCCGACACCATGATGCTGTACAAGTACATCATCAAGAATGTCGCCAAGAAGCATGGCAAGTCGGTCACCTTCATGCCCAAGCCGTTGTTCGGCGACAACGGGTCGGGCATGCACACGCACCAATCGCTCTGGCGGAAGGGCAAGCCGCTCTTTGCCGGCAATGAGTATGCCGGACTGTCTCAGATGGCCCTGTACTACATCGGCGGCATTCTGAAGCATGCGCGCGCGCTTTGCGCGATCTGCAATCCGACGGTCAACAGCTACAAACGCCTCGTCCCCGGCTACGAAGCCCCCGTAAACCTGGCGTACTCGGCGCGCAATCGGTCCGCGGCCATTCGCATCCCGACCTTCAGCGAGAACCCGAAGGCAAAGCGCATCGAGTATCGCCCACCCGATCCTGCCGCCAATCCCTACCTTTGCTACAGCGCCCTGCTGATGGCGGGCTTGGATGGCGTGCTCAACAAGATTGAGCCGGGCGAACCCATGGATAAGAACTTGTACGAGCTGCCGCCGGAAGAACTGGCCAAGGTTCCGAAGGTTCCGGGAAGCCTGGCCGATGCTCTGGCGGCGTTGCAGGCCGATCACGACTTTCTGTTGAAGGGCGACGTGTTTACCAGCGACTTCCTCGAGATGTGGGTCGAGCACAAGCTGAAGGAACATGACGCGGTGCGCTTGCGTCCGCATCCGCACGAGTTCTTTTTGTACTACGATTGCTAAGGCGCCCGTTGTTCACTGGGCGCCCCTTGGTAGGGGCGCCTTTTTCGTCTCCGAAAGCGTTCAAGAATTGGGGATTTTGGGTTAAAAAGGGCCTGTGAGTAAGCGGTGGATAACAGTTAATACATTTGCCTCGCAGCTGACGGATACCCGACCTAAAAAGCCACCGCTCCAAATGCCGTCCAATGCGGCGACAGCCGTCGGCAAGCGGGGCGTAGAGGAGCCTGAAATTCCACGCAAGACCCTTATCAGAGCCTACTTATGCGTCCAATTGTGCTGGCCAGTTCACTCGGGGTACGACGAACGGGGGGAGTGATGCCTGCTTCGGACCCTCGAAAAACCAGTGTGTTTTGTGGCTGTTACGGCCGGGTCAAACGCCTGGGTGAATAAGTCGAGCATTTAGGCCCATTTCAGGTTGCTTCACGCCAAGCATGGATTCCCAAGCCCAAACGCTCTGGAGCGCCGCATTGCTGTCGCTCCAATCGGTCCTAAATGCCGAGGTCTTCCGGCTTTGGTTCGCGCCTATCCAGGCAGTCAGCCTGGTCGACGACAAACTGACGCTCGCCGTTCCGAACGAATTCTGCGGAGTCTGGCTCGGCGAGAACTACCGGGACGTCATCGAAGACGCCCTCGCCAGCGTGGGTGGACGTGCGATAACCTTCGCCTTCGTGGCCTTGGAGAAACCCACGACCCACGCCGCCAAGACCGGCCCGGTCGCCCCGGAAACCGATCGAGCCAAGGTGCCGACCCGGACGGCCGTCGAAGTGGTCGAACTGGCTGAGCCCATCTCCCCGTTCGACCCGAAGAATACCTTCGACACCTTCGTCGTTGGCAACAATACCTTCGCCCACGCTGCGGCGGTGGCGGTGGCGCATAATCCTGGCCGCTCCTACAACCCGCTGTTCCTCATTGGCGGCGTCGGTCTCGGCAAGACCCATTTGCTCCATGCCATCGGGCAACACGTCACCGCCAATCGGCGCCAGGCACGCGTCGCCTATGTCTCCACCGAGCGCTTCACCAACGAATTCATCGACGCTCTCCAGAACAGCAAGTTGATGCGGTTCCGCAAGCGATTCCGCGAAACCGATGTCCTGCTGATCGATGATATTCAGTTCCTGGCGGGCAAGGAGCGTATCCAGGAGGAGTTCTTCCACACCTTCAACGCCTTGCACGAGGCACGAAAGCAGATCGTCCTGACCTGCGACCGGCCGGCCAGTGAGATCCAGGGACTCGAACAGCGCCTCGTTTCCAGGTTTGAATGGGGCTTGGTCGCGGACATCCAGCCCCCTGACATCGAAACCCGACTGGCGATTCTGCGGAAGAAGGCCGACCAGATGCGCTACACGCTGCCCGCCGACATCGGGCAGTTCCTGGCGGAGCGAATCCGGACGAATGTCCGTCGCCTCGAAGGAGCGCTCACTCGCGTTGCCAGCTATTCGCGCCTGACCGGTCAAGTGGTGACCGTCGAGCGGCTTCGCGAATTGCTTCGTGACGTCCTCAGCGAGGAGGGGCGGGTCACACTGACGATTGATGTCATCATCAAGCGGGTGGCGGATCATTTCGATTTGCGGGTGGCCGACATCCTGGGACGACGGCGCCCGGACCACATCGCCTTCCCGAGGCAAGTCGCCATGTTCCTGGCGCGTACGCTCACCGAATCATCGCTGAGTACCATTGGTGAAGCCTTTGGTGGACGCGATCACGGGACGGTGCTCCATGCCTGCCGGGCGGTCACCGACCGCATGGAGACCGATCCTACCGTGCGCAAAGCGGTCAATCATCTCGACCGCGAGCTGCGCGGTTGACGTCCACCCGCCGGACGTATTGTCCGAACGGGTTGTTTGCGCCAGTTTATCAGTCCCATGGCTGGCGAGACCGTCATCAACGTCCGCGGACTGACCAAGACGTTCCGCACGTTCAAAAAGCAGCCCGGGCTCAAAGCGGCCCTGAAAAGCTTGGTGCGGCGAGACTATGAGCAGGTTACCGCCGTTCGGGATGTCTCCTTCGAGGTGCGCGAGGGTGAATTCGTCGGATTTCTCGGCCCGAACGGTGCCGGGAAGACCACGACACTGAAGATGCTGGCGGGACTCCTTTACCCGTCATCGGGCGAGGCGACGGTTCTGGGATTTACCCCCTGGGAACGAGCGGACGGCTACCGCCGGCAGTTTGCCCTGCTTTTGGGGCAGAAGAACCAGCTTTGGTGGGACCTTCCCGCAAGCGAATCCCTCGCCTTGAACGCCCGTATCTACGGCATCCCGGCGTTCGAGGCCCAACGCACGGTCGGTGAATTGAGCCAGTTGCTCGATGTTCAGAAGAAACTCGACGTCATGGTGCGCGAGCTTTCCCTGGGCGAGCGGATGAAGATGGAGCTGATCGCGTCCCTGCTGCACGGGCCCCGCGTCCTGTTCCTGGACGAACCGACCATCGGTTTGGATGTCGTCTCACAAAAGAAGGTTCGAGAGTTCTTGCGGCACCATAATGCCACCCGCCGGACCACCATCCTGCTCACCTCGCACTACATGGCGGACATCGAGGAGCTCTGCGATCGGGTGGTCATTATCGATCGGGGGGCGATCTTCTTTGACGGTCGACTGGCCGAGGTCATCGATCGGTTTGCCGATCACAAGCTCGTCACCATCCATAGTCCGGAAGCCGCCACCTGCTCCAAAGAGCATCTCGCCCGTTACGGCGAAGTCGTCGACCAAACGGAGGAGGTGGTGAAGCTCAAGGTGAAACGCGATCGCGTCATCGCCGTGTGCAAGGCGTTGCTGGATGAACTCACCGTCAAGGACATCGACATCGAAGAAGTCCCGGTCGAAGAGATCATCCGCCAGCTTTTCGGAAGTCGATAGCGCCTGGCGTGTGGAGCCTTTGTGGGTGTGGCCACGGCCACCCGGCGATTGCATCGGGGGCCCAGGGCTGGCATGGGAAAAGCCATGCGCGTGCTCGTTCGATGGCTTCCCGTCGTTCTCATGACGATGGTTCCGTTCCTGCAACCCTCGCATGCGGCAACGTTCAATGTTTCGCCAACGGGCGACGACGCGGGCGAAGGGACCGCCGACCGGCCGTTCCGAACCGTCGCCGCCGCGGTCTCCAAGGCGCGCGGCACGCCGGGACCCCACACGATTCAGTTGGCCAACGGCCGTTATGAATTGGCTGAGACATTGCGGCTGGAGCCCGCGGACAGCGGTTTGACCCTTGAAGCTGCCATCGGTGCCCAACCCGTGCTCAGCGGCGGACGGCGGCTGGTGGGCTGGGTTCGCGACGCGTCGGTGGAAGGTCTGTGGAAGGTCACCCTGCCGGAGGTCCGCGCGGGCCAATGGTACTTTCAGCAGTTGTTTGCCGATGGAAGGCGACTGCAGCGCGCACGCACTCCCAACGAGGGTTTCTTCCGAACCACCGCGGCTCTGGGCACCAACACTCCCATCGCGTTGCCGTTCCACGCTGGCGACCTTCGCGAGGCCTGGACCCAGTGGCCGAGGGCCCGACTGATCATGCTCATGAAGTGGACCGACCTCCAGGTTCCCATTCGCGCCGTTGATCCTTCGAAATCAGTCGCCTCGCTGCCGGGCGGCCCCAGGCCCTATTGGATGTCAGAGGGGGATGCCCGGTACTGGGTTGAGAATGTGCCCGACGCCATGGATCAACCCGGGGAATGGTTTCTCGATGAACGATCGGGAGTGCTGTCGCTGCTGGCTCCATCGGGAATGGATCCCAATCAATCCGTCGTGGTCGCCCCACGCCTTCAGACCCTGGTGACCATTGCCGGTGATCCGAAGTCCCAGACACCCGTCCATCGGCTCTTCCTTCGACGCCTTTCCTTCGTCGAGAGCGACTACGAAGCTCCTCTGGACGGAATGATCTCACCGCAGGCGGCAGTCCCGATTCGGGGTGCTCTGCGGGTGCAACATAGCGTCCAGGTGAGTTTCGAGGAGTGCACCTTCCGGAATCTTGGCGGGTACGCCGTGGAGTTCGGGCGCGGCGCCCGGCGGTGCCGCATCTATCGCTGTTCCGTAAATGAAGTGGGCGGCGGCGCGGTGCGCCTCGGAGAAATGGATGATCGAACTCCGGACGACTTCTCCGCCTGTCGCGGTCATGAGATTCTGGATTCCCGCTTCGTGGGCCTGGGGCGGATCTTTACCCCCGCGGTGGGTGTGTTGGTCCTGCAATCCGGCGGAAATCGCATCGCCCACAACGAAATCGCGGACCTCTACTACACGGCCATTTCCGTGGGGTGGAATTGGGGATACCAGGAGACGCCCTGCCGGGAAAACGTCATTGAGTTCAACCACTTGCACCATATCGGGCAGGGTCGACTGAGTGACATGGGCGGCGTGTACACGCTGGGCATTCAACACGGCACCATCGTTCGCAACAATCTGGTCCATGACATCGAGAGTTACGACTATGGCGGCTGGGGGCTTTATACCGATGAAGGCAGCACCGGGATTCTGCTGGAGAACAACGTGGTCTATCGCTGCAAGAGCGCGGGATTTCACCAGCACTATGGCCGCGACAATGTCGTCCGGAACAACATCTTCGCGTTCAACCGCGAGAACCAACTGATGCGAACGCGCGACGAGGACCATCGGTCGTTCACCTTTACGAACAACATCGTCTATTTCGATTCCGGAAAACTCCTCGGCAGCTCCTGGAAGAACAACCAATACCTCATCGACCACAACATCTACTTCGATGCCCGGGTGGGTGCCGATGCCGCCCGCATGACCTTGGATGGCGGATCGTGGGCGCAGTGGCAGGCGCGCGGACACGACCAGCGGTCGATCGTGGCGGATCCATTGTTCAAGGACGCCACCAGGTTCGATTTTTCGCTCCAGCCGCAGTCGCCGGCGTTGGCCCATGGGTTCCGGCCGATCGCCATTGCCAATGTCGGACCCAGGTCGAAGTGAATTCGTCGCCGGGCCTCGGCTTTCAATCCTCGACGCCACGGTCCACCGAAGCCTTTCTTTCCATCGCCGAACGCGGCTGACTCTCCGGCGATGAGCACCGCCGGAAACGCCGCCCCCTATCGCACGTATCGCGGACTGCCCGCCTTGGCGGGCCTCGCTTCCTTTGTCGAGGCAAGAAGGCCGGGTCTATCGGTGGATGACAGCGTGATTCGACTGAAGCGGTTCCATTACGTCCTGCGCCGACTTCACCAGATCTTTCTCGCCCGTCTCACCGCTGAACCGGTGTACGAGTTGAAAATGGCGTTTAGTTATCACGCCTATTTGTGCGCCGAGCAGGTCACCGCGCTGCGCCAACGCGTGGGGGAGATGCGCGAACCGCCCCTGGGCCTGGAGGTCGTGCCCCACGAAGGCTTGGAAGTCGCGCTCGACGAAGTATTGGGTGCACCGGAGACGGCCGGATTGCTGTCGGCGGTGTACGGCGTCGTTCTGCCCCAACTGCAGGAGGCCATCCAAAGGTATCGCCGAGAGGCACATGCCCTTGCCGACCAGCCGTCGCGGAGGGTGTGTCAGGGCGCTTTGTCTGATATCGAGGACATGATCGCCTACGGACGAGCCGCGATCGATGCACTGGTGTCTGGGGCGGAGTCGAGTCGATGGGAGGAAGCCCTGGGCCGCATTGGCGCCGCCATCGCGTCGGCGGGTGGGATCGACGGCACCTCGGTGTCGCCAGGCCCCGTTCCCGAAAGATCATGGTCGCGTTTGGCCCTGACCTACGACGGGGTACCGAAACGCGACGAACGGTTTCCCGACCCGTACAACATGGGAGTGAATGCGGAGGTGTTTCTCTACGATCCGGCTGCCCCTTTGGACGGCAAGGTGTTGATGATGTTCTACAAACGCCTGCGGGAAATCGATGTGCCTGAGGTCATCTCCAGCATCGTCATGGAGACTCCCGGCAAACCTTGGGCGTACTATCGGGACATGACCCGGCAACTGTGGGACGAAGCCCGTCACGCCATGATGGGGGAGGTTGGATTCGTCGATCTGGGTATCGATTGGCCGTCGACGGTCATGGTGAACTTCACCTGGTCCCTCGGCCTGAACACCCAACTCGCACCAAAGGAGCGACATGCCGTTCTCTATTTTATCGAGCAGGGGTTGATGGCGAAAACCGGGAAGCGCCACGAATGGGAAGTCGGCGTGATGTCCCGCAACGCGTTGGCCGCCACGTTTCAGGATTTTGATTGGGCGGACGAAGTGCTCCATGCACGGATTGGCCGGGATTGGTATGTGAGCGACATGCCGAGCGCGCACGAGGCGGTCGCCTTTGGAGACCGGTGTTGGAGCCAAGTCCTGATGGGATGGGAGCGCTGGCGGGACGCTGGACTGACGTCGCACCGCAATTGGTGGCCGGACCTGTATCGGCATTATTGTGAACGCCATGGGGTGGAACCGCGGGCGGGCGCCGTGGCTTATGCCACCACGTACCAGGAAACGCGGGCCGATTTGCGGGCCGTTTCAGGTTCGGCCTAGGGCACCTGCGAGGTGGGAAGTGCATTTGGGTTGGGGGGAAAGCCTTTGACGCTCTAGCCACCGACGCGTAGTTTGGCCAACCCTGTCTAGGGGCCACGACCATGCTCGGTTACTTCGTTAGGAAGATCATCGGCACCAAGAACGAGCGCGAAGTGAAGAAGCTTCGCCCCTTGGTGGCGCAAATCAATTCGTTGGAGCAGGGGCTGCAATCGCTCTCCGATGATGCCCTTCGCGAAAAGACCGCCGCGTGGAAGGCTGAGTTGTCCGCCATCGAGGACAACGCGGCGCTTGCCGCCCGGCTGAATGAGATTCTGCCCGAGGCTTTTGCAGTGGTGAAAAACACCTGCCGCCGGCTGACCGAGCGGAAGTCGGAGATCGACGTTCGCGGTCACAAGTTGCTGTGGGAGATGATTCCGTTCGATGTCCAGTTGATCGGCGGTTACGCCCTTCACTCCGGACGCATCGCGGAAATGGCGACGGGCGAAGGCAAGACGCTGGTCGCCACGCTTCCCGCTTACCTGAACGCCCTCACGGGTCGGGGCGTTCATATTGTCACGGTGAATGATTACCTCGCCGCCCGCGACGGCGAGTGGATGGGGGCGATTTACCGCTTCCTTGGCCTCACCGTGGGGTGTGTCCAGCACGATCAATCCCCCGAAGTCCGCCGCGCCCAGTATGCCTGCGACATCACGTACGGCACCAACTCGGAGTTCGGTTTCGACTACCTGCGCGACAACGGCATGGCCACCACGGCCGCCGAACAGGTTCAGCGCCAGCATTATTTCGCCATCGTCGATGAAGTCGATTCGATCCTGGTCGATGAAGCCCGGACGCCGTTGATCATTTCCGGACCTGCTGTCGTCCACACCGACAACAAAGTCTACGACGATTTCAAGCCGTTCATCGAGCGGTTGGTCGAATCACAGCGCCGCTTGTGCACGCGATTTATCAACGAGGCCGAAAGTCTGATCCAACAGCTTCATCCTGCCGATGGCTCCAATCCCAAGGACAAGGAGGAGTTGGAGCGTCAGATCGGGTTGCTCCTCTTCCGCGTGAAGCAGGGCCAGCCCCGCATGGCGGAGTTCCTCCGGATCCTGGAGGTGGCGGAGAATATTCGCCTCATGAACAAGGCGGAATTGTCGCTCCATGCCGACCAATCGAAGAAACAGTTGTACGCGGAGAAGGAGGAGCTGTTCTTCGCTATCGATGAAAAGGGGCATGATGCGGACCTGACGGAAAAGGGGCGCCAGTTTCTGCGCCCGGACGATCCGGATGCCTTCATGCTCCCCGACATCGGCACCCAATTCCACGAGATCGATTCCAATGCCGAACTCGATGCCCGGCGGCGCCTCGAGTTGAAACAGAAAGCGCAGCAGGATTTCGAGGTGCGGGCGCAGAAGATCCACGTCATCTCCCAGCTGCTCAAGGCGTATTGCCTTTTCGATCGCGACGTCCATTACGTCATCCACGAGAACAAGGTCATCATCGTCGACGAACATACCGGCCGCGCACTTCCGGGACGCCGCTGGAGTGACGGTCTGCATCAGGCCGTTGAAGCCAAGGAAGGCGTCGAGATTGAGCGCGAGACCCAGACCTACGCCACGATCACCATCCAGAATTACTTCCGGCTCTACACCAAGTTGTCCGGAATGACCGGCACGGCGGAGACCGAGGCGCAGGAGTTTCTCGACATTTATCACCTCGGTGTCCTGGTGATTCCGACCAACCAAACCTGCCGGCGCAAAGACGCGCACGACACGGTCTACAAGACTAAGCGGGAAAAATGGGACGCTGTCGTGCGCGAAATCGTCGAGGTCCATAACCAGGGCCGTCCGATCCTGGTCGGAACGATCTCCGTCGAAGCCAGTGAGCACCTGTCCCGATTGCTGAAAAAAGCCGGGATTGTTCACGAGGTGCTCAACGCCAAACAGCACGAACGCGAAGCGGAGATCGTCTCCCGGGCAGGCCAGAGGGGTGCCGTCACCATCGCCACCAACATGGCGGGCCGAGGCACGGACATTAAGCTCGGTACGGGTGTGGCGGATCTTGGCGGACTGCACGTGATCGGTACGGAACGTCACGAGTCCCGTCGTATCGATCGACAGCTCCGTGGCCGTTGTGCCCGACAGGGCGACCCCGGCAGCTCTCATTTCTTCCTGGGCCTCGAGGACGACCTGATGCGGTTGTTCGGTTCCGACCGGATTATCCGATACATGGAGAAGATGGGCTTGGAGGAAGGCCAGGAACTCGAGCATCCGCTCCTCAACAAATCGATCGAGCAAGCCCAGAAGCGCGTCGAACAGCACAACTTCCAGATCCGCAAGCGAACCCTGGAGTTCGACGACGTGATGAACCGTCATCGCGAGGTCATTTACGGCTTCCGCAATGACATCATCCGCGCCGACGACGTCCGCGACCGCCTCATGGACATCATGGAGGAAGTGGTGGTCGAAAAAGTCCGCCAATTCTCCGATGGCGGCACAGACTTCGATTCCTGGAATATCCGGGGATTGGCGGACTGGGCGAACCTGACGTTTCCCCTGGGACTTCCCGAGGAGGAGATCCTCAAGGCGGCCCAATCCGGAACAGAAGCGCCCCAGCCGGAGTCGCTATTCGACGGCCTTTCGCCCCATCAGTTCGCGGTTGCCACCTTCGTCACCGATGCCGTTCGGCGGGCTTACGACCTGAAGATCAGCGTGGAGAATCCTGACGCCCTGAAGGCGGTGGAGCGCTACACCATCCTCAGCGCCATCGACCGGCAGTGGCAGGAGCATCTCTACAACATGGACAGCCTGCGGGTCTCGATCTCGCTGCGCGCCTATGGCCAGAAGGATCCCCTCATTGAATACAAGGCCGAGGCGTTCAAGTTGTTCGAAGATTTGATGCTCAACGTGAAGAGCGAGATCTGCAGGAACATCTTCCTATCGGCGTCCAGCCTGATGGCGTTCCAGAATTTCCTTCGGAAGCTTCCGCAGAAGACCCTGCACGCCGAAATCAATGCCTTCGCAACGGGATCAGGTGGAGGCGGCTCCGCCGCGGCGGCACAACCTACCGCCGAGGCGCGCCAACGCGGCGCCGCCGTCGTGGACGAGGTGACAGAGGAAGTGGCGCGTACCAAACCCGTGCGCATGGGACCCAAAGTGGGTCGCAACGATCCGTGCCCCTGTGGCAGCGGCAAGAAATACAAGCAATGCTGCGGACGCTGATGCCGCGGGGATGAGCGGGTATCTTTCCCGTTCCCGGCATCGTACCTGACGGATCGCCACGGCGCGGTCGCCATGAAGTCGGCGCATCTTCTTCTGCTCCTCCTGCTCAACGCGGGATGGGCGTGCATGCCGACCATTGCGACGCGGCTCGCCGGGGAGTTGGGTGCGCGCCAGTTCGTGTTCATGCGCTACGGCCTGGCATTGGTCGGGCTCGCGATTCTCTGGCCGTGGCTGCCCGGCTCCGCTCCCCGCGGCCGGGACCTCCTGCGGGCCGCCATCATGGGAATCGCGGTGTTCAACATCGGCCACATTCTCCAGGTGGCGGGTATTCAACGCAGTTTCGCCAGTGACGCTTCGCTCCTGATTGCCCTGGACCCGCTGGTGTCGTCCCTTGGTGCCGCTCTCTTCCTGAAGGAGGCGATCCCTGGCCGGCGCTGGCTAGGGTTTGTCCTGGCGATCGCAGGAGTGGGCCTGATGTCGCTCTGGCATCCTGAGGCGCCACTCCCAGGATTGCTGGCCAATCTTCTCATTGTGCTTTCCTTCGTCAGCGAGGCGGTGTGGTCGGTCATGGGCAAGCCGCTGATCCAGCGGTGTGGAGTGTACAAGATGACCGTGGTCGCGTTGGCAGCGGGAACGGCGGCCAACCTGGCGACGCTGGCGGTGGACAACCCGGCCCAGCAACTCGCTGGGATCGGACGCCTGTCGGGCGAGGCCTGGCTGCTCCTGGCCTTTCTCGGCGTCATTCTCACCGCCTTCGGGTATAGCGCCTGGTTGATCATCATCCGCGAGGTGCCCGTGTCGCTGGCGGCCATGACCATCTATTTGCAGCCGATCTTCGGTACACTCGTGGCGGTGTGGGTAACCCAGGAACGTCTGCATTGGGGCCATCTTCTGGGTTTCCTCGCCATCGTGAGCGGCGTGGCCGTGGGAGCGAGTGCCCGCGCGAAGGCTTGTCCGGCAGATTCCGGCGCAGCTGCCTGACTCCTACCGCGGGCGGAGGTCCATGGATTTAGAACTCGCCCGATGGCGGAGTCGCGTTGAGTCTGACCGCGTCACATGCGTCCGCTGGATTTGCAGGTTATCGGAACGGAGTTGGCGATTCGATGGGAGGACGGGCTCGAAAGCTACATTCCATTGGAGACTCTTCGAAAGGCTTGTCCCTGCGCCAGCTGCGCCGGCGAGCGCGATATCCTGGGAAATCTCTACAAAGGCCCGGAGCGTGCCTTGACGCCGCAAGCCTGGACGGTGCGAAAACTGGAACCCGTAGGTGGGTACGCGGTGCAACCGGTGTGGTCCGATGGCCATGCCACCGGGCTTTATACGTACGAGTACCTGAGGAGATTGGGAGCGGTGAGTTGAGTTGAGGTGAGGTGGGGCGAGGTGCGGACCGGGAACCTGAGGCCGCCGTCGCGCGAAGAGAAGCCATCCCCGGCAAGTTCCCAGCGAACGTTGGGAAGTAGGTGAAAACGAAGAAGGGCGGACTTGGCAGTCCGCCCTTCGTGTGACAGCGATCGAAGGAGCGAAGGCACGCTCCTTCCGATGTGCCTCGGCCGCTATTCGGGCCGGGATTCCCGGGCCGCGCGCGCCTCGTCGGCGGCGTCGAAGGCCGAGGCCAGCGCCACCAGGTCTTCGCCTGGCTTGAGCGCGTCGAGGATCTTCTGCTCTTCCTTGAGCTGCTCGGCGGTGTAGTTGGCCGCCTTGATGGACAGGCCGATCCGCCGCTCGCCGCGGTCGATCTTGACCACACGGGCGGTGACTTCCTGGCCCACGGTGAGGACGTTCTTGATCTTCTCCACGCGATCTTCGCTGACCTGGGAGATATGGACCAAGCCGTCGATTTCGTTCTGGAGTCCGATGAAGGCACCGAAGCTGGCGAGCTTCGTCACCTTGCCGGTGACCAGATCGCCCACCTTGTAGTGGCGGTCGATATGTTCCCACGGATCCTCGGACAGCTGCTTGACGCCAAGCGCAATGCGCTGATTCGGGCGGTCGACTTCGAGCACGACGGCCTCGACATCGTCGCCCTTCTTGAGGACTTCCGAGGGGTGATTGATTTTGCGCGTCCAGGAGATGTCGGAGACGTGCACCATGCCGTCGATGCCTTCTTCGAGTTCGATGAAAGCGCCGTAGCTGGTGAGGTTCCGGACCTTGCCCTTGACCTTGCTGCCGGGGCGATACTTGTCCGCGGCGCTGTCCCACGGATTGGCTTCGAGTTGCCGGATGCCAAGGCTGATCTTCTGTTCGTCGCGGTTGATGCCGAGGACGGCGGCCTCGATTTCCTGGCCCTGCTTGAGGACGTCGGAAGGTTTGGCGATGCGCTTGGTCCAGGAGAGCTCCGTGACGTGGACGAGGCCTTCGACACCGGGTTCGATTTCGACGAAGGCGCCGTAGGGAACCAGGTTGACGACCTTGCCTTTGACCTTCTGACCGACCTGGTACTTCTGTTCGATGCTTTCCCAGGGGTTCTGCAACTTCTGCTTGAGACCGAGGCTGACGCGTTCTTTCTCGCGATTGACGTCGAGAACGACCACGTCGATCTCCTGGCCCACCTTGAGGATCTCCGACGGATGGCCGATGCGGCCCCACGACATGTCGGTGATGTGCAGGAGTCCGTCGAGGCCGTTGAGATCAATGAAGGCGCCGAAGTCGGTGATATTCTTGACCGTGCCTTTGCGGATGTCGCCAGGAGTCATCTCCTGGAGCAGGCGGGCGCGGCGTTCGGCGCGTTCGGCCTCGATCAATTCCCGGCGGGACAGGACGATATTCTGGCGGTCCTGGTTGATTTTGACGATTTTGAAGTCGTAGGCGTTGCCGACGTAGATTTGCAGATTCTTCGGCGGAACGATGTCGACTTGGGACGCGGGGAGGAAGGCCTCGACACCAACGTTGACCAGGAGACCTCCCTTGACCACGGCCTTGACCTTGCCGCTGATCGTGCCGCCTTCGGTGGCGGCGCTGAGGATCTTCTCCCAATTCTGCTTGAACTCGGCCTTTTCCTTGGACACGACGACCATGCCGTCCTTGTCCTCGAGCTTCTCGATGAAGATCGGGACTTCGTCGCCGACCTTGACGGAGGCGATGTCCTCGAACTCGGAGGCGGACACGACGCCTTCGCTCTTGTAGCCGATATCAACGAGGACTTCGCGGGCGCGGACCTCGATGATGATTCCTTTGACGATCTGGCCTGGGGCAAAGCGGAGGTCGCTTTGCCGCATGGCCTCTTCCATGGTGAGCATGCGGGCTTCTACCTATCTTTTCACTGCCTGGAGACTTTGGCGGGACAATACCCGGCGAAGACTCCATTGCCTAAACGAACCGCGCGTTGTGGTTGGCAACGGAGGTTGACGGTTAGGTTGTGGGTTAATTTGTCGTTTCTCAGCCCCTTGTGGGTTTTCCGCACACGCGGAACCCGGGCAGGTCGGCCAGCCTATACGGCAAAAGGACTGTGGCAAGGGGCATTTTCGGCCGATAATCCACTAGCGGGCGTTCCGAAGATTGGGGCACGCCATGGGTTTACGTCGCCTGACACCAGGCGTAGCGTGGAGTTCGAAATGAGCCTGATCGGCCAAGCCATCGCCGGCGTTCACCGGGGTCCCTTTGATGAGGGAGCCCTGCGCGAGAAGTTCGAAGAGGCGCGGCGCCAACTTCCGGACGGCCATAGCGATTTGGTCCTCGTTTTCGTCACCGCACCGCTGGTTCATCAAGCAGCCGATATCCTCGAAATCGCCCAGGTCCATGCCCGGGCCCGGGTTCTGGCCGGGTGCAGCGGGCGCGGAGTCATCGGAAATGACGAAGAGGTTGAGGACGGACCCGCGGTGGCGTTTTGCGCCCTCCACCTTCCCGGTGCCCACGTCGTGCCGGTCCACATCAGTGCCTCGGACCTTCAGAATGCCGAAGGCCCGACGTGGTGGCATTCCCGGTGTCAGGTGGGTCTTGAAGCGTCCCGCGGTTGGATGGCCTTTGTGGATCCGTTCTCCATGGATGCCGAGGCGTGGCTCCGGCAATGGAATGATGCCTATCCCGGCGTGGCCACCGTGGGCGGCCTGGCCGGTGGCGCACCCCAAGCCAGCCAGACGCATCTCTTTCTCAATCAACAAGTTCATACCGACGGATGTGTGGCCTTGTCGATTGGTGGCAATGTCGCCCTCGAGCCACTTGTTTCCCAAGGGTGCCGACCCATCGGCCGGCCGTGGACAGTCACGGCCGCCGACCGGAACCTGATCCAAAAGATCGGCAACCTCCCGGCGTTGAGCGTTCTACAAGACACGTTCGACAGTCTCCCGGCGGCGGACAAAGCCCGGGCAGGTGGCAACATTTTCGTCGGGCTGGCGATGAATGAGTACCAGGAGGAACACCGGCGCGGCGATTTCCTGGTGCGCAACCTCCTGGCCGCGGATCCGCAGAGCGGGGTGGTGGCGGTGGGCGCGAAGGTGCGCGTCGGGCAGACGCTCCAGTTTCAATTTCGGGACAGCGCGTCCGCTGATGAGGATTTGTCCTCCACCCTTGAGGTCATCCGATCCCGGTTGAGTCGACGCCGGGTGTTGTCGGCTTGCCTGTGCAGTTGCGCCGGACGCGGCAGCCGGTTGTTTGGACAACCGCATCATGATGCCCGGCGACTGCATGGCGGCTTGGGGACGGAGGTGCCGCTTGCCGGATTCTTCGGGAATGGCGAGATTGGGCCGGTCGGGGGTCGCAACTATGTTCATGGCTACACGGCCAGTGCGGCCCTCTTTACTACGGATGAGCCTCCTCCCAGCGGTTGAACCCCTCTCCATGTCCGACGTACCGAATCGCGGTGCGCCCGCTGACATTGTTCGCGATAAACTCCTTTACCGACCCGCCTCCTGGTTTGAGCCCCTCGTGCTCGGCACGGTTTTTGGGCGAGCCGCGCCCTTGGAGGTTGAATTGGGAAGCGGTGACGGCTCCTTCATTCTCGAGTGGGCCCGACGTCATCCCGAGCGGGATTTCCTCGCCGTCGAACGTCTCCTGGGCCGGATCCGCAAGGTGGATCGGAAGGGCCAGCGTGCCGGGCTCACGAACCTGCGAGCCCTTCGCATCGAAGCGTCGTATTGCCTCGAATACCTGTTGCCGCCGGGGACCGTCGAGTCCCTCCACATTTACTTTCCCGACCCTTGGCCCAAGCGCCGGCATCATAAGAACCGGCTCGTGAATGAGCGGTTCCCGGAGTTGGCCTGGCGTTGCCTCACTCCCGGGGGCCAGGTCCATTTGCGCACCGATGACGCCGGCTACTTTGAGCAGATGCTCCGGGTCTTCGGCGGAGATACGCGCTTTCGTGTCGTCGAAACGCCGGGAGATCTCGTGTTGGTGATCACCGATTTCGAGCGAGGCTTCAACGCGCAGGGAATCCCAACGCGGCGCATCAGTTATCAGCGGCTATAGAATCATTCCGACCAACTGCCTGCTCAAACGTCGATGACGGGGCCTCCGGGGCCCCCAGGGCCGCGGGGCGGCGGCGGGCGGCGGCGGTTGCGTTCGAAGCGGATGCGAGCGGAACTTCCCGAACGAAGACCAAGGGCAAGTTGGAGGAAGCCGGAAATCACGCTGATGACTGCGGAGCCGCCAAGAGCTGACCAGAAGCTGGCGACATGAAACGGCTTCACCAGCGATCCAACCAGGTAGAGCAATCCCGCGTTGATCACCCAGAGAAAGAGCCCGAAGGTCACCAGCACCAACGGCAGGCTCACCAGCATGAGCAGCGGGCGAAGAAAGGCGTTCAGCAATCCCAGAACCAGGGCGGCAATGACCAGCCCCGACCAAGTGTCGCACTCAATCCCGGGAACAATCTGGGAAGCCGCCATGACGCCCACCGAATGGATTGCCCAACGCAGAAGAAAGGTCTTGGCCTTGGCTGCGGCGCTCGGCGTTTCGGGTCGGCCAGATCGATCCGGACCGCCGGTGCCGGAACCCAAGGGATCGGGGGATGACGGAAGTCCTGATGACATCGACGTGATCAGAGGCCGGACGATTTCGGCGGCACCGACCGTGCCCGGGCTAGCATTTGGTTCAATCGATCCCGTTGTGGGTCGAGAAGCTGCTCCGGCTTGAGATCGGCCGCTGCCGCAAGAACGTCCGCAGCTCGACCTTCGGCATCGGCGATTTCGACCTGGACCAGGCGGTAACTCGACGCGACGGAAGGCGGAAGGCGGGAGGGATCCAAGCCGAGCAGTAATTCACGCGCCTCGGTGACCCGGCGGTTTCGGACCAAGGCGAAGGCGTGGTTGATCATGAGCTCGGGTGAGGAGGGGCTGCGTTGCAGACCGGCGAACGTCAAGCGGAGTGCTTCGGCTGGTTCGTCGCCGGTAATCAACAACAGCGCGGCGCGGCTGTTCTCCCAGGACGTTGAGTTCGGATGCAGCCGAAGCAAACCGTCCACGGCGGTCCGCATCGTCTCGAGGTCCCGGGCGTCCATGGCGGTGCTGAAAACGAGGGACCAATAGCGGGCATCCGTCTCCAACTCCGCGCGGTGAGCCGAGAGGATTTGCCGAGCCTCCGAAAGGTGTCCGTCTCGTCGCAGTCGTTCCCCATAGCGAATGGCGTCGCGGGGCAACGGCAGTGGTGCCTGGACGAGTTCTCGGGCCAGAGTTTCCGCTTCGGCCGGACGATGCCGCTCCACAGCCGATCGGTATTCCGCGAAGAGGACCTCAGCATACAACGGCTCATGATGAGTGGTCAGCACCTTCGCCGTGGTGATGGCCCGCTGGAGATCGTTCCACCGCTGTTCCCGCAAATAGAGGTCGAAGGCGGCGCTCCAGAGTTCCGGGGAATGGCCAAAGGCACCCATGTTAACGCTGACGAATCCCAGGGCATTGGTGCGGAGACCAAGTTGCGCCAGTGTCCGCACATACGTGGCGGCGCTTTCGGCATCGGGAGTCTGCGGCGCGTAATCCGCCGCGAGACGGCGCGCTTCTGCTTCCTGGCCCTTCTCGGCAAGGACAAGCCAGTAGGCCGCATGATCCGAAGCGCAGGAGAGTCGGCGGTCGGCGGTACGGTCCAGGCGTGCCAAGGCCGACTTCAGATCGTTGACATCACGCCGCTGTTGAGCCGCCAAGTGCAACAGGCGAGCGGCATCCGCGCTCAGGGCGTCGGAGCCTTCCATGGCCGATCGCAGGCGATTCCGGGCCTCTTCGGCCCCGCTTCCGTTGGAGATGGCCAGCCAGGTATCGTACCGAAGGCGCATCGAAGGGTCGGATTCCCAGGTCGAGGCATCGCGCTTCCATTGCTCGGCAAATCCATCGAAGTCTCCTGCTGCCAAGGTGGCTCGGGCCAGCGCACGGCGGATGGGCTCGTCGTTCACGCCGTCGACCGCGGTGCCCGCCAGCATCGCCAGGGCACGTCGCGGGTGCCCGTGACGCTCCAGTACCATCGCGACCAGGGCCAGGTCCGAGCGATTGGTGTGAGTCAATCCAAGCAGCCAGCCCGTGCTGGCGGCAGCGATCACCATGTCCTCACGCCGGGGTTCCGGGGAGTCGAGAAGGCATTCGAGAACGCCGCGGTGAAGCCTGGCATCACCCAGATTCTGAGAGATGGCGGCTCTCCAGGCGGTCAGGGCTCCTGAGTGGTCCCCCGCCCGGCCGGCCGAAACCGCCTCTCGGGCCAGCGCCGCCGCTTGGAACTTGTCGAGCAGACTCACTCGTATGATGGCACCCTGAAATCCTACCGGCGTGGATCGCCAGATTCTGGGAACGCCGATGAGTGCCGCGAGGCCCACGATCACGGCCACCGCAAAGGCGAAGGCGAAGAGGGGATCCTTCTGAAAGGTCCGGTAGAGGCTGTATTGCCCGAGTCGACGGGAAAAATGCCCCGGCTTGGGTCGCTTCTTGCGATTCGATTGCATGGTGCCTTCCGTGCTCCCTGGCAGCGCGCGTCACGCGGTTCCGCGAACTCGGTTCCCTCCCGGAGTGGCCAGGAGGTACTCGGTGTTCGGAGCAAGCCGGCAATCGATGGTTTTCAGGGCGGCCGGAATCAGACAGAAATCGCCGCTCTTCAAGTTCCACTCGCCCGAAGAGGTCGCCAAGGTGAGTTTCCCTTGGACGACTCCCACAATGGCACAACGAGGCAGGGTCAGGTTCTGGACGATGTGCACGGGTGTTCGAAAGAGCTGCACTCGAAACAGCGGATCGTCGACCAAACCACGGCACTGCATGGAAGCCTCTTCGGTCCATGGCGTCGCGAGGAGGGAGGGCTCGGTATCCGCGAAATCAATGCTGGCCAAGGATTCAGCGACATGAAGCGGACGAGGCTTGCCGTCGAGACCCACGCGGTTCCAATCGAACACCCGGTAGGTGGTATCCGAGTTCTCCTGGATCTCAAATAAGAGAAGGCCGGCGCCAAGGGCATGGACTCGACCGCTCGGAAGGAACATTGAATCCCCGGCTTGGACGGGAATGCGATGGAAGCAGTGGGCGACCGAACCGTTGGCAATGGCGGCTTCGAAATCCGAACGCGTCACGCCGCGGCGGAGCCCGGCGAGAATCTCGGCGCCCGGAGTCGTGGCGGTGAAGTACCACATCTCCGTCTTCGACTCGCCGCCCAGGCGCGGGGCGATGGACGCCGGTGGATGAACTTGGAGGGACAGGATGTCGCGGGCGTCCAGGATTTTGACCAGCAGCGGAAATCGCCCCTGGCGATCGGCGGCATCTCCCAACAATCCGCGCCGATCCGTAGCCATCAGTTCGGCGAGGGTTCGACCCGCCAGCGGACCTTCGGCTACGACACTCACCCCTTCCGGGCGATCCGTGATTTCCCAGGATTCTCCGATTGGCACATCCTTTGGGATCGGGCGCCCGTAGAAGGCTTCGAGGTTGCGACCACCCCAAACCCGTTCCTTGTAGATGGGCTGAAAGCGAAGCGGGTGCCAGTCCATTACGCAGCCGCCGGAGTACTGACCGGGCTGGCGGCGGGCGCGGCCGGTTCCGATCCCGGTCGGGTTCGAGTGGTGAATGGCCCAATGGCCCGGAACTTGGCGTAGCGACGCCGCAGGCGCTCGTCACGGGAAAGCGCCAGGAGTTCTGCCAGATGTCGGACGAGGCTGGCTTTGAGCGAGGCAGCCGCCGCGGCCGGATCGTGGTGGGCGCCACCCAGGGGCTCGGGAATGACTTCGTCCACCAAGCCGAATTCTAGCAGGTCGCGTCCGGTGATTTTCAGCGCTTCGGCCGCTTGAGGGGTCGCCTTTCTGTCCTTCCAGAGAATGGCTGCGCAACCTTCCGGGCTGATCACCGAGTAGTACGCGTTCTCGAGGATCAATACCCGGTCGGCGACTCCAATGCCGAGTGCGCCGCCGGATCCACCTTCACCGATAACGGCGCTGAGAATTGGAACCTCAAGGCGCATCATCTCGCGCAAATTGACGGCAATGGCTTCGGCAATGTGGCGTTCCTCGGCTCCGACGCCAGGGAATGCTCCCGCGGTGTCGATCAAAGTGACAATGGGAACCTGGAATTTGTCCGCCAGTCGCATCAGCCGCAGCGCCTTCCGGTACCCCTCAGGATGTGCCGACCCGAAATTGCGCAGGATGTTCTCCTTCGTATCGCGGCCCTTTTGAGTGCCGATCAGCATGACGGAATGGCCAGCAAGTCGGGCAAACCCGCCAACCATCGCATGGTCGTCGGCGAATAACCGGTCACCATGCAGTTCGGAAAAATCGGTGAATGCCGACCGGGCGTAGTCCAGGAAGTAAGGCCGCTGGGGATGCCGGGCCACCTGCACCCGCTGCCAAGCGTTCAAACTGGCATAGATTTGGCGTCGGGTCTCGGCGAGTTTGCCCTCGATGATGCGCATCTCGTCCTCCAACTGGAGACCCAACGGGTTCGCCTGCTGCGCGCGGCGAAGTTCGTCGAGTTTCTGTTGGAGTTCGATGAGCGGCTTCTCGAAGTCGAGATGGTGCTTCATCGCTTGTCGCAGCATAGAACCGGCGCAGCCCGGGCGGCAACGCTGGTTTTCAAGCCCCGTCCGCGCACCCTAGGAAGGCCACTGACCATCGACGATCGGCCGGGTTGCCAAGCGTGACGGATCCACCACCACATGGCGCAGCCGGCGACGGTTCCAGGTGTAGATCAGGTGCACCAAGCCATCCTTGGTCTGGATCATTGCGGGGTAGGAGAATTCGCCGGATTCGTTCTCGAGTAACGCCGCGGCGTCCCAGCGTTTGCCATCAGCCGAACGGGCGAGGTTGAGCATGCCACGACCTTTCGTGGTGTGGTTGTAGACCAGCAGGAAGCCGCCGCGGCGCAGCGCGACGGCGTCGATTCCGGCACTCGGATTCGGCAGCGCGGTGCGCGACAAGGGTGACCAGGAGTGACCCTGATCCGATGACCAGGCTTCCAGGATGCTGCCTTGCCGCGAACGGCAGAGGATTTGGAGAACGGTCGAGCCGTGCCGTAGAATCGTCGGCTGGATGGCCCCCCATTCGTCCGCACGGTTGAGGGGTGGCGTTCGATTCCAGGACCCCAGGGGATCCTTCGTAAACTCCATCTGCACTTGCCAGCCGGCGTGCTCGGTGCTCGATCCACAGACCAGGGTCCCGTCTGGCAACTCGACCGGCTTGGCTCGGATCGGTCCGAGAATGCCCTCAGGCAGCCGCCGGGGCGTCGCCCAGGAATGACCATGGTCCGCCGAATGCGTCACCATCCCCCACCACGAGTTCGGTCGGGGTCCCACTTTGTAGAACAGCCACAAGGGCCCGCGGCGCCCCTCGAAGAGCACCGGGTTCCAACACGGATACTGGCGACTGTCGCCGGGCATCCGACCTTCGGCGACCCGCACCGGCTCGGACCATCGCTGAGCGTCGCGTCGGGCTGTGTAGATGCAAACATCATCCTTCCCTTCGGCGGTTCCGCCAAACCAGGAAGCGACTAACCCGTCTCGCGTCTCCACCAACGTGGATGCATGGCACTCGGGAAACGGGGCCTCGTCGTAAACGAACTCCCGCAGGACCTCGGCATTGCCCGCGAGGGAAACACTCGTTGCTTTCAATGAAGGTCGCGCCGCACAGCCGCCGGCCACCAGCCCAGCAGACAAACCCACGAAGGCTCGACGGCTCAAACCGCCTGCCGATGGTGAAATGGAGTCTTCCATGAGGACGTCGAGAATGCTGCTCCCATCACGGCTTGCGGGCCGTCGAGATCGGAAAATTGTCGGTGCGGAAGGGTGACGCAGGCAAACCGTCGAGGTTGTAAAGGTTCACGACTGGAAAATCCGCCCAGCCATAGCGCACGGCTACGGGCGTTTCGACCTTGGGACTCGACACGACCACCCGTCGGCCATCGATAGAGGCCTCGGCCCAGTACCAAACCCGGTCGCCACCGCAGATCTGGAAGCCCTTGAGGGCGCCGCCGCGGGCTTCCAAACCCTTGCCGACGTGGTCGAAAGAGAGAACGGCTTTGCCGCGAGACACCGACATTTTCCTAAACTCGGGGCCCGAATAGGTGATGCGTTCCTTATAGGCGATGCCTCGGGCGGCCAGGGCGAGCCGTTCCCCGACTTCGCGTTTCCTGATCGGATGGATGTCGTCCTTGTCTCCCAAATCGGTGATGACCGCCAAACCGACTTTGGGCAGCAAATGCGTCGCCAGCAGCTGGGACTCCCTGAGTTCGGCCCAATCGCTCTCGACGGGTTTCTCAGTAATCGCATCCAGTGAACGCTGCCGTCCCTTGTCCCAAGGGGCCAATTGCACGGCGAGGAAGGGGAAGTCACCCTGGCCCCAGTCCTCCCGCCAATTCTGGATCAGCGTCGGGAACAGGCGCGAGTATTGGTCGGCCCGGCCAGCGTTGGATTCCCCTTGGTACCAGATTGCTCCCGCGATCGCGTAGGGAACGATGGGATAGATCATCCCATTGTAGAGTTCTGACGGACGCCAGTTGGCCCAGGGACGACCGCGGGCGGGCTGCTTGCCTTGTGCGCGAAGCTGCGCCGCTTCCTTCTCCCACTCGGCCAAGCTGGCTTCGAAAGCCCGTTTCTGTTGCGGATAACTGTCGAGAATGTCGGTTTTGAACTCCGGCATCGAGGCCAGGACGGATTCGCGAATCCAAACCTCAGCCGGCGATCCGCCCCACGAAGTATGAATCAACCCAACCGGAACACCTCGGGATTTAGCGAGCGCCACGCCAAAATAATAGGCCACCGCGGAGAATCCCGGGACCGTATCCGGACGGCACACCTGCCAGGCCGCCCGAACATCATCGGCGGGTTGCTCCGCGCGAAGTTTCGGTACGGTGAACAGCCGGATCTCGTCATGGCGGGCGGCATCGATCACTCCTTGCGGATTCTCCGACCGGGATAGCGGCCACTCCATGTTGGATTGCCCACTGCATACCCAGACTTCACCTACGAGAATGTTGGTCAGGGTGATCGTTTCGCGGGTGCCCTTTATGATGAGGGAATCGGGCAGCCCCGGACGCTGGGATGGCATCTCGACCTTCCATCGTCCCCCGACCGCCGTGGTGCGCGCGGTCTTACCCCGGAACTCCACCGAAATGGCTTCGCCATCTTCCGACCAACCCCAGATGGGGATGGGCTTGCCCTGTTGAAGAACGGCGTTGGGACTGAAGATGGCAGGAACTCGCAGCTCGGCTTGAGCGGCGGGAATGAGGGAGCCCAGAAGTGCGAAGAGTGCGCCGAAGCGCGGAGTCACCGGGGGAATTCTCACGCGCCCACCTCAAGGCAAATGGCTGGGCGGGTCAAGGATGGGAATCGGATTGGCAGCCACGGCCGCGGGAAGATTAACGATAATCTCGGTGGGCTTGGGGTAGCCGGAGCGGGCAAAGGAGAGTGAGGAGGATTGATGATGATTAGGAGAAATAGTTGAACTTGGGGTCATTCATAAAAGAAACCGTTGACGACACGAAGTTCCTGAGTACTTTGCCCGCGTCGATTCGATTGTTCTTTAAGAAAGGCTGACACCAGAACCGACGTAGTAATTTCCGGAGCCGTGACGGTGCACACGGTATCCGGCATCCCCTCAGCCTGCGTGCACCTTGAATTCGACATTCCCCGGGCTCCGACGGTCTCCCTCAGACTGCGGAGCCCGGTTTTTTTTCTGCGCGCTTGAGTTTTCCAAGGGCCGGGGAGCATACACGGACCCGCCAAAGTCAACGGCGGTGGCGGACGGTGGATGCGCCTGAACCGGGTAGGGCCTTCATCGGGACCTGCACCCCATTGCCCTTGGTTCTCGAAATGAAGCATCGATCGCGACTCCCCCTGCTGGCCTCGACGGCGCTGTTCCTCGCCCCCGCGTCCGTCGTTCTCGCCGCCCCCCTATTCGAAGACAATCTGGACACCGACTCTTCCGCCAATTGGACTGTGAAAGTCGGCTACTACGAAGGCACCGCCGCCGACGATTATTCCGTCGATTGGGCCATCGATTACAGTCAGCTCACGACCAAGATCTATACCGCCATCGGTTCCGATCCCGTGGTCCTCAATATTCCGCCTGCACCACACTCGAATGGCACCTCCAAAGGAGTGCGCATCACCGTCAACAAGAAGGACGACGAAACCGCCCGGATGGCGGTCAACCTTTACCCGAAGGGAAAGACTTTCAGCGGCGATTTCGCACTGAAATTTGACATGTTTCTCAACCATTCGGGGTATGCCGACAACGGGGTCGCCACCACCGAATATGCCCTGTTCGGCATCAACCATGGCGGCGAATTCGTCAACTGGTTCGCCTTGGACGGCGTCGGCCTGCGCAGCGACTTCCGAACCACCGCCGTCGGACGCGACAACAGCGATGGCCTCATCTTCGGGTTGGTGGGAGATGGGGGTGCCGCGCGTGATTTCGTGGCGCTCCAGGGTGGAGGCGCGGGTCAGCCGCCGATTCCGATGATCGCCAATTCCTCCGGCGGCCTGCCGGATCGCAATGGCAGTGGCGAGATCGACATTCGCGATACGGAGCCGTACTACCAAAACATCTTTTCGGCGAACCGCTTCGAATCCCCGGGCATGCCCAGCAAGCGTTGGGTCTCGGTCGAAATCAGCCAGATCGGCGATCTGGTCACCTGGAAGATGGACGGCCACATTATCGCCCAACGCACCAATGATACCGCCTTCAAGTCCGGTACCATCATGATCGGGTACTCCGATCCCTTCTCTTCCATCGATGATCCCAGAGACGAGACCTACGTGCTCTTCGACAATGTCCGCGTCGTGCCGGTCCGCACGGTGGTGGTCGATACCGCCGATAACACCAGCGGCGGCGCCGACGGAAAGACCAGCCTTCTGGAGGCCCTGACCAACCTTCAGGAGAACGACCGTATCACGTTCAACATTCCCGGTGCCGGTTCGCACGTCATCGCCACGCCGCTGGGTGGATATCCCTTGATCACCAAAGAAGGCGTCGTCATCGACGGCTTCACCCAACCGGGCGCCAGTCCGAACACCAATCCTTTCGAAGGCGGCAACAATGCCGTCCTTAAGATCGTGCTCGATTCGTCCAGCGACGCCCAATCGGGCGATCCTGCCCTCCCGAATCGTGCGTCAACCCGCCTCCCGTTCCCCGGCTATGGCGATTCGGAAAATGCCATCCTCGGCATCTATGAGGCCGATGACGTCACCGTCCGTGGATTGTCGTTTCTGGGCCGCTACACTCCGGGCAGCGACGAGGATCCTGCAATCTATGGTGTTGCCCTGGTCAAAGAAGCACAGAATTGCCGCGTGCAGGGCAATTGGTTCGGTCTCGCCCCGGACGGCAGCACGGCAAAAGGCTTGTCAGCAGGTGTTGCCGGATTCCGTCACCGCGTGTCAGTGGATGGCAACAATGTGGATACCTTCTCCGGCGGACTCTTCGCCGGGACCGATTCCGACGGATTCAACGATGCCGGTGAAGGCAATGTCTTCTTCGGACTTCGCCTGGCCCTCGCCCTGGAATTGCCGGAAGCCGTCACCTCCGGAAACCTGTTCAATGTGCGACCAACCGGACGCAATTTCCTGAACGTTGAGGACATCTATCAGGCGCAGGTGGATGCGGGTGCCGACGCCGACACGACCGTCGAGAATTATGAAAACGGACGTATGACCACGGGCAGTATCATTGGTGTTCGCGGCGACAACATCAATGATGCCAACGAGCGCAATGTGTTCAATTTCGCGGTCTACGATCACCTCATCGAATTCTACAGCAACGCCAGCAACGTGGTGGTCGCGGGGAACCACTTTGGCGTCGGCGTGGATGGCACCACGACCGCGCCGATCCCGACATCGCGCGTTCCCAATCTTCTCGAAGGCCCGGGTTCGGGCAGCTTCCGGATCGGCTCCAACAATGATGGAGTCGCGGATACTCTGGAAGGGAACCTGATCCACAAGGTTCCCGGCGCGAGCTTCCTCATCGCCGGCGCTTCGGTTCCGATCGTGGCGCGACGAAACACCATTGTTGGAAGCCAGTTCGTGGGCTTCCCCTTTGCCGACGGCGCCAACAGCCGACCGTACGAAACCTATTACGCTCCTTGGGTGGCCAATGTCGCCGACATCGTTCCTGTGCTGGCCAGCTATACCGATGGTAAACTGTCGGGAAAAGCGGCGGTTTCCGCTAGCGACACCATCTTTTCGGATATCGATGTCTACGTCGCCGACGCTGAGGCGGCGGCCGGAGAAGTCGTTCCCGGTCGATATCTGGGCACCTTCTTCCTCGACGCTCCAGAGATCGACCTCAACCCCGCTCCGGGCGAGTTCACCTTCGACTTGAAGGACCTCTCCGTTCCCGGCAACAGCAAGCTGTGCGTCGTGCCTGTCTACTCGAACAGCGAAACGACCTCAGAGGCCGGCGCTTCCGTCACGGGCCCAGTCTCCAACACCGTCGAGACCGGAGCCGGCGGCACGGTCGGCCCGGTCGCCATCACACGCGATGGGTCCGGCGTCCGTATCACCTTCCAGGGAACCCTCCAGTCCGCCAATTCGATCCGTGGCCCTTGGACCGATGTCGCCGGTGCGACGAGTCCGCATAGCGTTCCCACGACGACCGCGCCGCAGTTCTTCCGGGCGCGTCGATGATTCCGAGGTGGCCGATCCTCGCCTGAATTCAAATCGATCCAAAACGAAAGGGACGCCTCCGGGCGTCCCTTTTTCATCGTCGAACCCGTTCAACCTCCGTCACAAGCCCCACGCTTCCCTTCCCCAGGCGTTACCGAATACGGCTGAACTCAACGTCGAAACTCTGATCGAGCGCTGCTTGATAGTAGGTGCCGAACAATTGGTCAGTGGTTGGAAAATGGGTCAGGCGATAGGTCGAACCGGGATAATTGACGTCCTGTAGCTCGACGAAGACGGTCAGCTTGCCATTCTCATGCTTGGCCTCTGCCCGGCCGACGTGAATGGGCTGGGGATTCAGGTAGCGCGCCTCCAGTCGGCCGGTTGATGCGTCGACGGCGAGAATCTCGATAATGTAACTACCGTCGGTTCGTTGCCAGCGGCCCACGGCCTTCTGCAATGCCGGACCCTGGGTATTCGCGGCAGGACTTGAGTTGGACATCTGCGCCGGATGGGTGGAGGTCGAACCACTGAACGGCGTCGGTGGGTTCCCGATTGCCGCCGCGTCCGATGTTGGTGGCGTTGGCGTCAGCAGCCGCCACCCCACCACCACGGCTGCAAGGGCCAGGACGGCCGCAATCAGGACCGCGCGGCGCGGAGCGGAGGACGCGGCGGTGCGTGAGTGGTGGTCGATACGTTTCAGTTTTGCCATGGGATCGAAGGATGACCGGACGCTTGGCACGGCTGATGCCGGTGTCAACGCATCCCTTACGGACGGACCGCCCTCGGCCGCCTTCCAGCAATGGAAAAGCCGACCCGGTTGTCGCCCGGATCGGCTCGGAAACCCTGCGGGACGGCGCGAACGATTCGCTAGGAGAACTGATAGACTCCCGGCATGGGAACCTCGGCATCGGGAGCGGGACCCCAATCGAGAGTCTCCGGGACCCAGCGCTTCTTCGAGTTCAACGCCGTTTCCCACTCAATCACCTTGCCGCTGTAGGCGGCTTCCCGACCCATGATCGCGGTCAAGGTGCTTTCGGCGACGTTCTTCGTTTCATTGAGCGGAACTCCGGTGCGGATCGCTTGGATCAGATCTGTATGCTCTTGAACGTACGGATCCTTGGCCCCGCGCGGCGCCCGCCAGCCATCGCCCTGTTTCGGCTTGATCCAGCTTCCGACCTGGGCTCGTCCCAGGGTGCCGTCCACACCCTCCGACACGTTCCCTTCGCCTGGCATCTGGCGGCAGAAACTGAACATGCGCACGCCGTTGGCATACTCGTACTCCACCGTGAAATGGTCGTAGATCTGGCCGGATCCCTTGCGGCACTGGCGTCCGCCCATCGCCCAGCACTTCACCGGGTGGTCCTTCATGAGCCAGTTGCAGACGTCGAGATTGTGGACGTGCTGCTCCACGATGTGATCTCCGGAGAGCCAGACGTAATGGTACCAGTTGCGGATTTGGCGCTCCATTTCGGTCTCGCCTTTGTCGCCACGATGCCAGATGCCGCCGCCGTTCCAGTAGGCGCGAAGCGTGATGATCTCTCCAATCTCGCCGTCCTGAATCTTTTTTACGGAATCCAGATAGGCGGATTGATGCCGGCGTTGGGTTCCCGCAGCGACGAACAAGTTCTTCTGGCGCGCCATCTCGCCTGTCTCCAGCACGAGCCTTATCCCAGGTCCGTCGGTGGCGACCGGCTTCTCCATGAAGACATGTTTGCCCGCCTCGACCGCGGCGCGGAAATGGTAGGGGCGGAATCCCGGTGGCGTTGCCAGGATCACATAGTTGAGGTCCGGGACGGACAGCACCTTCTTGTAGGCATCGAATCCCGAGAAACACTGTTCGGCCGGAACTTCCGGGAAATTCTTTCGCGCCGCCTCAATCTGCTCCGGAAAAATGTCCGCCAGAGCCGTGATCTTCACGTTCTCGGCGGAGGACATCACGTTCTTCGCCGCTCCGCTCCCGCGTCCGCCGCAGCCGATCACCCCGACACGAATTGGATCGTCGGATGCCGCCCGGCTGGTTCTTACAAATGGAAACTGGCTGACGGCCGCGGCGGCCAAGGTGGTGCGCGCAAGAAAACTCCGGCGATTCCACGAGGACGCCGAGATCTTTGGTTCGTCTTGTGTTGGTTTCATGGGATCCGTGGTCAGCCTGCCACGCCTCCCCTCCGCTCAGCGATCACAAAGGGGCAGACCACCATTGGTCGAGCAATCGTCGCAGCCGACGCACGCGCCCGGGTTCCGCGGCCTCGCGATTCACGTGTTCCCGCGGGTCCTTGCTGAGATCGTAGATCCCCACACCCTCAGGTCCGCTTTCCGGGTTTGCCGGTACTATGAGCTTCCAGTTCCCCGACACCACCCAGCGCCACCGCAAACCAGACACTGGGCGATCCAGGTCCACTCCGTCATGGGTGAAGCACGCCCCGAAGACGGCCGTTCTCCGCTCCACGGCGCGGCGGTCGAGCAGGTTGATACCGGGCAATCCATCTGGCCGGCGCACTCCCGCCGCATCCAGCAGGGTGGGCATGATGTCGATACTGCTGACCGGACGTTGTTGGATGCGCGGTTGGATTCTGCCCGGCCACCGTACCATGATCGGCGTGCGCAATCCGCCATCATACGGCGATTGCTTGGAACGAGGAGCGAAGCGCCCAGTCATGGGATCGGTGATCCATCCGTTGTCGGTCACATAGACTACGATCGTTTGTTCCCGAAGCCCTCGTTGGTCGATGAAATCAAGTAACTGTCCGCACGTCTCGTCGAACCACTCGATCATCCCCCAGTATCGAGCCACCGGAAGCGAGTTGGTTCGTCCCTTGTAATAGGCCAACAGGCGCTCGGGCGGTGTATGGGGATCGTGGGGCATCATCGGCGCATACCAAACCAGCCACGGGACGGACGACCGAGTCGAGCGGTCCACGAAATCGTAGATCGGCTGAAGCGTGCGTCGGCCAATCTCCAACCCCGCATCTCCGTGGCGTCCTCCAGTGGTGGAATCTCCCGACGTCATGCCCTCCGTAAACCCTCCGCGCGAAAAATGTCCCTGCCACCATTTCCCGGATTGGAAGCTGCGGTAGCCCTTTTCAGCCAGGCACCGCGGTAGGGTTGGCAACGACTCGATGAATCCTGTCAGGCGATCGCGTCCGGACTGATAGGCGGCACTCGCGTAGTACTCCTGGGCGCTCAGGCCTGCCGGACGCGGCGGATCGTTGCACACAACCCGGTGTTCGTGCGGATAGCGACCCGTGATGATCGACGCCAGGCTCGGACAGCACAGGCTCGCCGTGACGTAGCCCCTTGGAAAAAGAAGCGACTCGCGGGCCAATCGATCCAGATTCGGCGTTCGAACTTCCGGATGCCCCATGAACCCGTAGTCCGTCCAGGCTTGGTCGTCCGCGATGATCAACAGAATGTTAGGCGACTGCGCAACGGCCGGCACCGGCGCCATGATGGACACGAAGACCAACAGAATTCCTAACCACACGAAATCCAGACCGACCCGGCGGTGGCACCGCCCATCCTGCGCACCCGGTAGGCCAGGTACGAGCGCCCAGGTCCTGGATGCCGAGTGCCGTCGCGGGAGCATGGTTGGATCGACCCGTGCCAGATGGGGAGCCTGTTCCATTACCGGTGCGGATCGATCCCCGGAAACCAACGACCCTGGGTCAATCCGGGTAGCCATCCGGATTCCGCCGGTGCCACTCCCACGCGCTAGCCACGATATCGTCGAGCCGATTCACCTTGGGTGCCCAGCCGAGTTCCGTCCGGGCCTTGTCGGCCGCCGCTACCAGGCGAGGCGGGTCGCCTGGACGTCGAGGTTGTTCCAAGACCCGAATGGACTTACCGGTCACCTTCTCGCAGGCCGCGATGACTTCCCGCACCGAATAGCCGTCGCCGTTGCCAAGATTAAAGAAACCCATGCGCCCAGGCTCAAGCGCCCGGATATGGGCATCGGCAAGGTCCTTGAGATGAATGTAGTCGCGGACACAGGTGCCATCCGGAGTCGGGTAATCCGTCCCGAAGATCGAAACTGACGCGGACTGTCCGAGCGGAACCTTGAGAATGTTCGGAATAAGGTGCGTCTCGATTCGATGATGCTCGCCAAACCGCTCGCTGGCGCCCGCGGCGTTGAAATACCGGAAGCCGACAAATTCGAGTCCATGAATCTGCCGGTACCATTCGAGCATCCGCTCAAAAATCAGCTTGGATTCGCCGTATGGATTGATCGGGCGCTGGGCAAGCAGTTCATCGATGGGCACCCGTTCGGGCGTTCCGTAGGTGGCGCAAGTGGAACTGAACACGAACTTCTTCACTCCTGCCCGCACGCAGGCCTCGAGGAGATTCAGTCCGTTGGCCACATTGTTCCGGAAGTACTTTCCCGGATCCTTCATCGACTCTCCGACCAGGGCGTCGGCCGCAAAGTGCAGAACTGCGTCCGCTCCGCTGGCCTCGAGGGCGACGAAAATGTCCTCCGGATCACTCAAGCATCCGCGAACGAAGCGGGCGCGCGGATCGACCGCGGCCCGATGGCCCTCGCTCAGATTGTCGAAAACGACGACCTCATGGCCACCGTTCAGCAATTCCTCGACGCAAACAGATCCAATGTAGCCTGCGCCTCCGGTGACCAGCGTCTTCATTGCGATAGCCTAGGAACGGATGGCAGTTGCCGCAAGACGGACGCTGGGTCCCAGGCAGGGCCGGCGTACGTCTTCCTGAGTCGTCCCCGGAATCGAAGTGGAGATCCGGACCCTTCTCAAGGAGGGTTGCACACCCTTATCGACCCCCGACAATCCCGATGCGCGAATCCACAAGGGATGCCCTGACCGAGAGTCTGGCCGGACTCATCGAACGAGTGACGTTTCACAACGAGGATTCGGGTTTCGCCGTCCTCAAGGTGAAGGTGAAGGGGTATCGAGACTTGGTCAGTGTCGTTGGAACACTTGCCACCGTGAGCCCAGGCGAGTGGTTGCACGCCGAGGGACGATGGGTCCAGGACCGAGAGTTCGGTCAGCAGTTTCGCGCCGAAATCCTCACCAGCACCGCCCCCACGACACCCGAAGGTATCGAGAAATACCTCGGCAGCGGAATGGTCAAAGGGATCGGACCGGTCTATGCCAGGAAACTCGTCGAACGCTTCGGAGCAGGGATCTTTGACGTGATCGAACAGGAGTCGGCCCGACTCGAGCAGATCGACGGCATCGGCCCCACCCGGCGGCGTCGGATCAAGGATGCTTGGAACGATCAGAAGGTGGTTCGCGAAATCATGGTCTTCCTGCATTCGCATGGCGTCAGCACCAGCCGCGCGGTGCGCATTTACAAAACCTACGGAGAGAAGGCCATCGAGGTGGTGCGGGCCAATCCCTACGTGCTGGCGCGCGACATTCAGGGCATTGGTTTCAAGACCGCGGATCAAATTGCTTTGAGGCTCGGCATCCCGGTGGACTCTCTAGCTCGCGCCGAGGCGGGATTGAATCATGTTCTCCTTGAGGCCACCGGCCAAGGCCACTGCGCCTTGCCAGTGGAGGAGTTCAAGGACGCGGCTGTTGAACTCCTCCAGGTGGACACCGCTATTGTGTCGGCGGCCTTCGAACGATCCCTGCGCGAGGCAACCCTGGTGCAGGAACGCCTGGAGGGCCAGGATCTGGTGTTTCTGCCCACCCTTCAACGGGCGGAAATGGGTATCGTTCGACACCTTCAACGGCTTGTCCGTCGCGCGTCGCCATACCCGGTCATCCGTTTTGAGCAGGCCGTTTCCTGGTTTCGCGAGAGAACTCACATTGAATTGGCTCCGAGCCAGTGTCGTGCGCTCTCCCAAATGCTGCGCGACCAGGTCATCGTCCTGACGGGTGGGCCAGGTGTGGGCAAGACCACCTTGCTCAAGGCCTTGTTAATGATCCTCAACGCCAAGAAAGTGCGATGCCTGCTGGCAGCACCTACAGGCCGAGCCGCAAAACGTCTTTCGGAAGCCACCGGACTCGAAGCGCGCACGATTCATCGGCTCCTGGAGATGGCTCCCGGCAGGAACGGATTCACCCGACGCGAGGATCACCCTCTCGAATGCGACCTGTTGATTGTCGACGAATCCTCCATGATCGATATCCCGTTGATGAACCACCTCCTGGGTGCCATTCCCGATGGCGCAGGCCTGCTTCTGGTAGGGGATGTCGACCAGTTGCCGTCCGTTGGCCCGGGAACCGTTCTTCGACACCTGATCGAAAGCGAGCGTTTGCCGGTCGTCCGATTGACCGAGGTCTTTCGGCAGGCCTCCCAGAGTCGAATCATTGTGGCCGCCCACCGCATCAATTCCGGATCTATGCCCGAGGACGTCCCAAAGAACGCCGAATCCGATTTCTATTTCGTCGAACGGGACGAACCCGAAGGCATTCTCAATACGCTGATCGACATGGTGAAACTCCGGATTCCCCGGCGCTTCGGTTTGGATCCCGTGGGCGATATCCAGGTGCTTTGCCCAATGAACCGGGGATCCCTCGGCATTCGCGAGTTGAACGCCCGGCTCCAGGATGAACTCAACCCAGGCCGATCCGACGAACCTTCTGTCGAACGCTTCGGATGGAGATTCCGGATTCGCGATAAAGTCATCCAAACGGAAAACAACTACGACAAGGAGATCTTCAACGGCGACATTGGCCGTGTCGTGGCCATTGATCCGGAGGAGCGCGAAGTGCGAATCCGCTTCGATGGGCGCGATGTCGTCTTCGATTTCGGGGAACTCGACGAAATCGCCCTGGCCTATGCCATCACGATCCACAAGTCGCAAGGATCGGAGTTCCCGTGCGTCGTGATTCCCGTCGCCATGCAACAGTACCTGCTTCTCCAGCGGAACCTGGTTTACACCGCAATCACGCGCGGACGTCGGTTGGTGATGGTGATCGGGCAACGAAAGGCACTTGGATTGGCGGTTCGAAATGGTGACACCACGCGGCGATATTCGGGACTGCGTTCCCGGCTTTCCCAATCGGAGCTCTCACCCAGGCCCTGCGGTGCCGAAGGAGTCGAATCCAGCGGCTGAACGTCGACTTCGATTGAGATGAGGCTGGCCTCTTCTCACCCCGCAGCGCTGCGACGGACAGCCTCGACCCCTCGAACGGTACGGGCTGCTCGTCTTCAAGGCGGAGTCCGAAACATGCTGGCTAGTTGGACCGCTGCTTGTCCTTGCCCCATTCGAAAAGGTACAGCCTCATGTTCAGCATGAACTGGAAGTCGGACAGGTCGCCTTCAATGGTTGGGCCCCCATTGATCTGGATCGTGTGATCCCAAGTGTAGTGCCAACGCAATTCGGCGCCGATCGAAACATTTCGGGCGAGAAAATACTCCACACCACCTCCGGCAGCGACGGCAGGAGAGAATCCTTTGGTCTCCCGCACCCGGACCTGGGATCCGGGGAAGCGCGAATCGTTGAATTCATGAAAGGTTCCACCGCCCCCAACCGTGAGATAAGGCACCCACCGACCGTCATGAATCGGGTATCGATAGCGTATGGTCGGCAGCACCGAGACCACCGCATATTCTCCAATCCCGCCGATCCCTGAAATGATCGGCACCCATTCGCTCCCACCCACAACCAGCTCAAGACCCCAGTTGCGTCCGAAATCCGCGCCCAAGGCGAAGCCCGCAAACTGATTGATCGTTCCACCTATCGCTTGCGCTTCCGCTTCGAACTTCACGCCTGGCCCCAATTCGCTGTCCGTCAGCACCGCTCCACCAAAGCGCATTCCAAAAAACAACCGCTTCACGTCGGAATTGCCTTCCGAAACCAACGGACGCGGATCGTTCTCTCTAAAATAGATCCGGAGTCCAAACGTCGCCATCATGGCCGACATGTCCAAATCCTCCTCCCGCCCGTCGATCGTCGTCTCTACGGGGTCGATCCACGTGTATTTTCCCTCCAATCCGAAGGCAATGTTATCGGCGATGAAGTACTCAATCCCAACGCCTCCCATAAGCGCGAGCAGAGTGTCATCGGCATCGATCGCTCGACCGTAGCCACCCAGGGTCCGGTCGTTGAACTGAAGGAAACTCACCCCCGCACCGACCAAAACGTAGGGGACCAGTCGGTCATGAAGCATCGGCCAGCGAAATCGCACCTGGGGTGCCAGGCTCGTCGATGATTCCTCTCCCAGGGTGCCATAGGCATCGGGTTCAAACGTTTTCTCGAAACTGTCGATCGCAAGTTCGATGCCCCAATGGCGGCTCAGGTTGGCTCCCACGGAGAGCCCCCAGTGGTCATCGACGCCCCACATCGGGGCGATTTCCCCGCTCCGAATGTGGACATAGGTCCGGAACTCGTCGCTGTCCTCGGCCGAACTCTTCAGAGCGATGCCGCCGATCAACAGCATCGCGGCGTGTCCGATGATCCGAGCGACGCGGTGGCGCCGGCGGGCGGGCGTAATGGAGCTGCGGGCGGGCGGCAACCAGCATCGGGAGGCACCGACATCAAGAGAAGCGGTCGACATGTTAGGTTTGTCCTCTTTGGGAGTGGAGGTAATCCAAAGATTGGTCGGGCGACACTGACGCATCAAGATGAGTTGAAGCAAGGGCTCACGACTCCGGCGGGTATGGGAGGGGGACCGTTTCGCCGATCGCCACACTGGTTCGAAGGTTCAGCGTGGCGGAATGCCTCGACCTCGGATCTTCGCATCTCCCCATCACCTCGTCTCAAGCGTCACCACGGACTCGGCCAGCGAATAATCGTTCTGCGGCTGACCGGATCGGTCGGTACCACCTCCTCGGGTATGGAGGCTTGGTGTGAGACTCTGGCCAGTACTCCTCCTGGGGAGTCGGACTGTCTGCGCGTTTTTTGATGACCGGCGTCAGCTGCAGGCGGTGGAATCCGGCGGAGGTCGTTGGTTCAGGTGCTCGTACAACTTCGTGTGCCGCACCAACGCCGCGTAGGCCGTCGATGCGGCCAGAAAGAAGCCGGCATACCCGTCGAGAAATCCGCGCTTCAGAAAATAGGCACGGAAGAACCGCCACGCCGCCCGGCCAATCACCGGCAATGGTCGCCACTGAACGCCGTCGGCCAATTGACGCTGCAGGTAGAGGTCCGCGTAGTAAGGGATCTTCTGCACGTAACTGTTGATCGACGGATTGCTGTAGTGCAACAGGTTCCCACACAGCGTCTTCACTCCGCCGGTCACCTCGACGTGTGTGTGTTCCGGACTTCCACCCCACCGGCCCTTCTCCCGACGAAAGAGGCGCAGAACGTGGTCCGGGTACCAATCACCGTGCGTGATCCAGCGGCCCATGAACCACGTCAGGCGTGGAAACCGAGCCGCGACGATGTCCGGGCGATCCGAGCCTCCCAGCAGGTTCTCAATCTCGCGCCGAAGGGCGGGAGACACCACTTCATCGGCATCCAGGGATAATACCCAGGGCTGGGTTGCGTAGCTCAGCACCAGGTTCTTTTGCTCGCGGAATCCGCGCCATGGATGACGGATCACCCGGCCGCCGAAACCGCCGATGATGCTCTCCGTTCCGTCCCGGACTTCCTCGTTCAAAACGACGACAATCTCCCGGGTCCAGCCAGTGACGCTTTGCAGGCAGCGTGCGATACGCTGCTCCTCGGCACCGGAGACCAGGCAGACAGAGATGGGAAGCGTTGGCATCCGAAGGGCCATACCTACCAAGGCGGAACAAGCCGTGCAGTTCGAATCTCAACCGGCCACTTGGTTTCGTCGTTTCGATTGCCTGCAACCCGAGCTCGTCGGCCCGATCCCCACAACGTCGTAGCCCGCTTGTTCCCATTCATCGATCGACCGCCCGATTGGCCGACAATCCTTGTCTTCGACCTGGGATTCTCGGCGACTCCGTTGCCAAAGGGCACATCGGCACGATTCCGGCGTGGCGGCGCTCGCAAACAACCGACCCGGTAACGCTCCTTTAGAACTGACCCAACCCTGGCGTGGGAAGAGGCAAGAGTTACGCCGGAAGGGGCATCGGCAATGGCGTACCCTCCGCGTTGGTGAATGTCTCGGGAAACAACCTTTCGCGACCACTTCAACCGAGCACCTTCCGCTTGAGATCCCTGAGGCAGAACAGGGGTCCCTCCTTGAGGTCCTCGACGCCGCGCAAGCGTCGGGCGCCGCTCTTTCTCTTTGGCCCAAACCGTCCCCGGTTCGCCTGGAAGATCGATTCCACGAATGCCTTGCCGCCCAGCACCACTCCGTCCCGGAAGTACCTCACCCGGCACCGCAGGTAGTCCCCCACCGTCAAGCGCCCCTTCTCCGCCAGCACCTTCGCCACAGCCTCCCGG
>JAEUHG010000119.1 GCA_016795425.1 Verrucomicrobiales bacterium
AGGACAAATGGCCGATCTGGCCGTGCTCACCGACGATTATTTCACGGTGCCCGACGAAACCATGCGGGGAATCGAATCCGTGCTGACCGTGGTGGGAGGCAGGATCGTGTATGCCACCGAGGAATTCGCCTCACTTGGGCCAGCTCCGATCCCGGTGCTTCCCGAGTGGTCGCCGGTAAAGGTCTTTGGCGGCTACGGCGCACCCATCGATCCACATAAGGCAGCCAGAGCAGGCGTGCCCATGCCGTCCCACGAACACAGCGCGAGTTGTCACGAACACGGCTGTTCCCAGGCGTGGCATCAACTCGTCGGCACCGCGCAATCGGCGCAAAACCGCTTCGCTGCCATCTTCGGATCGGGCTGCGACTGTTTCGCCTTCTAGCATCCGATTGTCGCAGGCAGGCCGAGAACAATGGCCACCGGAGGCGAAGTGCGTCAGGGCTCGACTCAACATGTCGTTTCACGGCGAACGGAGACGGAGGTTTAGGGTTTCAACACCAACTCGCCGTTGAGTCGCTGCACCGGTTGACCGTTGAACGTGATGCGGGCCAGCTCCGAGCTGCTCAACGCGCTGCTGACCCGGACTTCGTCCCCCGTCGAAGCCAGGGTGTTACCCGCCCAGCCCAGGATGTTCAGGCTGCCGGTCGAGCCGACGAAAATCACGTCGTCCAAATCCAGAACGCCGTTCACGCCATCGTTGCTCAACTGAAGGGTCGTCGCCGATCCCGTTCCGATCCGCAGCGCGTCCAGGGTGACGTCACGATTGTTCAAAGTGATCACCGTGCCGCTCGAAGACTCGAGATCCGTCGCCGGGGCTTCGATATCCTCGATGAACTCGATGTCCTTGCTGTTTTCCATCACCACCCGCGCGGCGTTCCCAAAGGCGTTCGGACTGGTAACGTCGATGTTCTTGTTGGAGAAGAATGTGCCGGTGAACCCGGAGTTGTTGCCGTCCAGATCGACCGTTCCAAAACCGTCGACCATGACCACCACGGCTCCGGCCCCGGCGAGTTTGCTGTTCAGGCTGCCATTGATGGCGAGTTGCAGTTCCGAGCCGGAAGGGACCGACAAGGTCCGGGCGTGGGTTGTCAAACCCTCGGTGTCATCCACCACCAGAACCGCCAGACCGTTGACCGCGACTGTATTCGCCGAGGCACCCAGGCGATCATCGTCGTGGACGGTCAGTGTCGAACCTTGTTCAAGCTTCAGTGGTCCGGAGAATGTGTTGGCACGGTGCAGAATCACACTCGCGGACTCAGCAATCTCCACCGCACCTGTGCCACCGAGCGACACGTCGACCTCCGCCAGATCGCGCAGGCTGGCGGCGCCGATGTTGATCTTGGCTGTGCTCGGACCACTCACCAACGATTCCTTGTCCATCAACAGGAAGTTGAGGTTGACGGTCACGTTGGCGTTGAGATGAAGCTCGGGCGGAGTGCTGTAGAATTTTCCGTGGACCCACACGACCGTGTAAGGCAGCGCCCCGGTCTTCGCCACCGTAAGCTTCCCGTCGGCAACAGTCACAATCCCCTCGAAGGTATTGATCGCGTCCAGGATCACCTCCCCATCGCCATCCTTCCAGATGCCGCCGTGGATAAAATAGTTGGGATCAGGTTCCGGAGACCCCGTCACGGGTCGCTTCATGTGAAGAATCGTGCCGGACCCGATATTCATATCGCACGGCGCACCCAGGTACACCTTGCAGTCCATGGTGATCGTCCCGCCTCCGCTGGCGGAGATGTCTCCGGTCGTCAGGGTGAGCACCTGCCCGTCGGGAAAGATATTCGACCCACTCCCGCCCGACAGCGTGACCCCCGAAGCATTCTGGAAGATCAGGCTCCGTGCCGTCCGGAAGGGCCCCACGGTGATCGTCTTACCCGAGGCCCAGCCCGTGCCAAACTTCACATCATGGGTGGACGGCGGGGCCACATCGCCACTCCAATTGCCGGCCAGACCCCAGGAAGGTGCCGACCCGCCACCGTCCCAAGTGGAGGTTGCCGCCGAGACCGCCATCGATAGGCCTCCCGCCACGGAAAAGACCGCCATCCACGCTCCTCTGGGCCTCCGCCCTCCCCCAATCCGAGGCGCGGGTTTCTTGCCAGGGCAATTGACGTGTCCCGTTGTTCGAAGTGCCTGTGACATCATGGTTTGTAAGCTTGGTTTCATGGTTTTCACGGATTTCATGGATTGCATGGGCTGATCGACCCGGTGATACGGAATCGCCACCCAGCGGTTGCAGGAAATCTAAAGAATTTAAGTAGAAGCATTCCTGCCCCCCTCGCGATTCGACGTCCGGGCACCCGGAGGGATCGCGAGCATGGCCCCAGGTCACGCTTTCGCCCTAAAGGGATGTCGAGCATGGACCCGTATCACGATCCGCCCGAGCGGTCGGACAGCGCGCGTCTCGAGTGACGAGGAGGAAGGATCGCGAGCATGGCCCCAGGTAACGTTTTCACCCTAAAGGGATGTCGAGGATGGCCCCGTATCACGATCCGTCCGTGGGGAGGAATCGCGAGCGTGGCCCCAGGTCACGTTCTCGCCCTGAAGGGATGTTGAGCATGGCCCTGTATCACGATCTGCACGAGCGGTCGGACAGCGCGCGTCTCGAGGGATCAGGAGGAGGGATCGCGAGCATGGCCCCAGGTCACGCTTTCGTCATAAAGGATGTCGAGCGTGGCCCCGTATCACGATCTGCCCGAAAGCTTGCTTCGAATGGGTCCGACGGCACGATCCCAGCTCACCAACCTCATGTGTCTTCCCTCCTGCCGATCCTACCTCGCACGACTGGTGGGACACCGACCCCTTGAGGTCGGGTCCTTTGGGATCGTCTCAGGAGACGCCGGCGGAACTCCCGCACCGAGTCTCGGCTTTCACGCTCGCATGACTCGCGTGGTGGATCTCACACACGTCCTCGACCCCGACTTTCCGACCTATTCCGGCGAAACCCAACTGCGATACCAGGCCCTCGCCTCCGTGGAGCGCGACGGTTGGAATTACGGCGAATGGACCTTGCACGAACACACTGGAACCCACCTCGATGCCCCGCTGCATCGATGCGCGGGCCGGTCGGCGGAGGCCCTGCCTGCGGCGTCGTTGGTAGGACCACTGGTCTTGATCGATATCCGCACCCGGGCCGCGAAAGACCCGGACGCGATGGTTTCAGCGGACGACCTGCGGCAATGGGAAGTCTCCCACGGACCCATCCCCGGCGGCGCCATCGTGGCCATGAACAGTGGCTGGAGCGCCCACGCACGCACGCAGCGCTACCGCGGCGCCGATAAAGACGGAACGCTGCATTTTCCGGGATTCCACGTGGAGGCCGTCGAATTCCTGAGGTCGACGCGAAACGTCAGCGGTATCGCAGTGGACACGCTGAGCCTCGATCCAGGGGTGTCGACCGATTTTCCGGCGCACACACGTTGGCTGGGAAGCGGAGGATGGGGATTGGAGTGCGTCGCGAATCTGGACCAACTGCCGCCTGCCGGCGCGATGGTGGTCGTTGGGTCTCCCAAACTGGCTGGCGCTTCTGGCGGCCCAAGTCGTGTGTTTGCCTTCGTCTGAATCATGCCATCGCCCAATTCCCCCGCGGCGGTTCGCCTTCAGAGCAAGCCACGCCCGTCCGCGTGTCTCCTGCAAGCATGGTTCAGTGTCTTGCTGGTGGTCCAATGCCTCATCCCTGCCCATGCAGCCTCCCAGCCCAGCCTCAGCGGCATTTACCCGCACCTGGCGATGTTCAATCCGGACGGCGAATGCGGCACGGGCGCAGTGGTTCCCTGGGCGGACCGACTTTGGGTCATCACCTACGCACCGCACAAACCGACGGGTTCCGCGGACAAGCTGTATGAGATCACCGCGGACCTGACGCAGATCATCCGTCCGGAAAGCGTGGGCGGCACCTCCGCGAACCGCATGATCCATAGGGAATCGGGCCAACTCTTCATTGGACCCTACGTCATCGATGGCAAACGTCAGGTGCGCGTGCTCACGCCCGATCGCATGCCGGGCCGCCTCACTGGAAATGCCCGGCACCTGACGGATCCGGCGCGGTGGATCTATGTCGCCACCATGGAGGAAGGGTTTTACGAGGTGAACGTCCACACGCTGGAGGCGCGCGAGTTATATCCTGACGCCAATCGCGACCAGCAACGCCTGGGTTCGCACGCGGGTCCATTGCTTCCCGGATACCATGGCAAGGGCCTCTACTCCGCCCAGGGCCGGATGGTCTACGCCAATAACGGCGAATACTCCCCCGCGGCAATGTCACGGCCTGAGACCCCGTCGGGCTGCCTTGCGGAATGGGATGGCCACGACTGGCGCGTGGTCCGCCGCCAACAGTTCACTGATGTCACGGGTCCGGGCGGCCTCGAAGGCAATCGCTCGCCGGAGGATCCCCTCTGGTCGATTGGTTGGGATCATCGATCGCTCATCCTCATGCTTCTTGACCGCGGAACCTGGCATAGCTTTCGGCTGCCGAAATCCAGCCACAGTTACGACGGGGCCCATGGCTGGAACACCGAATGGCCCCGCATTCGCGACATTGGCCGTGGGGATTGGTTAATGACGATGCACGGTGCCTTCTGGAGGTTTCCCCGCCGGTTCCGCATCGGTGCAACCGCAGGAATCATCCCTGAATCCAACTACCTGAAGGTCATCGGCGATTTCGCGCGCTGGGGCGATCGCATCGTCTTTGGCTGTGACGACACCGCCAAAGCCGAATTCCTCAACAAACGCAGAGCCAAAGGCGAGATTTCACCCCCTCAGTCTCAATCCAATCTCTGGTTTGTGCGCCCTGGGGCGATCGACGACTTCGGTCCAGTCCTCGGCCGCGGTGGCCTCTGGATGAAAGAGGACATCGCCGCTGATGTCCCTTCCGAACCCTTCCTGATCGCCGGCTACGATCGTCGGGGTCTCCACCTTTCCCATGGAGGATCCGGGGCGGTCACCGTGCGAGTTGAAGTGGACGCCCGGGGCGATGGCGCCTGGCGGCGTTCACGCGAACTCCAACTCGGCCCGAAGGACCATCGCTGGGTGGAGCTTACCGAGACCGGGACCTGGCTCCGCCTCGTGGCGCCCCAACCCATTCGCGAAGCCACCGCCTGGTTCCAGTTCTCGAATGAGGACCGACGTTCGTCCCGACCGGCATCGATCTTCGATGGCCTGGCGAGACCATCTTCGGAACCATGGCTGGGCGGATGGCTGCTGCCGCTCGATCGGGATCGCCGCACGCTGGCGATTTCCAGTGTCCAGGTTGTCGGAGCCGAAGTTTCCCATCTCGGCACCTACGAACTCCACGGCAACCTCGAACTTCGCCCGATCGATCCCGCCGCCGCCCCTGCGCCCCCCGAACCGCGCGTTCACGCGCGTATGCCGACCCAGGTCGTCGTCCACGATGGAGCCTCGATCCTGTTCGTCGACGACCAACAGAATCGGTGGCGTCTTCCGGTGGGCGATCCCAGCCTGGCCGATATCAGCCCGGTCGGGTACCGCGTGGATCGGGAAGTGGCCACCGAACGCGATCTCTTCAATGCAGGCGGCACCTTCTTCGAACTGCCAGCAGAGAACGCCGGCGGCTTTGCCAAGGTTCGCCCTGTCGCCACCCACAACCTCCGCATCCATGACTACTGCTCTTATCGCGGACTCCTTGTCATGACCGGTGTGGACCTGAACCGGGCCGGCAGAAACCGCCACATTCTTCGATCGACGGATGGCAAGGCCGCGGTTTGGGCCGGGGTGATCGATGATGTTTGGAAACTGGGAAAACCTCGCGGCACCGGAGGCCCGTGGAAACGCACCGCCGTCGCGGCAGGAATCCCGAGCGACCCTTACCTGCTCACCGGCTACGATCAAAAACGAATCAGCTTCTCCCACGAATCCCCGGTCACCCTTCGCATACGCGTGGAGATTGACGTTACCGGCACCGGCATCTGGACCAGCTACGCCACGTTTGACGTCCCTCCCGGATCCGAGATCCGACACGTCTTTCCCCGCGCCTTCTCCGCCTACTGGCTCCGCGTCACCTCCGACCACGACGGTCTGGCAACCGTGCAACTGCAGTATGACTGACTCCTTCCAACTGGCAGCCGTCATCCAAAAAGCCCCAGCCGAAAGGACTCGGCGGGATCGAGCCCGCCGCATCTCCCTGGTGACGGTGGCGACCTGTGTCTTGGCGCCGTGGTGCCTAGGCGCAGCCGAGCCTGTTGAAAAGCGCGTGCGCGCCCCGGTGACTCTGCAACTGCTCGAACGCCGCGCCCAGTACCAGCAGTCCGCGGCGAACACCATGACTGCATTTCGGGATTTTCGATTCACCAACCAAATCGATGCCAGCGGCATCCGGTTCCAGCACCAATTCGTTGATGACGCCGGGCGCGAGTACAAAGCCGTGCAGTACGATCACGGCAATGGTGTGGCGGTGGCGGATGTCGATGCCGACGGAAAGCCCGACCTCTACTTCACGACCCAGCTGGGTTCGAACAGCCTGTGGCGCAATTTGGGTGGGGGCCGGTTTGAGGACATCACTGCGCGCGCCGGGATCGGTATGCCCGACCAGATCTCGGTGGCCGCGGCCTTTGGAGACATCGACAACGATGGCTCACCTGATCTGTTCGTCACGACGGTGCGGCACGGCAATCGACTGTTCCGCAACCTGGGCGGGGGCCGCTTCGAGGATATCACCGGCACCGCCGGCCTGGGTTATTCCGGGCATTCGTCGGGAGCGGTGTTCTTTGATTATGACAGAGACGGATGGCTGGATCTTTTCGTCTCCAACGTGGGTGTTTACACCGGTGAGACCAAGGGCCGTGGAGGCTATTTCATCGGGCTCACCAACGCGTTTGACGGCCATCTTTTTCCCGAGCGCAGCGAAGCCAGCCTCCTGTACCGCAACCTCGGCGATCATCGCTTTCGTGATGTCACGACGGAACTCGATCTCCGCGATGTCTCGTGGAACGGAGAGGCCACGGCGGTCGACGTCAACAAGGACGGTTTCCAGGACCTGTATCTTGCCAACATGCAGGGTGACGACCGGCTCTACGAAAATCAGGCCGGCAAGCGCTTTACCGAAAACACGGCCGCGTATTTCCCCAAGACACCCTGGGGCTCCGTCGGAGTAAAGGCCTTCGATGCCAACCGAGACGGGCGTGTGGACCTCTTTGTCACCGACATGCATTCCGACATGACCCAACCTCAAACGGAAGCCGCACTCTCCTTTCGCCCGGACCTGGAAAAATCGAAGAGCGAGGCCTACTGCGCGGTGCAATGGACGGATGCCTATTTGCAGGGCGGCACCAACAATCTTTTCGGCAACGCGCTCTTTATCGGCCAAGAACAACGACCGTTTACGGAGGTCTCGCAAGCCTACGGTGCCGAAACCTACTGGCCCTGGGGCCCCAGCGCCGGCGACTTGAACGCGGACGGATTCGAAGACGTGTTCGTGACCGCTGGTATGGGCTACCCCTTTCGGTATGCCATGAATTCCGTCCTGCTCAACGAGGGTGGACGGCGATTCTTCGACGCGGAGTTTCTTCTCGGTATCGAACCGCGCGCGGGAGGATGGCTCGGACGCGAGTGGTTCACGCTCGATTGCTCGGGGGCCGATCGCGAACACCCCGGTTGCGCCGGCAAAGCCGGCATGGTCTCGGTTCCAGGAAGCTCCAGCACCCGCTCCGTGGTGATCTTTGACTTGGACGACGACGGCGACCTCGACCTAGTCACGCTCGAATTTGGTGATCAACCTCAGGTCCTGGTCAGCAACCTCTCGGCGAAGCGCCCGCCTCGCTTCGTCAAAGTGAAATTGACCGGCCGACGATCCAACCGCGACGGGTTGGGAGCGAAGGTCGAAGTCACCGCTGGAGGCAAGCGTTCAACGCAATGGAACGACGGGAAATCCGGATACCTCGCCCAGAGCGTGATGCCGCTCTACTTCGGCCTGGGCGACGCCGCGGCCATCGAGAAGGTGGAAGTGACCTGGCCGAGCGGGGCGGTCCAGGTACGTACCAACGACCTCCGCATCGGCAGTCTGATCGAGATCACGGAAAGTCCGTGATGGCCGGAGCTCGGGCCGTCCCGAGACGCAGCCCTTGGCCTTGCTTCCAAGTCCGCTTGGTGCGCCGCGAGGACACGGCGCGTTCCATCGCGACGCGGCTTCCGCTCGGTTTGCGGGATCACTACGCCGAGCGCCGTATTGGCCCCCTTTCCCACATTCGGCGCCCGACGGCCTGCCCCGCCGAAGCTCTGCGAAGGGGGGAGCGGGCGCCCTATCTGCCTGTCCTGGTTCATGGCCCGTGTGCAGTTCTGAAAGGAACAGGAGCCCTCCATCAACCAAACCCAAGACCTCATCGACCGGCGTCCAAGGCCCGAATTCCGGACCGCGGGCTGTCCCAGCCCGCAGCAAGGTGACCGCGCGCCGATCGTCGAAGGAGAAGAGATCTCCCGGGCAGGAAGGCAAAGGGCTGCGCCGCGGGACGCGTCGCGGTCCGCCGAGCGCCGTATTGGCCCCCTTTCCCACATTCGGTGCCCGACGGTGTCAACGCTCGCGAGGAATTGACCCATTTTCGCTCGTTTAAAAGTGACCCACCCCCGGTTGATCGACGGAGGGTCACTTGGTTTTGGGGCGAAGGCCTCCTTTCGGGGACTCGGGGAGGGCGACGGCGCCCGGGAAGAGGCCGGTTTGGCGCTTTTCCTTCATGCGGTAGGAGTCTCCCTTGATGTTGACGACCGTGGCACGGTGGAGGAGGCGGTCGAGGGCGGCGGAAGCCATGACGGCATCACCGGCAAACACATGGCCCCAATCGGAAAAGGCCTTGTTGGAGGTGATAATGGTGGCGGCCTGCTTTTCGTAGCGACTACAGACGACCTGGAAGAGCAGCGAGGCCTGTTCGTGGTCGAGGCCAAGGTAGCCAACTTCGTCGACGATGAGGAGTTTCGGGGTGGTGAGCATCTTGAGGTAGTGGGGCATGCGGTTTTGGGCGAAGGCGCTCTTCATGCGCCTGGCCAGTTCGAGGGCGGTGAGGAAGAGGAGGCGCTGGCCGCGTTCGGCACAGGCGAGACCGAGGGCGATGGCGAGGTGGGTTTTGCCCACGCCCGGAGGGCCCTGGAAGATGACGTTGCGGCCTTCGTCGAGGAACCGGCCGGTGGCGAGTTCCTCGATGAGGGTGCGGTCGATGGAGGGCTGGAAGGCGAAGTCGAAATCGCTGAGGCGCTTGAGCCAGGGCAAGCCCGAGAAGTGCAGGCTCGTCTCGACCACGCGCTGACGGCGGGCGGCGATCTCGGGTTCGAGGAGGCGGCCGAGGAAGTGGGAGTAGGACCAGTGGTCGGCGGCGGCCTGTTGGGCGACCGAATCGAGCTGGGCGTGGGCGGTGGTGGCGCCGATCTGGAGGAGGGCTTCGAGGGCGAGGTGCTCGTAGTGAAGGCTCATGAGGCCACCTCGACGTAGTGGGAGAGGGGGCGAGCTTCGACGGACTCGGTGAAGGTGATGTGGCAGCCTTTGGGAGGTGGCGCGAGCCGGGCCGGCACGGAGCGCTCCCAGCGTTCGCGGACGTGAACCGGGGACTCGATGCGCTGACCCGGAGCAGCCGCGAGCGGGTGTTCGGCGATGATCAAATCCTTGGCGCGAATGAGGAGGACGCTTTCTCCGGCATCGACCGAGACCCGGGTGCCGGTCCAGCGAGTGGGCACGGAGTAGTCGCTGCGATCGAAGCGGACCAAGGCCTCGGCACTGACGGTGCGGGAGGTGCAGTGGGTCACCTGGTAGGCGTTGAGACCGGTGCATGGGGTGAGGGTCTCCTCGAGCAATCGGTCGCAGGGCCGGGCGTGGGTGGTGCCGTGAAGGCGGACATTGGCTACGCTGCCCAGCCAGTGGCGGGCCTGGGCATTGAGATCGTCCAGGCCGGTGAAAGAGCGGCCATTGAGGAAGTTGTCCCGCAGGTAGGCGACACTGCGTTCGACCTTCCCTTTGGTGCGCGGGCGGTAGGGCCGGCAACGACGGACCTCGAAGCCGTGGTGGCGGGTGAAATCGAGGAAACGGGCGTTGACGCGCTCGGGTCCGACGACGACCTGGCGCATGTTGTCGTAGAGGATGCGCCGGGGCCACCCCCCGAAGAAGCCGAAGGCGTTCTGATGGCAGCGAATGAGGGTGGGGAGGGACATGGAGCGGGTGAACTCGACATGGAGGAAGCGGGAGTAGCCGAGGATCATGACGAAGGCATAGACCCGGGCGTGGGAGCCATCGGGTTGGGGATAACGACCGATCTCGGCCCAGTCGCATTGAGCCTGCTCGCCGGGAGGAGTCTCAAAGCGCACCGTGAGCGTGGGATCGGGTTGGCGTGCCGCTTTGAGGTCGTGGAGGAAGCGGCGCACGATCTGGGCCGATCCGCTGAATCCCTGAGCCTGGATCTCGGGCAGGAGGCGGACCGCGGAGAGGCCGTATTCCTCCCAGCGTTGAGTGAGGTAGGCTTTGAAAGGATCGAGTTTGCTGGAGCGCGCCCGCGGCACCGGGCTCGGGGCGCGGGTGGCCCGCAGGAGTTTGCGCACGGTGTTTCGGGAATGGCCGGTGAGGCGGGCGATCTGACGGACCGAGTGGCCTTGCTTGTGGAGACAACGGATATTCATGAACTGATCGAGTTGAAGCATGAGGTCTTTGGCGAGGCGGGAGCCGCCGTCCATCATGCCACGGAAGTGAAACCAAACTGAGGCGAGTGGAGGCACGCCCCCGGTGGAGGGCCCCTGGGCCCGGCTTCGCTACGCTCCGCCAAGCCCAGGGGCCCTCCACCGTCCCACCTCCACGACTGTTCCCACGTCAGGGGTGGGTCAGTTCTAAACGAGCGTTACTGGGTCAGTTTTACGCGAGCGCCGACAGACGGCCTGCCCCGCCGAAGCTCTGCGAAGGGGGGAGCGGGCGCCCTACCTGCCTGTCCTGGTTCATGGCCCGTGTGCAGTTCTGAAAGGATCAGGAGCTCTCCATCAACCAAACCCTAGACCTCATCGACCGGCGTCCAAGGCCCGAATTCCGATAGGGGTAGGGATGGCACCCGAAGGTGCCACCCCTCCCTCCGAACCGGACTGGCGGATCTCCCGCATCCGGCTCTCCAGTCGATGGGGTCTCAGTGAGACTAGCCATAGTTGCAGGAGCCGTGTTCCA
>JAEUHG010000130.1 GCA_016795425.1 Verrucomicrobiales bacterium
GACTGTCGGTAGGTTCGAGACCCGCCCCAGGATCAACCAGGGGCGAAGCCGGATGCCGAACCGATGCCAATCGGGAAACATCGCCGCGGATCAAAACCGGGCGGCTGGCCAGGCGTCCACGCTGAAACCAAACAATTACCCCCACCCTTGCTCCTTTCTCTCGAAGGTGCCCTGTTGGGAAAGGGAGGGGGCTGTGGGGAAGGGAGAGCCGGGCCCTGGGGCGCGTCGGCGCCTCGTGGCGCAGTCCACGCTCGCATTCGGTGGGGCCTTCGCCATCTTCCACAGGCGTTCGATGAAGATCGGGCTCATCGCGGACACCCACAATGACCTGCCGCCGCAGGCAGAGGAACGGTTCATTGGAGTCGACCGGATCCTGCATGCCGGCGATGTTTGCGATCCTCGTCTTATCGCCCAGTTAGAGGCGATCGCGCCGGTGACCGTCGTCGCCGGCAACAACGACTTTCACCCCTCCTGGAGGGAAACGGAGGTGATCGACCTGGCGGGCGTCCGATTCCTGATCCAACACATCGTCAGCCCGCATCGGCCCACGCCGACCTTTGCCGTCCGAATCCACAAGATTCGACCTCGGGTGGTGGTATTCGGGCACACCCACTGTCCATTCTCAGAAGTGATCGACGGCGTGCATTACCTCAACCCCGGATCCGCCGGTCAGTCACGGTCGGGCATTCCTCGCAGCGTTTGCCTCATCCACCTGGATCAAGGGGACCTGCGGACCGAGTTTTTCACCTTCTAGAGTCCGGAGGCGGTCAATGGCCTGCTCAGTATCCGGTCGCGGAAGATGCGCGGTCGCGTTTGCCCGCCAGCCACCTCCACGGATACCCTCCGCCGGATGTCGAAAGCAAAGACCGGAGTCGTTTATTTGGTTGGAGCGGGCCCTGGAGACCTTGGACTCATCACTGTGCGAGGCGCCGACCTGCTGCGCCGTGCGGACGTCATCATCCACGATGCCCTGTTGGACCCCGGGCACCTTCGGATCGCCCGGGCGAATGCCGAGATCGTACCGATCCGACTGCCCGGCGGTGAACGTCAACTCACCCAGGAACAGGTGACGCAAATGCTGATCGACAAGGCGCGATCCGGCCAGGTGGTGGTTCGGTTGAAAGGCGGGGACCCCTATGTTTTTGGTCGAGGCGGCGAAGAAGCCCTGGCTCTGGTTCAGGCAGGAATCCCTTTCGAGGTGGTGCCTGGTGTTTCGTCATTCACAGCAGCACCTGCCCTGGCTGGCATTCCCCTGACGCACCGCGGCCTGGCCTCTGCCTTTTCCGTCCTGGCGGGCCATGAGGATCCCGCAAAGAGCGACGCGGCCGTTGATTGGTCGGCTGCAGCGAAACTACACGGCACCAAGGTAATCCTGATGGGTATGCACCGCCTCGAGACCATTGTATCGGGGTTGATCGAAGGGGGACTTTCCGCGGAAACCCCGGCGGCCGTGGTGCGGTGGGGAACCACCTCCACGCAAACGAGCGTCGTCGGGACACTCGCCAACCTGAAATCCAAGGTGGATGCCGCCGGCATTCAATCTCCCGCCGTCGTTGTGGTTGGCGAGGTGGTCCGACTGAGTCAGCAGTTGAATTGGTTCGAGAACCGACCCTTGTTTGGTCGGCGGGTCGTGGTGACGCGCAGCCGGGACCAAGCCAGCGAGCTTGGCGTGCGACTCACCGAACTCGGGGCGCAAGTCCTCGAAATCCCCACCATTCGCATCATCCCGCCCGCCGAGCGCGAGCCCATGGTCGAGGCCCTGGCGGGATTGGGTGAGTACGATTGGATCGTGTTCTCAAGCCCGAATGGTGTCCGCTCCTTTTTTGACGCTTTGCTCGCGGCCTTCGACGATATCCGAGCCTTGGGCAATCTGCGCATTGCCGCAGTTGGGCCAGCCACGGCGGCCAGTCTCAAAGAACTGCGCCTTCGCGTCGACGCCATGCCCTCGGAGTATCTCGGCAAGAACGTGGCGAAGGCGATTGCCGACGTCGAAAGCCTCGAGAATCTGAGGGTGTTGGTGGCCCGCGCCGCCGTGGCCAATCCGGATCTGTGCCGGGAATTGGAAGAACACGGGGCCATCGTCGACGACGTGGCCTTCTACCAGACCATCGCCGAAACCAACGATCCTGGTGGAGATGCGGCCCGCCTCGAAGCCACCGGAGCGGATTGGATCACCTTTACCAGCAGTTCCACCGTCGAGCATTTCCACGATCGGTTCAACCTTCCCAGGCTGGTTCAGAAGCATCCGGGAATCCGATTGGCCACGATCGGACCTGAAACGACCAAGGCCCTGGAACGCCTCCAGCTCAAGCCAGCCCTGCAGGCGAAGCCGCATACGTTGGACGGATTGATACAGGGTCTGGTCACCGCCAGCGCTCAGTGACGAATTCGTCGCGACTCCGGTGTTCGTCAATTCAGCTTTCGCAGCCAGATATTCCGGTAGCGCACGGGATTGCCATGGTCCTGCAGATGTAACGGGCCCTTGGGAACAATGCCTTGCGCCGGCGCGGCAGTGGTCGCCTCCCCTTTGATAGGAGTGTGATCCTGGACGAGGACGCCATTGTGAAAGACGGTGAAAGATCCGGGAACGAGTTGCCCGTCCGCACCGCGTTTCGGTGCGCGGAACACAATGTCGTAGGTTTGCCATTCACCGGGCTTCTTTGATGCGTTCACGAGAGGAGCCGCATTTCCATAGAATGCCCCGGCCTGGCCGTCGAAATAGGTGGGATTCTCGTAGGAATCGAGCACTTGGATCTCGTAGCGGCCTTGAAAATAGATGCCGCTGTTGCCCCGTCCTTGGTCTTTTCCGATCACCACCGCCGGCGTGGCCCACTCAATATGCAACTGGATGTCACCGAACTCCTCTTTCGTGGTGATTCCCCCGTCGCGGACCTCGGCGTACCCGTCGCGAATCGTCCAGGCGGGAGGGCGGCCTTCCGGTCCGATCCAACGGGATAGATCCTTCCCATCAAACAAGACCATGGCATCGGAAGGCGGCGGAGCCCCGTGACTGAAGGTGGCACCTGAAGTGATGATTGGGGGTTCCGTGCCTGCCGCGAGGGTTTCGGAATGACCAAGAACGACGACCGATAAACTGCACAGCAGGGAGAACCCGCTCGAGATCCAGTGGTGAAAACTGGCAGCGTGGAGGCGGAAGACGGTCGGAGAATTCGAGTTCATAGGTTGCTAGGAAAATTAGCCACGAGCGGTAGAAGCTCAGACTGTCGGGTTTCGCGACATGCTTCAGCCGCAAAATGCGTCTGAACCACCCAGGAAACGAGTCTACGCGCTTTCAAGTAGAAAATTCCAGTATAGGCCCTTGACAATTCCGACTCGTTTAGGCAGATCCTGAGCTGCCGATGAACCCTAGGCACCTTACCGCGGCGATGGCGGTCGTCGCGATCTACCTACCCATCCAATCCGCCATTGGAACTTCGCTGATTCCAGGCATCAGCGGACGCATTCGACCGTCAACGAGTGGCAGTCTCGACGGCCAAGCGACGGTGGAACAACTCATCCAGGCAGGTCACCCGGATCCAGCGAGCGAGGGATTCCCCGCTATTACCCCTGATTCCCCCAGTAACCGGGTGGATCCCAACACGACCACCTCTCCATTCGCGGGAGTTGGAAGCATTTTCATCGATCCTGATCCGGATGTTCCGGGCGGATTCATTTGTACAGGCACCCCCATTTCGCCTTGGGAAGTGGTCACAGCCGGGCATTGCCTGGATGTGGTCGATGGTGACGGGAAACCGGACGTCGCGCCTCAAAACGTGCAGTTCGTTCTGAACTACGGATCAGACCTGAGTCATATCATCCCCGCGGTGAACCTGTTTTCGCACCCGGATTATACCGGGTTCGGCAACCCCAGCATCAATGACGACGTTGCGGTCATTCGACTGAGCCAACCGCTGCCAGCGGGGGTTCCCATTTACAAAATGGTGGATCCAAACTGGCTCGGAGTCGCCCCGATCGTACTGGCCGGATACGGCACCTCGGGTGACGGAGCCAACGGCTACTACGTGAATCCGAGCTTTCGGGTGAAGCGTACGGGAGCGAATCTGGTTGAGTACGCCGAAACCGACGACGAGGGCGGCGCCCAGGTTGAATTGGTCGCTTGGGACTTCGAATTCGAAGGGGATCCGTTCCGCTACGACTACTTCGGCATTCCGTTCTCGTTCCCCAACGATGTTGAATCGACGCTGGGCGGCGGTGATTCCGGCGGTCCCGGTTTCATGTTCAACCCGTTCGATCCGACGGATAACAGCTTGTACCTGGCGACGGTCAACACGTTCAGTTTCTGGGATACCAGCGCTGGTCCTGATCACGACGAGCCCGGCAAGTTTGGTGCCGGCAGCGGCGGCATGTGGCTCGGTGCGGAGTACCAGCAATGGATCACGAGTGTTCCGGAAACCTCCACTTGGTTTGCCGGCCTGACACTGGGCGGTCTGGCGTTGGCCTCGATGCGCAAGCTTCGTCGCCGAGGTTGATTCCCACCCAATCGCCTCGAGCGCGCAAACCCGCTGGCCAACGCCAGCGGGTTTTTTCTGCTTTCGATAGGTCCTGGAAAGCCTGCCTAATCCACGCGGCAAGGGTGGCAGCTCACGAAGGATGCGTTGGCCGACGCCCACGGGGAGTGGACTGAGCGCTCGTGGGCGCACCTTGCCTGACGAGTCCAGAGGCAACCCCCTGCCCTGGTCCAGTCGCGGGGCTCAAGGTCCCACGGTTCGCCTCGTTCCCGGGTCGGCGGCGGTGTTGTCCCCGATCCCCATTTCGTCACTGCTCTCCGCCCTCTTCTTCCGTGCTCGCGTCCTCACCGGCAGTCGGTCTGCCAAGGTCCGTGGGCAACGTGATTTTGCGTTTCGATTCGTCTACCTGTTGCCGATAGAGAACGGCCACATTGCCCACACGTTGAACGAGATGACTTTGGGAGCGCGATGCCAACTCGGTCACCAGGATCTTCTTCTGTTCTTTCAGAGCGTCGAACTTCACTTTGATCAGTTCATGGTCGGCCAAGGCTTGATCGACCGACGCCATCAACGCATCCGACAAACCGGACTTCCCGATGTGCACCACCGGCTTCAATAGCTGCCCCAACGACTTCAGACGCCGCAGTGCCGGACCCGGGAGTCGCGTATCGCTCATGGCAATGAACTCTAAGGGGCCTGCCGTCGGCCGTGAAGCGCTCGCTTCCAGGCGGAGTGCTATCGTTTCCTCCACCGGGAAGGTGCAAGCGCACGTTTAACCCGGGAGCCTCAATAATTCTCGCCGGCTTGGTGCATCGAAGTCGGCCTGCACTGGAATCTGGCTTGGCGCCCTGACAAAAGTCGGGGGTGCCGGATCGCATTCACCCTGTCACCTGCATCTCTCCTGGTGTGCAGCGAAGTGAGAATCATCGTGAAGGTCCGGTTCGCTCTCCGCGAAGGGCCAGGACATTGCAGTCGACGCGGAATGGAGACTCCTCGCGGCCGGCCCTCCAAAGCTCGTCCCAGAAGGACCACCTAGCCCGAGCCGATGAGCATGGTGAACTCGATCAGGGGGTCCGGGACAACAGTCCGACATTGGCATCGGCGATTCCCGTAGACTTGGTGCGGCAACCGCGGGCGCGGCGTTACATCCTTCGGGTAACCCGGGCCGGACGCGTACGCGTCACCATACCTCGGGGAGGATCCGAAGCATTTGCCCGCCGATTCCTGGCGGAGAAGAAGGACTGGATCGAAATTCAACTCCAACGCCTGGCGGCACGAGCCCAAGCTCGAGAGGTTTGGTGTGCCGGAACACCGGTTTGGTTTCGGGGAGAACGAACTCCATTGGTGGAGCGGGACGGTCGCCTGTGGTTGGGAGCGCTCGAATTGGCAAACTTCGATACCCGACACGACTGGCGTCCCGTCGTCTTGCGGGCCCTGTTTCAGTTAGCCCGCGCGGAACTCCCTGCTTTGGTATGGAGTGAAGCCAAACGCTTGGGAATCCCGATCCAAAGGGTCACCGTGCGCAATCAACGGACTCGATGGGGATCCTGTTCGCGCAAAGGGACGATTTCCTTGAACTGGCGCCTCATCCAAGCCCCGACGTTCGTTCGGGATTACCTGATCATCCACGAATTGGCACACGTCCGTGAAATGAACCATTCCCAGCGCTATTGGCGACTGGTTGACGAATGGTTTCCAGCGTGGAGGGCGGCCGAACAATGGCTTCGGCGCCATGGTCGCGAGCTGCTGGACTGAACGATCCCAGCAATCCGACCCGCACTCATCACGGAAGTCGTTGTATGCGGTAGAACCGGAATCCAGGGAATCCGGCGGTCAACGAACCGTCATCGGTGAACTCGAAGTTGCCTGTTACCGAAGTCACCGCGCCGCCGAGAGGTGTCCAAAGGGCGGGGATGATATCCGAATAGAACACCTGGTAGCGTGTTCCCGCCGGTCCCGTCCAAGCCAACCGGAGGCCCGCGGGCAGGACTTCAATCATCTCGATTTCCACCGGCGGTTCCGGCGCCGTATTGACGCGTCGAACCTGAAGGTAGCGCCAATCGGAACCCAAAGCCTGGCAATAGCTAAGCTCGATGCCTGTCGCCTCGAGGATCGGACTGATAACCGTCCAGACCAGATCGGAGGCACGCTCCTTCCCTTCCACGAAATACTCGGAACCAACCAGCGTGTCCCAGGTGAGACAAAGCTGGAAGGCCGCGTCCACGGACAGGCGTACGTTGGGAACGGCCACGCTGGCGGGAGGTCCAGGCGGCACCGTCACCCCTTCGATGACGCGGAAGTACCGGAATTCGGTCGCCCCACCCAGGCAAAGCGTCATGGGATTGCCATCACCGCGCCGCGGCTCGGAGACCACCGTCCAGTTGGCATCGCTGATCAGGCGCTTGCCCTCCACGAGATAATCCAGCCCCGCCTTCGTGGGCCAAGTCAGGCAAATGCTGTCGACAGTCACGTCGACCTCCAGCAGGTCGGCCGGAACAGGCGTCGGTTCCGGGACGGTTTGAACCCCCACACCCACGCGGAAGAAGCGATAACCCCAAGCAATCGGATAACAGATTTCGGTGGTGGGTCCGGTGGCAGTGATGGAAGGCGTCAGGGTATCCCAATTCGGATCCGTAAAGGCCTTCTTGCCCTGGACAAAATAATTCGTCCCGACGACCGACGACCAACTGACGCAGATATTGGTACCGTCGAGGCGGATGACCGGCACGGGAGCCGGGATGGGGAGCACTGGCGATTCGCCCTCGAAGACGTCAAAGAACCTCCAGGGCCCGGGCGGTTCCAAGCACCACGTCGTCGAGGTGTCGACGGCCAGCAAGGTCGGTGAGATGGGTGTCCAAACACCTTGCAGGGCGTTGGTCTTGGCCACGACGTAGTAATTCGTTCCCGGAACCGAAATCCAGGTAATGCAAACATTCGTTTCGGTGACGAGGATGTTGGTGATCTGCCCGGAAACGGGCGGCGGCTCGACCCCGAATTCGGTAGCGGTGATCTCGTAACTGACGGTCGCCAGCTCTTTGTTGGTCACCATGAGGTACCAGACACCCGGACCGACGGGGACCGGGAAGGAATTGGTGTCGATCTGAATGACCTCGTCGACGACGCCGTTTCTGGCGGAGGAATAGTTGGCGTTGAGCGCGTTGGGCAGCGGCGGGCCCTTCTTAAGATAAAGATCGAGGTCTCCCGTGCCGGCCGAGGTGAGCTTGAATTCCGCAGCGGTGGCATTGGACGAGACGGTGAACTGGTAATAGTCCACGCCTGTTCCGGCCTGGAGACTGGCGTTGTAAGGCACCCCATTGGTCAACGGGATGACGACCGCCGTTTCTTCGATGGCGCGAACGATGTAAGTCGCGTTGTTGCTGCTGGCGTTGACGATGCTGAGGTACCAATTGCCGGGAGTCAGCGTCGTCGGGAAAGAGTACGGCGTGAGTTCAATCTGCTCGCCCGCGAGGCCGGCATTGGTGCTCGCGTAGTGGAAGTCGTTGAACGTCGGAACAGGGAGACCCTGCCGCAACAGCAACTGCACGTCGTCGGACATTCCGAACACTTCAAACCTCGCACCGAGGGCCTGGGTGCTGACCAGGAAGGAGTAGTAGTCCAGCAGTTCGCCCGGGGCGATAATGTTGGTAACCGCCACGTTGTTGGTGAGTGGTACAATCACCGCCGGGAACTCAGTGGCCTTGATGGAATAGGCCACATTGGTGGCGTCGGCGTTTTCCACGGTCAGGAACCACCAACCTGGCGACAACCACACCGGCGTGGTCGTGTTGGTCACGGCAATGAACTCATCCGCGTTCCCAGGCGTCTGGCCCGAAAAATGGAAGTCCGCCGGCGTGGGAATGGGCAATCCCTTCCGGACGTAGAGATTGACATCGCCACTCGCCCCGAGGGTTTCGAAATTGGCGCGGATCGAGTTCGAGGACACGAGGAAGGCATAGTACTGGAGGTCGTCTCCAGTGAGCCCGACCACGGGGTCGATCGGATCGATGGTGTTCAGGTAGGGAATCCCGTTGGTCAAGTTGATGATCGTCGTCGTGAACTCGGTCGCCTTGATGGTGTAATCGACCGGGAACGTCGCCCCGTTGCGCACTGCGACATACCAGACACCGGGAGTCAGGGCGATCGGCGTCGAGGTCCGTTCGATGCTCACGAAATCCGTGATCGCCGGATCCGGGTCGTCCGACTTGTAGTCGAAGAGCGACGTGGACGGCAGGGGATAATCGTCGAGGCGCCCGTAGCGGACATACATATCGACGTTCCCATTTCCAGGCGTGAGTTCGAAGTCGGCACGGATGGCGTTCGAACTGACGGTGAACTGGTAGTAATGCATCACCGGCCCGGGCGGGATGGTGTTGATGCGCGGCACCCCATTCGTCAGCGAGTCGACGACCGGCAGCGGCGGGTCCTCACAATCGAAGCTGACCATGATGCCGAACGCATTGTTCGTGAGGTCGGGCTGGAAATTGCGAACCGCCAGGTAATAGCGCTGTCCGGGCCGGAGGGGAGCGGGCGCCGGGAAGTTGGTCGACAGCGTAAACTGAGCGATGCCACCGGGTTCGACGTTGAGGTATGGACCGTAATCATCCCCGAAGGCATTGACGTCGGCCAACGGGAGGCCGTCGTGGTCGCCGAACAGAAGCAATGTGGCAAAGTCACCGGCTAGCACGTTCTGGGCAATGGTCGCGCAGGCTGGGACCTCGGTATAGAAGTAGCGGACATCATCGCCGCCCACCGATCCGAAGTACGGAACGTTGTTGGTAAGCCGGATGGCCTCGATGGTGGGAAGCGCGTAAATGAATTCCAGGCGCCAGTCGTAGCGGCCGGCACCGGCGTTGGCCGGACCGGACCGGGTGTCCGCCACCTCGAGGGTCCAGGTTCCAATAGCGCGTTCCGGGAGCTTGGTGCCGGTCTCGGAGGAGAAGGAACTTTCCGTAAACGGCTTCAGCGGTTCCTCCGGCAGATAATAGGCGTTGAATGCCGGGTCCTCCTCCTCAAGCACCACATCGTCAATTGCCAAGGGCGATCGTCCTGGCGCAGTCCGGAATTCGATCCGGCACCTATCGGCCGGCGCACGAAAGATGAAGGCATCGCGATACCAACCGACCGGGTGAGTATCACCGCGCAGTTCCTGTTGGAAAACGCCATTCACATAAACGGAGATGCCCTGGGAGGAACCGGACAACGTGCGCCCCGCGGCAAAGCGGAGGCGATAGTATTGGCCCTGGGCCAGGAGCACGTTGGTCGAAACGGCGGAAACTCCGGCCGAGGAGAGCATGAGATACTGCAGGCCCTCGGCGACATCCTCGCCGACCGGTGGCCGCACTACGGATGCCGCGCCCTGTTCCACACGCCAGCCTGGAGTGATCCCCTCGCCGAAGTTGTAGGTGCGCGCGGTCGCTTCCTCGAAGCCATTAGCGAACACGATTCGATTGGAGGCGAAGGATTGAGCGGAACTGTTGGTAAACGGCGCGATCCCATACTTGATCGGCGTCACCGTCAGGTTGGTATCGTCGGTGAAGGTGGTATAGGTCTTCTTGAGTCCTGCGGTCGCGCCGTAGGCGGTGCCATCCGGGCCACCCCGATTCTCCGCGATCAACAATCGCGTTCCAGCCGGGCTGGTGACATGAAACACGAGGTCGGAAACGCGTGGATGATCCACCCGCAGGCCGACCTTCACATCGACGATCTCACGGTCATCAGGCACGTAAAGCGTTGAGCTCCGCACGGCATCATCGCTGATGACGGTAGGCAGCGTGGAGCCAAACGAACGATCAGCCGCGATCTGCGAGTCGCGCTCGATCACGTACCGCACCTGCATGTTCACAGACACTGCGTTGCGATTGAAGAGACCGAGGTAATAGCGACCCGGATTCAAGGGCGGAACATCGCGGCGGCTCAGATTGAATTCGCCGGCCGAGCCCGAGGTGGTCATCGCCTTGTCATAACTGTCGAAAGTGGGCGCTTCGCCCCGCCTCAATGCCACGAAGATTGGCAAAGTCGGGGTGATGTTCTGAACGGTGACGATGAGGTTGGTCCCGTTGGGGGGAACGTTGATGGGATAAATCGCTGAGCTGTTGGGCAGCAAAGTGACATTCAGGAGCTCCCCTTCCTCGAGTTGCGGACTGATCAGCAAACTGAAGGAGACATTGGTGGCATTCTGCGTCAGCGCGTTGTCGACCACCGACAATATCCAGGGTCCGGTGGCATCCTCGCCGACAAAGGAGTTCAAGCTGCCCGGCCCATCGGTCGGCGTGGCAACGATCGAGCCGAAATTCGCGGTGCCTGAACTGCTGTCGTCGTAGACACCGGTAAAAATGCGCCCACGTGCTGACGGATCGAGGCTGTGGTTATACAGCACTGCAAACTGGTTGTTATGACTGAGGTTGCCCAGCAGGTCACCGGTGCCGTCGAACATCAGGGTATTGGTGACGACCACCTTCTGAACGGTCATCGGACGCGTCGCGAGTCCGAAGATATAGGCCGCCTGGGGAAGATCGGGTGAACCGTCGGGAATCACCGCATTGAACGGCATGCCACGCACGATGCGGTTGCCAAAGCCGTCGTCCTCATCAAAGGGGAGGTTGCTGGACAACGCGACAAACCCAAACTCGGCCGCCTGCTGGTCCTCGGCCTTGACGCCGATGTAATAGACCGAGCCTTCGACGGAATTGGTGAAGAAAACCGATTCGGTGCCACCTTCGCGAACGGACTTGAAGGCTCCGTCGACGACGGACGGGACCAGATTGGTCAGCGCCGGGTTTTGGGAGACATAGAGATCAATGTCCGCCTGCCGATTGCGTGGATGTCCCAGGTTCGGAGGCAGGAAGGTGATAAAGGCGACATTGGAGCCGTTGGTCAGACCGACGTTCTCGGGCGTGAACTGCTGGAGATTGGTAAAGACGAAGAAGGCCCATTGGTTGGTGAAGCCCGGGCTGCGGCCGAAGCGTTCGGGACTGGCGCCCACCCTCTTGGCGAGGGTCGGCACGCCGTTGGTGGCGAGGTACAGCGGAGCCCCCAACGCGGCAACATCCTGGGTTTGCCGAGTGATGGTAAGCGCGTTGGTCACGGCTGGATTATCCACCGACGCCACCAGCGCGAAGTCCTGAACCACGTCTCGCGGATGCGTCGTGACCGCGTTCACGGCCACGCGTTTGGCATGGACGGAGATGGTGTAGTTTGTCGAAAGCGGGGGACGAAGGAGGATGTTCTCGACGTTGTTGACCACGTCATTGGTCCCCCCGACGCCGTCCGGCCGAGCCACGTTGAAGTCGGAACCGAAAGGTATGTCGTTGCCGAGATACTCCTCCTTGGTCTCTTCATTGCGGATCTTCAAGTCGAGGTCGTTGACCAACTTGGTTCCGGCGCTCGGATTTCCGGGTGGATCCGTCCAGACAAGCGTCACTTTCAGGATCTGATCCCGCGCCGCCGGATCGACCGCGACATTCCAAGTGCGGGTTTGCCCGGTGAACATGGCGTTGGTCCCGGTCTGGTCCGTGTATTGAACCGCGTGAACCTTGCCGGTGGGGGATCCGATTTCGCCGGCCGGCAGCGAGTTGGTGATATTGACGTAGCCCCATCCCTGGAGGTTGAAGACGGCTCCGACGTTGAAATTATAGAGGGCACCCAGGGAACGGGCGCCGTTAATGAGCAGGGCTTTGAGCAGGGCTGGCGTGGCGGGCCGGCTTTCTCGTTCAAAATACTCGGCGAACAACGCGAGCAATCCTGTGACGGCCGGTGCCGCCATACTGGTGCCGGATTCGTACCGGTAATGGGGACCGACGCCATCGTTGAGAAGCTTCAGTTGGTCGAAGTAGTTACCAAAATCGTTGGTCAGCGTGATGACCGTCTGAATGTCGTACGCCACCGTGGTGCCGGTCGTATTCCCAACCCCGAAGAACCAGTCGCCTTCCTGCAGGGTATCGTCCGGAGGCACGCGAATCAGGTTGCCCGATCCGGTCTCGTCGCTGGTGCCCGGCAGCGAACCGTAGTTCAGGTAGAGCGGCAGTGTCGGAAACGGGTCCGGCGACCGGAAGTTCGGATAGACGCGGATGCGGAATTCCGAAGCCTGGGCCGGTACGAAGAGAGAGTAGAAATTGACCCGGTTCGACAGCACATACTGATCGACATAGCGGCTGACGCGGGCGGCAAAAAACGATCGCGGATCGAGCCAATCCTTGCTCCGCGTCGAGAGCGTGAATGCTCCCGGGGCGACGACGTCCGGTTTGAACCGGCCGAAGGTACCTTCGATTCCGGGGTCCACGTTGCCCCGACTGGAAAATGAGGTGACCTGGTAATCGGAGTCGGTTTCGGCGAGAAAAACCTGATTGGTCTGGAGGTCGCCGTTCTCATCCGGGAAATACACTTCGTTGGTGATATTTCGCGGCGACTCGATGGCCCCCACGGTGATGACGTTCTTGGCGGTGGCCGGCGAACGAATGGAACTGGGTTCCCCACCCTGCCCATTTTCCTCGCCGAATCCCTCATTGCCGGCGGCGAAGACGTAGAGGATCGGCTGCGACCCGGGCATTTCGGGAAGTGCATCCCGCACCGCGGCATCGTAGCTGGCGGCTCCGGAGTCGTAATCCGTCGAGAACGTGTAGCCCCAACTGTTGTTCGAAATCGGGAGATTGGTCCGACCAAGGGTCACGTAATAGTTGGTCGCCGCCATCTCCTGCAGGTAGGCGTCCGAAAGCAACGGCCCGGTGATGAGGTCGATGGGAAGTGCGAACGCCGTGGCGGCCGGTGCCATGCCGCGAACGTCGAGGCCCGGGACGATCGATCCGGGTGCGTTCGAAATCGTGGATGACATCTTGCCGTTGCCCAGAATGGTCCCGGCGACGTGCGTGCCATGGCCATCCAGATCGACCAGCGTTGATGCCACATCGCTGGTGATCCGGCCTTCGAGGTCGGGATGCGTCGGATCGACACCGGAATCGTTGATGTTGACGACCACGTTGGTGCCAGTGAGTCCCAGGTGATTGGTGAAGGTTCCGGGTGCGTTGGTGGGTCCCGAAACACCCAATCGAACCCGGGCCAGGTCGTTCAGCAATTGTCGCTTTCTGGCCACCTCGACGCCTTGGATCGCCGGTACACGGGCGATCGCCGCCAGCGAGACCGTCGAAGGTTCGACCACGACCGCGGGTCCGAAGGGTGTGCGGAACTCGCCGACGACCTCGACCCCCAAGGCACGCAAATCCGTCACCGCCTCATCACGCGTTCCTGGAAGCAAGGTCAGATTCAACCGAGCCTTTTCGTCTGCGGGTTGCCCGTCCACGGCCTTCGTCAGAAGGGCGGGTTCCAGTTTGTAATACGGCTCGTAGGGCAGCACCGCTCCCACCCCGACCATGGCGCGCAAAGAATCCGCTTGGGCAGAAGTCGCGCGAACGAGATACGCGTTATTGGGCAGATAGGAGACGTAAGTAGCGCCTGCGCCCTCGATGGCGGCACGAAATGCCGGGGTGATCGCACCTTCGGCTTGGACAACAAAAGCGCCAGGCTCCGGACCAGCCCGTAGCGCCTCGGGTATCGCCAGGGTCGTGCCGGCGGACGTGTCGATGACGGCATTGCGCAGAAGGAGCGCCTTGCCATCGCGAGCCAGTTCGTCGATGGAACGATCGGTATTCCGCAGTCGGAGCTCGGCCTGCCGTGACTTGCTGGAAACCGGGGTGGCGGCGGCGACGGGAGTCATTCCCGCGGCGGCTTGTCGGACCGCCGCCGGAATCGCCGGAGCGTGGTCGGGCGCCATCGTCGAAACGGCGGCATTGGAAAACGAACGGGCGGAGGCGGTCGCCGGCAGGTCCCCGGTCGCGGCGGGCGCGTTGCGCCCGTTGCCCCTCGGCATCCGCTGCTCACCCAGTCGCCAGAAGACCGCGGCTCCCACCAGGGAGAGCACGCTGATCACCAGCCAGGTTCGGGGTTGCAGACGCATATTAAATCAATGATTCGTTTCCACTGTGGCACACAGGTGTAGTCTTGGCCAACGGAGGTTCTTGAAAGACTCCCATCGAGACTGCGCAGCTCCGAAACGTCGACGGCGCGATACCGCAGTCGAAGACGCTCCGCGATGGCGATCGCACAGGACGGTGCGCCCGCTGGTTGTCCTGGACCGCGCGAACCCCAGCCGTCCGCTGGAAATTATTCGGTGGGCGGGACTTCATTGTAGGTCTCCTTCACGGGGCGCACGCTCAGGCGTTCCTGGCGGGTTTGCGGATCGATTTCGAGCGTGGCCTCCAAATGCATCAGCGTCTTGGTCACGAACTCACCGGTGATGATGTAGTTCGTGGGCATCTGGAAATACCGGTCGAAGTCGGTGATCACGGAGCCTGGGGCCGGTCGCAGAGACTGCCCAAAGGCATACACGGCAAACCGGGGCTCGTCGGCGCGGAGCAAGGACAACGTCATCTGCGGCACCCGCTCCACCACCGGGTCGATCGGCATATACTTTCCGGTGTTGGACTTGAGGAACGGCGACAACTCCGACAGCTGCGGCGTGCTCAACACCTCGCCCAGGTAACTGAAGCGACGACCGGACCGCAGCTGACGGGCAAGATTGATGCCATCGACGATCGTCTGTACTTCGAGACTGCTCGGCTGCACGACGAATGCTCCAAAATTGGTCGACACCGAGTTGGTGAACACTGGAACTCCCGCCAACACGGCGGACCACGCGGCCAGACCCGATTGATTGACGGACAACTGACCGCGCGCCGCGTTCTCGTTCACCGCGGTGGTGAACAGATCTAGAATGCGCCAGTCGTTGGTGGGTTGCGTACCCAGCGGAATGAAGTTGTTGGGCCAGCGCCAAATCGGATGCCCGGACCAGTTCTGCCACTTGTTCGGCGTCACCGCCGCCGACTTCAGATAGACGGTTTGCCATGGGGTCCCACGATGGACTCGACCCAGCCAGCCGATCGCCGGGAAGGAATTCGTGGGGAAATCCCAGTCGTCGGAACGGGTGATTTGCGGATCTTTGACGGCGAACTCAAAATCGCCGGGATCATCGACGGATTTACTGGAGACGTTAGGATCCTCCCGCCACGGGCGGTAGCGTTTGTTCACCTGCCCCAAGCCTCCCTGCTCATCCGGAATCGCAGCAAACGGGCTCATCGGCTGGAACACATTGGTTCGCATGGGATCCTCGAGATCCCAGAACAGGTCGTTCACCAGCGGATCGTTCACCTGCCACGATTTTTCCTGCACGATCTTCCGTCCGGGCGAGAACGGAGCCTGCATATACAATTTGCCCGAGGTATCGGCGCTGCCGCTCAGCCCGACGAACTGCCGGAAATCAGCAATGGCCTTCAGTTTGTCGCTACCCTGAACGGGTTCCGCCGAAGCGCTGTTCCAGTCGGACACATTGATGGCGCCCAACGACGCCTGGATCTGCTCGGAAATGCCCTGAGGAACCCCGCGAACGCGATTGGTAATCCAGAACGACCCAGCGACGGATGATTGATTGGCATTGTCCAGATTGCCAAAGAGCTCCTGGGTGACATCCATGTGGGTGACCAGATTGTCGAGGCTCACGTAGTCGACGATGCGGCCGCCGGCGACCCCCTGATCGATAAGCACGGCGCGCAGGCGATTGGTGACGTTGAGGCGCCAGGTCGGAACCGGGAATCCGATGCCCGATTCGAAGAGATTGATTGGCAGATTGGAGAGATCGTTGGTGCGCAACGGGAAGATTTGGCCGGTGACGGCGCGATAACCGGACATCGGCAGGAAAATGATATTGGTCTGGATCGGAAGGATGAACTGTTCGCCGAGCCAGGTGTTGGCCGGGAAGGTGTTGGTGTAGCCCAGGCGGTTGGTCATGGCCCAGACGACACGGGTGGCATTCGACAGCACGATCTCGTTGTCGACCATCACTCGAAGTTCAATGGGGCGCGGATACGGGGTGCGGTAGCTGTTCCAGAACTCGATGCCCAGCGCGTTGCTGATGCCCAGGGTGTAGAGCTGATTGGTGAAGGACGGTCTCAGTTCGTTCTTGTTCCGCTTGGTCAGGGCGAGTTTGCGACCCGCCACCGCCACGGTGCGCATGCGGAACTCATTGAAATTCGGATAACCCTTCTTGGCGCCGATCACCAAGGGGATGCCGTAAATGCCTTCATACTGGCGCACGTTCGGCCGGTCCTCGCTCTCATCGACGTCGTACTGGGCCGGATTCCAGAAATTCGCCGCCCAATCGGCGCCCAATTCCTCGTAGCGCAGGATACGCAAGCCCCCGTTGACCGACGGGTCAGGACCGTAGACCGGCCGGAACACACTCGGATACGCCGGACCGATCGGCGACAGGTTGCGGTTGGTGGTGGCGTCGAAGATGTTCGCCGCCAACTGCAGCGCATGATGGACCGCCGGTGAATAGAAGTTCGTGGGCCAGACGGCGATGTTGGTGACGGACACCAAAGGAACGCGAGGACCGGCGGGAGGATGGGTCGCCTTCAGAATGCGGTCCGCCGTATTGGTGAAGAAGGCGAGGGGCGTCCAGCGAACGAAATTCGTGGCATGATAGCCGACGCCCGGACCGACGCTACGGCCTGCCAGATTTGGATCGAAATCGAGACGATTGTCGTAAGTCAGATGAATGCGTGACTGATTGTTCGGCGTGGAGTCGGTGCCCAACTGACCGAGCAGGCGGTAAAAAGTGTGGCGATCGTAGGTGGTCTGGCCGAGCGACGCCTGTACCAACCGGTTGGTGAAGGTGTCGAGCGGACTCACCAAGGCCCGCACATCGTCGATGGAGAAGATCTCCTGCAGATCGAACATCTGGCGCGGGCTGTCGGAACCGGGCCACGGGCGTGTCGCCACGTCGTCTTCGAGAATGGTGAACGGCGCGTTCGTGCCCGTGTAGGGCCGGTTGATGTCGAACTGGAGCGGGCCGTCGGTGTAGCCGTCAATGCCGTCGGTTTCAAACGCACCCGAACCCGCTGCGCCATACGAAAAGGTGATGGAACGTAGGTCATTGACGCTGTTGGTAAACCGGTTGTTGAGCAGGAAGAAGGCGTCTTCGAAGGCCACACCGCGACTCGAGGAAAACAGGTTGTTGTAGACGTAGTCGTAGGTGTTCCACTGGTTGGTGTTGAGATCATGCAGGAACGCCGCGAGGTTGATTTCCCAGGATCCCACCCCTTGATTGCGCAGAAAGCCTTCCTGAGCCGCGCCGTTGCGCTTGGCGTGGTTATGGATGTAGTTCAGGTCGAGAGTCTTTCCAACCGGCAGAATCAGATAGGCGAACCGTCCAACGAACAGGTTGGAACCTGAGTGTGGCTGGTCGGGACGTCGCAGGACGCCGATCCACTCCGGGTCGCCGACATTAAAGTTGGTCGCGCCGGTCTTGAGCCCGGTGCCGTCATTCACGAGTTCCGCGAAATACCCGTTGGTGTCAAAACGGCCGTTCCGGTTGTAGTCAATGAAGTAACGAAAATCATTCTCCCCGGTGTTGCGGTTCGTCTCGATGAACACCGGCACCCGCGGGTCGACCATCAGGTTCCGGTACATCTCGGGCAATTCGGCAGCGGTCAGGGCATTCCCGTTTCGGTCGAGGTACGAGACGTTGGAGTAATTGGTGTTGTCGCGATTCTTCTCGAAACCTTGGGGATGGATGAAGTTGGTGGAAACCAGCAGGTCGTAACTGAGGACGTTGCTGGCGGCGAGCACGCGCGAAATGATTTCGGCCTCGGCCCGTTGGAGGGCGGCCTCGGCCATGGCTTTGGCATCCTGGCGGTCGGTGCTGGTGGTCACCGAGGCACGCTCGCGTCGACTGACGGCCAGGAAGGCGACGGCCATCAACGTCACCACCGACAGCATGATCAGCGTGGTGATGAGGGCGATGCCCTGTTGGTGCTGGCGACGGTTCATCACTGCGGTGCTCAGAAAGGTGACGCGTTCCGCAGCGTGATGCGCTGTCGGAACATATGGATCTTGGCTGCGTTGCGCGCGAGAAAAGCGGCAGCGGCGTCGGGTTGTCCCTCGGCAATGGAGGCGTATTGGACCAGTACGGGCGGCTCCAGTACGCCAAGTTCCAATTCCAAGGCGGCGGGGGCGGTCGGATAGGAAAGATCCGAAAACCGGGAATAGACCGACTCACCCGGAATGGCCTCGAACCGCGAGGAAAGATAGGCGTCGGGCGAAATCAGTCCTTTGGACCGGTCGTTGTTGTAATCATCCAGCAGGGCCTGCATGTACGGCACGCCCCGCTCATTGCGGCCGTAGTAAATCGGCGTCCCTGCCTGCGTGAAGGCGATCACCCGGAAATGGACGACGCCATCCAAGACCGGAGCCGATCGTTGGAGTCGAAACGGCAGAGAGAGGTTCTCGAACTCTCCCAGAAGCCGGTTGCGTTCATTGAGATTCAAATCCGCGGGCTTCGTGCCGAGGTCGCGCACCTGGGCGCGTGTCAGACTCGCCTCGTAACGGTAGAGGCGTCCCACCGTCAGGGTAGGCGTCCGGCTCATGTCGAACAGATCCACCCCGTTGGTGACCCGAGGTCCAACCCAGTAACCGAGGGCACTCCAATTCTCGCCGAATCGTTTATGGAAGAAGACATCCTGCAGAACCGTGTTCATCAGGATGCCGCCGGTCAGGTTGGAAAGAGTCACGCTCGCGGAAAGCGGACTGCGGGCGACGGAGAAATTTGTATAGCGCGCCAGGGGCACGAACGCGGCCCCTTCCAATTCGCGGGTCACGATGTCCGATGCCGAACGCACACCTTCCAGCACATCCACCTGCGCAATAGTTCCGCGCAGGGCGCGCTGGGTCTGATCGAAGACGCTATACAGGCTGATGATGATCACCGTCATGATCGAGACTGCCAGCAGCAGTTCGATGATGGTGAACCCGCGGCTCGACCGGACTGGAAATTCGGCGCAACGCATGGCTCGCATCAATATCCGTAGGTCGAGGGCCGGAAGTAGTAAACCAGCCGTTCCTCGGAGGCCACGTTGGTGGGGTAGTAGATTTGGGACCCGGCGATCAAGGATCGGAAGGTCCGCCGGTGCGTCCCCACCCGGGCATTCTGAGGGGTGGCGACATTGTCGCGGAACAGCGGCCACCGGAGGGTGAGGCGAAGCTCATACAGACTGCGCTGCAGCCGCGTGATCCGGGCGAGTTCATTGGTGTCGAGACGATTGGTGACATCCATCGGATACCCAATGAAGGGACGGATTTCGCTGACAATCTGGTAGCGGAAGGCCAGGTCCCTGGCGTCGGGATCCTGATCGATGGCAGTACCGTTCAAGGCCCGCACCCAGGCCACCACGTTGGAGACGCCACGCCGGCTGGTATTCACCGGCGTTGAGAGCAGCCCGACGAGGCGCTGTCCATCCAGTCGGTTGGGCCCCTCGTTGGCGATATACTCGCGGTCGCCGTTGTGGAAGTTGATCTGGACGAGGTAGACCGCGTTGCTGAGGAGGCCCAGGCGATCGTTGCCTGAACGGATGGCATCCAGGATGTATTCGCCGTCGTTATTGGCGATGGTTTCGTCGCGATTATCGCGCTGCACTTGGAGGCCTGTGGGAAGGACTCCCAGGATGGCGACCATGGCAAAGGCCACGACGGCGATGCTGAGCGCGATCTCCACCATGGTGAAGGCGCGCTGGCCGCGTTGCGACCTTTGGGTTGTAGATGGGCACCTCATCGCGGTTGTCCTTCGATGCGCCACTCGGAGCCGGAAGCAATCAGATCACCGAGCACCTCCGCCCGACCGGTGAGCCAATTCACTTTGATAAAGCGGCGGTTGCCGGGAGGAATCTCCACCAGGTCGGCGTCTTCATTGAGGTAAGTGCCGTTGGCATCCTGGGGATGCACCACGCTACCCTTCGAAAGGGCGACGTATTCGTCGTTACCGATGAGCTGGTTCCCGCGATTGTCGATCCGCACCAACTGCCCTTCCGCATTGAACGCGATATAGCGCATGAACAAGTTGGTGTAGACGCGGTTGGTTACGGTCAGGGTAAAGTTGTTCGTGAAGGCGAACGGCTGCTCGTAAAGGTTGGTGGTCGGCACCGGGGCATTGAGCAGCTTGGTCACCGGGAAGAAGGTCTTGTCGGGCAGATTGCGCCACGGGATGAGCTGCCGCGGAGTCTGCCGTCCGGGTTGATCCCCGATGGAACGGCGGGAGAACAGTGTATAGCCCGTGTAGCGATACGGAGCGAGATGGGCCACCATGCTTTCAATACCCGGCGGCACGAAGACCATGTAGACGGTCGTCCGGTCGTTGATCGCCTTGAGCCGCGCAAAGGCGAGGTCGTCGAGCATCTGCCGGGTGGCGGCATCGATGGCATTGGATTCCCCGAGACCGCGCAAGGCCGGCAAACCAATGGCGGCCAGCACGCCAATGATCACGATCACCACCAGCAACTCAGCCAGGGTGAAGGCGCGGGATCCGGCGGCGACCGGCGCGTCGGACCCGGGTCCGACGCGTCGCGGACCCATGCTGCGGTCTGAAGCTGTGGGGATTCGCCACATGGCACCAATTGCTTACTGCTTCCAACTGAGGACGTTATCCTTGTTGGCACCGACGGTGGCCTTGGCGTTGGCGTCGATCAAACGATCGGGACCGAAGGACCACGCAATAACCGGGGCCCGGATCTCCCAAAGATTCTGGTCCGCCACTTGGACCAGCCCGTTGAAGCCTCGTGTTCCATTTTCCTGCGAGACGCTGGACTGCTTGTAGAAGGCGTCACGGCACATGTTGTCGTAGTTCAGGTCGATGGTGACGATGTAGGGCATGCCCCAGGGATCACGGTACAAGAGATCGGTTCCCAGACCTGGACCGGGCACCGCCGAATTGTACTTCGCACTCAGGAACGCGTTCTTCTGCGGATTCTGGGTATGATTCTGGTTCACCGTCGGATCCCCGGTGTCGGGGCGTTTTTCAGCGTCGGTTAGAATGGCCATCAATTCGGCGTTGGACGCCTGATAACTCGCACCCGGATTGCTGATATCGGGCCAGCCGGTGACGCCCTTCGGGGGATCCAGCACGGGCCTCTGATTGACGGGTGGACCTTGATGGCGGGTTCCAAAGGTGAAGTCAGGGGAGTTATTGTTAACTCCATTCTCGCGCAGAGCCTTGGTGGCCGGCAGGCGGCCATAGGTCGCCTGGTATTGCTGCACCGCCGCCACAATGGTGCTCAATTCGGTCTTGGCCTTGGCGATCTGCGCCTTCTGCTTGGCCTTGGCAATGGCCGGCAAGAGCATGCTGGCCAGGATGCCGATGATCGCGATGACCACCAGCAGTTCGATGAGGGTGAAACCGCCGCGGCGGGGCGGACAGGCAACGTTCGCTTTCATGGATTTACCGTCGGTGGCGTAGAGCGCGCGAAGGTTGCGAGAACCGCCCGCGAATTGCCACAGGGATTCTCCGGGTGCGCGTACCGGCCTTGAGGCGCGGAGCCCGCGGCGGTCGCGTGGCGCGGAGGGTTCGCGTCGGACGATTCGGGCGCTTCTCGTCGACGGATTCTGCCTCCAAAGGGATCGACCAACCACGATCGTACCAGCGCACGGGCACTGGCACCGGCCGGGCTTCCTGGGTTGGGTGATGGTGAGGAATCATAGGAACTACCAGTTTTTGAAGACACGCTTCTCGGCTTTCGCGGACGTGTAGACGTCGATCCAAAGGTCGAATCCACCGGAGTTGTTGGTGGGTGACGACGAAACATACCGCCAGGGATTGACACGCAAACCGTTGATCGGGGCCGCTTCCTGCTGGCCGTCCGGGCCCGCCAAGGTGCCCGGCCAATCAAAAGGAGAGACCAGCAATTCCACCTGCACCGATTCGAGAGTCACCCGACGGACGCTGGCCGGCTTGGGATCCAGGTAGGTCCTCGACGGATCGCCGCCTTCCACGGAGGTGTTCAGGAAGCCGGACCGACCAAAGACCGCCTTGATATCACTCGGATCGAGGGCTTCCTCCATCCCGCGGGCTCGGAATTTGCCCTCGCGGACTTCCATACCCCGGAGCTCGTAATAGAGCGGATTGATCACGGGATTGACCCTCTGCTTCGGGCTTCCGGCGGGCGTCAGGGGATTGTCGGGCGGATAAACACCGCGATCGCCTTTGTAGGCTTCGATCGCCGTCGCGATTTGCTGCAATTCGCTCTGGGCCCGTGCATTGATCCGAGCCGTCTTGGCAGCGCTAGTTAGCCCAACGCCGATCGCCGCCAACACCGCGATAATGGCGATCACGGTGAGAAGTTCGATAAGGGTGAACCCCCGGGTGGCTCGGCTCTGTGTAAGGTGCTGGGTCATGAGAACTGGGGTCTTGATGGGCTGGGGTTCGATCACGGGTTCCGGCCGCGCAATTCGGCCTCCATCCGCTCGCTGATCCACTGCTTCATCATGCTTTGGTAATTGAGGTACCGGGTCCGGGCCAAACGCTTGATGCGCGCGAGCATCCGTGGGTCCATACGCAACGTGATGGTGACGGATTCCCCGGAGTCATTGCCGGCGGCGATCGCCGATTCCATCAGCCGAAGATCGATCCGGTTGGATTCCCAAAACGCGGCCTCAGCCTCTTCGCGATCGAAGAGCGGGACTTCCTCCCATGAAGTCACCGGATTCATGACGCCTGCCCCCCCCTTGAAGCGGTCACCGTCCGTCGCCCCCAGCCCAGCGACGTCGGCGAATGTGCCCTGCCTACTGCAGCGCCTGACTCACCTTGCGCTCGTAAAAGAACGATTCCTCGGGCTCGAACGGCCGCGCCACAATGACGCGGACTTGCCGTCCGTTGGTGCGGTACATGGCGAAGACTCCTTTGCCCGAAACCGTGCGACCCAAATTGAAGAAGCGCGCCTGCGCGGTGAACCGCGGGGAATCGGGCAGCAACTTTACCGCAAAAGGATCCTCGAACGACTCTTCGACCTCCTGTTGGGACAAAGATCCCGCCAATTGCGACGTGGAACTGGACCAGTCGAACTCCATCAGAGGGATGAGCTGTATGGTAATCGCCCATGCAATGTAACTACTTTGTATTTACACGGGCGAGGCATGGTTCGTCAAGAGGAGGTTTGGCGATAACGCCAAACGGCCCGCAACCGTGAGGTTGTGGGCCGTGGTGAAGGAGTCATGGGGAAGGCGTCTAGTCGCCGCCGCCATCGCTGCCCTTGCTGACGTCACCGACACCTTCGATCAGCTTGATCAGGGGCAGGAATAGGGCGATGACGATACTGCCGACGACCACCGCCAGGAAGACGATCATGATCGGTTCGAGGAGCGAGGTCATGGCCGACACGGCATTATCGACCTCATCGTCGTAGGTATCGGCGATCTTCATCAACATTTCAGGCAGCGCGCCGGTTTGTTCACCGACGTCCACCATGCTGATGACCATGGGGGGGAAGACATTGGCTGCCTCGAGCGGCGCGGTAATGGTTTCGCCCTCCTTCACGCTCTCATGGATTCGTGAGACCGCGTTGCCGACGATGACGTTTCCGGAGGTTTCCCGGACGATGGTGAGGGCCTGAAGGATGGGAACGCCGGAACTGACCAGGGTTCCGAGCGTACGACTGAAGCGAGAGATTGCGACCTTGGTGAAGACCGGTCCCAGGACCGGCATCTTCAATTTGATCTTGTCGATGACTTTTCGGCCGAACTTGGTCTTTGCGAAGATTTTGAAAGCGATGACGAAGATGACAATTCCGATGATCACGGGGCCGGGCATGGGGAAGCCACCGGCCCATTCCGGGAACATGATCGTGTAGGCCTTGATGCCTTCGCTGATCTGGAGGACGAAATTGGTGAAGCCCGGCAGGTCCGCGCCGTCCATCATGTCGCCGAAGATCGTTTTGAACTTCGGAACCACGAAGATCATCAGAACCGCCAGAATGATCACGGCGACCGACATGACGGCGACCGGATAGAACATGGCGGCGATCACCTTGCCCTTGATCTTCTGGGCTTTCTCCATGAACTCAGCGAGGCGGTTGAGCACGACTTCGAGCACGCCACCGAGCTCACCGGCCTTCACCATGGAGACGAACAACCGGTTGAAGATTTTGGGATGCTGGGAAAGTGCCTCGGAAAAGGTGCTGCCGCCCTCGATCGACATACCCAGGTCACCGAGCGCCTTGCGCAGGACGGGATTCTTTTCCTGTTTTTGAAGGACGCGCAGTCCGCGAAGCAGCGGAAGACCGGCGTCGACGAGGGTTGCGAGCTGGCGGGTGAAGGTGGTGAGTTGTTTGGTCTTAACTCCGCCAAAGCCGGGGATACGGATGTTGATTTCCTTCTTCCCCATCCCGCCTTTGGCGGGGGCTTTGGCGACCTTCTTGCCGCCTTCCTTCTTGGGTTTCTCCGCCTCGACCACTTTGGTCGGGAAATAGCCCATCTCCTTGAGGCGACTGATCGCTTCGTTCTGGCTGGCGACCTCAAGCGTCCCCTTGGTCTCCTTGCCACGGGAATCCATGGCAACGTAGTTGAACTTGGGCATGGCGGACCTCCGGACTGATGATCAGGTGTTCAGGTGTACTTCAGGACTTCTTCGATGGTGGTGGTGCCGTCGAAAATACCGCGCAGGCCATCCTCCCGCAAGGCAACCATGCCAAGCTCGATGGCTTTCTGCCGGATCACCACCGTGGGCGCGCGCTCGATGATCAACTGGCGGATCGACTCGTTGACCATGAGCAGCTCAAAAATGCCTTTCCGACCCTTGTAGCCGGTGTCGTTGCAGGTGCCGCAACCCCGCCCGTAATAGAAGACCTTGTCGCCCAGGTCGTGCGGCGAGAGGTTGAGCAGCGAAAGCTGGGTTTCCGTGGGCTCGAACGACGTTCGGCAGCTCTTGCAGATGGTCCGGACCAGGCGCTGAGCGAGCACGCACTGCAGCGTGGATGCAACCAGGAACGGTTCCACGCCCATGTCCACGAGACGCGTCACCGCGCCGGGTGCGTCGTTGGTGTGCAGTGTGGTCAGGACCAAGTGACCGGTCAACGACGCCTGAATGGCGATCTGCGAGGTCTCAAGGTCGCGCATCTCACCCACCATGATGATGTCCGGGTCCTGGCGGAGAAAGGATCGAAGGGCCTTGCCGAAGGTCATGCCCACGGCCTCGTTAATGGCCACCTGCATGATGCCCTCGATGTCGTACTCGACCGGATCCTCGGCGGTGAGCAACTTGGAATCGAGAGTGTTCACGCGCCGCAAAGCGGAGTAGAGCGTGGTCGTCTTGCCTGAACCCGTGGGCCCCGTGACGATGACGATGCCATTCGGTTGCTGAATGGCTTCGCTCATGTAGTCGTAGACGTACTTGGGCAACCCCAGCGCCTCCAACTCCAGCTTGGTGGCCTCGCGGTCGAGAACGCGAAGCACCACCGATTCGCCAAATTGGGTGGGCAACGTCGAAATACGAAGATCAATTTGGCGTCCCGACAACGTCAGCGAGATACGACCGTCCTGGGGCAGGCGCCGTTCTGAAATGTCCAGGTTCGCCATGACCTTGAGACGGGAGGCCACCGGAAGCGCCAAATGCTTCGGAGGCGGGGCCATTTCGTACAAGGCGCCGTCCACGCGGTACCGAATCTTGAACTCCGTCTCGAACGGCTCGAAGTGAATGTCGCTCGCGCGGTCGGCGATGGCCTGGGTCAGCACCAGGTTGACGAATTTGACGATGGGAACGTCGTTGGCCAGGTCGTTGAGATCGACGGCATTGCCTGCTGCGGCTGCCGACGCCTCCCGTTCCATCTCCGTGTCTTCTCCCAGTTCCTTGAGCAACTGGGCCATGGTCTCCCCCGCCTCGCCGCCACCATAGTGCTTGTCGATGGCTTGCTGGATGGCCTTGGCATCGGCCACGACGGGCACAATCTCGTAGCTGATGGAAAACCCCAGTTCGTCCAGCGCTGCGGGATTGAGCGGATCGGCCAGGGCCAGTTGAAGGGTGGTGCCATGCAGGGCGAAAGGAATGCACTGGTAGGTCTTGGCGGTGGCGGCGGAAACGGCCTTGAGAGTGGCCTCATCCGGCGCCCAATTGCGCAGGTCCACCACCTCGGTGCCAAGGTGGTCCGCAATCACCTGCAATTGGGAGTCCTTGTCGAGAATCCCAAAATCGCTCAACACCTCGGAAACAGGCTTTCCGCTGCGCTGCACTTCCTGCGTTACCTCTTCGAATTGAAGGTCATCGAGCAGTCCGCGCTCCTTGACGAGCGACAGCAGCGGGCTAGAGACGGAATCTGACATAAGCGGGATCGCGACGGCTAGCGGGACACGGCGGCGGCGGCCTGAGCCGCTTCAAGTTCCTGGAGTTTCTGCAGAATAGTGGACGGATCCTGTGCCTTGGTGATGACCTCCTCACGCGAGATGAGGCCTTGTTGGTACTTATCGAGCAGGAAGCCGTCGAGCGTCACCATGCCGTACTTGGCACCGGTCTGAATGTCGGAATTGATACGGAACGTCTTGTTGTCGCGGATGAGCGCCGCAATGGACGGCGTATTGACCATGATCTCGAAGGCGGCGACCCGGCCGGGTTTGTCGTGCCGCGGCAGGAGCAGCTGGGAAATGACCGCCTGGAGCACGGTGGACAGCTGGATCCGGATCATTTCCTGCTGATTGACCGGGAACGCGTTGACGACACGGTCGATGGTTTTGGCCGCTCCGGTGGTGTGAAGGGTGGCGAACACCAAGTGACCGGTCTCGGAGGCGGTGATGGCGGCTTCAATCGTCTCCAAGTCGCGCATTTCGCCGACGAGAATGACATCCGGGTCCTGACGCAGCGCGCGTCGGATGGCTTCGGCGAAACTGGGCACATCGACGTTCACTTCGCGTTGGGTGACGACCGCCTTCTTGTGCTTGTGATAGTACTCGATCGGATCCTCGATGGTGATCAGGTGGGCATCATCCCGCTCCTCGTTGATGATGTTGATCATCGATGCCAGCGTGGTCGTCTTGCCGGACCCGGTCGGGCCGGTCACCAGCACGAGACCACGGGGCTTATAGAGAAGTTCGCGAACGGAAGGCGGAATCCCGATCTGCTCCAGGGTGAGGAGTTTGGTCGGAATCTGGCGCAGAACCATGCCGAAATTGCCCTTTTCCTTGAAAACACTCACCCGGAAGCGGGCCATTTCACCAAAAGCAAAACCAAAGTCGGCGCCCCCGCGCTCCCGCACACTGCGGATCTGCTCTTCCGAGGTAATCGAACGCATCAATTCCTCGGTGTCCTCGGGACGAAGGGCCGGGCCCTCGACGCGGTGAAGGACGCCGTGCACACGAAGGACCGGGGCGGTACCGACACGCAGGTGCAGGTCTGCAGCATTCTCGGAAACGACCAACTGCAGCAGATCGGACATCGAATAGGCCATGGGACGATAAATTCAGTCAACCTCTGGATTTGGACAGGAGTGGCACGGGATCGTTATGCAGAGGCATCAATCCACGTCGCCGACAGTGGCTCGGATCACTTCTTCGGCCGTGGTGAGCCCGGCCACGACCTTTCGGGTACCATCCTCGCGCAGGGTACGCATGCCGGCCTCACGGGCCCGAACACGCAGCACCGAGGAACTCACCTTCTCATAGATCAGCTTCCGCGCCTCGTCGTCGATGAGGAAGATCTCGAAAATGCCGAAACGGCCGCGGCAACCGGTCTTATTGCAGTCGGCACACCCCTTCCCCTTGGTGAATTTCGCACTCGCGGCCATCGCAGCGTCGATGTGCAAAGCCTTGAGTTCGGTCTCCGGTGGCATGTAGGGCTGACCGCACTTTTTGCAGATCTTGCGGACCAAGCGCTGGGCCATGAGGGCTCGGGCCGAGGAAGCCACGAGAAACGGCTTAATCCCGATGTCGATCAAGCGGGTCACCGCGCTGGGAGCATCGTTGGTGTGAAGTGTGGAAAAGACCAAGTGACCGGTCAGCGACGCGTTGATGGCGATCGTGGCGGTCTCCATGTCACGAATTTCCCCCAGCATGATGACGTTGGGCGCCTGGCGGAGCATGGAACGCAAGGCATAGGCGAAGCTGAACCCGATGGCCTCGTTGACCTGAACCTGGTTGATGCCTGCCAACTGGTATTCAACCGGGTCTTCGACGGTGATGATCTTGCGATCGGGCCGGTTGATATAATTCAGGCAGGAATACAGGGTGGTGGTCTTGCCGGAACCGGTTGGGCCGGTGACCAGCAGGATGCCGTCGGGCAAGCTGATCAACCGCTCAAAAGTCTGTTGGTCGTCGGTGAAGAAGCCCAGCTCGGCCAAACCGAGCCGCAGACCTTCCTTGTCCAGAATACGCATGACGATGCTTTCGCCATGGTTCGTCGGAAGGCACGAGACGCGAAGGTCGATGACCTTGTTGCCGACGTTGCACTGAATACGTCCGTCCTGCGGAATCCGGCGTTCCGCGATGGACATATTGGACATGATCTTCAGGCGCGAGACGATCGAGGCCTGGAGGCGCTTGGGCGGGGACTTGATTTCGTGGCAGATACCGTCGATGCGGTACCGGACTCGAAAGCGCTTCTCCAACGGCTCCAAGTGGATATCCGAGGCGCGCAGGCGGTACGCCTCGATGATCATGCCGTTGACCAGCTTGATGATCGGAGCATCGGCATCCACCGTACCACCGTCCGACTCCGCATCCTCCAGTTTGCCCAGCGTTCCGATCTCGACCTCCCCCTCGGTGATGTCCTGGATCATTTTGGACACCGAATCGTCGGCCCGGCCGTAATACCGGTTGAGGGAGGATTCGATGTCGTCCGGACTGGCCACCAAGACCGCGACGTTTCGGTTCAGCAAATGCTGCAGGGCGTCGATGGTCTCGAGGTCGGAGGGATCGCTGAGGGCGATGGAGACCGAATCCTCGGTGGCGTAGACAGGGACGGCGTTGTATTTCTTGGCGACGTTGCGGGGCACCGCCCCGATCACCTCATCGCCGATCCGCATCTCGGAGAGATTGACGAATTCGGCGTTGAAATGCGCCGCCTTCGCCTGCGCCACCTGGGTGCGCGTCAAGGACTTCTCGGCGACCAACGTATCGACAATACCTTCCCCGGTCTCGTCGGTCTTCGGTCGAATGGCATCCACTTGGTCGTGGGTCACGAACCCCATGTCGACCAGCAGATCGATCAGATAATCATCACTTGCTGCCACGGCTTAGGTGCGTCCTGCCTGCGCGAGAGCGTTGGGCTGTTGGACGGGCCGATGGTAGGTGCCGCTGGGGTCAAGTCAACGACGCGCACAGATGTGCGCCAATCTTCGGGGCTTCCCAATCGGCTTTCATCAGTAGCCGCCACGGCCCAGAGATTCGGCTTTCGGTCCGGTTTCCGGCCCTGAATCCGTAGTCCCGGCGGCCTTTCGGCGACGGTACTCGTCCATCATCGCCGCGGTCGCCGTCGCCCCGCAACGGGTCGCCCCAAGGTCCCGAACCTTGATCAATCCATCCAGATCCCGGACTCCACCTGCGGCTTTTACCTGGACTCGCGGTGAGCAACTCGCCCGCATCAGGGCCAAATCGGGCGCCGTCGCCCCGCGATAGTTGTAGCTCCCGTCCGCCTGCTTCACGAACCCGTAGCCGGTCGAGGTCTTCACCCAATCCGCGCCCGCCCGTTCGCAAATCTCACAGAGTCGCCGCTTGAACCCGTCCGAATCCAACCCTGCCCCTCCTTGGGTCAGGTAATCATTCTCGAAGATCACCTTCACGCGCGCACCATGGGCATGGGCTTCCTGGCACACGGCGCGAACGTCCTGCTCCACGTAGCCCCAGTCTCCGCTCAACGCCTTGCCGATATTGATCACCATGTCGATTTCAACCGCACCGTCCCGGCACGCCATGGCGGTCTCATATCGCTTGACCTCGGTCTGGCTGGAGCCGTGAGGGAAACCAATCACGCAGCCCACCTTGACGGAGGTACCTTTCAGCCATTCCACCGCCTGCTTGACGGCGTAAGGCTTGATACAGACCGAGGCCACCGCGTATTTCGCGGCCACCTTGCAGCCTTCCTCCAGATCGCGATCGGTCATGGTGGGATGCAGGAGGGAATGGTCGATCATTCCGGCCAATTCCTCGTAGGTATAGGTCATGGCGGCACCCTGGCCAACCGGCCCGGGGGACTCAATCCTGTTCCGGGCCCCGGCCCGCGCACGCCCTCGACCCATCAACTGCCGCGAACGCGAAGGCGAAGAAACAGTCGGTTCCGATCCTTGGGAATCCGCACCGTGGTTCGCCCGGACTGCGCCTGATTCACCACCACCGGCGACCCCGCGGTATCCGACGCCGACCAGCGCCCGCCGGCCAGATCCTCCGACCATTCCACCTCCACCGGGGCTCGATCGATGCCGGTTCGCCAATCCAATTGGTATTCAAAGTGGCCCGGGGCCTCCGCCACCGGTCGCAGGAGCGGCCCCCGCTCCGCCACGGTTGGCGACCGGCCTTGCATCAAGTACTCGACAAAATTGACCAAACCATCGCGGTCAGGATCGGCCGACGGCGCCTGAAGATCGGTGGTCAGACCGGGAAACGAGGTGATCCAGGCGGGGAACCCGCTACCCACATCGGACGCCGGCGGTATCACATCGATCGACCATGACTCCAGCGTTCCGGTGTCCTCCTCGAACCGGTCGGCAACGCGCAGCGTCCAACTGCCCTGCGCATTCTCGCCGGAGAATTCCGATTTCAGGACGTGATCCAGCACAATCCCCGTTCCGCCTGGCTTGCCGTCGGCTGAGCGCAGCAACACTTCGGTCCCGGCGGGTGACTGCAGCACGACCTCCAAGTCACCGGGATAGGAGTGTTTGATCTTGAGGGAAACCTTGAATCGAAGGATCTCCACCGCGCTGGGTACGGTCACCACCGACTCCACTTGCCCACCGTCTGGGATGGGCTGGATTCCCGGCTGGGAGGCAAACGACACCGGCGTGCCTTCGGTCGCCACGCGGACTTGTGCCGGGCTTGACTGGGCACCGCCGATGGCGTTGGTGGCGGCCACCCGGTACTCCCCGGCATCGGTCATCTGCGCGGCGGCGATGACCAACGTTTGGTTGGTGGCCCCGGCCAGAAGTTGTCCATCCCGATACCACTGCAAGCGAATCGGGGAAGCGCCCTGGACATTGCACTCCAAACGGAGCGCGTCGCCCACCGCCACCAGTTGCGGCGACGGCGAATGGGTGAACTTGGGGGGACTGGTGGTCTGCAGGGATCGAATTGGATCAATGATGCGCCGGATGGCTTCCGCTCCCGGATAGCCGCTATCGCGGTACAGAACCTGCCACTGCTTGAGGCCATCTGCATCGACCAGGCCGTTGATGATGACAAACAGCGGAATATATCCGGTTTCAAACTGACTGTACGCGCTCGAGGAATAGTCGTTGGCCACCACATCCAGGCCGGCCGCCCGAATAAAGCTGTCGGTCGCTCCTTCATTGCCGGTTTCTATATTCACCGGCAGCACCGTAACGGGAACACCATTCGGATTCCCTCCACGGGATTCGTAGTAGCGCCGGACATTGGTTTCAAGATCCGGCGACGACGTCCGACAAGGGCCGCACCAATACGCGAAAAAGTCCAAAACCAAAACCTGCCCCGCATAATCCTGCAGGCGGATCGGCGTTCCGGGGCCCCGCTTGGAGACGGTGAAGGGTCGGGCCGTCCCACCGACCTGCACAATCTGGGCGAGGCTGCTGCTGCAACTCCCTGCCCAAATCAGCGCCGCCACGACGGCGGCGACATGAGCGACGAGGGTGGGTTTGGAAAGGTACGGCACCGCATTCAGGCTGGTCTTCATAGGTTGCATCGACCGTTGGAATGTTCCGGCTGCAGGCATTGGGTTTGTCGGATGTCAAAAACGGTAGCCCACCGCAGCCTCGACAAAGAACCATTCCCGACTCGCGTACAGCGTCGAGAAGTCCTGGGAGATCAGCGGCACCTCGTCATAACTCGTCCAATACGGGCCGGCAGCCAGTTTGCAGGAGAAGCCGCCCGACTGGTGGCGAAGCGCAAGGCCGGTCCGAAAGGTCGCCAGGGGTGGCGAGGCGCTCGATACCAAGCGAGGATCCCGCACCAGTCCGTTGTCGTCGTAGTACCGACCGAAAACCCCCACAAACCAACGCTGGTCGACATCGAAGTCGAGGCTCCCTTGCACCTGCCAGGACAGGAAACTCGGACCTTCATGGGTCACGGCGCCAACCAAGCGGGCCACCCAATCGCTGCCCAGGGCCCCGTTGGCGGAGAACCGGTAGCCGATGCGCAGATCCCGATCGGTCGTGTCCGTGAACCGCACCTCCTGGGAAACCCGCCAACGATCGGTGAACACATTCTCGATGCCAACGGTTCCCGCCAGGGTGTCGAGATTCTCAGTCCCTCGAACCAACGGTCGGAACGGTTCCTTCTCGTAGCCGGGTGACACTTGGTCGAACTGATAGACCAACCCCGCCTGCACCATCATCGATCCAGGCACCGCTTCCCATTGCAGGGCGGGCCCGACATGGAATCCACCGGGATCTGCGGACCGATAGCCGGGAACCGGTTCGAAGAACTGACGGTAGTATTCATCCAGCCACACCGAGCGGTAATCACTGAAACCATCGTACCATCCGCCACTCAACTCCAGTCGCAGGCGGGAATGGTAGCGGACCCTGACTCGGCCCAGCACTGAGACCATGTCTTCCCGGAGGTTCGTGGGCTGGCTGATGAAATCAGTCGGCGCAGGTTCGTAGTCCAAGTCGTAACGATTCCAGCCCGTCTGCATCAAATACTCCCAACCCGGCCGCGCTTCGCGCCAACTGGCCGAGCTTTGAAACAGGCGGTAATTCGAATCCCAAAGAGCCTCCGTGCCCAACTCGAGAAGGTTCGAAACCGGCCGCGCCAGCAACCAACGCCAAACGCCGTCGGACGTCGACTCATGGCTCGCCGAGTCCGACACCCGCGCCGGTTCGACACCGCCGAGACCATCGATGCGATCACGGAGGGCCTCCAGTCCGGGAAAGCCCTCGAAGGTGGCAGCGACGGGGGGCGTTCCCTGCCAATCCTGTCCCGTGGCATCCAGGATAACGATGAAGGGCAGACCCTTGCCTCCCAATGCGGACATCCATCGACCCTCCGGATCCTCATAGACATTCTCCAATCCCGCCGAGCGGATGAATCGGTCGGTGCGGCTTCCTCCCGTGGCGTCGACGTTGACGGGCAACACGCGGATCGGAACCCGTCGAGGATGGGCACCGGCATTGGCGTAATACTCGTCGATTCCGGCCTTGATCTGCCGCGAAACCTCCAGACACGGAACACACCAGTGGGCGAAGAAATCGACGACCACCACGCTGCCGCGCGCGGACTCCCAGGACCAGACCTCCCCGCTGCCGCGCCGGGTCAGTTGCGGCGCCTCTGCCCCGGCGGCGACCACAGTTGCCGACCAACTCAAGGCAGCCGCAAGGATCACCCAGAGGATACGCGAACAAGAGCCGGGGTCTTTCATCGATCGCTCGGTTCCTTCGTTTCCCACTACTTGCAGGAGGTGCATCCCGCTGCCTGCGCCCCTCCGTTCGAAGCCGCCCCGGGCTCGACCTGCGTCACCAGGGCGCTGTCGTAGCCGAACACCGCCGTGTCGGCGAAAATCATGTTGGGCTTCGACAGACGCCCCTGCTCCCCGATCGGAACGGACCGGCAACCCGCAGTCCAAAGGAAGATCGCCGCCCCCGCCCATCCCATCACCAGGCGACCGCGGTTCCTTGAATTCTGATCAGGACTGGAGCACGCCCCCTGCCCTTGATGGACCGTCGACCCGGATGCCTTGCCCCTGGACATAGCGCACCCTGTCACCAGGCTGCCGACCGCTGGCAAGGGGAATTCCGCCATTCACCAAATCGTCATGAACCCGGATGCCCGACCTTCGCGTCTAGAACCCTTCAAATTCGGAAGCCAGAGATTCGCGGAACTGGGCGATCTGCTGCCGGGTGCCCAACACCAGGACCTCATCCGATCCCTCCAAACGATCGGCACCGGTCGGCGTCGGCATCGGTTTACCTCGTCGCCGGATGCCGCCCACCTGAACCCCACACCGCCGAATCAGATCCAATTCCCGCAGCGTGCGGCCGGCCCACGACGATCCTTCGGGTATCACCACCGTCTCCTGGGTCAGTTCCTCGAACCCACCGGGACCCTCGCGGGGCGCCGACTGACCGAGCAAGCGAGCGGCGCGGGCAAGATCATCGGGATTGCCCAGCACCAGCAACTTATCGCCCGGAAACAGGACCGTGGAGGCATCGGGATTCACCAGGCCCACGCCCTGACGGTCGATGCCAACAACGGAACAACCGAATTGTTGTCTCAGCGCCAACTGGCCGAGGCTCCGACCCGAATGAGCCGAGGACCTCGGCAAGGTGACCTCGTCGATTTCCATGCCCCAATCGACCGCGGGTTCCACCATGACGGCTGACCAGGAGGAGGCGGACGTGGATTGACTGGCGCGCCGGAATTGTTCCTGCAACTCACCCTCCAACCGACTCTGCAATCGGATGAGCCTGGATCGGAAGAGCACCGCCACGGTGGCCAGCATGACTGCGACGGCACCGGTCGCCCCTGCCACCGCCGCGCCGCTCGGGAGCAGCGCCATAAGCCAGGCCGCCAAAAGAAGCATGCCTACGGCCCTGAGTGCCACCTCCAGCAACGGTCGCAAGCGCGCCGCCGGCGGCGTTCCGCGAGTCGCCACTTCGGCGAACACCATGGCCAAAACGGATATGTTCCTCCAAATCGCCACCAACGGTGCCAGCACCACCAGTCCAAAGGTGGTCCAGAAGATCACCGCCAGACCTCGAGGGAACAGCCAGTTGGGACCCACCCTTGCCAAGGCCCAGGAATACGTAGGAACCGCGATAAGCAGGAGCGCCGAGACCGCGAGAACAAAGAGGGCGATCTGCATCAAACGGGGGCCGGTGAGTTGCAGCAGTCCGCTCGCGCCCCGTCGGGCTTGAAGTCGTGTCAGCCAGGCATGGTAGAACCCAATCCACTCCAGGAACCATCGTGGCTGAAATACCAGCGCGCGGTCGGCGAGTCGTTCGGCATTCCGCGTCAAGACGGGAGCCATCAAGGAGGTGAGCAAGGATGCGCCCACCGCCACCGGAAAAAAGGACTTCGGCATGACCCCCGAATCGACGCCCATCTGAGCGATAATGAAGGAGAACTCCCCGAGTGGCACCAGGCAGAAGGCCGCCACTCCCGCATCGCGACTGGTCGTTCCCGCCGCAATCAACCCCAGTCCACAGGCGAGCGGACGCAACAGCACCGCGAGGCCGGCCAAGGCCAGAGCCGCGTACCACACCTCTCCCAGCAACCGAAAATCCACGAGCATCCCCACCGCGACGAAGAAGACCGCGCCAAAGATCTGGCGTACGCCTTCAAAGACGTCCTCGATGTCCGCCTTGTGACGGGTGCTGCCGACGATCGCGCCCAGTACGAAGGCGCCCAGGGCCAGCGAATACCCCATGCGCGCCGCCACCCACGCCAAAGCCAGCACGAGGCCGGTCACCACCAACGTTCGGATCTCGGTCGGCACCCCCCCTCCCAATCGTTGGAGCAGCGCCGGAACGAACAGCAACGAAACCAATGCCACCAGGACCACGAAGGCGCCCAAGCCCCCCAGTGTCGGCAAGATCCCCGCCGAACTGTTCTCACCGCCCCCCAAATGAGCGAGCGAAGTGAGCAAGGTCAGCATGGCCACCGCCACGACATCCTCGAGCACGGTGATTCCCAGGGCCATTTGCCCAGGGCGTTCGTGCGTCAGGTTCGATTCGTCCAACACCTTGCTGATGATCGCCGAACTGGAGACCATCAACACTCCGGCCACGAACAAACCCTGGGTCGCTGTCCAACCCGCTCCATACCCGATCAGTCGGCAAACATGGAGCACCACCAACGCACCCACAAACGTCGCGATGGCGACGGAAATTCCCAAGCGGCGGATTCGGCTGAGGCTGAGGTTGAGCCCGACCGAAAACATCACAAACACCAGGCCCAACTGGGCCAGGGTTTGAACACGATCCAGATCGGACACCAGGGCGAAGGGCGGGGTGTAAGGGCCGATCACCGCTCCCGCGATCAGGTAACCGACAATGACCGATAGGCCGAGGCGCTGGCAGACCCAGGCAGCGACGCCCGCTGCCAGCATGACCACCGCAAGGTCCCGAATGAGGAGTACGCCCGACACACGCCCACTTGTAGGCACTTCGATCCAGTCCGAAAAGCCTGGGCGCCGAAAAATTCCGAATCAGGGGTGCTTTAACCGCGACCCTGGCGGCGGTCAACGAATGAAGTCGAGCAACGATCGATTGAGAATGGATCCGCCGCTCTGCAACGCCGCCTGATAGGCGGTCTGGACTTCGTTGAGCCGAACCAAAGTCTGCGCCAGGTCGGCATCCGTTTCCTTGGAGACCAGCGCCTCCAGGTTTTGCGAGCGCTTGGTCATGATCGACTCGCCGGTTTCAAGTCGGGTCTGCACCGCGCCGTTGGTGCCGATATGGAAAAGAATCGTGTCAGCGTCGCGGCCAAGTTCGTCCGGCGAATGGGCGGCGATCGCCGCCGTGTCTCCAGCGGACAAGCGGTCGCGGAGGGCGATCAGGTGGTTGAAGATATCCGCGCCGGTTCGGGTGTCCGTCACCAGGCCGCGATAGCCAGCTCCGGTCGTGTTGGCCCCTAGGGTCTGCGCGGTGAGGGCGACGCCATGCCCAATCTCGCTCTCGGAGAGCGCCGCATTTCCCTGGTACGTGACGCTGGTGACATTGCCATCGGAATCCTCCGCCATGACGAACGGCTTCTTGTCGAGCAAGGTGCCGCTGAACAGATAGTCTCCGCGGTTCTGCACATTCACCACCTGGGCCCCCTGCTTGATCAGCTCGTTGACCTCCGTGGCGTAGACCCGAAGTTCCTCCGGAGATTTCAAGTCGTCCGCCAATGTGGCGATCTCACTCGCCCGGTCCACGACCGTCTTCAGGGACTTGATGGAGGCGTAAGTGGCGTTCGCGAGTTCCTTGTGGCGCGCGATATTGCGGAGGTACTGACTGACGGAACTCGCCTCTCCCTGCATGTCGATGACCCGGCGCATGGCCACCGGATCATCATCTGGAAAGGTCATTCGCTGGCCGGTCGCCGCCTGTTGCTGCAATCGGCTCTGGCGCACCGCGAGCCGGTTGAGCTGGGTAAGCAGGGAGTTCGGGAAGGTGCTGGCCGTGACACGCATGACGGGTGGAGACGTTGGGGTGGGAGTTCCGGTGCGGAGCGCTTCATGCCGGACGATTCACGCCGGTGGCGGCGCCAGGGTGTTCAACGTTTCATCGAGACAACGACATCGAGCATTTCATCGACAATACCGACCAGCCGGGCTGAGGCTTCGAAGGCTTTCTGGAACTTGATCAAATCCGTCATTTCCTCGTCCAACGACACCCCGCTGAAGGAGTCCCGCTGCCGGCTGAGCATGTCCTGCACACTGGCCTGGTTATCGATCTGGGAATTGATGGAAGACAGGGATTGGCCGAGGCTGGCGACCGTCTGGCCATAACTGCTGCTGAAGGACTGATTCCCGAGCGCCGCGATCGGTTTGTCGCCGAGTTGCGCCAACTGGAGAATCACCTGGTTGTCACCGGTGGCACCATTGATCGCGCTGGCTTGGATCTTGCCCGGATCAGCGAGCAGCACGGCATTCACCTCGATGGATCCGGCGTCGCTGCCGGTGAAGAATTGGATGCCCGTCGTTCCGGTAAGGCCATAGCCCGCGGAATGGACGGAGTTGACCTCGGCGATCAGCGAGGAGGCGAGTGTGTCGATGGAGGAGCGCAGGGCCCCCAGGGCGCCGTCCCGGGCCTCAATGGTTCCCTGGATGCTTCCCCCGGTCAGCTGGAGCTGCGCGCCGGAGCTCTGCACTCGGACCATGATCTGACCATTGCCGGCATCGTAGGATTCCAGCTGTTCGAGCACCCTCGATCCCTGCGTCATGGGCACGCCATCGATGGCGATGTCCACGGAACCACCCGACTGCTCGATGGTGGTGAAATCCACCAGCTTGCCGAGTTCCTCGAGACGCTGCTGGCGGACATCGCGAAGGTCGTTGGCGATGCCGCCGCCCACCTCGATGGCGATCACCTGATCGTTGAGCTTGGCGATGTCCCCGAGAAGCCGGTTCACCGAGGAGACATCCGACTCGATGCCCTCGTTGAGCAGGGTATGCGTATCATTCAGCCGGTGGCTGACCTGGTTGAACTGGGTGGCGACGTTCTGCGCCTTGAGCAGCAACACCTGTCGCTCAGCCGTCGACGTGGGATTGGTCGAAAGGCTCTGAAAGGCGTTGAAAAGGCTGGCAAGCTGCTCGGACAGTCCGTTCTGCCCCCCCACGCCGCCAGTCGCGGCGGCACCCTCGGCCCCGCTGCTCTGGCGGTCGATCAGTTGACCGAGATTTGCCTGGGCGTACTGCAGCGCCCGCTGCTGGGAATCCAGCGAGCCATAGACGCTGGTTTCGGCAAGGATCTGACGATCAAGGAGCCGGTTGCGCAGCTGGTTGATGGCCACACCCTCGGCACCCGTTCCCTGGGGACCCAGCGTATCCGGAACCGGCAACGACGCGGTGATGGTCAACCTTTGCCGGGAATAGCCGGGGTTGTTGACGTTCGCGAGGTTGTGTCCCGCGACTTCCGTTCCCTGGCGTTGGGTCGAGAGCGACCGCGTCGCCAGATTGAGAGTGCCAAAAAGGCCGAGCATAGGCGGGCATCAACCGACGGCTTCGTAGACGGCATGCATCGGCGGCGTCCAAGCCGGCCGTTGACCTTGTACATCGTAGACTTGCGCGTCCCGCGATGGGAACAGCGTGGACAGGAATCGCTGCATCAGCTCGAGAGACCTGCTGAGCAGAAGGTGATTCTGCCGGGCGCGCTGTTGGACACGCACCAGCAGCTGGTTGTTCTCGCGCACCAGGGCGCCCACCAGTGGCTGATAGTCGGCCGGCAGGACGGGAATCAGTTGCGCAAAGGGGCAGTCGGCGGCGTAGCCCAGAGACTGCGCCACCGCCGCCCGGCATTGCTCGCGCGTGGTGCGCGCCTGCTGGATGACGATGGCCTGGCTCTGGATGGCGCTGACGGATTCGAACAGATCCGTTCCGGCACGTTGCATCACCAGCTCCTGCTCGCGGTCCAGCAAGGCCAGCATTTCGCCGTATTGCTGCAATTCCTCGCGCAGTGCGTCGATCAGGGGTTGAAGAAAGTCAGTCATGGGGGTTAGAGGGAAGAATCATGCTCCTCGGCCGAGACCGCGCGCGGGTCGGAAATGCTCGGTTCGGCGGGCTGCAGGGTTTGTCGTGTCAATTGGCCTTCGAGGGATTGGGCCAATCCGAAACTGCCGGACTGGCTGATGGCATCCGCCAGCTGCTGGTTGATCATGTCCTGGTAGATTTCCGTGGAGGACGACTCCGATCCGTCGTCGGATTTGATAATGGTCTTGCGGGCCTCGGTGAGGATCTGGCGCAACAGGACCGCCTCGAACTGGCGGGCTGCCTCCTCGACTTTCTCCCTTTCGGACAGCCGGGGATTCCGCTGCAACTGATCGAGCGGAACCGCCGGGCCACGGTTCACAGGAAAGCTGAGCGCAGAGGTCTCCATAAAGGTCAGCGCAGAACCAATTCAGCCTGCAAGGCGCCCGCCTGTTTCATGGCCTGAAAAATGGACATCATATCGCGCGGGGTAACCCCCAGCTGGTTGAGCGCCGCGGCCACTTTCTCGACGGTCGGCATCTCGGGCAGGGTGATGAGCGCCCCCTTCTCCTCGGTCACCGACGTCTGCGTGCTCGGCGTCACCACCGGCTTTCCGCCCTGCGCGAACGGCTGCGGCTGCGAAACGTCCAGATTCGAGGCCACGGTGATCGTCAGATTCCCGTGAGATACCGCGCAACTGGAGATGGCAATGCGCGATGAAGCCACGATCGTGCCCGTCCGCTCATTGATGATGACCCGGGCCGGGGCGTCCGCCACAACCTCCAGCGCCTCGAGACGCGCGATGAAATCCACCGGCGATGCGTCCTGGCCTTCCGGCACACGGACTCGCACCGTCGTGGAATCCACCGCCATGGCACTGTCCGGAAACGCCGCGTTGACCGTTGCGGCGAGGCGGGCCGACGAGGTGAAATCGGGTTCCCTCAGCAACAATTCGATGGCCTGATCGTGCACCAGCAGGGTCGGGATCTCCCGTTCCACCAGCGCCCCACCCACGATCTGCGCGGTGGTCGGATGATTCTTCTGCACCGTCGCTCCCCCCGGTCCGCCGGCCCCCCCGAACACTCCCCCGATCAGCAGCGGCCCCTGAGCCACTGCATAGACCTTGCCATCGGCACCGATGAGCGGTGTCTGCAGCAGCACCCCGCCCTGGAGTGACTTGGCATCTCCCATGGAGGACACCGTGACATCGATGCGCGCCCCGGGCTTTTTGAAGGCGGGAATATCCGCGGTGACGATCACTGCGGCGACGTTCTTCGAAGACAAGGTGGACGCCGGCACGGTGATGCCGTGTCGTTGCAGCAAATTCGCGATCGTCTGGAGGGTATAGATCGGGTTCTTGTCGCCATCGCTGGCGATGCCAGCCACCAAACCATAACCCACGAGCTGATTGTCACGCGCCCCCGCGACCACAGTGAGATCCTTGACTCGCGATCCGGCGGCGATCGCCGGAACCGTCGAAGCCACCAGGACCGCAAGAAACCAGGCGTGCGAGGAAGGAGACATAAGTCAGAACGGGGTCACCTTATCCCAAATCTTGGTGAACCAACCCTTGCGCTGGCTGTCCGAAACCGGGCCCTTCGAGAGGTATTGGATCGAGGCGTCGGCCACGTTGTAGCTGTACACCGTGTTGTTCGCCATGACGTCCTCGGATCGCACCACGCCTCGCAGCACCGCGTCGGTCGTCTCGCCCGCAATCTTGGTCTGCCGTCGTCCCTCAAGGACGAGACTTCCATTGGGCAGCACGTCGATCACCCGGACCGCAATCCGGGTAGTGAGTTTCTCGGAATTCTGCACCTGGCCGCCGCCGTCGAAGCTGTTCTTCGACGACATATTGATGGCTGGCAGCTTGCCACCCTTGGTCAGGAAACCGCTCGCGGCTGGGCTATAGAGAAACGTGTTGATCGCCGCGTCGAGCCCGGTGCTCTTGGCGGTCTTGGTGCTGTTCTCCTTCGCCGAGGAGGTATTCTCCTGGACGATGATGGTGAGAATGTCACCGACCGTGCCCGCCCGTTTGTCGGCGAACATCGATTTCGAGGTGGCGTCGTTCCAGAGCGATTGCGCCCGCGCCTCGTCGACACGCGCGGCTCCCAGAGCCACCGCGGCGGCGAGGGCCGGGACGGCCAGGCTCCTAACGGGGAATAAGGATGGTCTGTTCATTTAAAACCTTTCCGGAGAATTCACGTCGGGTGCTGGGGTTGCGGACTCGGACGACCTGCCCCGGCAACCCGTCGTTCAACGCCTCGACCTTCAGTGCAATGGTGAGTCCGCCGTCCTGGACGAGGCCTTCCACCAATTGTCCCCGCTGAATCACCGGTCGCGGACGGACGGATCGCGCCAACACCGGTTGTCCCGCCTGAATGTTCTCCACCAGTTCCAGCGACGGATCGTCGAACGCGAAGAGCCCAGGGGCGTCCCGAAGAGTCAGCACATCGCGCCGTTCCAGGGAAAGCGGCGCCTCGATGACCAGTTGTCCGCGCCGCAGAGGGGCCCGGGCGACCGGGATGCTACGCCAAACACGCGCGGACACCGGGGCCTGCCACTGACCCAAACGCTCGTCGCCACACAGGATCTCGAATCGAACGATGAAATTCGCGCTTGGCCCGGTCGCCGGCATGTCGATCACCCGCAGTGTCAACGGTTCGTCCGGCACCAGCACCGCCGTCCACGGACGCAGGAGGCGAAGTTCGAGTTCGCCGCGGTCTTTGACCACCTCGCGCTGCAGGGTGAGGCAAAGGAAATCCCGCAGCCCGATCTCGTCGAGCGATCGCGCACGCCGCCCAATGCGGATCCGATCCGCCCCAGTCCAGTTGGTGGTCGCGAAGTCGGATGCATGCTCGCGAATCCAATCCGTCACCTGGGCGCGTGTGAAAACCGCCGCCTTCCCAAGCGTCGGCGCCGGCGCCAATCGGACATGCGGCAACGGCTGTTCGTCGACGAGCCGGACGATCTGGTCCAAAAAAATGCCATCGCCGAGGACCTCCGCGGTTGGGTGGAGGGTGAGGGCGGACGCCGCGGATTCGTTGTTGGCAGGACTTGCGGGCGTGACGCCCCCGAGGGCGATGGCAAAAGCGAAAAGGAGCGACACCGCGCGACCTCCTCCCATCGGCCATCCCAACGGGATCCGCGCGAACACGCGCGCAGCGCGGGCGGCACGGGGGTAGCGGGAGGAGCGTGTGGACGGACGGTTCATGGCGGAAATGCGGGTGCGGATGAAATGGCGGGGGTGGATCAGCGTCGAAGATTGTTGCTCTGCTGCATCATCTCGTCGGCTGCCTGGACGGCCTTGGAATTCACTTCGTACGCCCGTTGGGCAACGATCATGTTCACCATTTCCTCAACCACCTTGACGTTGGACATTTCGAGGTAGCCCTGCTGGAGATTGCCGAAGCCGTTCTCGCCCGGGTTCCCGATTTCCGGGGTTCCCGACACATTGGTCTCGCGATAGAGGTTGCGGCCGATGCTCTCGAGACCGGCGGGATTGGCAAAGCGGACCAATTGCACGCGGAAGCTTTGATTGCCGCCCGAACCTTGGGTGGTGACCTCGCCGGTGGGTGCGATGCTGATGGAGGTTGTGCCGGCCGGGACGGGCTGGAATCCGCCTTGGAGCACCATGCCTTCACTGGTGGTGACGCGGCCGTCGGCGGCGAGTTTCAGGGCGCCATCGCGGGTGTAGGCCCGAGTGCCATCCGGCATTTGCACTTCGAAGAAGCCGTCGCCTTGAATGGCGACATCGAGGCGTTCATTGGTCTGGGTCAGTTCGCCCGTGGTGAAGACCTTGGCGGTGGCCACCGGCTGGGAGCCGTGTCCAACCTGGAGTCCGGTGGGCAACTGATTGCCGCCACCGGCTTCGGCGCCGGCGGATCGCGACGTCTGGTAGAGCAGGTCCTGGAACTCGATCTTGCTCTTCTTGAATCCGGTCGTGTTGACGTTCGCGAGATTGTTGGCGATGACGTCGAGATTGAGCTGCTGGGACTGCATGCCAGCGGCGGAGGAATAGAGGGCACGAAGCATAGACGATAGGGATGACTCAGCCCTGTTCGAGGGCGTTGATGGCTTTGTTCATCCGGTCGTCCTGAAGCTGGATGACACGTTGATTGGCTTCGAAGGTGCGCATCGCAGTCAGAAGATGGGCCATCTCCATGACGACCGACGCGTTGGATCCTTCCAACCACCCTTGTCGCACCGTGGAAGCCACCGCCGGCGTGGCGTTGACCGCAGGATCGTTCGCGGCGAACAAGGCCCCGTTGAGCTGCGTCAACCGGTTCTCGTCGCCAAATTCCACCAACTTCAGCTGGCCCTTGATGTCGCCCCCCTGGCTGACCTCGCCGGTCGAGGAAATTGAAACCGGCTCGCCGTTCTCGAGTTCGATCTGGATCGGTCCGCCCTCGCCCATGACCAGGTTGCCCTGTTGCGTCATCAACTGGCCTTGCGAACTGACTTGGAAGCCGCCGTTGCGTGTATACGCCGGGGATCCATTCGGAAGTTGAACCTCGAAGAACGCGCGACCATCGATCGCCAGGTCCAACGCGCCCCCCGTATACCGCATCTCGCCGGCGCTCAGATTGGCGCGCGACGCCGACTTCGGGAGCACGAAATGATTGGGACCCTGGATCTGTCCGGCACCGCTGGTGGGGAGGAGTCCGGCCTGAATGGCGGCAAAAGAGACCTCCTGCTTCTTGTACCCGGGAATCGAACTCGAGGTGAGATTCTCCGCGATCTGCTCCTGCCAACGATCGTTGGCACTCAGGGCCGCCGCTGCTTGGTACATCCCCACGTTCATGCGCAACCTCGAGGAAGCACTGGGCATGCCAACGGCTGGAAGTGTCTTTCAGGGCCTTCACCCCAAGGGTTTGGGGTTGTCCTTGGCAAATCCTACCCGGACCCCAGGGCGATTTTGCCGGTAGGCCCCACCCACCACCGTCCGTCGTCCATCACCCCCCCATTTCCCGGTACCCGTGAATGGCCGCACGTGGGTTCGCACCTGGGCACACCAACGAAAACACCCGGCGCCCGAGCCGGGAGAGGTGTTCCTGGGCCCAAACGTCGGGTCTTTCAGGAATAGGTGCAGGCCAGGTCGATGACCTGGCCACAGGAACACTGAATCCGAATGCCAGCCACACGGTCGCCTTCTTTGCGCACCGTAATCGTCGGCGGCCCCTCGGCATGTCCTTCGCCGGACAAACCTCCGGCCGCGGTTGCCGGTACCGGATGCGGCACAAACGACCCCGCCGCTGGCGCTGGGATCACCTTGACGCGGAAGGTGGCGTCATCACCACCCAAGTGGCGCTTGGCGGAAAGAGGGGAGAAATCGCCGGGCATGGTGGCTAGTCGGGTTTCCGATCGGTCGTTGCCGGAATCATCGTGCGCGGTCCTCACGCCTTGGGGTCAGGAAGCTTGAGCATGACGGTCACCCGGCGGTTGATCTCGTCGTCGGGACGGTGGCCCGCCACCGGCTGCGTGTCGGCGAAGCCAGCGACCTTGCGCAGTTGCCCCGGTTCCACACCGTGTTCGAGCAGTTTGCGGCGTGCGGCATTGGCGCGATCCGCGGACAACTCCCAATCGCCGTAGTCCGGCCGCAACGGAGGATGTCCACGCTCGGTATGCCCTTCCAGTTCCACGGTGAATCCGCGGTACCGGGCAACCTCCCAGGCCAGGGTGGAGAACACCCAGTCGCCATATTGGGTGAAAGTCCAGGATTGGCGGTCGAAAATGGGCCGATGTGAACGATCGAAGACGCTGATGCGCAGTCCTTCCGGCGTCATTTCCAATTCAATGGACCGTTGGGATGGATCGTCCTCCATGTTCTCCAGGGACCGCAGCAGGTCCTGATTGAGGCGACGCAACATGGCCAGTTCGACGACGGCGGCGGAGTCGAAGTTGCCTTTCTGATCACGGCTCCTTTGCTCGTTTTCGTTCGGCATGATGCCAACGCTTTGTTTGGTCATCGAAGAGAACGGATGCCGAAACGCCCGTTCGACGGCTTCTTTGATCTTTTCGTCCTGGGCGGTGAGCCACAACACCAGGAACAAGGCCATCATCGCGGTCACGAAATCCGCATATGCCACCTTCCAGGCTCCACCGTGATGTCCATGCTTGTTCTTCATGCGTCCATGCCTGACCCGTCCAGGGTGCGTGCTTACTTCTTACCCGGCGCCGCCAGGGACTTGAGCATCGCTTCGAGGGCGTCGGCCTTCGGCTTCACCTCGGAGTTGAGTCCGCGCCGGGCCACCTCGATCGCCATGACCGGGGCCATGCCGTTGGCGAAGCCGACGACGGCGGTCGCGATGCATCGCAGGTAGGCCATGCCGGCGTGATTGAAAAACTCGATATTGACGGCCAACGGATTCAGCAATCCGTAGGAAATGAAGATCCCGAGGAACGTACCCACCAACGCCGCCGCGACCTTATGGCCGATCTCCTCGATGGGACCGGCAATGGCGCCCATGGTGATGACGATACCCATGACGGCCGCCACGATCCCGAAGCCCGGCATGGCATCCGCTGACTTCGTCAGCACCGACACCGGCTCGTGCTCCTCCATCTCGATACTCTCCATCTCGACATCCAGAAGCAGCTTCAGTTGGTCAGGCTTAATCTTGCCATCGACGATGGGTCGGAGACCGCTGCAAAGGAACTCAACGGCGTGATGATTGTTCAGAAAACGGGGGTACTTGCTGAAGATGCTGCTGTCGTGCGGCTTCAGGACGTGTTCCTCCAGGGCGATCATGCCGTTCCTTCGGCCGAGCATGAACAACTCGTACAGGGCCTTGAAAAGTTCCTCATATTCCACGCGGCCGTAAGGGGAGCCCTTCAACGCTCCCAGCGAGCGCTTGAAGAGATCAATGATGACGCGCTTCGGCGACATGATCACCAACGCCCCGAATGCCGCACCGCCGATGATAATGAACTCGGAAACATGGATCAGCGCGCCGATGTTGCCACCGGCCATGACGAAGCCGCCGAGCACCGATCCGAAGACAATCAAGACACCGACGATGATGATCATGGGGTCCTCACGTTAACGGGTGGCGAGAACCTCGGCGTCGTGCTTCCGGAGGAAAGCCTTCAACGCCAGGATGGCTTGCGCGTGGATTTGGCAAATGCGGGATTCGGTGACGCCGAAGACCTCCGCGATTTCTCGCAGCCGCAGGTCCTCGAAATAGTAAAGAGCCAGGACCTTCCGCTGCACCTCCGGCAATTCCTCGATCCGCTCCGCGATAATCTTGGCCAGTTCGCGCGTCGCCGTCTGATCGCGCGGCGAAGCCGCATGATCGTCCGCCAGCACGTCACCGTTTCTCGGGCCGTCATCGCCCTCGGAACCCCGCACGGAGTCGAGACAGACAAACGTCGCCGGACGAATCTCCGACAACAGTTCCTGGTACTCTTCGACCGACAGGTTCATGGCTTCCGCCATGTCTTCTTCGGTGGGGATGCAGCCCTTCAACTGCTCCAGATGCAGCATCACCTCCTGAACCTTCCGCGCCTTCTCGTGAACCGACCGCGGTACCCAGTCGAGACGTCGGAGCTCGTCGAGCACCGCGCCGCGGATGCGCAACCGGGCGTAAGTCTCGAACGAGGCGCCGCTGCGGGGATTGAACCGTCGGATGGCATTCAACAATCCCACCAACCCAGCGCTATGAAGATCTTCGATATCGACGTGCGGCGGCAGCGACATCGCGATGCGGCCGACCACGGTCTTGACCAGGGGCAAATGGCGTTCGACCAACTGGCTTTCGGCCATGCTTCCATGGCCAGCGTTGGCATAAACCCGCCAGAGCTGGGCGACGTCAACGGTCGGCTCCGGGGGCGGTACGGTGTTTTTCTCTAGGGTGGCAGGCTCGCGAGCGCTCATCGCTTAGTGGGGATGGATGGTGTGGGGGTGGTGGTGGCGGATGCAGCCGCCGCGCTCTCGGCGCGTAACACGGCTTCGTGTTTCTCAATGAGGGCTACTCGTAGGTTCTCCTCCCACCGCCTGCCCCACCATCGGAGCAACAAACCAGCGGCGTAGGCTGCAGCGCAGGCTCTCCAGACAACCGAAGGCCAGGAACTCTCCTGGACGAGGCTGAAGCCAAACCCCACTCCGAACCCGAGCACGGCTCCCATTAGCATCAACAGCTTCATTGCATTCTCACCACCAACGGTGCAGAGCATTTAGGCTGCCAGACCCAATCGAACCTAGGGAAAGCGCCCTCTGCCGAAGGCACTTAGGCCGGAAACTGACGAAGGAAGATCGCCTCCGGAGAGGCGCACACGAACTCGCCCGGAATGTTTTGCCCGGCGCTCAGGAAACGGAGCGTGTAATTTGTGCCTAACACCAGGTTCCATAGCTTCCCCCAGCGCGTTTCCTCATCCAAATGCGTCACCACCAAATCGGCGATCGGCAGCCCGGCAAAGGCCCGCACTTGCTTGAGTAACAACGGCAGGTCGTACGCTCCATTAAGCACCAAATGCACAATCGGTGACCCAAACCCCTCCACCTGCTGCTTCAACTCCCCCAACGGCCTCGCCAGCCGCCAATCCACACCGGGTATATCAATAAAGCCCATCTCGCCGCCCTCGGTCGACGGCATTCCTGACCACCGACGCTCCAGCGGTACCCCCAGGATCTCGCAATACACCGATAATGACTCCGCGGCATTCGCCGTTGAACCATCCAAGCGCCACACGCGAACCGGCTTCCCGTCCAATAACACGCTCTGCGTCAGCCATTTGCACAGACAGGTCGTCTTTCCAACTCCCGCAGGCCCCACAAACAGATGCGGCCGACGCATCTCGTCGGGCAATCGGGGTGCGGGTCGCCACAACCGCATCAACGCCGTCCGCGCTAATTCCAATTCCTCACCCCAGGTCTCGGGCGGCGTTTCCCCATGAACCCGGCGCAGCTCATCGATCACGCGCTGCGCGTTGGCCGGCAAAAATCCGGAGGCTTCCAGCAGTCTCCCCACTTTCCATGAACCCCCACCCGACAGCGGTTCGCTCTGAGGCGTCGCCCAATCTCCACGCGGCGCGTCGCCCCCCGACACCGGCTCAGGCTCCGGGACTTCGGGCGCTATTCCCCGTGTCGGCTCCGACTCCCTCGATTCAGGTCCCGCCGGCGCATCCGAAACCGCATCCAACCGCGTCCCTCCGACCATTTCCCTGGACGATGCCGTGTCCTCCGGACGGTACGCCAAGATTTCAAAAGTCGGCTTCCGACGTCCAAACCACTTGGCCTTGGTCGCGGGCAGCGGACGGATATTCACCACCACGGCGCTCGGCCCGAGGCGTTCACGCACCTGTTGGGCAGCATCGGCGGCGGATTCCGCAATGAAGGTGACGAGTTCCACGGAGGGCTTGGGGCAAAGCGGTCAGTCTCTCGGCGAGAATCCCATCAATCGGGGTTGGGAATGGTGGTGGCGCACTGAACCTCGACGCGCGCCGGAACCTCGGCATACGACAGCACGGCGAGTTCGGCGAAGGTCGTCTCGAAGAAGCGGCGGAAGGCCAGGCGGATCTGGGGACCGCAAAGGACCACCGGCGGATTCCCGACCGAAAGGAGTTGCTGAATGCGTTGCGAAAGGCTGTCGACGATGTGCCGGGCCAGCTTGGGCTCCATCACCAGGGAGATTTCGGTCGGGGAATGACGGACGCCCTGTGCGATCTGCTGTTCGAGACGTGGATCGAGCGTAATGGCGCGCAGGCTGCCATTCTCGAGTTGGTACGGCTTGACGATTTGCCACCCAAGCGCGCGTCGGGCGTGCTCCGACAGTTCGTCGGGGTTTTTGGTCACCGCGACATAGTCGCCGACCTTCTCCAGAATGCCGGCGAGGTTTCGAATCGAGATCCCCTCGGCCAGCAGATTCTGGAGGATGCGTTGGACCTGTCCCAGGTTCAGCATCGCCGGAATCAGCTCGCTCACCACCGCGGGATGGGTCTGCTTCAGGTTGTCGATCAGGTTCTGCACGTCCTGGCGCGTCAGGATCTCATGCGCACTGCGTTTGATCGTTTCGGAGAGATGAGTGACGAGGACGGAGGCAGCATCGACGACCGTGTATCCCGCCACCTCGGCGTTGCGACGCTCAACGTCGGTGATCCAGGTGGCGGGAAGCTTGAAGACCGGTTCCACCGTCGGAACACCCTTGAGCACTACCTTGCTGTTGGTGGCGTTCATCGCCAGCCAATGCCCGGGCATCAGCTCGCCCTGGACCAGCGGGTTGCCTTTCAGCAGGAACCGATATTCGTTCGCCCCGAGCTGCATGTTGTCACGCAACCGGATGGGGGGGACGATGACGCCCATTTCCTGGGCGAAAGTCTTTCGCACGCCCGTGACGCGTTCCAGCATGTCGCCGCCGCGACGCGCATCCGCAAGGCCCACGAGCCCGTAACCCAATTCGATCTGCAGGGTGTCGAGCGAGAGCAGATTCTCGAGCTTGTCCCCGGAACCCGATGCCGCCTTCGCGGCCGTTCCACCGGCCGCGGCACCGGCAGCACCGTTGGCACCAGAGCCCGCCGACGCCGCGGCGCCCGCTGCATCCGGCACGGCGTTGAGAAGCCCTTTTTGCTGCTTCAAGGCACGCCCCAGAAGAAACGCGCCGATCGCGAGCCCCATAAAAGTCACTGACGGCAAGCCCGGAACCAACGCAAAAATGCCCAGCATGGTCGCCAGCACGAACATCGCGCGCGGGAACAGCAGCAGCTGCTTGCTCAACTCGCCGCCCAGATCGTCCTTCGCCGCCGCCCGGGTTACCAGGATGCCAGCGGCCGTCGAGGTGATGAGGGCGGGAATCTGAGAGACCAAACCGTCGCCAATGGACAGCAGGGTGAAACGCTGCAGGGAATCGGCGACCGTCATGCCTTTCTGCATGATGCCGATGGCGAAGCCGCCGACGATGTTGATGAGGGTGATTAGAATGGCCGCAATGGCATCGCCGCGAACGAACTTCGACGCGCCGTCCATCGCCCCGTAAAAATCCGCCTCCTGCTCGACTTTCCGGCGCCGATTTCTCGCCTCGGCTTCGTTGATCACGCCGGCATTGAGTTCGGCGTCGATCGCCATCTGCTTGCCAGGCATCGCGTCCAGGGTGAACCGGGCGGCCACCTCCGCGATGCGCCCGGCGCCCTTGGTGATGACGATGAAATTGATGATCACCAGGATCGCGAACACCACGAAACCCACGACGTAGTTCCCGCGCACCACGAACTGTCCGAAGGCCTGGATGATGTGTCCGGCATATCCGTCGATGAGAATCAGCCGCGTGCTCGCAATGTTGAGCGCCAGTCGATAGAGCGTGATGAAAAGGAGCAGAGTCGGGAATCCGGTGAAATCCGCCGGTTCCTTGACATACAGGATCACCAACAGGATCAGCAGCGACAACGCGATGCTGATGGCCAGGAATCCGTCCAATAGGATCGGACTGACCGGCAGGATCATCAGCAACAGCGTTCCGAACAGTCCCGCTGTCAGAATCAGGTCCCCGTTGCCAAGAACCCGGGTCAGTTTGGTTTTCGACTTGGTAGGCGAGGCGGCCATGGCTTAGGAATTCACGTTCTGCTCGCGGTAGTACCGGTAGGCATTGACCCGGTAGACCCAGGCCAGAACCTCGGCAACTGCGGCGTAGAGTTGGGCCGGGATCTCACTGCCCACCCGGCCATGCTTGAACATAAGGCGTGCCAACGGCTTGTTCTCCACGATCGGCACCTGGTGCTGCTTGGCGATCTCCCGGATTTGAAGCGCGTTGAGCCTCGATCCTTTCGCCACGATCTTGGGGGCTTTCATCGTGCGCCGGTCATATCGCAGCGCCACGGCAAGATGGGTGGGATTGGTCACCACCACGTCCGCCTGCTCGACGTCGAGAAGCATCTTCCGCTTGCTCACGGACTGCGCCCGTCGTCGCTGACGAGACTTCACCTGCGGATTCCCCTCGGAGCTCTTCAACTCCTCCTTGACCTCCTCACGGGTCATCATCATGTCATGGTGGTTCTTGTAGAACTGGTATCCGTAATCCAGCGCCGCAATCACCGCGAGGGCGAACAGGACCCTGACCACCACGACATACGCCGAGCCGGACATGAAATCCCGAATGCGCCACAAGTCGACCGGCGAGGAGAAGATGGGATCGTTCAGTACGCCGCGGATCACACCCCAGGTCAGCCCGATCACCGCCGTGAGCTTCAAAAGTCCCACCCCCAGATTGACGGTCGAAGCGACCGAAACAATGCGCTTGAACCCGTTCATCGGGTTCACCCGCTCCCAATCGGCTTGAAGCGCCTCCTCGGCCGTCCGAAACCGACTTTGCATCCCTCCCGCCAGCAACCCGGCCACCGCCGTCGCCGCCAGCACCGGCCACACGCAGTGGCCGACCGCCAGCAACCCGTCGAGCGCGTAGCCTTGCATGGCATTCAGGGTGAGCGGGAACTCGTGCAGATGTCCCAGGGTCCCCGCCAACGTCGTCGTCAGCATCCGCCAGGTCTCCGCCCCGGTGAACAGAAGCGCAAAGAAGCCCCCCCCGAGTACAAAGACCGTCTGAACCTCGGCGCTCTTGGCGAACTGTCCCTTCTTCCAAGCATCTTCGAGCCGACGTGGTGTCGGTTGCTCCGTTTTCTCGCCCGTCTGCTCGCTCATGGTCAGATCATTTGATGTCGCTACGGATGGCGGCTCTTGGGGACATCATCCCCCCATGAGCCGAGCCACGCGCAGGACATCCTCGGGCAGGTGATGCAGATAGTTGATGATGTACCGCGCCATCAACTGCGCGGACACACCGAACAGGGCGAGTCCGGAGAACAGCCGGATCGCGAAACTCTCGGTGAACACGTTCATTTGGGCCACCGCGCGTCCCAGGACGGAAAAGACCAACGAGATCATAAAGGACACCGCCATCACCGGCGCGGCGATCTGCAGTCCCACCACGAACATCCGGCCCACCCAGGACACGACTTCCGTCATGATCGCGGGCGGGAGCTGCGCCGCTCCCACCGGCAACAACCCGTACGTCCGCTGAAAACCCACCAGCAGCCAGTGATGCAGGTCGAGACTCAACCAGATCACCGTCGCCAGTTGCCCCAGGATCGCCCCGGGCACCGTCGATTGCGCCGCGATCATGGGGTTGAACGCCGACGGCATGCTCAGGCCAATCTCGGCGCTGATCAGCATGCCAGCGATCTCGACCGTGTGGAAAATCAGTCGACAGAGAAAACCCAGCAGCAACCCGACGCCGATCTCCTTGGCCATCTGCGCCACCACGAACCACAGGCTGGCTCCGGCCCATTCCACCGGCGGCAACTCGGGACAAACGAGGAACGCCAGCAACGCCCCCAACGCCACCCGAATCTGCACCGGAACCCCCACCGCCGAGAATACCGGAAACGCGGTCAATAACCCGCTCGCGCGCAGGAAGACCAGCGACCAGTTGGCGAAGAACTCGGAGGGCATGACTCATCAGGGCACGCACACGCGTCATCTCACCATCTGCGGCATTCTCTCGATCACCGCCGCGGTGAACTCGATCACCGTCCGCAACATCCACGGGAGGAGCACCACCACCACCGCGACGATTCCCAGCGCCTTCGGCACAAACGTCAACGTCTGCTCGTGAATCGAGGTGACGGCCTGGAAAAGACTGACCGCCAATCCCACCACCATCGCCGTCACCAGCACCGGTGCCGCCAGCGTGACGGCCTGGAACATCATCGTCTTGATCAGTTCGGCGGCGAATTCGGGATTCATGGATTTCAGGAAGGCCAACCACTAACCGCCAAAACTCAAAACCACCGACTTCACCACCAGATTCCAGCCATCCACGAGGACGAAGAGCAGAATCTTCAGCGGCAGGGATATCGTCATGGGCGGCATCATCATCATCCCCATGCTCATCAGCACCGTTGCCACCACCAGGTCGATGAGAATGAAGGGAACGAACAGCAGAAACCCCATCTGGAATGCCGTCCGAAGCTCGCTGATGATGAACCCGGGAATCACCACCTTCATCGGCAGATCCTCCGGCGCCGTCGGCTCCATGCGTGCCAAACCCACAAACAATTCCACGTCCTTCGGTCGCGACTGCCGCAGCATGAAGGTGCGGATCGGCGCGGTCGCCCGATCCAGCGCCTCGCCGCCGCTCAGACGCTGCTCCCGATAGGGCTGAAGAGCCTCCGTATCGATCCGCTCCCAGACCGGTGCCATGATGAAAAACGTCAGGAACAACGCCAGACCGATGATGATCTGGTTGGCCGGCGAGCCCTGCAGCGACAGTGCGCTTCGCACGAAGGACAGGACGATCACGATGCGGGTGAAGCAGGTCATCAACAGCAGGATCGACGGCGCCAACGTCAGCAGGGTGATCGAAAACAGGATCTTGATCGCCGAATCGATCTCTTGGGGCTGACCCAATCCTTGAATCCCGAGGTTTACATTGAACGGGGCCGCGTTCGTCAAGGGTGACACCCCCGCGATCGTCTGGCCGTGGGCGGACAGTCCGGTCAACCACAGGCCGACCAACGCCGAAGCGACCCACCACCGCATGGCTTTCGGAACACTCACGGTTTGCGTTGAAGCAGATGTTGGAAGGCAATCGCAAAATCCGGTGTGGCATCCATTGCCACTTCATCGGTCTCCGCATCGGGAAGCTGGGCCAGCAACGAAACCCCTTGCTGGGTCGATCCCAACAGCAGGCGCTGCCGTCGATACCCCACCAACCAAACCGCCTGTCGACCTCCCAAGGCGCGGCATTCCAGAACCCTCAGCTCGGGCGTCCGCACCGGTCCCGGAAGGAACCGCCGCCAATGCCGCACCAACCACAGGCCGCCGAAGAGCAACGCCAGCACAAAGGCCAGAGCCCCAACCACCCGAATGACCGAGCCTCCGACGTCGGGCAACGGCGCGATCGGCAAGGAAGCGGGCGCCGGCCCGTTCGTCGCGGGACCTCCCACGGCCGCCGTGGTCAGGATCAGCACCGCCAAAGCGGCGATTCCCCGCACTGCCAAGCGAAGGAGGGCTTGGTACCGCTTGCCGCCGGTCGGCATCACGGCGGTGGCCGGCTCGTCGGCGGCACTCCCGGACGGGTGTGGGACGGTTCTCACGTCTTCGACCGAAGCACCCAATGTGCCGGAACGAAAAACCCGGCTTCCATGGGCCGGGCGCGTGGTAAACGGACGAAAATCGGAAGTTCTTGCCAGCTAAGGAATCGAACTAGGCAGGTTTGGCCGGCCGCCGTCGAGGTCCTTTCGCATTCCCTGACTCAATGAGGCTGCGGTCCGAGGATCTCAGTGATCTTGATCCCGAATCGGTCCTCCACCACCACCACCTCCCCACGTGCGATCCGCTTGTGGTTCACAAAAAGATCCACCGGCGTATCCGCCACCTTGTCCAATTGCACCACCGCACCGGCGGCAAGATGCAGAACCTCCCGCATCGGCATCTGGCAGGCACCCAATTCGACGGTGATCTTGACCGGGACGTCCAGGAGGACGTCGAGATTCGCAGGGAGATTCGCGGAGGCATCCATGGGGCGTGAGAATCGTCTATTTCTTAAGCACTTCGGTCAATTCAACGGCCAAATGATTGCCGCGTTTTCCAAGGCGCCCGCGGAACCGGGATGTTTCCGCCAACTGCACATCCACCTTTTCCAGGCAGGACGGGGACATTTCGAGCATGTCGCCGACCTTTAAGGCAGCCAAATCACGGGCCGCCAGTTCGAGATCATGCCACTGGGCGGTAACGGGAACGCGGATGTCATCAAACTGCGGATTCCAGCGGGCCTTGGCATCTCCATTGCCGGGCGGCGGACCCGCCTTGGATTCGATCATCTGGCTCAAGGTCCGAATGAGCGGCTCCAGCGTGTAGTAAGGAAAGGCGATCTGGAGGGGTTCCATGCAATCGCCGATACGCGCCTCCATGGAAAGGGAGAGCATCACGGTATCGTGGGGTGCGGTCTGGAGAAACCGTCCATTGGTTTCATGCCCAAGCACCACGGGTCGAAGCTCCTGGATGGGGCGCCAATGGGAGCACCATTCGGATAGAATCACCTGGACAGCCTGGTCCAGCAGGGCCAGTTCGATCTCCGAAAGATCATGATCGGCGCTTACCGAATGGGCCGGTCCCCCCAGCAGGCGATCGACGATGGTCAACGCCAGACGAGGCTGAATCTCCAGAATACAGGCTCCGGGCAGGGGTTCGGCCCGAAACAGGGTGAGGCACGTTGGATTGGCCAATCCCTCGGTGAACTTTCGATAAAGGACGGTCTGCAGCTTGGACATCTGCAGACTGAATTCGATCCGCAGGTACAGTGACAGACGCGCGGCCAGGGCCCGGATGAACTCCTCATGGCGCAGCCGCAGCCGGCGCAGCTCCCCTTGAGAAAGAAAGACCGGATGCCGGAAGTCGTAGGGCTGGATGGAATCGACGGCCCGCCGTTCCTTGCCATTCGAGATGGTATGAACGACGACCTTGTTCTCCTCGGCGGAGACCTGGGCCAGCAGGTTCTCGACCTCGCTCTGGGAGAGGACCTGCTCGGAATTCGGTGCGCCTAGAAGATCATCCATGAGGGTGGCGGGCGGTTGCCTACTGGATGGCGAACTCGGTGAAGTAGATCTCCTGGACGGCATTCTCGCCCAGGGCCTCGTTGAAGACGGAAATCAGTTCGGCGCGGATCTGATTGCGGGATCCGGGCTTTTCAAGTTCAACAATGGTCTTGTTGCTCAAGGCGCTCGTCGCCAAGTCCACCAGCTGATCCCGGTGTTCCTCGGCCTTCGACTTGAACTCCTCGCCATTGCCGACCAGCGTGAGGCTGCTGCAGAGGTAACGCGTCCCCATCGTGCCCGAGACATTCACGATCATCTTGTTCAGGGCCACGGTGATCTTCCCCTTGGCACCACCACCGGACTCGCCGTGTCCGGATTTTGCAGGGGCACCATGGCCGCCGGAGGCAGCCGGCGCGCCATGACCGCCGCCCGATGCTTCCGCAGCGGGCTCGGCGGACGTTTTTCCGAGGGCCGCGTTGATTTGCGGCACGATGAGGAACTTGGTGGCGGCAAACGCCAGGGCCGGCATCGCCACCAGGGTGACGATAAGCGGCAGCCAGGCTCCCATGCCGCCCCCGCCCGCGGCGGGGCGGGCCGCGGCTCCGCCGCCTGCACCACCTTCGGCCTTGTGGGCCTCCGCCGAACCGGCTTCTGAGGTTTTGTCAGCCATGTGAGGAAAGGATTAGCGCTTGAGATTGACCAGTTCCTGGAGCATTTCGTCGCTCGTCGAGATGATGCGCGCGGTCGCCTGAAAGGCGCGTTGCGCCGTGATCATGCTGGAGAATTCATTGGCCAGATCGACGTTCGACAATTCGAGCGCCCCGGCCTGGATCTTGCCGAGACCCGAGGTTCCCGGAGGCTCCGGAGTCGGCGATGCCGAACCACCCAACGGTCCGGCCGCCGCCATGCCGGAATACAGGCTGTTGCCCTCCTTCTGCAGGGCTTGGGGATCCTGGAACCGCTGCAAGAGGATCTGACCGCGCGTGAACTGCGTGCCATCCGACATGCGCACGTTGATCTTTCCTTCGCCGTCAATGGCCCAGGACGCCAAGGTCGCGTCAGCAGCCGCTTCGGCCGGCTTGCCGGTGGTGTCAATCTGCAGGTCGCCGATCGTCGTCAGACCCGCATCATTGAATCCTTGGATCCGCTGGCCGCCGCTGGTGACCAGGAATCCGTTGGAGTCCACGCGAAAATCTCCTGCCCGCGTGACAAACGGACTGTTGCTGACCGGATCCCGCACGACGAAGTAGCCGTCGCCCGCGATGGCCAAATCAGTGTCGACCCCAGTGCGCGCCACCGCGCCTTGGGTATATAGATTGCGAATGGAGCCCGTGGTCACTCCGGATCCAATCTGCATGGCCGAGGTCCCGCTGTTGCTGCCGGTCGCCCCGCTGGAGCTTTGCAGGGTTTGACTAAAGGAATCTTCAAAGTCCACCCGTCCGGCTTTGAACCCGGTGGTGTTGACGTTGGCAATATTGTTGCCGATGACATCGATGCGACCTTGCATGTTCTGAAGGCCGCTGATGGCTGAGGTGAGGGAACGAAGCATACGTTTGCGTTTTATTGGGGTTACTGGCTGAGCGGCGTCGGCGTGATGACGGTGACCTGATCGAGGTCGTACTTCCCGTCTCCCACCACCACCTTGGGCTTCCCTGCCTCTACATGCACGGCGCTGACCAGCCCGGTGATCAGCGTGGACTCGTCCACCTCGATGTTGACCGTGCGTCCTAAAAGGGAATTAGCCTGGAGCAATTGCTGATCACTGCGCATCTGCGCCAGATCGGCCTGCATCGTCTTCGATTGCTCCAATGAACTGAAACTTGCCATCTGAGCGATGAATTCCGTGTCGCTCTTCGGTGCCATCGGGTCCTGCGATGTCATCTGCGCCACCAACAACTTCAGAAAATCCTCCTGACCCAGCGTCTTGGTCGGCACCCGCGAAAGATACTGCTCGCTGTCGTAGTCGGTGGAGGTGATGGATGATACGGAACTCATGTTGATAATTCTGATGGTCAGGCCCAGGACTCCCACCCACCGCGTCGCGCCGGACGCTGCGCAGCCGAAGTCCCCTTTTCTCCCGCACCCACCACGGATCCCGCGCGCACGCGAGTCTCATAACCCAACTCCTGCCGGGACGGCGCCGACCCGTGCTGCTGATGCTGCTGCTGAGGCTGGTGCTGATGTTGCTGTGATTGCTGCTGAAGCCCGGACGGGTGTTGTCCGCGCATCAACCGCTCCTCCGACCAGGCCGATCGCGATCCGTTGCCATTCCCGGTATCTGCGGCTGCAGCCGCTGCCACAACCTCGACGGGTGGAGCCAGGCGGATGTTCTGGGCGGCCAAAACATCGCGCAGCTGATCCCACTCACTCCGGGCCGCCGGGAATTCCCCGCGCTGACATCGTATCGTCGCCTCCACGCCGCTCGAAGATTGACTCAACTGAACCACCAACTCGGTTTGCGCATCGGGCCGCAGCACCACGGAGAGCGACTGTCCTCCAGACTTCCGGATGACACCCGCCTCGCGAGCCACGAAGGCTTCGATCTGATGAACTCGGGTACTGTAATCCCTTACACGAATTCCACTGACGGTTTCGATGTCTCGACCGGGTTCCCAGCGCGGATTCGCCTGGCTCGCCGTGGCCCAACGGGCGTCCGCTTCCTCCGCGGCACGGTTTACCTCCACCGGACGTCGCGTCTCGCTCTCCTTGCTGGAAAACGTAGGCAGGGAACCACCAGCCAGACCTTTCCGGTCAACCGGCAAGATGTGCAGCGTCTCCTCGGCAGCTTTGGATGGCTTCCGCCCCTTCTTCATGCCGATTCCTTGATCAGCAATGGGCGTGCCACTCGACGCCTTCGCCTGTTCCGACACGGCGTCCAACGTCGCCGCTTTGCCGTCCTTACGCACCTCAGTTCGACGTCCCGCGCCCAAAACTGCCGCGTCAGCCGCGGTCGGCGCCACGCCGGAAGCCGGCGGTACCGTCGCGGTATCCAAGGCATCCATGGGTTCTGCCTCGGGTACAGGTACCTGAGTTGCGTCCACCGCCGGCTCCGAGGAGGTCGGCACGGTCGGCTGGCCAGCCACGGTTCCCGCCTCGCCACCGCTGGCAGGCATTCCGGGCCATTCGAGTTCGTGTTCGGGTTGGTCTCCCCTGCCCTCTGTCGGGCTTTCCAAAGAATGGGCTTCCACCCCATCCGCCCGCTCGCCGCGCCTCGTCTCCGCCTGCACTCGATCCGGACTGGCTTCGCGCGTCCACTCCCTGTCAGCTGCCGGCAGAGGAGGCGTTGGGATTTCAGGAATTCCGACTCCCTCGCCAGCGGTCCCAGTGGACGAGGACGGCACCGTGCTCCCGGGAGCTTCTCCCCGCGGCCCAGCCACCGGCACCTGCCCGCTCCGCGGACCTCTCGTGCCCTCCCGACCTTGGGCCTCCGGTTGAAACGCGGGCCGCTCAATCCGTGGCGGCTGAAGCGTCGGACCTGACTCGGTAACCACTCCATCATCAGGTTGAAAGCCCGGTCGCTCGACGCGAGGCGGTTGAATCGACGGACCTGACTCCGGGGCAACCACATCATTGGGTCGGAAACCCGGCCTCTCAATCCGCGGTGGTTGAAGCGTTGGCCCCGAGCTGGGGACCCCGGCATCGACCAGCGAGCTGGGAAGCGTCGCTTGGGCAGATCGCGGGTTGCCGCCTGGGACGCCTACGCTTCCACCCTCCGTCGACGAGGCGTTACCGCTACTGGAAATCCTCGGCACAACCTCCGAAATCCTGCCCTGAGGCGCGGCGGCGATCGCACCGTCGGGTGGATTCACGGTCGCGCCCGAAGCTGGCGCGGTTTGGAAACGCAGAAAACCGGCCTGCTCGATGCGCAACGGCGCCTGATGGAACATCGCGGGATCGCGAAGAGGTTGCCCGGATTCCCCATCGGACCTCGGAACCACCACGGTTGCTTCGCTGACGATCCGGGCTGCCGGAATCCCGGACAGGCGTTCGTGTCGCGAACCGTCCACGGTACCCGAGAAAGGCGCCGGAGCTGCCTTGGCCACTTCCTCCCGCACCGGAACCTGGACCTGCGGGATCACGACATCCGAATCCAAGCCGGGTTTCCCAGACGAACTTCCAACGTCGGAACCTTCCTCCGCGGTCCGTCCTGTCGTCGATCCGAGGTTCGTGAACCCAAATGCCGCCCCTGCCTTGCCGGATGTCGGACCTACCGACGGGATTACCGCGCTGTCACCCATGTCGATGGTCCTGGAGCCCTCGCCCGCGGCCTCACCGGACACGTTCACCGGAACGAGTCCCTCGCCACTCCTACCGGATGACGAACCATCGTGCGCAACCCTCGCTGCGACACTCCCTGATGAAGAACGGTCCGCCCATCGACCCACGCCCACGGACCCAGGACCCGAATTGACTCCCGCCGATGCGGCGACATTCGAGGTCTGCGGGAGCGGCAAACCCGGCGTCGGTTGAGCGTCAGAAGGGTTCACCAACGACCCAGCGGTTGCCGGAGTTCTCCCATCGGAGGCAACTGCGGAGGCACCGACTCGAGGCACAGCCGCCGCCTTCGGGGCTGTAGACACGGGCGTCGCCGGCAATGGCGTCGATGCAACGGGGATTGAAGATGGCGGGCTTGGCAGCGGAGCCAGACCCTCGGCATTGACGGGGACCGTCGGTGTCGCCGGATCCGAAACAGGCCTCTGCGACGGGGTTCCGGGCGCCTCCGACTGGTCGTCCGCGGCAGGCGGCACGGCTTCGGTCGACCCTTCAGTGGGAGTGAATCCCGTGGTGGGGATCACCGGTGCAGGAACGGTGTGCGGCGCACCTGGCCGAGTGCCGGGAACGGGTTGCGACCCAGATGGAGTATCGCCTCCTTTCAAAGACGGAGGCCCGGGCCGACGGACCCGCGGCGCCGGCAATGTCTGGGGCGGAACGGCGGGATCCGCAGGGACAGCCGGTTTCTCGTCGGTGGCTCCCGAAGTCCCCGGGACGATCACATCGTCGGTCGGCAAAGCCGCTGTCGCTTCCTCCACGGCCGCGGACTCCGCGTCCCCGGATTCGCCCGCGTTGCGGACGACATCGCAGATCGGCGCCGGCGTCGCATCTGGCTGCGCCTCACTGGCGGCGGCGCCGTCCTGGCCTTTTTCGGGAACCGAAGAGACGCCAGTCTCGCCGGGCGGCAGAGCGTTGTCGTCCAACACCTCGGGAGGACACCGGCGGGAATTCGGCAGCCGGGAATGCGAGACATCGCCTTCGGCCACCGCAGCCTTTCGTGGATCACGCGCCGCCAATGCTTGATCGACGAGCGCAGCGAATGGCTGTTTGGACTCCGCGGGGCTGCCGGCAGCGAGGGTCGCAGGAGCGGTGGATAAACTAGCAGAACCCTGCGTCGGCACGCCGGGTTCAACGAGAGTCGGAAATGCGGCGGTCATGATTTGGACTTGGTGGCGGTCTTGCGCGGAATGGTGAGGCGAAGTCGTTCGGAAATGGCGGCGGCCTGCTTCGATTGCTCTTCACCGATCTTGGACAGAGTCTCGAGGATGGGCGCTGTCTCCGACTCCTTCATGAAAGTCATCATTTTGACGACAGTCGCCTCGTCCAACTGCTTGAGAATCGAGGCGGCGCCGTCGGGTGACATCGAGGAATAGATTCGGGCAAGCTTCTTCAGATTCGCCGCCTCCTCCTCGTCCACCTTGAGCACGGTCTGGTCGAGTTCGCGCTGCAATTGGTGGACATTCTGGGTGACGGCGCTGAGTTCGGCCTTCTCGGCCTGAATTCGTGAGGCGAGTTCGTCCAATTGCCGGGCACGCTCCGCCAGCGCCTCCTTCTCCTTCCGGAGTTCCGCCACCAATGCATCCATCTCGGGATTGCTGAACTCCCAGGAGGGCGTTTTCGCCTTGGGGGGGCGAAGTTTGGATTTGGTTGTGGAAGCCACGACCGTCTCACCCTCCTCCCCCTCCACGGGGGGCGGCAGGGTCATCGGGGGCCAGAGCATGGCCGTCACCAGGACGTACAAAATCAATCCTACGATGGCGGCAAAGAGAGGGGATTGTAGGAACTTGTTCATCGGACCAAATCATTCGTTGCCTCGCCAAACCAGCGCCGGCGCGACGCGTCGTTGGGCGAGTTCGTCCTGCACCTTGCTATCCTGCCGCGCCGCCTCGCGCTGGTGGCGCAGCCGTTGTTGTTGTTCGCATTGCTCCACCAATTCGCGCTGCCGGCGGGCTTCCAGCATGGCGTTCAAGGCCGGATCCACCGCGCGCTCCGCCGAAGCGGACGCCACGGCGGCCTGGTTCCGCTTGAACTCCAGCACGCGAAGGTGCTCCGCCCGTTGCACCAGTTCCGCCGCCATCAACCCGCCATTGACGCGCGATTGCCAGGCCTGCGCGGCGTCCACGACTTCCGTGTTGGCGATGGCCAACAACTCCATCGCCCTCCGCCGCTGCGCCAAGGCCGCGGCGTAGCGTTCCATCGCCAGGTGCTCCTGCCGCTGCCGGACCGTCAGGAGCGCCTGCAGGGTGAAGCGGAACTTCTTCATAATTGGTTATCGTGCCGACGGAGCACCCGGACGCGCCGCGGGGGTTCCCGCCGCCGGGGCTCCACCCGCCGTTGTCACGGCCAACGCGCGCGCCAGCAGCCCCCAGCTGTCCGACAGGCTGAACCCCTCGTCCACACCCTGCCGAAGAAAGGTACGCAACGGTTCATGCAACTGGATCGCCGAGTCGATCGCTGGATTGCTGCCCTGCGGATAAGCTCCAATGTTGATCAGATCCTGGTTTCGACGGTAGATCGCCATCGACTCCCTCGCCCGTGCCAGTACCGACATCTGTTCGGCGGTCGTCAGATCGCGCACCAACCGGCTCACACTCTCCAACACGTCGATCGCGGGATAATGGTTCTGGGTCGCCAGTTCGCGGGTCAGGACAATGTGTCCATCCAGAATCGACCGCACCGCGTCGGCGATCGGATCGTTCATGTCGTCCTGCTCCACCAGCACGGTGAACAGGCCCGTCATCGATCCTGACTCACCCGTTCCCGCGCGCTCCAGAAGCTGTGGCAAAAGCGAGAAGACCGAAGGCGTATAACCGCGCGTGGCGGGAGGTTCGCCCACCGCCAAACCGATCTCACGCTGGGCCATGGCGAAACGGGTCACCGAATCCATCATCAAGAGGACGTTCTGCCCCGTGCTACGAAAGTGTTCCGCGATCGCCATCGCAATGAAGGCCCCTTTCAAGCGGGTGATCGCCGGCGCATTGGAGGTCGCCACAATCACCACCGATTTCTTGCGCCCGGCTTCGGTCAGGTCCTTTTCCAAGAACTCGCGCACTTCACGACCACGCTCGCCGATCAGCGCGATGACATTGACGTCGGCCTCCGCCTCGCTGGCGATCATGCCCAGGAGGGTGGACTTGCCGACACCGCTGCCGGCGAAGATCCCCAGACGCTGTCCGCGGCCGCAGGGCGTGAACGTGTCGATCGCCTTGACGCCGGTTCGGAACACTTTCTGGATGCGCTGCCTCTTGAGAGGATGCGGCGGCAGCAGATTCAATGGCACGCTGCGCTCCGCATGAATCGGCCCCAGATCGTCCAAGGGCTGCCCCAATCCATCGATGACTCGTCCCTTCAATTCCTCGCCCACGGGAACCATCAGCGATGTTCCCAACGCAATCACCTCGCTGCCCGGATGGATCCCATGGGTCTCCCCCAATGGCATCAGCAGCACGTGGTTGTTCCGAAAGCCCACCACCTCCGCCAATGTCGCCCCGGCATGCCGCGCCGATTCGATCCGGCAGACCTCGCCCACCGCCGCCAAGGGTCCCTCCGACTCCACCACGAGCCCAATCAATTGGACGACCCGGCCATGGTTGCGAACCACCGAGGTTTCCTGCACCCGGCGGAGCATCGCCTCGACGCGGTTGAACGGACGTGGGGAAGGTTCTGACATGACGTTATCCGAGCAATGTGCGCTTTAACAAATCGACCTTGGTCTCGCGCCGGGCGTCGATGACTCCGAATCGCGTCTGAACCAGACAACCGCCACGGGTGACCTCCGTTGATGCATGAAAGTGCACCGAACCGGCGTCGCCACCGGTACTGAGCAGCGCCGACTCCATCTTGCGCAGGAGTTCGAGATCCGCGGGATGGAGGCGAACATGAAACTCGGTGGCACCTTCCACCTGGGAAAGCGCGTCCCGTACCACGCCTTCGACCAGATCGACGGAAACGGGAATTTCGCCCACGAGCTTCTGGGCGATCTCAAGGGCCAGGGCCACCAGATGTTGCTCCGTCTCGCGCGCCACCTGCGGAACGGCCTTGCGCAGCGAAACCACCACCCCTTCGAGCAGTTGCTTCACCTCAGCCCGCTGCTGAACCAATTGCTGACCCAACTGGGTCTCGCCGTCCGCCCGGCCACGTTCGTAGGCCGCCTTCAGCTCGGTGTCCCAGTCCTGCGCGGATGGACCGTCGTCCGGCCCGAAAGAGCGTCGGAGGACGACATCCCGCACGGGACGGGTCAGCACGATGGTTTCATGCCACGACTTCATCGGAGGATCCACCCGAACCGCCGAGGTCGACTTCACCCTCCGCCTCGAGGCGGCGCACGGCTTCGATGATGCGCCCCTGGGCCGCCTCGATGTCGCGCAGGCGGAGCGGGCCCATGAACCCGATCTCTTCGTTGACCGTCTCGGCCGCCCGCTTGGAGATACAGGACAGCAAGGCCGTCTTGACCTTCTCGCTGGCGGTCTTGAGCGCCATGGCGAGATCGCGCATTTCCACTTCGCGCAGAATCTTCTGCAGTGCCCCGGCATCGAGATGCGCGAGGTCTTCAAAGGTGAACATCTTGTGGCGAATGGCGGCGCCCAACTCGGGGTTGCGCTCCTCCAAGCCCACCAGCAGCGCCTTGCTGATCTCCTTCTCCATCGAATTGAGCAGCTCGGCGGCGCTCTTCACGCCACCCGTCTGGTTCAGCGCCCGCGGCTGCCGCCCGGCCAGTTTCTGATTCAGCATCTCCACCACCCGCTCCACGACTTCGATCGGGGTCGGCGCCATCGTGGCGATGCGTTCAATCACCTGGTCTCTCACCTCGGACCGCAGCAGCATCATCAGTTGCGAACTTTTCTCCGGGCTCAGGTAGGTCGCCACCAGGGCGATGGTCTGGGGTTGTTCCAGCTTCAAGAGATTGAAGATCTGCCGGGCATCCATCTCCACGATCTGCTGCATCGCCCCCGGCGTCGTGCGCGTCGGCGCCACCCGGCTGATGATGTTGGAGGCCCTGAATTGACCGAAGGACTTCTCCAGCGTCGACTTGGTGTAATTGAGCCCTCCCAGGATGCAGCTGCCGGCCTGCACCGCGACATCGGTGAATTCCGCCAGCACCGCGGCGTGCATCTCCTGAGTCACGAAAGGAATCTTCGCCATCTCGGTCGTCACCGCCTCCAACTCATGCTCATCCAACTGCTTCAGCAGATGGGCCGCAGTTTCCGGCCCGAGGATGATCAGCAGGGTCGCCAGCTTCTGCACCTTGCTCATCGCCGCCACGTCGGGCGGACCTGCTTCGGCTTCGGCGGTACGGCTCATAACGTCATTTGGTCGGAGTGTTGCGACTCATCCAGGTGCGAACTGCCTGGGTCATGTTCGCGGGATTCTCCCGAATCAGATGATTGAGCACCTCGATCGTCACGACCGGAGGCGTATCGGAGTTCCCATTCTTGCCACGCCCGTTCCCATTGTTGTTGGTCTCGGCGAACCCAGGAAGGCTCCCGAGCGGGATGCCCAGCGTCACGTCCTCGGCTCGCGTCCGCTTGAACGCGCGCCAGAAGAGGAAGAATGCTGCCAGCCCAAGGGCGGGAAAGATCAGGCGCTGCCCCAGTTCCATCCAATACTGCCGCTTCTCCTGCTGATCGAGCTGCTTCGCGATCTCGAGGATCGGTTGATCATTGAACGGGATCTCCTCAAGGGTGATCTGGTCCGGCCGCTGGGCGTCATTCTCCTGTATGCCCAGGGCGCTCTGAACGATCCGTCGCAGCTTCTGAAGGTCTTCCGGTGTCCGCACCACCGGCTTGCGCTCGGCGCCCGCGCCGTCCATGCGCTGCGCAACAAACACCGCCGCCGACACCCGTTGAAGTCCACCGGCGTTCTGCATCAGGCTGCTGACCGTCCGGTTGATCTCATACTGGTTGTTCGAAGTCTTCTTCTTGGTCCGTGACAGCCCCGGCGTTCCAGTCGCACTCGCCGTCGCATTGGTCTCAGCCGAATTCGCGGACACACCCGGCGCTCCGCCATTGCTGGGGGTCGTCGATTCGACGTTTTCGTCGTCCACCGTCTCAATGCGCACGACTTGACCTTCGGGATCGTACTTCTCTTCGTACCGCGTGACCGTGTCCCAGTTGATCTCGGCGGCCACCCGCACCACCGCCTGTCCGCGCCCCAACACTTCCTCGAGCATCCCCTGAGCCTTCTTCGCCAGGTACATCTCCAGGTTCTTCCGCGCCGCCAACTGGTTGTTGCTCAGTCCCGCCACCGAATCGTCCTGATTGTCCGAAAGCACGTTGCCCAGGTTGTCCACCACCGAGACGTTGGCCGTCTGAAGGCCCTCGACCGCGTTGGCCACCAGCAATCGGATCGAATTGACGGCCGATGCCGGAAGTTCGCCGTTGCCCCGCACCCGCACAAAGACGGATGCCGTCGGCTTCTGTTGAGGGGCCAGGACCAGTCGACTCTCGGGAAGCACGATCATCACGCGGGCCGCCTCAACCAGGTCGAGCTCCGAGATCGTGCGGGAAAGCTCGCCTTGGAGCGCTCGCAGAAAATTGGCCCGTTGCACGAAGTCGGAAATGCCGAAGTTCGGCTTGTCGAAGATCTCGAATCCGACGCCTTCCCCGCGGGGGATTCCTCGGCCCGCGAGTTGCATACGGACCTGGTGAACCTTGTCGGAGGGAACGAAGATCGAACCGCCGGGCCGCGCCTGGTAGGGAATCTTGGATTCGTCCAGGGCCGCAATCACCCGCGCCGCCTCGGCGTCGTCGAGCTTGCCGTAAAGGAGGGCGAGATCGGCGCGGCTGGACCACCAAACGATGCCGAGCAGCGCGGCCAGCACGGCAATGCCGGTGACGGCGATGCTGATGCGCTGGTTGAGGCCAAGCTGCTTCCAGACTCCCAGAAGCTGGCGACCGAGTTGCGACAAACCCTGATTCATGAAGGGGCGGTGGGTTCAGCGGGCGTCAAACCTGCATGCGCATCAGTTCCTGGTAGGACTCGAGCAATTTGTTGCGCACTTCGACCATCAACTGGAAGGACACGCTCGCCTCCTCGGCGGCGATCATCACGCGGTGCAAGGGCACGTTCTCGCCTCCAAGCAGTCCGCGCACCGCCTCGCCGGCCTGGAGCTGCTTCGCATTCACTTCCTGGACCATGTTGCCCAGCATGTGGTCGAAGGAGGGCGCCTGCACCCCCGTCGTCCCCGCGGTCGCGGATCCACCCGGACGCAACTGCTCCACTTCGACCGCCGTGATGGGCTTCGGCGGACCGGCGGGCTCGGCGACTTGCCGGGCCGCGGCATCCCGAAAGGCGGGCTGCAGGCTCGAGCGGAGTACGGAGAGCACGTCCATAAATCGTCAGTCGAATTTCAACGTTTCCCAATGCCCAGGGTCTGCATCGCCATGCTGCGCGCAGTTCGCACCACCGACAGATTCGCCTCGAACGATCGGGATGCGGCGATCATGTCCACCATCTCCTCGTGAATATTCACGTTGGGCATCGCCACCATCCCACTCGCCGGATCGGCATCCGGATGGTTCGGGTTGTAGATCATGCGCGGGGGCCGCTGGTCGGATTCGATACGCGCCACGCGCACCGAGGAGAGCGCCCCTTGCGCACCGGGAAGGCTGTCCCGCGCGGCCTGCAAGGCAGACTCGAACACCACCTGCTGGCGCTGATACGGCTTTGAATTCCCATCCGCATCCCGCGTCCCTTGTGCGTTGGCGATATTCTGCCCAATCACGTCGATCCGAATGCGCTCGGCGGTGAGTGCGGCGGACGTGGCATCGATTCCTCCAAGAACGTGGATCATGGCAGTTAGCCGGCGCGGCCGGTGATGGCGAGGCGGAGCTTCAGCAACGCTCCGGTAACCAGTTGGGTTTCGACGGCGTGCTCAACCCCGTTGCGGTTCAAGCGCACCAGTTCACTTTCCAAATCAACCGTATTGCCATCGCGTCGTTGCGCGATCGCCGTGCGGTCTTCCTCGAGGCGGGGGGCCATCGACTGCAGCCGACCGACATTGCGTGAGTCGATCGCTTGTTTCAGCTCGGACTCAAAGGCAGGGGCGAGATCGACCCGCTTGTATCCCGGGGTCTCCAGATGGGCGAGATTCGAGGCGATGGCTTCGTGCCGAAGCGCTGTCGCGTCCAAGAGCCGCTTGGCGGCGAGAAGATTGGGCTGGTTGAACAGGGCGTCGATCATGACCCGGGCGGCATCCCGCCCTTTCGATCAAGCACTCGACATGCCACCCGCCAAGCCACCTGTCCTGGAAGCACTTAGAAGGCCAATCACCGACGAACAGGGGCAATTTTATCCGCGTCAACCCGCCCGCTAGGCAAGGAACGCCGGGCGCACCCCCCGTCTCCACTCCCTAGTCCACCACCCCATCGTCCCCACCATCGTCACCCCCGCCATCCTTGGTGTCCCTCCCATACTCGTGGAGCTTGTTCCTCAGCGTTCGAATGCTGATGCCCAGCAACCGGGCGGCATGCGTCCGATTGCCCCGCGTGTGTTCCAAGGCTCGAAAAATCTGCTGTCGCTCGAGTTCTGCCAACGAAACGATGCCATTCAGTGACCCATCAACCAGCGGTACGGGAACCTCGGCGCCCGCAGCGTCGGAGGCCGCCGAGATCGGGGCACCCCCCAAGACGCCGGAAGCGCCCGCTGACACGAGCGTGTCCGCGTCGCTCGCCACCACCGGTGCCGTCGCGAACCCGAGATGTTCGGTCTCCAGCAGTCCCGAATCGCCGCTCAAGATTACCGCGCGCTCGATCACGTTCTGCAACTCCCGGACATTCCCCGGCCATCCATGGGCCTTGAGAGCCTGCAGGCACGCCGCCGAAATCCCCGTCACCCGGACACCATGCTTGCGGGAGAATCGGTGCATGAACTGCTCCGCCAACTCCGGAATGTCGCTCCGGCGTTCGCGGAGAGGCGGGACTTGGATGGGCACCACGTTTAGTCGAAAATACAAATCCTGGCGGAATTCCTTGCGCTGAACGCTTTGTTCGAGATTCCGATTCGTCGTAGCGATAACCCGTACATCCACCTTGATGGTGCGGTTGCCTCCGACTCGTTCCAGTTCGCGTTCCTGCAAGACACGGAGAAGCTTGGCCTGGACCTGAGAGGAAACCTCGCTGACTTCATCCAGCAGAATGGTGCCGCCGTGAGCCAGCTCGAAGCGGCCTTCCCGCTTGTTGATCGCCCCGGTGAAAGCCCCTTTCTCGTGCCCGAAAAACTCGCTTTCAATCAGGTTCTCCGGAATCGCCGCGCAATTCACCTTGATGAACGGAGCGTGTCCGCGGGGACTTTGTCGATACAGGGCGCGCGCCACGAGTTCCTTGCCGGTCCCGCTCTCGCCCTGGATCAGCACCGTCGCCTGCGTCGGCGCCACCTTGCGAATGAGCGAGCGCAAGGTTTCCATGGCCGGGCTCTTGCCCAGCAACTCGCAGCCGGCATCATCGTCCTCCTCGTGACTCAGATACCGGTTCACCCGGAGCAATTGGGTGAACTCCTCCGCCTTCTTCAACGTGACCTCGAGCTGGTCGGCCGAAAAGGGCTTGATCAGGTAGTCGAAAGCGCCATTCCGCATGCATTCGACGGCGGATTCCACCGAGGCAAATCCCGTGGTGATCACCGCCAGCGGACGTTGCGGCCGGGTCTGCAATTCGCGCAGCAGATCGGTCCCTTCGCCATCCGGCAACCGGACATCGACGAAGATCAAATCAAACGTGTCCCGACCCAACAAATCCTGCGCCTCGGCCAACGTCGCAGCGGAGGCGACGTCGTACCGGCGATGCCGGAGTTGTTGTTCGAGGTTTTTTCTGACTATCAGATCGTCCTCCAGGACGATGATCTTCTCGATGGGCATGTTGACTTCGACTCATCGACTACCCTGGCGGCGATAAAGGTCCGTCACGAAATTCGGACGCTGCCGGTTCACCGAGGGCAATTCCCGCGGCGGAACCAGCCCGTGACGGAGCAACGCCTGCTCGTTCTCGCGATCCATGAAAAGGATTTTCATCAGCAAATCCTGGTTCTGCCGCACCAGGTCATCGACCTCCGGATGACGGGCGCGCAGGGCAGGACTCGTTGCCTGCCACGCCGCCCGGCATTTTACCAGCGGATCCAACGACCCAACCAGCGCGGGAAGCAAGTCCTTTTTCGCGGCGTAATGCCTCCCCCAGTTTGCCGGTTCCTCCGATCGAAGGTCGTTACCCTCCGCCTCCACGATCTTCAGAAGCTGACGATAGGCGGTCAGATGTCCGCGAAGCGTCTCGGTAATTTCAGCAGGCTGTTGCATGGAATCAGGGAACCGGAAGGGTCGCCACGTTGGGAGGAGGCGCGGACTGTCGGATGGCCGCGGTATTCGATGAGGCATTCATGAGCCAACCCAGGTTGCCCTGGCGCCAGCGTGCCATCTCGATCACTGTCTTCATGCTCGGCGGCGCGTTGGTTCCGCCCGCCTCCGCTTCGCGACGAATCAAGTTTTGGTAGACTTGGGAAGCCTTCGCCGGCTGCTGCAGACGCTCCAGGACCAGCCCGATCTGGTACATCACGGGCAACTGCCATTCCGCCGATTTGTCCAGTTCCACCAAGCGCTGGTAAATGTCCAGCGTCCCCAGATAATCGCCCTCCTTGTAAAGCTGGTTGGCAATCTCGTTCCCGGCCCGCTTTTGCCAATACGCCCAAGCCTCGGGATTCGCCGCCGCCGTCCCCTGCTGACTCTCCAACAACTTCAGCACCTGCTGCAGAGCCTCCTGGCTCCGCCCCATCTGCTTGAGCTTCGATGCCAGGGTGAACCGAACTTCGGGCACATCACCCGACTGCGGATACTGTTCGAGAAAGTTCTGCGCCTGGGCCGCGGTCAGTTCCGGACGATCCTGCGCCGCCAACGCCCGGATCAGTTTGGCATGGATGATCGATCGATCCACCCGGTTCGCGTCCTCCTTCAACAGCCGACGAAAGAAATCCGTCGCATCCGACCATCGGCCTTCCAGGTAATAGGTGTCCGCGATCTCGATCTTCGCCTGAAGCACCAGCCTTTGATAATATTCGAATTGTTCCAGTCTCAGGCTCAATGCCGTGGTCATCACCGAATAAAACTTCGCGATCGCTAATGTCGTCGCCCCCATCTGCCGGTACAGCAACCCCTGCCGCATGAAGGCGTCAATTACCCCAGGCTGCTGCGGGTATCGATCAATGTACTGCGCGAAAATCTGAACCGCGCGGCTCAATTGACCATCGTCCTGCGCCACCAACCCCAATTCGAACAACGCCGGGCGCTTCACTTCGTCCGGCGCCGCCGAACGCATGATGGCAATCAACCGCGACGCCGCATCCGCCGCCTTCCCTTCGCCACGCTCGCGCCGAGCCTGGTCAAGCATGTTCCGATAGCCCGACAACTCGGCGTCCTCGATCGTCCGGCTCTGATCGCTGAACCCTCGCAGGATCAGATCCACCGCACCCGGGTTCTTGCTGCCCACTTCTGCACCACCCGCCGGCTCCGCTTCCGGCTCCGCTTCCGCAGTCCCATGCCCCTTGACCTGGTGCGCCGTTGCCGGCGAAGGCGTTGCGGGCGTCGCCGACGCCCCATGGGCATCGCTGCCACGACTCTCGAGCCCTCCCAATCCAGGACCGCACCCGATCCAGATCGCCAGAATCCAGGCGTGGAGGAAAAATCTTCCAGCAGGAACACCCACCAAAGGCCATGATTTGCCGGACAGCGTCATGGCCTAAGGCGATTTCGTATAGGTGGCCCGACTGGTCGATCGGGTGGAAAGCTGCGGTGGAACGAAGGTCACCGGAGCAGCGACGACTGCGTTGGCGGTTGTCGAAGGGGCATTTCCCGCAGGAACCGTGAAAAAGGGGATCAACGCCTGGGGTGAAAGGGTCACCGGCGGGGGCGATAGGGGGCGCGCCTCCTCAGGCTCTCCCGATTTGACTTCAACAGGAGGGGCATTGGTTTCCGGTCCCGGGCCAGGGGTGGGTAACGTGGCGGCCACAACTTCCGTCGCAGCAGGTTCCGCGCCACCTGCACCAGCCGTCGACGGCGCCGGAGGCTCCGGCAAGGGCGGTAATGGAGTCGGAGGGGTCGCCGGTTTGTGCGCCACCAGAAACCTCAGCGGTGGCGGGCCGTCCAGTGGCAAATACTTCGCCGGTCCGGCGGAGGTCCCCAGGGACACCCACAACGGACCGGCAATGATCATGATAAAATACTTCGGCGACATCCTTGTCCCTTCGGCACCCCCCCTAGGGAGGCGCTAGTCCTGTCATCGACATCCGCACGCGCGAATGAAGTCGCGGTTCAGGCGGCCACCGATTCGCGTCCGTTGAGGGCCGCAACGGCCTCGTCGAACGACCCGAGGAAGCTCCAATCCTTGGTCTCCTCGTACTTCCGGCATTCCGCACTCACCGCGCCATTTCCCACCATCCGCAGGCGCAGCGACATTTCCTGGCAGAATTGCATCACATCCAGTCCCAGCTTGATGAGGGAGAGATCCGCCGACTTGAGCGGGCTGACATCGAAAATCACCTTGCCCAGACCCGCATCCACCGCTTCGGCGACTTTGGAGCGCAGATGCGCCGACACTTCATTCGCCGTGGATTGCGAGAATCCTGACGGCAGTTTGATCCAAAGGACCCCGTCCCGATGCTCAAAATACTTGTAGGACGTGTCCAGGCTCAGCGCCCGGGCAATCTTCATCTTCACGTCCTCGAAATCGATCGGCTTGGTGATGATCCCCGTGAACCCCGTCTGCTGGGCTCGCGTCTGGTCGTCCACCGCGGTCTTCACACACATCGCAAACACCGGTGTCCCCTTGGATTTTTGTTGCGATCGCAGCATCTGGAACAGGCTGTAGGCGGAGTTGTCGGGCAACGATAGGCTCACAATCACCACGTCCGGCACCGTCCTTCCGCAATAATCAATCGCCTCCCCTGCCTGGCCTCGACCCAACACCGTCCATTGGGTGTCGCCCAGCCCGAGGCGAACCTGCTCGCAGATCGCCGGTTTGTCGTCGACCACCAAGATCGACACGGGGTCGTCGAATCGCCGCGCCTTAGGCACGGTCACACCCTTCGGCTTCAGATCGATGATGCGACTGACGCGCTCGACGATGAGCTCCTCCTTGAAGGGCTTCACGAGATAATCGCGCACGCCCTGCTTGGCGATGCGCAGCACGTTTTCGCGTCCCGATTCCGCGGTGAGCATCACCACCGGAATGGACTTCAAATCGGGATCCGACTTGAGCTTGGTCAGCGCCTCGTACCCATCCATGACGGGCATGGTCAGGTCGAGAATGATGATGTGCGGCTTCTCCTTCGCGGCCATGGCCAGCCCTTCGACACCGTTGGAGGCTTCCAGGACCTCACAGTCGAAAGGCTTAAAGGCCTTGGCGATGATCAGCCGGATCGTCTTACTGTCGTCGACGGTCAGGATCTTGATTGGCATAAGGCAGGTTCAGCTGGTTTTGATCAGGGTCTCCACCGCCAGTCGGTGCTCGCCGCATCGGAACGTGCTGACGCGCCGGGTGGTTGAGGTCACGGCTTCGACCACGAAATGGCTTCCCCGGACGATGGACGGAATGGTGAGGACGCACGGCATGCCGCGGTCCGAAAGCTGGGATTTGATCTGTCCCACGACCATGTTGGTGAGCTCGCCGATCGCGTCATTGACCATCTCCTCGCCGTCGATTTCCTCATCATTGAGGCCAAGCAACTGGCAGGTGATGCGACGCGCAAAGCTCGCAGTTGAGTAGATGTATACCACGCCGGTGAGACGCCCGATAAACCCGACGGACCCAGCCACATGCGGTTCGCCGTTCCATACCGCAGCATCTGCAGGTTCCGCCGCGACCTTGAGATTCAGCATCGTGTCAAAGGCTCGCGCGACCGCCTGCGTGACCAATTCATCGAGTTGATCGATCATGCAGCAAGGGCATCGGCAGTTTTTTCCACGACTTAAGGTCCATTCCCAAAACCTTACGCACCTTCCAGGGTGTTAACCCAACCATTCTCTCTGCCGATGTGAACTGGTGATGACCATCGACCTGGCATCGCCGCCAGTCGCTCTGCCGAAGTGCGACGCACACCAGATTGAAAATCGGGTCCGCAACTGCCCCCGATTGCCCTCCCTGGGAAGCGTCAACAGCGCTCTCCGCGAACTACTGAGCGCCGATCAGCGCTACACCTCCCAAATCGCCGAAGTCATCCGCCGAGATCCCAGCCTCACGGCCCGTCTCCTGCGCCTCGTCAATTCCGTCTATTTCGGGTTTTCCACCCCCATTAACAGTATCGAGGAGGCTGTCTTCTTTCTCGGTGTCCGTCAGATCCGGCAACTCGCGATGATGACCCCCATCATCGAGGATTTCCAAAAGCTCGCTGGCTCCGTGAAGTTCGAATGGCGCGAGTTCTGGCAGCATTGCATCGGCACCGCGATCCTCACCCGCGAAGTCACCGGCGCCTTCGAGGTCCCCGGAGACGAATCGGATTATGTCGCCGGTCTCGTCCATGATGTGGGCAAGATCGTCATGGCCGCCGCTTTCCCCGACCACTTCGCCGCCATCCAGGCCCAACACCGCGAGTCGCTACGCGATCTCTGCAGCCTGGAAACCGAAATCCTGGGCGTCGACCACACCGAACTCGGTGCGCTTTACCTGCGCAGTCATCGGCTCCCGGAACTGCTCGTCGAAACCGCCCGGTTCCATCACAATCCCGAAGCTGCTCCCCGCCACGCCCGCATCATCGCGGCCGTTCAGATCGCCGATCTACTCATCCGCCACGCCCAAATCGGCAACAGCGGAAACCGTCGCGAAATCACCTCCGACGCCTGGCTCAACGCCTCCGGTTGGGACATCCTCTGCGCCCAGAAATCCGGCGAGGAGAAATCCATCGCCGAAGCCAGCCTCCTCCGCAGCCTCGAACGGCTCGCGACGATCCTCGACGGCCTCGTCTAGCCTTCTCGAAAGCGGGGTCAGAGTCCGCGATCCTCCGTCTGGGGACGCCGCCGCCACCGCCACCGCCACCCGACTGCTCCCAACGTCGGGCGCCGGCCATAATAGTCCCGTCAATCCTCGGCAAATCGCACCAGGCTGTCCTCGGGGCGCGCCTCTTCCTGGATGCACCGGTTCAATTCCGATACCATTTCGCGCACCACAAAGGGCTTCAAGAGGAACGAAATCCGGCCACCACCCGCCTTTTCCGCCTCCTCCCGCTGCCCCGGCAACCCGCTAATCGCCAAAATGGCCACGGCGGGCTTGATCTTGCGGAACATCGCAATCGCCCCGGCGCCATCGATGAACGGCATCATCATGTCGATCACCACCGCCGAAATCTCCGAATGCCGCCGGCCAAAGACCGAAATCGCCTCGGCGCCGTCGCCCGCCAGAATCACACGGTACCCCGCGCGCTCCAACGCGCTCCGCAACAACTCCCGGATCACGTCCTCGTCATCCACCACCAACACCCAGCGCTCCGAGCCTGAGGCTTCCGCAACCGCCACCACCGGCTTCGCCGGCGGGGCTGGATCGGTTCCCAAGGGCAGGTGAATGCGGAATTGCGAGCCGCTCCCGATCTTGGTGACGACCTGGATAAATCCTCCGTGGCTGCGCACGATACCCTGCACCGTTGACAAGCCGAGCCCTGTGCCTTGCCCCAGCGGCTTGGTGGTGAAGAAGGGATCAAAGATCCGATCCAGGACCTCCGGAGGAATGCCCGTCCCGGAGTCCGCCACCTGCACCACCACGTACTTGCCCGGCTTTGCCTCAGCGAGTGCCCGGGCGGATTTCTCGTCGAATTGGACGTTCTCGATGGACAATACCAGCGCACCGCCCTTCGGCATCGCATCCCGGGCGTTGACGCACAGATTCAGCAGCACCTGGTGCAGTTGCGTGACATCACCCACCACCGGCCACACCTCCGCCGGCAAATCCAACCGGACCTGAATCGATTTCGGGAAGGTTTCCCTCAGAATCTTGACCGTCTCCTTCAACAGGTACCGAAGATCGATCTCGGATCGCGCCGAATCCGCCCCACGCCCGAACAAAAGCAGCTGTTTGATGATGTCCGCACCCCGGCGGGCACTGCGATTGAGCAGATCCAGGAACCGTTCGCCGTCCGAACCGGCCACCGATGGTCGCAGAAGGTCCACCACCATCTGGACGGGCGTGAGCACGTTATTGAGATCGTGCGCGATGCCGCAGGCCATCGTTCCAAGGCTTTCCAACCGTTGGGCCCGCATCAACTGACGCTCCATCTGCTTCTTCTCGGTGAGATCCGTGGTCACCATCAGCACCGATTTCGGCTGGCCCCGCGAGTCCCGCACCAGGCTCGCCCGAGCCTCCACGATGAGCTGCTGGCTGTTGCGATGACACTGCAGGAGCTCACCATCCCAGTGTCCCTCATCCAAAACCAGCTGCCGCACATTCGCCCACATCGGACGCGATCCGCCGAACACCATGTCAGAGGCTTCCTTGCCCAGCGCCTCGGAAGGCAACCAGCCATACATGCGCTCCGCACCCTTGTTCCAAAAGCGAATGCGCCCATCCAAATCCAAGACGTAAATCGCGTCATGTGCCGTCGCGAGCAGCATCGCCTGCTCTCTTAGCCGCTCCTCCGCCGCCCGCGCCGCCGACACATCCTCCAGACTCACCAGCACCATGACCCGCCCTCCAAGATGCATCGGGGATGTCGACACCAATAGGGTCGCCTCCTGCCTCACCCCGTCCTGGATCATCGGCAGACGCACTTCTTGCCTCCGATGCACGATCGCCTTCTGCCGGGATTCGAGAATCACGCGGTGAAGCTCACAACCATCGCAAGACGGTCTCTCCCCGCATCCCCGAGGATCCCCTGACGCATTCGCGCACGCGATCAGCTCCCCCGGAAACCGCTTCACCGCCTCTTCCGCACTCAATTTGAAGTGTTCCAGGGCCGCACGATTCACCCGACGCAACGCCCCCTCCTCCGTCACCAGGAACATGATCACCGGCGCATTTTCGAAGATCGCTTCCAACTCAGCATCCTTGCGCTGCAACGCCTCGCGATCCCGCATCCAGTCCGTGATCTCGAAGAACACCGTCCCAACCTGCCTCGTGCCCGTCGAAAAGGCAGCCACCTCAAACCACCGTTCGGTCCCGGGAAAGGGCCGGCAGAATCGCGCCGGTTCCCCCGATTCCGACACCTGTCGGAACGTCGCCAGCCAGGCAGGATCCAGCGGTCCCAACACTTCGGACGCCAATTTGCCCGTCAACCCTGCCGCCGGTCGCCCCGTCAAAATTTCGAACCCGGCATTGACCGTCTGAAACCGGTAATCGATGACCTCTCCGCCGGGACCCAGGACCAATTCCTGCGATGCCGAAGCGTCTACCATCGATTCGAAGAGCGCCCGAAACCGAGCTTCACTCTCCCGCAATCGCGCCTCCGTGCGGCCTCGAAGCTCCTCCCCTCGCAACCGGTCGGTCACGTCTTCCCCGACGCAGGTGAACCCCGAAAGATGCCCCACCTCGTCATGCACCGCCGCCGACCGCCAGTGCACCGACCGACGTTCGCCCTTCGCCGTCAACAACGGCAACGTGCCATCCGGACACGGCAGATCCTCGGATTCCACCGGATTCGCAAGCACCACCTCCGCGCCGACTCCGCCGTCGGGTGACTGCGGGAAGCTCCGCCACCACGGCAGATTCTCCACCTCCTCCGATGAACGTCCGGCCAACTCCAACAAGGTCCGATTCGCCCACACCACCCGGCCGGTCGCATCCATACCCATCGCCGGCATCGCCAGGTTCTCGAAGGCAGCCCGTACCGGCCTCAGCCGCCGCTTACGGTCCTCCGACGAGTCTGCCGGCCTGCCGCCACGACGACGCCCGGACCGAAGCCCCGAGTACAACCCCCCAAGGCCCGCCAAACCCAACCCGGTCAACGCCACCAAATGCAGCGATTGCACCGGCCCTTCCACGATCGCCGAAGTACCATCGGCACGAACGGGTACCTTCGGGGCTGCCGCCATCGAGTCAGCCCCCAAGGCCACGCTCGGCAGGCCAGCCACCATACCCACCGCCAACCATGCCCCACTCAGTCCCCGCAAAGCCCGACGCAATGCCAACGTCTCGGGAAAATCCCGTTTGCGGCCTGATTCGCAGCGCATGGATGGGTGGTGTTGGGAAACCCGAATGGCGCCTACGACGAACCGGTGCAGATACCGGGACGACGCAACGACACGCCTTTGGACCTCAGACGCCTAATTGGCACGAAGACCAGGGCACTTCAAAGAAAAAGTGGTGCGCAACGGCCAGCTAATTTGGCTAGGCCATCTCAAAGGCCCCGACGTCCTTAGTCCGGACCTGCACCTTCGCCCTTTGGTAACGGTCCTAGGGGGATTTCCCTAGCGGATGGATCAGCCGGGAAGGTTCAGAAATCTCTGAAACCGTCCGCTTCCCCCGCGCTTCCAGTGCCTGTCGTGGCGGACGCCGGCTGTTCCTGCCTGTCCATGGGCCGCACGTCGCGCCCCCGGTTAGCCCGAGGCTGGGCGCATGGCCGGCTTGGCATCGGCATGGGCACGGGACTGGGCTGTCCCGAATCCTGTGCCACGGAAGGCGTATCAACCGCCAACTGAGCCGATCGCGAACCGGAGGATTCGGCAGACCCGACCACGCCAACGATAATGTGCACCGCGTCGCGCAATGCCCTCGCCTGTGCGTTGAGTTCCTCGGCAGCGCTCGCCCCTTCTTCGGCGCCGGCGGCGTTGGCCTGGGTGACCTTGTCCATCTGGCTCATCGCCGTGCTGACTTGCAGGAGCCCCTGGCTTTGTTCGTTGCTCGCGGTGGCGATCTCCGCCACCAGGCGGTCCACCTCCCGCACGCTTCCGAGAATCTCCGCGAACTTCGCTGACGTCTTCTGGCTGAGGACCACGCCATGCGCGGTGCGCGTCACGGCGCTTTCGATCTTGCTCGCCGTCTCGCGAGCCGCCTCGGCACTCCGTTGCGCCAGGGCTCGCACCTCGTCCGCCACCACCGCAAATCCAGCACCCGCTACGCCGGCCCGGGCCGCCTCGACCGCCGCATTGAGGGCGAGAATGTTGGTTTGGAACGCAATCTCGTCGATCACTCGGATGATCTTGGCGATGTCATCACTGCTTGCCTGAATCTCGTTCATCGCACCCGCCATGGCCTCCACATCAGCCGCCCCCGTCTCGGCCGATAACCGCGTCCGCGTCGCGAGTTCATTCGCGGTCCGCGCGTGTTCGGCATTCCGACGGGTCATGCTCGAGATTTCCTCCAACGACGCCCCGGTTTCCTCGAGGGCCGCCGCCTGTTCACTCGCGCCTTCGGCCAGACTTTGACTCGCCGCGCTCACCTGTTGGGCGGTTGCGGTGACATGCTGCACATTGCCTGACAACGTCTCGACGGCACCCTGCACCGGGCGCGCAATGGAATTGGCAATGCCCCACCCCACGGCCACGGAAGCGGCCACCAGCACCAACGCCACCACCGCCATCCACTTCAACAGCGAGTGCAACGCTTCGCTTACCGAGGCATTGGCGGTTTTGAAATCGTCCAGATAGGAACTTGCGCCCACCACCCAATCATAGGGTTCGAAGTAGAAGGTTGCGGCGAACTTCAGTCGGGACACCGTCTCGCCCGCATTCTTCCATCCGTACTCCGTCATCACCACGTCGCCCCCCTGGGCGGCGATCGCCCCTTCGACCATACTCCGAATCGGGTAACCGCCATTGGCATCCTGAGTGTCCCAAATCAGTTCTCCATCCCGCTCATGATTGCGCGAGAGTACGTATCGCCCACGGTGATCGGCTTTGCCTCCGATCACGAAGACATAGCCCGACTCCCCGATTCGCACCTTGGCGAATCCATCGAGTATCTCCCGTGTCAACTGTCCCACGGGAACACCGACGAACAGCATGCCAAGCACCTGCTTCTTGTCCGCATCCCAGATCGGTTCGTACTTGGTGTCGAACCACTCCCCCACCACCACGGCGCGTCCATGGTAGCTCTCGCCGCGCAGGACCTTCGCCAGCACCGGATTCTCCGAGCCGTCCGGCAGTCGTCGGGGAATATACGTGCCCATCGCGCGCTGTCCGTTGGTCAACACCACGCTGGTGCAGACACGCAACATGTCGCCTTCGTCGTTCAAACGCTGAAAGATCGTGGCATGCTCGCGCGTACCGCGGCGCACTTCGTCGACCACCGGCGAGACATTCGACACGGAAAGGTTCTGTCCCAGCCAGGTTTCACCGAGGCAAAGCTTCGGAAGACGGGCGCGGCGCGTTTCTTTGGAAACCTGGTTCACCACCGTCCATTCCACTTGTTCCGTTCCCAGATTTACCGGGCCCAATCGCGCCATTGCAGCGCGAGTATAGCTCAGGGCGTGTTCCAATCGCTCGCCCGTCTGGCGGCGCGCGCTTTCCAATTGAGCTTCCATCCCTTTCAACAGGGTCGCGCTCGTCCTCCTCGCCTGGTCCCGCACGGATTCATCGAGCCGTTTCTCCAAACGATGCTCCTGAATGAGTGTGATCGCAAAAAGCACCGCGGCAATGATGACCACCGGCGCGCCAGTCGAGAGACTGATTTTAGTCCTGAGTTTCATAAAGCCGATCGTGGGGCCACTTCACCAGTACGCGTCTCCTGACCCGAAATCGGTCAGGCGTTCCGGCGCCAGCGCCCCTTGCGGACTGGGACCTGCCCAGCCCCAATGGAAACTATCGGCGGATGTCAGGAAAAATGTACTTGGTTCATCAAATTTCAGGGATGGCATCGACGGCAGAAGACGGACCCGACGGAAGGCCCCTTGGATCGAATGGGAAATCCCGCCAAGCCCTCCGCACCCTCCGGGCAATAGGACAAGCCCGCGACGCTCACCGGGCCGGGCGCTCTCCGTCGGAAAGACACGATCTCGCGCTCATCGAATGAGCCGATTCATGGAGAAGAACAGGCCGCGCCGACAGAAGCATTTTCACCTCGGCGCGCAGGATGTGAATGACAGGCTACGCCGTCGTCACGTCGCACGGAAGCACCCAGCAGGTCGCCACCCAAGCAATGACCTCCACCGAGTGAACCACCTCACGACTCTCGTCGTGGGTCGGCGCCATCGAGGCCGTATCACCCCCGCCATGTCTCGCCGGCGTATCCACCGAAACGTTGCGATCCATGGCAAGGTTCACCGTGGACACCGCGGCCGTTGCCAGGGCAACGACCTCAAGAGGTAGGTGAGGGGATCGGTTCATCCACGTCCATTCCGATGCACCGAAGCCCCTTGATGGGGTACGACCGGCTCCAAAGGCATCGGATCCTTTGGAGCCCGGACAGGGATTCGTCAACTTCACCTCGGGCGCCTTCCCGCCTGGCCACGGGAAAGGCCCGCGGGGGATCAGACGTGCATCAGGGCGCTCGCCGTCTCGGCAGCCACCACCCGGTCAATGTCCAGCAGCGTCTTCACGACTCCCTTGATCTTGGCCATCCCCAGCAGGCACTCCGTGTCGAATGCCCCGCCGAAATCCGGTGTCTCCTCGATGTCGCCCGCCGCGATGTTGGTCACCTCTTCGACCGCGTCGACGATCAGGCCTGTCTGGGATGTTACTCCCGACGCCAAAGCCACCTGAACCACAACGATGCAGGTGCGCTCGGTGGTTTCGGTCGAGTTCAACCCGAACTTCGCACGCAGATCGATGACGGGGATGATCTTGCCACGCAGGTTGATGACCCCTTTCACATGATGGGGCATCTGCGGCACCGCCGTGATGTCGGTGAACCGGATGATTTCGCGGATCTTCAGAACCTGAATTCCGTAGGACTCGCGACCCAGCACGAAGGTCAGATATTTGCCTGCCAGCGTGCGCGTCGTCGAGGTGGTGGTTTCGTTTACTTCAGTCATGGGATTGTGCGGAATTTGAGATGCTGTTCGGACACGCCTCTCTGAGTGTGACTATCGGTCAGTGTGATTGGCCCCCTTAGCACGCTTCTCCGTTCAGGCCGCCATCGAAAGCGGCGCGGTTCGTTGCCCCACCAGGGCGTCGACATCCAGGATCAGACCCACCCGGCCGTCTCCGAGAATGGCCGCCCCCGCCAATGCCGGACTGCGCTTGAAGGTCTCACCCAGACTCTTGATGACCACCTCCTGCTTGCCCAGCAGGTCGTCCACCAATACGCACCGACTCTCGCGATCGGATTCGACCACGATGACGATGCCCTCGGTGGGATCCGCGGCGCGGGCGTTAATGCCAAACAAGGAATGCAACCGAAGCAGCGGCAGCAATCGGCCACGCACGTTCACCACCTCGGACCGCCCCTGGACGCTCGACACCATGTCGGCGGTCGGACGGAACGACTCGCGCACCGCCAGTGTCGGAACGATGTACCGCTGAGTCCCGATTCCCACGATCATGCCGTCGATGATCGCCAAGGTCAGCGGAAGGAAGATCGTGAACCTGGACCCCTTCCCCAGCGTCGACTGGATCTCCACTTTTCCCCGAAGCTTTTCAATGTTCCGGCGAACCACGTCCATGCCAACGCCGCGTCCGGAAATATCCGTCACCTTCTCCGCCGTGGAGAATCCGGGGGCGAAGATCAGATTGAAGACATCGCTGTCGGACATGTTGGCAGCCGAGGTGATAAGCCCCTTCTCCACGGCCTTGGCCACGATGCGGTCGCGATTCAGACCGCCGCCGTCGTCCTCGACCTCGACCACGATGTTGCCTCCCTGATGGAAGGCGCGCAGATGGACCAAGCCGTGGGGCGACTTGCCCGCGGCCATTCGCTTCTCGGCCGGTTCGATCCCGTGATCGACCGCATTGCGGATCATGTGCACCAGCGGATCGCTGATCTCTTCCACGATCGTGCGGTCCAATTCCGTTTCCTCGCCGCTCAGGTGCAGCTCCACATGCTTGCCGGCCTTCACCGACAGGTCCCGCACCAACCGCGTCATCTTCTGAAAAGTCGACCGGATCGGCACCATGCGCAGCGACATGGCCACGCGTTGCAGCTCCTTGGTAATCCGGCCCAACTGCGCCAGGTTCCGGCTCAGTTGCTGGCTTTGGATCCCCAGCAAATCCGTGTCCTGCATCACCATCGACTGCGCGATCACCATCTCGCCAACCAGATCGACCAGGCTGTCCAGCTTCAAGGTGTCGACCTTCACCGAGGTCGCCCCCGAATGCACTCGGACGTTGCCATTCTTGGACGGTGATTCACTGCCGCCGGCTGCGGCCGCGTTGGCTGCCGCTGGGGGACACTCGGGCGCGCCCGCCGTTCCCGAAGATCCAGGCGTCGCATCCTGATGCCCGGCCGTTCCGCCCGGCGCCTCCTGGGTTCCGCCCGCTTCAGGAGCATGCGACACCGGCGTCGCAACCAGCGTCGGCGCGACCACCGGCGCGGGCGTCAGGCGGCTTTGGGACTGCTGCACCACCGCACGAACCCGGGCCAGCAGGTCATTGATGGATATGGAAATCGGACTCCCCCCGCCCTGCCCTCCCAACTGGGCTTCCATCTCGGAAACGAAGCGCTTCAGGGTGTCGCCACCGCTCAGGATGAGATTGATCACCTGGGAATCAATGGCGAGCTTCTGCTGGCGGGCGAGATCCAGCAGGGACTCCAACTCATGCGCCAGGCGGTTGATGGGACGGAGATTCAGGAATCCCGACCCTCCCTTGAACGTGTGAAACGCCCGGAAGATCGAGTTCAAGGTCGCCATGTCGGTCGGGTTCTCCTCCAACGTGAGCACGCCCAACTCGATGTTCTGAAGATGTTCGTGAGACTCGTTCGTGAACTCACGCAGCAGTTCACCGTCGTTCTCGAGGTTAAGGACGATCGGTTCCTCGGGCGCCACTTCCTCGACCGCCTGAGGGGCCGCCGACGGTGCCGTCGCCGTCGAGGATTCAGCCGCTTCGGCAATCAACGGGGTGATCGCCTGACCGTTGTGCAGCGCGCTGACCGCCGCCTGCATCCACTCCACCCATGAGCGCAGTCGCGAAAGCGTCGATTCCTCGAAGTTCCCAGCCCCAAACAGGGCATCCACCCATTCCCGGCCTTTGCGAATCGCCGCGCCCAAGGCCTCCGGCACCTCCATGCGGCGCGCCACCTCTTCGAGGTCGCCGAGCAGACTGTTGACCGGAAGAAGTCCATTATCTTTGCCCGGCTCAGCTAGAACCAGCTCAAGCGCCAGTTTTTCGATGATCGAACAAAGAGCCGCGTAATCGGGAGCGTCCTGACAGGCCATAAGTTGCGTTCCTAAGCCGCTGTCCATCCAGACATCGGCAAAACGGAACGCTAACTTGAGGTTTCCCGAGGCCTCCGTTGCTCAACAGTAGACCAGGAGCGACTGCGAGATCGGATTGATGCGGTGGTGGTTCCGCAACTTGTCGATATAGGTCTCGTTCAACTGATGCCCGTCTGGCACCAGCAACAATCCACTCGCGGTGTAGATCCCTTTGGCCAAAACCATGCCTGGCTTGAGTTCCGATAACGATACTTCCCGCTGCTTCCGGGGAATCGTCGCCCGGGGTATCGATTTCAAAAAGATCGCCACCGCGTCCGGATCGAACATCGTCCCGCTCCGGTTCCGCAGATGCTCCACCGTCGTGCCGTGGTCGTAATTGCTTTCGGCATACGCCACCGCCACTGCCAACAGCCGGCCCAGCCGGGGAATGGACTCCCCTGCTAGACGTCCCGGGTACCCGCCGCCATCGTACTGCTCGTGGTGCGTTCGGATGGCCGCGCGAACCTCGTCCAACGGCTCCACGAAGGACGCCAATTCCTCGCCCAGGATCGGGTGTTGCTCGATCAACGCCCGCTCCGCCTCGTTCAAAGACTCGGGCACCTGCTCGAGCCGCCGGATCAATCGCCGCGGGACACCGACCAATCCCACATCGTGCAGCCACGCCGCCACCTCCAGGGCCCGTTGTTCTCCCGCCGAAAGCCCCGCGGATTGCCCCATCGACTTGCAGAGTTCATAGACCCGACGCGCCTGGATACCCAGCGTCGGATAGAACGTTTCCATCGTCTTCACGCACAACTCGACCGAGCGTTGGAGGTTGTGCTGCAACGCTCCATTGAGCTGTTCCAACTGTTGGTTCTGCTCAGCCACCCTCCCCACCTGCCCCGCAAGTTCCTGGTTCAGCGCTGCCAACTTCTCGTTCATCGCCTGGGTCGCCGCCTGCAGCTCGGCGTTCCGCGCCACGAGCTGGTAGCGCTGGACCGCACTCTCGATCGCGCCCAGGAACTCCTCGCGCAACCATGGCTTGATGATGAACCGGTAAATCTCCCCCTTGTTGATCGCCTCAATCACCGTCCCCAGGTTCAACACGGCGGTGATCAGGATCCGCGTCGCGTCAGGCTGGATCTCCTTCGCCTGCGCCAAAAACTCGAGGCCCGTCATCCGTGGCATCTGGTGATCGGTGATGATCACCGCCACCGGACCCGCCTTCAGTATCTCCAGCGCCTCCGCCGCATCCCCCGTCGCCACCACCTCATACCCCACCCGGATCAGCGTCTCCCGCAGAGCCACCAGGACGATCTCTTCGTCGTCCACCACCAGCAGGCGGCGTAGTCCCGGGGCACTGGATTTGGTCGGGGTCATGGGTCGCGGCGTCAGTCTTGTAGGATTTCCTTGAGCTTTTCCAGCACGCCGCGTTGCGACAACTCCGGAGTGACCACCCAATGCGCCCTCCGCAACAGCTCGGGATCCACCTCATCGCGATCGCGCCCCACCGGTCGAATCACCAGTTTCAGCCGCGGCAGCGCCTCCATCCACGCGCCCAAATGGGACGCCAACACCGTCCCCGGCGAATCCAGCAGCAGAAAGATCAGGTCGTAGTTGTAGTCCCCGCCCCGCAGCACTTCCACCCCCCGCTCCAACGTGTCCGCCGTCGCCACATGATAGCCTTCCGTCCGCAACCACTCCGCGGTCGAGTTCAGGAGCGTGTTCGCCGCCCCATACATCAGGATCCCCCGGCGCCCCCGTGTCGGCCTCTTTCCTTCCTCCGTCGAGCCGCTGGTCTCGGTGAAATCCGCCTCCGGCAGACACACGTGGAAACTCGCTCCGCCCGCTTCGCGTGAATCCACCCCGATCGCCCCTTGGTGCTTCTCCGCAAACAGCCTCGCGTTGTAAAGGCCCAGGCCCGACCCCTTGCCCCCTGATTTCGTGGTGAAAAAGGGATCAAATATCAGGTCCAAATGCTCCTGGCGAATGCCGACCCCATTGTCTTGCACAGTCAGGCCGACGCACGGAAACCGGAGGGGCGCCCCATGCAACTGGCCCGTCGTTGGCCGCTCCGCATACCGCAGTGTCCGAAGCACCAATCGCCCGCGCTCCGGCATGGCGTCCGACGCGTTCAAAGCCAGGTTGATAATCACCTGGCGAAATTCGACGGCGTCGACATATACCGGCAGCGGTTCCTTCGACAGTTCGGTGGCGATCTCGATCCGGCGCGGAATGACCTTGCGGACCAATTCCAGCAACTCGCTCACGATCTGGTTCAAATCGTGATAATTGCGGTCCCCGGGCTTGTCCAAGTGCAGGTGCACGATCCGGTGAACCAACTGGCTCGCCTGCATGGCACTCTTCTTGATCAATCCCATGCCCTCGCGGAACGGATGCGTCTCCTCCAACTGGCTGAGAAAGGACTCGCTCAGCGAATGGATGCCCGCCATCACGTTGCTGAAGTCATGCGCCAGGCCCATGGTCAGGACCGCCAGTGTCTCCTTCCACGCCGCCGAGGTGAGAAGCTTTTCCGCCAGGGTTTGGCGAGTCACATCCAACCAGACCCCTTCGTATCCCAGCAGCAGCCCGCTGCGGCTGTGCAAGGGGTGCCGGTGTTCCATCACGTAACTCACCCGACCGGTCTCCACGTTGCGAACCCGAAACGTCGTTGTCACGGACTGCCGTAAACGCGACGCCTGCGCCACCTGCTTCTGCAGTTCCCCGGCGTCGGCTTCATGAATGAAATCCCAAAACCGCGCGCGCCGCTGGCGCCAGTGCTCCAATGGACACCCCGTCAGCTCGGCCATGCGGCCACTGACATATTGGAAGGAAAAATCAGGCCGCTGGCTGAAGATCACCCCGGGCCAGTGCTGCGAAAGCCGCTCCAACTGGGCCTCCGCTCCCAGCAGGCGCACGAACATTTCCCGCCCTCCCGAGGCACCGCTCAAGTGGGCTCCCCACCCCCCTTCGGCCAACTCGGCTCGTGGCGGCAGTACCGAACTCAACCGCACGGCGCTCCCCCCGGGCAACCGCGTCCGTTCGATTCGATACCAACCCGGCGAACTCCCCTCGGTGGCGGCCAGGATCAATTCCTCCGCCACAAACGTGTCCTTCGCCGCCCGCAAACGGGCCAGATCCGCTCCCCACGTCGGACAACGCTCCTCCAGCAAAGACCAGCAGGATTGACCCACCGCCGCGGCCGCCGGAACCCCCAGCCAAACCGCCAACGACTCCGAAATGTCGAGGATCCGATCGCCGTCGTTCAAAGCAGCCCACCCCGCTTCCAGCCATTCCCGCGCCGCCGACCGGTCCGTCAGTGACGAATCATCCGTGGCCGTTCGCGGAACGTCGAAGCGATCGGAATTGACAGGGTCTGCCTTCAAGGGTTCGGACAGTACAGTCGTAATTCCAGATCCCGGGGCTTGGGCCCGGGAGTGGGGTCCGGGAAACCCTGAGTTCCGAAGCAGCGCGAGGCTATCGTTGACGCGGAAGGAGTCAAATCCTCGGACGCGAATCCACGGGCGGACCACGCCACCCGGGCTGGCAAACCTCAGGAGTAGCTCTGCCACACCCCGCCGGCGGGCGGAGCAAATGACCGATGAAGACGTCGAAGATCGTGGCGGCTCTTCTCAATCGAGGCGCGCTCCGCCTCGGCAGCGGTCCGCTGCTGGCCCAGCCAATCGAGATTCCGCAATTCGAGAAGGACGAGTTCGGACACCAGGACCCGGCGGGTCTCCCGGTCGGCTGCCGACCACGGCGCCGAGCGATGCTCGGCTTCGAGGATCTCCGATTGCAGCCGTTTCTTCGTTTCCTGCACCAGCAGCACTTCCTCCCAAGCAGCCGCCTGGATCGAGACACCTTCGCGCTCCGTCAGTCGTCGCCATTCGGCGAACAACTGTCCAAACGGCTCGGGCAAAGGACGGGCGGCGGCTGGCATGACAACAGGTGCGCTACGCTATCCGACCATGGCGAATCCCGCCATTTGGGCCTCGGCAGGTTCCGGCGCCTTCGACAGCATCTCGCGCCAGGCATCTCTCAGGATGCCCAGGTGCTTGATGGTCTCGTGGATCCCGTCCTGCTCCTTGCGCAGATTGCTCTCTTGGAGACGGCGGTCGAGGTAGTTGTAAAGACCCCGGAGACTCGCCGCGACGTCGCCTCCCTCCCCCACATTCAATGCCCCGTTCAACTCGTCCAGAATGGCCTGCGCTCGCAGGATGTTGTTGTTGATCGTCTGGTTGCTCTCGGCCGGATCCTCCATATCGAATCCTTGGAGGGCGCGCTCCAGGAAGCGAATGGCACCTTCGTACAACATAAGCACCAAGTGACCGGGGGACGCGGTCTGCGTGGCGACCTGCAGGTAGGATTTACCGATGAGTTGACGTTTCATGTTGGGGCGACACTGATGCCGACGTCCGCTGCTATTCGACCGGCAGATGCATGGCCAGCAGGTTCGACAGGCGTCGGATCGTCTCGGGTGGCGGGTAGTTGATGCTTCCCACCAAGGCTTTGGCACGATCGACGGCCTCTGTCCTGATCTCGGGCGTCTTTTGCAGAGCTTGTTCCACGGCAGCACTTTGGGCGAAGTTGACCTGTTCGGTCGGTTCCTTCGTCCGGCGCGCCTCCGTGCGTACCGTCGAGGCCGGGTTGATGCCTCCCGCTGGGTGATTTGATTGAACTTCCATACGACTTCTCACTTTCAGGCAGGCACAGAAAACTTAGTTGAGGTTCCCATCTTGCTATTACTATCGGTGTATTCTCGTACACACTTTAGCGCAGGGATTCTCTCAGTGTCCCGGACACGTGGCCACAACCGCATTCGCGGCATAACTACCGAATCGACGGGGGGAATACAGGATCTCACCGGTGTCCGTCAGTTCCGCCGGCTTTCCCGCATGCTCCAAATGATAGCGCCGCGCCGCATTCGCCACCGCCGGCTCGCTGGCGTCAAAATGCTCGTCCACCGCCCACCAAACCTGCAGCCCGTCGCAATCCAATAACTGCAGCCGCCACCCCACCGCCAGCGGCGGGTAGGCCCGGAAATCCGTTACCTGCGCGAACAACACCGCGTCACACCCCGTCCCTTCGCGCAGTCGATCAAAGAAATTCGTCGGAAATCGATCCGTCGTCGCCCATTGGCTTCGGCCCGTCCATTGGCGCAGGTTGTCGGGCATCACCGGCACCACCTCGAACCGCGCGTGCTTGCCCAATTCCGTCTGCAGCACCTGCTCCAACGTCGCCCGGCTGCCACCCAATTCCGGATCCACCCCCCGCGCCGTCACGGGCAGCACGGCCACGCGCTTCAGGCTGCGCGGCAGTTTCTCCCCGCCCAGGTAAACATTGCCCGGCTCATAGCTCGGCCCGACGATCGCCATTCGTTGCGTCAACCCGGCGCATCCCGCCCACAGCGGGACCGCGCAAAGCATCGCCAAGGCCCATCCCGAAACTCTCCACGCCCCACCCGCCATTCCCGCGCGGCCTGGCCGACCGCGGTTTTCATGGGATTCTTGCAGTGGCGTGGTGGAATTCATGCCGGCTTCAGGTTCTAGGTGCTCGAGGAGAATCGCGACAAATACTGCAGCTGCTGGTTGATCGACGCCTGCGCCTTCTCCATGGCAACGAAGCTGTCGATCATCCGGCTGCGATTGGCCTGCACGATCCGTTCCAGACCCGCGATCTGCTCGTCGATGTCGGAAGCCTGCTGGGTGAGCATGTCCTGCTTCTGCACCAACTGCCCCTCTTCCCCCGCCATCCTCTCCAGGTAGGCGTCAAATTTCACCGCCAGCCCGGAGTCGGTGTCCGTCCACAACTCCTCCACGTCGTCCATGTTCTCGGCCAGGACTTCCGCCAGCTTCTCGGTGTCCGACAACTCCAGCTTGTCGTCATCGCTGTTCGACTTGATGCCCAGTGCCTCCAGATGCGAGAGGGTACCCGACAATCCCTGCACCGAGCCATAGGCCATCCGGCGTAGAGTCGAGGCGATGCTCTCGGCGTCCGACTCCGAGGTCAGCGTCTTCGTCGTCACCTTGCCGTCCGCATCCGTGGTGGAGGCGGTCTGGTTGGCGATCAGTGACTGAACGCGGTTGTATTCCTCGAGAAATCCAGTGATCGCGGCCTTCACCTTCTCGGTGTCCGCCGCCACTGTCACCTTCACCGAACCCCCTTCCTTCAGCGCGACCACGCTCAATCCCTCAATGCCGGAGCTCGCCGAGGTGACGGTGTTCGATGTGCTGCGCAACTGCGCGCCGCCGTCGATGGTGTACAACAAATCCTTGCCCCGTGACAGGGAGCCGCTCGACAGGCGGGTGGCGGCGAGGAAATTTCCGCTGACATCCTCCAGCGCCATGCCCACGTCGCCGGTCTCCTTGTTGGTCAGGGTGAACCGGTCGTTCACATGATCATAACTCGCCGTCACACCGGCCGACGAGTTGCTGATGCGGTTGACGACATCGGAAAGTTTGTCGGCCGCGGTGTACTCGATCTCCACGCCGTTGATCTTGAACTTGCCGGTTCCCGACGTGCCAAAGGTCAGTGTCTCCGAAAGATTCGCCTCACCGACCAAAGCGGACTGTCGTGCGCTGCCCAGGGCCGCGGTGCTTGCCACCGTCGATGTCCCATTGTTGTACAACTGCGCCACCTTGAGAAAATTGCTGGTGTCGGTCGCGCTCCCGAGGGTGATGGCACCGCTGCCGGACAATTGGATCTTGTCCGAAGTCGGATCGTACGAGGCGGTGACGGTGTTGTTGGTGGCGGTGGCAATCTTGTCGAAGACCGCCTGCAGGGTGTCGGTGGTGGCCACCGTGACCTCCGCGCCATTGACCCGGAAGGAACCGGCGGTCACCGCGGTCGCGAATCCGGCGGTCGCCAGCGTGACGCTCGACACGTTGCTGGTGGCACTGATCGGTTTCCCGGCTCCCGTCGCCCCCTGATAGCGGGCCACCGTGGCCAGCTGTGAAAAGGCGAAAGTGTAGCTCCCCTGCGTCGCCCCATTCGCGGCGGACGCCGTCGCCACTGTGGTATCGGCGGAACTCGCGGTTCTCCCGCGGTACAGGCTCGCCTCCTTCAGCGTCGCGACGCGGTTCTTCAGCGTGCTCAGCTGGGTGATGATGCTGCCGTACGCGTTGTTGCGCTGTTCGATGGCCGATTGCTCGCTCAGCAATCGCCGTTGCGGCAAACGCTCCACTTCCGACAGCTGGTCAACCAGCGAGCGCCAGTCGAGGCCCGAAGCGAGACCTGAAAGACCGAGGTCCATGCATCCGTTTTATCGGCAAATGGCCGGAGAAAGTTTAGAAGTCGCCCTTGACAATAGTAAAAACATAACCCGGTCGGCTTGGGGCCGACCGGGTCGTGATACCAACCGTTCGAGCAGACGATTACTACGAGAGTAACCGGAGCGCCGATTGCGGATTGGCGTTTGCCTGGGCCAACATCGCCGTGCCTGCCTGTACGAGGATGTTGTACCGGGCGAACTGGGTGCTCTCTTCCGCGACGTCCACGTCTTTGATGCGGCTGTTCGCGGCGGCTAGATTGTCTTTCAACACGCCGAGCTGTTCGCTCGTGTAGGTCAACCGGGCAATGTTCGCGCCGACGTTGGCGCGATCGGTAGCAAGTTGGGTGATCGCGTCCTTCACCGCGGTCAGTGCGGTCGCTGCATTGGAGGTCGTCGTCACGTCACCGGTGTTGTAGGAGTCGTACACATCGCCGCTGGTCAGGTCGACCGCGGTCATGTCGTACTTGTTGCCATCCTCGTCCTTGGTGACGCTCTGCGACGTTCCGTCGAAGAGACTCACGCCGTTGAACTCCTTCGTGCTCACGTCCTGGATATAGGCCTGCAGCGTCTGGAATTCCGCGTCGTAGAGATCACGATCAGCGTCCACCTTGGTGACGTCCTGCGACAGCACCGCGAGTTCGCTCATGCGATCCAGTGCCTTGCCGACCTTCTTCAGAAAACCGTCCTGAGTCTGACTGAAGGAAATCGCGTTGTTGATGTTGTTGTTCGCGGCCGTGATGCGGTTGATCTGCGCGTCGAAACGCAGGGACACTGCCAAACCTGCGGCATCGTCTTCCGGAGAAACGATCTTCGAACCAGAAGAGAGGCGGGACAGGGATTTCGACAACAGAGTCGACGATTCGCTGAGCAGACGAGCACCGGTTTGAGCCGAAACGTTAGTATTGATGACCATAAGAGACTCCTTCCATGAGTCACCCCTTGCGGGGATTTCTAGCGCGGCTTTCCGTGCCGCGAGTGGACTACGACTGAGGCCGTCCACCGTTGGCCCCGTTGGCTCTTACTGGCTGCCAACCGCCATTGTCTTACGACATCCTTACCATCGGCACGAGCGCCACTCACTTGAGCGCTTCCGCCGTCCGCGCCGCCGCATTCACCGCGCGCAACGCGCAACGCTCTGCGTAGCGATCGATCCGCGCCGCCATCTGGTCCAGCGGCAACACGTCCCGCGCCGCGCCCAACCGGATCGCCTCGCGCGGCATGCCAAATACCACGCAGCTCTGTTCGTCCTGCGCCACCGTCTCCGCACCGGCCTCGCGCAGTCGCAGCATACCCGCCGCGCCGTCGGCACCCATGCCCGTCAACAGGACCGCCAGGGCGGTCGGCCCCGCTCCCGCCTTCACCGCCGTGTCAAACAGGACATCCACCGCCGGACGCTGATGATGCACCGGTGGACCGGAGTTCAGATCCACCGAATACCCCGAACCCGTCCATCGCAGGAGCATGTGCTGCCCGCCCGGCGCCACCAACACGAGGCCCGGACGCACCTCGTCCCCACGCTTCGCCTCGCGCACCTCGAGTGAACACAGCTGATTGAGACGTTCCGCAAAAGCCGCCGAAAAATACGCGGGAATATGCTGGACCACGCAAATCCCGGGCACATCCGCCGGCAGGCGCGTCAAGACGGTCTTCAACGCCTCCGTCCCGCCAGTGGAAGCCCCCATGACGATCAGTTGCCGTGACGAATAGCGTCTCCCGCCTCCCGAAATTACCGGCTTTGCCACGGGACGCAGCTCGGGCGGCGCCACCGCGCGCGCCACCGGCGGAGCCAGGTCAGCCTGGGGTATCGCCGCCGGCACCGGCACCGTGCCTGGACGACGCCGCTGACGGGACTGTGCCGCCGCTCGAATCTTGGTGGCCAGTTCCTCGACGTCGCCCACACTGAAGGCGCCGGCGGGTTTCGCCACCACCTCCACCGCGCCCGACTGCAGCGCCTCCAACGCCTTGCAGGATCCGGAGGTCGTCAGCGAACTCATGATCACCACCGGCATCGGCCGATGCTTCATGATCAACTTCAGAAAGGTCAGCCCGTCCATCCGCGGCATCTCGATGTCGAGCGTGATCACATCGGGGTCCAGCGCGAGAATCTTGTCGCGCGCCACATACGGATCCACCGCGGTCCCGATGACTTCGATATCAGGATGATGGGACAACCCTTCGGTGAGTAGCTTCCTCACCAGCGCGGAATCATCGACAATCAAGGTTCGGACGCGTCCCATGGCAGGCTCCTGGTCAAAGGTAAGGGTTGATGTCAGCGGGCAACGCCGAAGAGAGCATCGATCAAGTCGATCTTCTCAAAAGTAGCGATCATGAATTGAGGCAGCGCATCCTTGCTGAGTCCGAGCATCTCCATCGCCTCCGAACGGCCGCGCAAGGCAAAGGGCAGGTGCCCGTAACCGTAGCCGACAAAATGCGCCAACATGTTGCCGAGATAGGTGTAGGCGGCGAGTTGACCGTGCTGCCCCGCGCCCTGTGGCGCATGGTGATGGGTGACGGCGTCCACCAGCTTCGCCGGGAATCGCCACCGCGCCAGAAGTCGTCCGCCTATTTCGGCATGGTCCACTCCCAACAGTTTCTTCTCGGTATCGACCAGCGCCTGCTGGTTGCGCTCGGTCTCCTCGATCAATTGGGCATAGGAATGGACCAGCGCGTCGCTCAACACGATCTTGCCGATGTCGTGGAGCAAGGCCGCGGTGTAGACCACCGCCTGGTTCTCGCCCTGGGCCTCCGCAATGCACTGCGCCGCCACGGCCGATGCCACCGAGTGCTTCCACAGCTCGCCCTTGTCGATGCCATAGCCGAGTTGCGGCGGACCCATCGCCTTCGATCCCACCAGCGCGGCCACCAACTGGTAGACTTGGTTGAATCCCAGCCGTGTCACTGCCTCGAGCAGGTCCTCCGCGGGCGTCGCCAGTCCGAAATAGGCGCTGTTGCACAGCTGCAACACACTCGCCGTCAATCCCGGATCGTAGGCGATCACCTTCACCACCCGGTCGCTGTCCACGTTGTCCTGCGACAGAAGGTCCAGCAGCTCGGGAAGCACTCGCGGCGCCGGCGGCAGATTGGTCAGCTTGTCGAGATAGTCGTCTAGATGCCGCATAACAGTTGAGTCTCCGCGGGTTGCCCGGAAACTTTGAGTCGCACCTCGCCCGTTCTGAGATTGAAGTAGACGGTGCGATTGACCAGCCCCCCCACCTGCTCGGCCGCCACGCGGAGACCGTGCTTCTGAAACAGCCCCATGAGCGCCTCGTAATTCCGTCTTCCGATATTGAAATAGCCGCTGTTGTCCATGATCTGCGCCCCTCCCGTCACCGCGATGCGCATGCGCATCTTCTCGGCCCCGAGCTGGTAGGCCGCCCTGAATAGGGCCGCCACGCCGGTGTCGACGAACATCCCCGGCTGTTTCGTGGCCTTCACCGGATCGATGCTCGAATCCGGCAGCATGATGTGAAGCAGGCCGCCTGCCCGAATCACCGGATCGTAAATCGTCACCCCAAGACAGGATCCCAGGGAGTAGGTCGCCAACGTCACGCTCGGATTGTTCGAGACCGCCAGATCAGCGATGCCAACGATCACACGATGTTCGAAGCCAAGTTGCGAAAGCGAAGGGGACGCCATGGCTTGAGGGTTAAGACTTCTGATACACGCTCGGACGCAAACACCGGAGTCCGACGGACAGCCCGTTCAGGCTCTCCGAATGGCCTGTCACCAGATAACCACGGGGCACCAGGAAACGGGCCAGGTGCCGCACCAACTCCTGTTGAGTCGCCCGATCGAAGTAAATCATCACGTTGCGACAGAAAATCATCTCGTACATCCGGTCCATCTCATAGGCCCCCAATAGGTTCAGCTGCTGGAAACGCACCCGTTCCCGGATCCATGGCTTGATCCGATAGTGCCCCTCCCAATTCCCATGCCCGCGCTGGAAGTACTTGCGCAGCCACTCTTTGGGCAGGCCATTCAGCCGATCCTCCGCATAGACCCCGTCGGTCGCTTGCTTCAGCGCTTTCGTCGAAATGTCCGTTGCCTGAATCGACCAATCCCAACCCGCCGACAGCGGACGATGCTCGGCCAGGTAAAAGGCCATGGAATACGGCTCCTCGCCGGTCGAGCAGGCGGCGCTCCAGATGTTGATGCGCTTCTGTCCGGCAGGAACCACCGCCGGCAACACCTCGTTGACCAGGCAGTCGAAGTGGTCCCGCTCGCGAAGGAATCCCGTGAAGTTCGTGGCGAGGCTATCCACGACATGCGTCAACTCCTCCTCATCCGCCTCGTTCTTCAGGAATCGGCAGTACTCGCTCAACGATTCGAAACCGTGCAGGCGCATGCGTTTTCCCAGCCGCGCACGAATCAACGCCTGCTTGCCGTCATGCAGCCGGATGCGCGAACGCTCGTACACCAGGGCGATGATGAAGTCGTAGTCTACTGTTTCGTCTGTCTTGAGCGCCATGGTCCTCGTCCTATCGCGCCTCAACCGCCGTGGAGTCACGTGGATGGAGCGCGCGTAGTGTCAATCGGCAGAGTTGCACCTTGTCTTTACCCGTCTCCTCGCTCTCATCCGGCGTCCCGGCATCTTCTGCCCCACCCCATCCCCCCTCCCTTGGGGCAATTCTCGCCGGGTCGCCCAACTTCGAGGGCGGAATTTGCCTAGAGCCCCCGGGCAACTCCGGTCCCCTGTCCGGAGGCGGGCAATTCCCGCCTTCTGCCCGCATTACCAACGGTTTCCACTCTCCAAGTTCCACCCCGCCAGCCCCGTGGCACGACCGTTGCTAGTCTGGCCTCGCGATAGACCGCTATGATGACCACAGCGCCCTCCAAGCCCGAAGTGCTGGCCCTCAACGGAGAAGAATCCGCGATCGAATCCACGATCGAACTGCCACTGGGATTGCTCGGCTTCGAGTCCATCAAGACCTACGTCCTGATCGCCCATCCCGAAGAGGCCCCCTTTCAGTGGCTCCAGATGTCCGCCAGCCCCGGTCACTCGTTTCTCGTCGTTCCGCCCGCCGCCGTCCTGCCGAACTACTCGCCAGAACTCAGCGAAGCCGATGTCGATTTCCTCGGCCTCGATGATCCGCACGACGCCTGCGTCCTCAATATCGTGACACTCCGGCCCGGCGGCAGGTCCACGGTCAATCTCAAGGGCCCCATCGTTCTCAATCGCCGCACCGGCGTCGCCAAGCAGGTGATTCCCATCAACGCCATGCGGTTCCCTCTTCAGCACCCATTGCCCGCCGTCTCCTGAAACGGAACCGTCCTCCTCTCCTCTCCATGCTCATCCTCTCGCGAAAGATCAATGAGAGCGTCGTGATCGACGGCCAGATCACGGTGAAGATCGTCCGCATCGACGGGGATCATGTCCGGCTCGGCATCCAAGCCCCCACTGACGTCCCGGTCCACCGCCAGGAAGTCTACGACGAGATCCAACGCAACAATCGTGAGGCCATCCACCAAGTGCGGCCTAAACTGCCCCGCCTCGCCGCCACCCCTTTGCCTGCCGCCGCCCCGGCTGCGGCCGCGACCTTGACTCCGGCCGCAGCCCTTTGCGGGACGCAACCGTACGCCCAGAACGACGCCCCGTGAGGAGCGCAAACACTAAGCCAAGAGAAAGTCGATCCTATGGTCATTAATACCAACATCCAGGCGCAGGCTGCGGCGTCCACACTCGCGGCCAGCAGTTCAATGCTCGCCCGATCCCTGTCCAGGTTGAGTTCGGGCTCGAAAATCACCAGCCCCGCCGACGACGCCGCCGGCCTCGCCGTGGCCTCACGCCTCGACGCCCAGGTCCAACGCCTCGCCGCCGCCAAATCCAATGTCGGCAATGCCGTCTCCTTCACCCAAACCCAGGACGGCTACCTCAAGAAGATTGCCAAGGCTCTCGAACGCATGAGCGAATTGTCGATCCTCGCCCAGGACGTCACCAAAGGCGACGACGACCGCGCCCTGTACCAGACGGAGTTCGCCCAACTCCAAAGCTACATCGAGAACACCGCCGACAAGGACTTCAACGGCGTCAGCCTCTTCGACGGCGCGACCCTCAGCGTCACCATCGACTCGGAAGGCAACACGTTCGACATGGATGGCATCGACCTCGGCGCCACCGCCTACGACGTCGCCATCGCCAATACCACCGGCATCGCCACCACCACCGCGGCCGTGGCCGCCCTGGAAAGCATCAAGACCGCGATCAATACCCTCGCCGCGGACCGCGCCACCATCGGCGCTTATCAGTCCCGACTCAACTTCACCAGCGAGCAGCTCCAGATCAACAAGGAGAATCTCATGGCTGCCAGCTCGGTCATTCAGGACGTGGATGTCGCCGAGGAATCCACCCAGTACGCCCGCTACAACATCCTCGTCCAGTCCGGTACCGCCATGCTCGCCCAGGCCAACGCCATGCCCCAAAGCGCCCTGCGCCTGCTCCAGTAGCCGAGTACTCCCCTTCCCCCACAACTTCCGCGGACCAAGGAGGGACCATGGACGGACTAGGCAAGGATTCGCCAAGCAGAAACATCCCGCGATCGGCACCAGCCCGCCGCTCCCCGTTTCGCGCCTCGTCCGTCACCCTCGCCGCCATCGGCCTTCCCAGGCCAGGCGCCAAGACGCCGATTCTTTACAGCCTTGTAAACGTCCGCCGTCGCCAAGCTCGACAGCGGACGATCTCCCGGCGTTTTCCTCAACTTTCGGCCCCTTTCCTTGCCACGCGCCTCGGCGCGCCCGTTTCCCACCCGTCGTTGCCTTAGGCCTGTCCTTATGAGTGCCCGCCTTTGCCTTGCCTCCTGCTTCCTCCCACTGAACGCCGACAACTGCCAATGGTGGCATCGCCTTCGGGAGGACCTGAGCCGACAAGGCCTCGACCTGGTACTGATCTCCGCCACTCCGCCCCAGGATCCCTCGCTTCCCGTCATCACCGTGCCCCTGTGGCTCCATGGTTTCGGCCAGGCATACAAGGTCCCGACATCCCCGATAACCCTCGAACAACCCCTGGCCCAAGCCCTCGCCTCCAGGGATCGGTCCTGGTCCAAACAGGAGAACCGCGACTTGGCGGAATTCTATTCCGGACTCGCCGTCTGCCAGCACGTCCTCCGTACCCTTCTTAAGGAGCTCCAACCCGCCGCGGTGATGGTCTGGGGTTCGTCCCTCCCCCAAAGCGTCGTCCTCCAACACCTCGCCATCCAACACGGGATTCCCTGCTGGGTCCTCGAGCGTGGCCTGCTCCCACGAACGCTGATGGTCGAAATGGCCGGCAATGGCGGATGCACCGAACTCAACTGGAGCTTCTCCGCCCTCCAAGGCCAGCGCTTCGCCAATACCACCCACCGCTTCACCGCAGCCCAACAAGCCCTTCGAAACGCTGACGCGAGCATCGATTCCCGCACCGAAGGATCCACCCCCGAATCCGTCCGGAGAAAACTCAACCCCGACGGACGCCGGATCATTGCCGCTCTCCTTCAACACGACCTCGCCAGCGGCCTCATCCCCACCTCGTACCTCGGTTCCAAAATCCATGCCCCGGGCATCGGTTCCTCCACCGACCTCATCCGGGAACTCGCCCGTATTCTGGCCCAGGAACCGGATTGCCGGCTCATCGTCAAACCCCACCCGATGGATACGACCGATTACACCCGCTGGGACAACGGTCGAATCCGCATCGCGCGGGATGTCCAGGTCGGTGCGCTCATGGAAGCCGCCGATGTCGTGGTCTGCATGACCAGCACCACCCAGTTCGAGGCGGTCCTCCGCGAAAAACCCGTCGTCCTGCTCGCCCGCAGCGCCCTGTCGGGAAAAGGTATCGCCTACGAAACCAAGAGCTCCGCCGACCTCCTTCCGGCGGTCCGACTCGCCCTGCTCCGGGATCGTTTCGAAGACCGCATGTCGCGCGGACGCCGATTCCTCGACTTCGTCCTCAGCCAGTTCCTTATCCACCTCGATTCGAATGCCTCCCAGGGTCCCTCGCTCCAGGATCTCGCCCGGTTCCTCGCTGATAATGCCCTGCCCATCGAACCCAATGTGAGCCTTTCGGACCGACTCCTCGCCGCCCGCGATCTCTTCACCCTTTGGGAAGGCGGCGACCTCAAGGCCATCGAGTCCGCCGAGAACGCCTGCGAACAAGAGCAACACTCCACCGGAGAAACCGAGGACGCCCCGGCCACCGCCCGTATCCTCCCCGGCGTCTATCCCCTGGAACTCTACCGCGTCCGCAACCGCAGCGCATTCGAGGAGATCTGGACCGAACGCTATGCGGGAGCCATCGCCGGTCAGCAATCCCAGTTAACCTCCCGGTCCGAACCCTTTTCCCTCCCGGGATACTGCGTCGTCTGCGGTGGCGAAACCCGCCTTACCACCGACTTCCTCTTTTCCCGACCGGATTCCGCGGGCCGGCTCGCCCCGGCTTGGCGCGAACGCCAGATTTGCGAGTGCGGACTCAACTGCCGACAGCGATCCTGCTTTCATATCCTCGTCGACGCCCTCGGCCTGCCTCGAGATGCCGACATCTATTGCACCGAACAAAACGGCGCGCTCTTTCGCCAGATCCGACGCGCCTTTCCGCGTTCAGTCGGCAGCGAATTCCTCGGCGACCAAATCCCGCTCGGCGGCCTCACGCCGGAAGGCATCCGCAACGAGGACATCACCCGTCTCACCTTCCGGGACAGCTCATTGGATTGCATCTTCAGCCTCGATGTCCTGGAGCACGTGCCCCAGTACCAGGCCGCCCTTTCGGAATTCGCCCGCTGCCTGAAACCCGGCGGCCGACTCCTTCTGACCGTCCCATTCGACTTCGCCAAGGATGCCACAGTCGTCCGGGCCAGTGTTCGCACCGACGGCACCATCGAGCACCACCTGCCACCGGTGCATCGCGGCGAATCCGATCAACCTCAGGATACCCTCTGCTTCCATGAATTCGGCTGGGACCTGCTCGACGCCATGCGCGAAGCCGGGTTCAACGACGTGGCCGCCCACATCTTCACCGCACCCGCTTACGGCTATATCGGACTTCAATACGTCCTGCTCGGCACCCGCCGGCTCGGCCCGCGGGCCCATTCCACGCCACGCCGCGCCAACACCAGCGCCGCTCCGGCACGACTCAAGGCGTCCGCCCTCCCCTCCGCTGAGGATGGACTCACCCACCTCCGACAGGCCGTTCAATTGTTGAATGACGGCCAATGGCACTCCGCGGCCATTGCCGCCCGCGCCGCCCACCGCCTGCTTCCGGATTCCATCGAGGCCCTTCAGATCCTCGCTGAAATTCTCCAGCGCCAACACGCCTGGGAAGATGCCGGCGCCGTCCTGGTCATTCTCACTCGCAAACTCCCCGACGACCTCGCCGCCTGGAAAGCCCGTGTCGATTGCGCACGTAAAGCGGGCCACCAGGTGCTCACCGAACTCGTCGTCGAGGAAGCCGTCGAACGGCATCCCGAATGGGCCCCCGTCCTCAAGGATTCCGCACCACGCCCCACCACCCCCCCACCAACCCCTACCGTTTCACTGCCCAGTTCAGGCACCGACGAAGAGGCATCCACCGATCTGCTCGCCGTCGGCGTGGAAGGAAGAGGCCATGACCACTAATTCAACAACTCCAGCCTGGGAGCAGGACGAATCCCTGCGCCACCTCCGGAATCGCATCGAGGCTCAGCCACGCAGTCTGCGGGCCGTCTCCTTCGACTGCTTCGATACCCTCGTCCTCCGCCTCTGCGCCGAACCGTCCGAACTCTTCGTCGAAGTCGGCCGTCAACTGGCTGCCCAGGACCTCCTCGCCGTCCCGCTCACTCCTTCTGAATTCCGAGCCGCCCGCATGGCCGCCGACGAGCGCGCCCGGGACGCCGCGACCCAGAAGGGCAAGTCTTCCGAAATCACCCTCTCCCAGATCTACCACGAACTCCGTCGCGTCGTCCGCGATGTCTCCAAGGCCCGCGATCTCGAGTTCCAGATCGAACGCGACTTCTGCTTCCTCAACCCTGCCACCGCGGCGCTCGCCCGCGACCTCGTGCAGGCCGGCATCTCCGTCGCTATCATTTCCGACACCTACTTCACTCGCGCCCAGATCGAAATCCTCTTGCGCGACGGCGGTCTCGATCCCGCCTTGTTCAGCACCATCCTCGTCTCGTGTGAACAAGGCTCTGCCAAGTGGAACGGTCACCTCTATCACGATCTGATCCGACACTTCGGCATCCATCCCTCGGAACTTCTTCACCTCGGCGACAACCCTCACGCCGATATCCAGGCCGCCGCCCAGTTCGGCATCGAGACGGTTCACTACTATAAATCGAACTCCCACCTCGACGCGGTCTTCAACGGCGAACGCAGCCTCCTTCGTTCCCAGATCCCTCCCGCCGGTTCGCTCAATGCCCTCCGCGTCATGGTCGCCCGACGCGCCGACTCCCCCAAAGACCCCTTTCGTGATGGCGCCCTCGTCTTCGGCCCCATCCTCAGCCGCTATGCCGACTGGTGCGTCCAACGCTTCCAGGAAGCCGGCGTCCGTACCGTCCTCGCCCTCATGCGCGAAGGCGATCTCCTCGGCGTCCTCGTGGAACAAGCCGCTCAGCGGGCCGGCGTGTCCCTCAACATCCAACCGTGCTTCGTCTCGCGCATGGCCACCGCTCGCGCCGCCATGTCCGAAGTCACTCCATCCAAGGCGGCCGAACTGCTCGAAGGCAGCGCCTACCTCACCCCACAGGCCGTTTTCGACATCCTCGGCGTCGGCGAGGAAGCGTCCAAGTGCCTCGACGCCGAGGCCCGCGCCAAACCCCTCGCCACCGCCCAAAGCGTGGCTGGCCTCATCCATCTGCTCTTCAAACTCCCCCGCATGCGCGACCTCATCGAGGCTCGCCGCGTCACCTGCCACGCCCTCGCCTTCGAATACCTCTCTCAACTCGTCAACGATGATAAGGTCGTCGGTGTTCTCGACCTCGGCTGGTCCGGCAGCATCCAACGCAATATCACCCGCATCCTTCGCAACGGCGGCCGCGATATCCACTCCGTCGGCTGCTATCTCGCCTGCACCCGGCGCGCCGGACGCCTCGTCCTCGACGGCGATCTGGCCCATGGGTACCTCGACAGCGATTGGGCCGGCGTCACCATCCTTCCAGAAGTCGCCATCAACGCCCCCATCGGCAGTACCGATGGCTACGCCCGCAATTCCGACGGAATCGTCGTCCCAGTCCTCGGCCCTTACGACATCACTCCGGAAGAACGCCACACCAAGTCCCGTCTGCGCGACGGCATTCTGGCGTTTCAACAGGATTGGCTCGATCTCCGCGCCGCGAAATCAAAGGCCGCCCTCTCCGATGCCATGCTCAATGACATCGATCGCCAGGCGTCCGCCACCCTCGCGCGTCTGCTCGATTACCCAACCAAACCGGAAGCCGAACGTCTCGGAGTTCTTCGCCACGACGAAAATTACTTCGGCAGCAATCTTAGCGCACCGCTTTGCGACGACGAGACCCCTCGAAAACTGCGCCGCGAAGGCATCCAGGGCCTCTTCCAAGCCTCGCGCTGCTACTGGCCTCAAGGCATCGTCGCCCGAACCCACCCCAGACTCGTCTCCGCCCTTCGCGCCCGGTGGTCGGACCCGATCGCTCTCGGTCGTCTCGGCGCCTGGCACGGGATCGCCCTCCAGGACGGTGGCATCACCGATGAGGAACTCTCCTCACTCGGCACCCTCCTGCACGGCCTCGCCATCGACCAGGTCATCTTCACGGGCCCCCTCGCCCCCGTCGTCGAAGAAGTCTTCACCGTCCTGTGGCAGTCAAGATCGCGTTCCAAGACCCCCATTCAGGATCGACCCCGACTCATCTGTACCCAAAGCCTCGACCCAGCCCGCCTCCATCCTGACCTCACCGCCCAGTGCGCCAGTGTCCCCGGCAAACTCACCGAGATCGACACCTTCCGCAATCTGCGCCGGCTCATCGCGCCGAAAGCCAATGTAGCCCTGGTCCTCACCACCGACCTCGCCGCCGACGAAGCCTCGGCACTCCTCAACGCTCTCGCTCCGTTCCTCGGTCCACAAGGGACCGTCCTCGCCGCCTGCGGACGTTTCGACCGCCACTCGGTCGCCGACGACGCCACCCTCGCCCCCACGATCAATGCATGGCAATCCACACTGGGGCAGGAACTGGGCTATGGCCTCTGGACGCCCCCTGCCGCCGGACGCCACCACGCCTTCAACTGGATCGTCTTTCGCCGATCTCCGGAGGCCGGCGTCTGGAACCGGCAATGGACCCTCACCGTGTCGGACCTGGCTCTCGCCACTCAAACACAACCCGATCCTCTCCTGGTCGGCGTGTAAGGCCCTACCGTTCGCCACCCACAATCCGATCGACCGCCACTCTTCGACATGAAACCGGCCCAACGCACCCAGCAGACGCCGCTGGTCTCCATCGTCATCCCGGTCTTCAACAAGTGCGACCTGACGCTGCAGTGCCTTCGCTCATTGGCCAAGGTCACCAGCCACGTCCCCCACGAAATCATCGTGGTCGACAACGCCTCCACGGACGCCACTCCCCGTGAAATGGCCAAGCAGTCCCACCCGGTCCGGTACCTGCGCAATGAGTCGAATCGCAACTTCGCCGGTGCCTGCAACCAGGGCGCCGCCGCCGCCAACGGCCGTTATCTCGTCTTCCTCAACAACGATACCGTCCCGCTCCAGGGCTGGCTGGACGCCCTCATCGACGAGGCCCGCACTCACCCGGAAGTCGCCATCGTCGGTTCCCGACTCCTTTACGAAAATGGCCTGGTTCAACACGCCGGGATCGCTTTCGGCCGCGAATCGCGCAGCCCCTACCACCCTTACCGCTTCCTCCGTGCGGATGATCCCCTGGTCAATCGACGCCGCGAACTTCAAGCCATCACCGCCGCCTGCATCCTCGTGCGACCCCGTTGGTTTCAGAACTGCGGCGGATTCGACGAATCCTTTCTCAACGGATACGAGGACCTCGACCTTTGCCTCCAAGTCCGCCGTGCCGGCGGCACCATCGTCTATCAACCTCGCAGTGCGCTCTTCCACCTGGAAAGCCAGACCCCCGGGCGCATGCGCCATGACAACGAGAATCGGAAGCGGTTCTTCCGCCGCTGGACCGACACCCTCCTTTCCGACGAGGACGCCTTCTATTTCGCCGACGGCTATCGCATCGCCGAACTTCGCGAAGGCCGCCCCGAAAGCCCGCGTCTCGTCCGCTTCGATTCCGACGAGGATCGCCTCCTGTGGTCCACGGTCGCCCTCTCCCAGCAACACGCCGCCGCACGCCGCCGTCAGGAGTTGATCGCCGCGGTCGCCGAAACCCATCGCTGGCCCGAGGAGACCTCCATCCGCCGTTGGGCCGGCATCCTCGCCGCGCGTCTCGACCTCCACGGCGCGGCCCGCGAACACTTCCAGGCCGCCCTCAATGCCGGCGATGACGCCGAGCTTCGCACCTACCTCAGCACCGCCCATCCCGACCTCCAGGGCGGCAGTGCCAGCCGCCGCTGGGAAAGCATCCTGAAATGCGGTCTCGAAGGCCCCGACCGCCGCGACCTCAATACCGCCGAGGCCGCTCTCGAAACCGCCCTCTTGCGCGGAGCCCCGGCCCACTTTGTCCTGCCGGCACTCGCGCGCACCGCGCGACGCATCGACCCCGCACAAGCCGAAGCGTTCGACGAGGCGCTGAAATCGCTCCCACACCCGGACCCGGCGACGGCCCGGGAACTCGACGGCGCTCCCCTGCCACGCCGACCACTGCCGACGTCGACCCCTCCCTCCGCCACCCCTCCGCCGCCCGAATCGTGTGCGGCGCCAGAGCCGGCTCCCGAAGGCAACCCGGCCGGTGAAACCACTCTGGTTTCGATCGTCATCCTCGTTCTCAACCAGCTCGAACACACGCAACGCTGCCTGGAAAGCGTCCATCGCTTCACCCCCATCGAACATGAAATCCTCCTTGTCGATAATGGGTCCGACAAGGACACCGCCGACTGGCTGGCGTCTTACGCCACGGCTCATCGCGAGGTCCGTCTGATTCGCAACCATGAAAACCGCGGGTTCGCCGCCGGAAACAATCAGGCCCTCGCCATCGCTCGCGGAACCCACGTCCTCCTCCTCAACAACGACACCGTCGTCACCGCCGGCTGGATCGAACGTATGCTCTCGGTTCTCCACCGAGTGCCCGGCGCCGGCATCGTCGGCCCCCGATCCAATCGTGTCGCCGGTCCACAGCTCGTCGAACACCCCGGCTATTCCGACCTCGACCAACTCCCTGAATTCGCCGCCAGCTGGGCCGCCAAGAACAACGGCAAGTCACGCCCGGTCGGCCGTGTCATTGGCTTCTGCCTCCTCGCCCGCAAAGCCGTCATCGAGGCGGTCGGTGGCCTCGACGAACGATTTGGCTCCGGCAACTTCGAGGATGACGACTTCTGCCTCCGAGCTCGCCTCGCCGGTTTCGAATCGCGCATCGCCGATGATGCGTTTGTTCACCACGTCGGCAGCCAGACTTTCCAAGGCGCCCGTATCGATTACCGCGCCGCCATGCTGAATAACTGGGCTCTCTTCAAGGAGAAATGGAACATCCCCGCCGAGACCTCTCTCGACGGAGGCTACCGCCTGCCTTCCGGCCTCAAACCCGGCGAACCGATCCGCACCTCGCTCCCCAACCTCCACGCCACCCACGACGCCTCGCTTGACGGCAAGTCCTGGACCGATCACACGCTACGTGCCTCGCCGCCGAAACCCGACGACACGTCTCACGGACCCACCCCCGCCAAAGCGGCGGTCATCCAACTCCCTGCCTGCGCGCGTCTCGGCCATCTCGGATCTGCCCGCGGTCACCTGGACCATCGGCACCTTCGTGAAGCCTGGCAGGCCACGCTTCAAGCCCTCGAAGAACGCCCGTTCCACCCGGAGGCCCTGCTCCTTATGGCCGAAATCGCCGATGCCGCAGGTGATTCGGCAGCGGCATACCAATGCGCCCAGCGCGCGTGCGACCTCGCTCCCGACTGGAAAACCGCCCGCCGCGCTCTCAAGAAAATTCATCGCGGGGGCAAGCCCGCCAAGCACGGGTGGCTGGTCCTCCCCTCCTCCATCAAACCGCAATCCCCGCGCCCCGTTCCCCGGCTCTCCGTCTGCCTCATCGTTCGCAACGAGGAGCAATTCCTCGAGCGCTGCCTCGCCTCCGTCAAACCCATCGCCCATCAAATCGTCGTTCTCGACACCGGATCCACCGACCGCACCGTGGAGATCGCCCGTCAATGGGGCGCCGAAGTGCATGCCTTCACGTGGTGCGATGACTTCGCCGCCGCCCGCAATGCCTGCCTGGAGCACGCCACCGGGGATTGGATCCTCCAACTCGATGCCGACGAAGAATTGCCACCCGCCGAGCACCCGAAACTGCTCGCCGCCCTCCAGAAGCAAAAGGTCATCGGCCATCGGTTGCCCATTCTCAATACCGGCCTCGAAACGGAAGGGGTCGCCTATGTGCCGCGCCTGTTCCGCAACGCCCCCGGACTCTTCTACATTTGCCGCGTCCATGAACAGGTGTTCTCCAGCGTTCTCGTCCGCGCCGACGAGTGGGGAATGGAAACCAGCCACGGCGGGCCACAACTCCTTCACCATGGTTACACCAAGGAACTCGTCCGCGATCGCAACAAGGTCCAGCGCAACCTCCGATTGCTGAAGCTCGCCCTCGAGGAATTCCCTGACGACGCCAATCTCCTCATGAATCTCGGTCTCGAACTCGTTCGCTCTGGCGACCTCGTCGCCGGACTCGAGCAATACGAGGCGGCGTTCCGTTCGCTGGCATCCAATCCGAATGCCTCGCTTGTTCCCGAACTGCGCGAAACCCTGCTGACCCAGTACAGCGCCCACCTTATCAAGGCCCACAAGGATGAGGATGTCCTCCGCGTCCTGCGCTCCCCGCTCGCAAAGGCGGGCGGCCTCAGCGCCTCCCAGCACTTCGCACTCGGTCTCGCGCTCATGCGCACCCGCCGGTTCGCCGACGGCGCCGAGGCTTTCCGTCGCTGCCTGGCCACGCGCCACCAACCCTGCCTGTCGCCGGTCAATCCCGAGATCCAACGCGCCGGCCCCTCCCATTGCCTGGCCACCTGCCTCGCCAACCTCAGCCAACCGGAATCCGCCCTGCAGGCCCTCGAAAACGCCCTGCGTGATGACCCGAAGTCGCGGGCCGTACGCCTCGACCTTGCCAGAACCCTCTTCGCTCAAGGCCGTGCCGTCGACAGCCTCAACCACCTCCACGAAATGGTGTCGCAAAAGCCCGGCGACGCCGACGCCTGGCGCCTCGGCGGGGACATCGCCCTGAGTCGTCCCGATTTCCTGGAGTTCGCCGTCGATTGGACCGGTGAAGCCGTCAAGTCGGTCACCGATGACCCGGGTCTTGCCGCTCAACGCGGCGA
>JAEUHG010000171.1 GCA_016795425.1 Verrucomicrobiales bacterium
AAGAAAATCAGGTTGCCCTTCAGCGTGTGACAGATTTCGGCGAATCGGAGCCCCTCGGCTTTCAAGCGCGCGTTGTTCAACTGAATCAGGCTTCCCGCCAAATCAGGGATGAACGCCGCCGCCACTTCGCGGAGCATCTCCTCGTCACCGTCGCATCGAGCCAGGGCGCAGGAACGATCCAGGTGCGCCTGTCGGACCGGCGGCGGCACCTCGTGCTTCGGCGCGGATTTCGACGAGGCCGCTGCGGACGGAGTGGCCGCCGCCGCGCCGCCGGTGGCGGCCAGCACCGATTCGATCTCCCGCACCAATTCCAACCCGTCCAAGGGTTTCGCCACGTAGCCATCCATCCCCGCACGAAGACAGTTTTCCCGGTCGCCCGGCATCGCATGAGCGGTCATGGCGACGATCGGGAGGTGGGTTCCCGTCATTTTCTCCCGCTCACGCAACGCCGCCGTCGCCGCGATCCCGTCCATCACCGGCATCTGGATGTCCATGAGCACGATGTCGAAAAAGTCCTTCGCAATATGCTCAAGGGCCGTCTTGCCGTTCGGCGCCAGTGTCACGTGATGTCCCAGCTTCTCCAGCCGCCGAACGGCCAGTTTCTGGTTCACCAGGTTGTCCTCCGCCACCAGGACGCGGAGACTGCGCTGCAAACCCGAATGCGCCAACTGACTCGCTCGTGTCTGCTGTTCCCGCCGCTGTTGACCGGCGCCCAGCGCCACCAGAATCGCCCGCAAGAGATCATCTCGACCCACCGGCTTCACCAGATAAGCCGCAAATCCAAGTTCCCGGCTCCGCGTCAAATCCTCGGGCCGGTCCGCCGAGGTCAGCATCAATATCGAAGTGGTCTGAAACGCCCCACTGTCCCGCAGCCGCGCCGCCAATTCCATGCCGTCCATCTCGGGCATGTGGTTGTCCAGCAACAGCAGCGCATAGGGCGTTCCCGCGGCCGCCGCGCGCTCCATCTCGTCCAATGCCCCGGCACTGTTGGAACAAAGCGTCGGCTCCGCGCCCCACGTCCGCAAATTGTCCTCCAGAATCCGGCGGTTGGTCTGGTTGTCGTCGACGACCAGAACTCGCGTTCCGTACAGGCCGGCGATATCGACGGGAGGTCCCAAAGGCTCCGCTGAGCTGCTGACCCCAAACCGTCCGGTGAAATGAAAGATGCTCCCGGCCTCTGGCTTGCTTTGCGCCCACATTCGGCCACCCATCAGGTGAACCAGGCGCTGGCTGATGGCCAGCCCAAGACCCGTGCCGCCGTACTTGCGCGTCGTCGAATTGTCCGCCTGGGTGAATGGCCGGAAAATCGACTCCAGATTGGCCGGATCGATGCCGATGCCCGTGTCACGCACCTGAAAGTGAAGCGTCACCTCGCCCCCTGACGGCGGCTCCGAAAGCGTCACCTCCAGCACGACTTCGCCGGTCTCGGTGAAGCGCACGGCGTTGTGGACCAGGTTGGTGATGACCTGCCGCAGTCGAAGGCTGTCGCCGATCAAGCGCTCGGGAACCGCCTTGTCGATATGACACGCCAATTCCAGCCGCTTTTCATGCGCCTTCAAAGCCAGGGGCTTGATCGCGTCGAACAACGCGTCACTCAGCCGAAAATCCAACCGCTCCAACTCCATCCGATCGGCCTCGATCTTCGAGAAATCAAGAATGTCATTGATGATCGCCAGCAGCGACTTGCCGGAGGTCTGGATGGTCTCGGCGTACTCCCTCTGTGTCTCGCTGAGTTCGGTCTCCAAGAGGAGCTCGATCATCCCGATCACCCCGTTCATCGGGGTCCGGATCTCGTGGCTCATGTTGGCAAGGAAGGCGCTTTTCGCGCGGTTTGCCGCATCCGCCGCCTCCTTGGCCTTCAACAATTCTCGGGTCCGCTCGCTCACCGCCTCTTCCAACGTCTCCACCTGTGCCCGCGCCCGCCGCGTCAGCATCCACTTTTCCGTCAGCGCTTTCGCCAACTGCAGCACCTCGATGTTGTCGAAAGGCTTCTTGAGGATGAGAAATTGATCCGGGTACTTGAGTCGACCCGCGATGTCCGACCACGCGTAGTCCGAATACGCGGTGCAGATCACCACCTGAAGTTCCGGCGCCACGGACCATAGGTGCGAAATCGTCTCCACACCGTCCCAGCCCGGAGGCATCCGGATGTCAACGAATGCCAAGGAATAAGGGCGCCCATCCGACACTGCCTTGCGCACCATCTCGAAGGCCTCCTGGCCTTGGGAGGCGAACTCCAGCTCAAACGATTCCGTCGCAGTGCCTCCCACTTCTTTCCCGAAGATCGCTTGCTCCAACCCCGCCAGTTCCGCTGCCCCCTTCTCCGGTAGCAGGATCTTCCGAAAGTCATCATGGATCGCCCGATTGTCGTCCACGACGAGGATTCGCCGATTTGTCAGCTCAAACATCGGTTTCATCGACTTGCAATCGACCTCCTTAGGCGTCGTGTCGAATCAGCCAGCCGTGCCGGGATCAACACGGGCGGCCCGCCAGGCGCGTGGCCCGGGCCCTGCCCCCAGTGTGCGGAAACCGTTCTCATGACTAGAAATCCCTCGCCTCGCGGCGATGGCCCCACGCACTCGGGGCGACAATCGACGACGAGTCGAACGTAACTAACTCAGACATCGGCGACTAGCCCAACATCCTAAAGGAAATGGAGGTCATGGACCTTCGGAAGCCGCCTTGAACTCCATCGAGCCAACCGCAATCCTGCGCGCCTCAATCCCGTGAGCCCCGCGTCCATAACCCCAGTACGCCTCGGCATCGCCGGTTTCGGCAATGTACTCGGAGCCTATTGGCCGGTCGTTGAACGCCTCCGCCACCTCGGGCACGCCCAGGTCATTGCCGGCACCGCCCCGGAACGCCATCGATTCCGTGCCGCCGACCTGGGCATTCCCCGATTCGACATTTCTTACGTGGATTTCTTAAACAACTCAGAAGTCGATGCGGTGATCGTCCTTACACCGATGCAGGATCATGCCTCCATGGTCCGTGCGGCCTTGGAGGCGGGCAAACATGTGCTGGTCGAAAAACCGCTCGCCACCGACCTCGATTCGGCGCGGCAACTCATCGAACTGGCCCGAACCCAACGGCGACTCTTGTGCTGCGCCCCGTTCACCGTGCTTAGCCCCACCTTTCAAACCATCGCCCGCCGCATCGACCGGGGTGATCTGGGGCGCGTCGTTGCCGGACGCGGTCGTTACGGATGGGCAGGACCCGATTGGACGGGTTGGTTCTACAAGAAGGGTGGCGGTGCCTTGTTCGATCTCGGCGTCTATAATCTCACCACGCTCACCGGTTGGCTGGGTCCCGCCCGACGGGTCACCGCGATGTCGGGCGTCGCCATTCCTCAACGCCTCGTCCGTGGAACGCCCACCGCCGTCGAATCCGAGGACAACGTTCAGGTCATTCTCGACTTCGGGGACGGCTGTCTAGTGACGGTGTTCGCCGGTTTCACGGTGCAGCAATACCGGGGTCCCGGCATCGAACTGTACGGAACGGAAGGCACGTTGAACCTGCTGGGGGACGATTGGGACCCGGATGGATATGAGTTGTGGCGCAACGCGGCGGGGTGTTGGGAACTTCACAAGGAGACCCATCCGGAGTGGCCCTGGACGGATGGACTCCGGCACTGGGTGGATTGCATTCGATCGGGAGCGGAGCTGCTGGTCTCCCCGGACCATGCGTATCATGTGATCGAAATCATGACCCAGGCCCAGGCTTCGGCCAGGGACGGGACTTGCCGCCCCCTTCACAGCCGGTTCCATCCACCACGAACCCGCGATGACGCTGGCGCGCCGAGCGTCGAAGCCCACCGGGTTCACGATCGAACGCGAACCGAAGTATAGACCGTGCCTCCCTGGCTGTATCATACCTTTGCGACCATGGCCCTGTGGGGCGCCTGGGGCGTCCTTTCCAAACCCCTTTCCAACCAACTCTCCGC
>JAEUHG010000193.1 GCA_016795425.1 Verrucomicrobiales bacterium
ACGACAAGCACTATTGGGTCGGGGATGATGAGGTGGATAAACTGCTCCGCCACGGTGAAGGCTGGCTCGCCGCCCACCCCGAACGTGACGCGATCACTCAGCGCTACCTCAAGCACCGGCGCAGTCTCGTCGAGGACGCGCTTGCAAGGTTGATCGACGAAAGCGACCCGCATCCGGACGATTCCGCTGAAGTCGCGGCTGAGGAGGAAGCTCGGGTCGAGCGTCCGCTAAGTCTCAATGAGCAGAGACTCGGCACCGTGCTCTCCGTCCTCAAAGGCAGCGGGGGGCGGTCCGTGATCGATCTCGGGTGTGGCGAAGGCCGTCTCCTGCAACTCCTGCTCAAGGAACGTCAATTTTCCCGGATCGTCGGCGTTGACGTCTCGCACCGCGCGCTCGAAATCGCGGCCGATCGACTCCACCTCGACCGTCTGCCTGCGTTGCAGAAGGAGCGGATCAAGCTGCTGCACGGTTCCCTCACCTATCGGGACCAGAGGTTGTCCGACTTCGACACCGCCGCTGTTGTCGAGGTGATCGAGCATTTGGACCCGCCCCGCCTGGCGGCCTTCGAGCGCGTCGTATTCGAGTGCGCGCGACCGGCGACCGTCGCCATCACCACCCCGAATCGGGAGTACAACGTCAAGTGGGAGACACTGCCGGCCGGCAAATTCCGCCACCGGGACCATCGCTTCGAATGGACGCGTCCCGAGTTCCAAGCATGGGCCACCGAGGTTGCCGCGCGGTTCGGATACTCGGTGCGGTTCCTGCCCGTTGGACCGGATGACGCCAGCGTGGGTGCTCCCACTCAGATGGCATTGTTTGTCCGCCCGACGAAATAACCGATGTCGCGCAGCAACTGTAGCAATCCCTATCCATCTACCGCAACGAAGAGTCGGCCCGAAGAGGCCAAAGGTACGCCCGGACCTCCGTCTTCCGGCGGGCCGGCAGGAAACCGGACGCTGCCCAACGTTCGTGAGAAGCCCATGCAACTTCGCATCCCCGAGCCCTCCTTCGTCATCCTTGTCGGCGTTTCCGGTTCCGGCAAGAGCACCTTCGCGCGCCGTCATTTCAAACCGACCGAAGTCCTCTCGTCGGATACCTGCCGTGGCCTGGTTTCGGACGACGAAAACAGTCAAGCCGCCACCCACGACGCCTTCGAGGTCCTGCATTTCATCGCCCGCAAACGGCTCGCCGCCGGCAAGCTGACGGTCGTCGATGCCACCAATGTCCAGCCCGAAGCCCGGAAACCCCTGGTCGACATCGCCCGCGAGTTCCACTGCCTGCCGGTCGCCATCGTGCTCAACGTTGAGGAGGGCGTGGCCCACGAACGAAACCGGTCCCGGCCCGAGCGCACGTTCGGCCCGCATGTCATCCGACAGCAGGCCAGCCAGCTCCGCCGTTCCCTGCGTGAACTCCAGCGGGAGGGATTCCGGCACATTCACATTCTCAGGTCGCTGGAAGAGATCGAGGGGATTGAAATCATCCGCGAACCGCTCTGGAACAACCGGAAGTTCGACCACGGCCCCTTCGACATCATCGGTGACGTTCATGGCTGCTTCGACGAGCTGGTCGAATTGTTGGCGAAACTCGGGTATGAGAGCGGGCCATCCGGCGCGGCCTGGCAGCACCCCGCCGGGCGAAAGCTCGTCTTCGTCGGCGACCTGGTCGACCGGGGACCGAAGGTGCCCCAAGTGGTCCGGTTGGTCATGGACAGCGTGGCCCGGGGCACCGCGTTGTGCGTTCCCGGCAACCATGACATCAAATTCATGCGGAAGATCTGGGGCCGCGACGTCCAGATCACCCACGGACTGGCTGAGTCGTTGGCGCAGTTCGAGATCATGGAAAACGAACAACCCGGGGCCACCCGCGCCGCGGCGGAATTCATCGACGACCTTGTCAGCCATTACGTGCTCGACGATGGCAAACTCGTCATCGCTCATGCCGGGCTGAAGGAGTCCATGCATGGTCGCGGATCGGGCGCGGTGCGGGAGTTCGCCCTCTTCGGCGAAACCACCGGCGAGACCGACGAGTTCGGCCTGCCCGTCCGGTACAATTGGGCCGCCGAGTACCGAGGCCATGCAATGGTGGTTTACGGTCACACGCCGGTGCCCGAGCCCGAGTGGTTGAACCAGACCATCAACATCGACACCGGCTGCGTGTTCGGCGGGAGATTGACGGCGCTCCGTTATCCCGAGCGCGAACTCGTTTCGGTACCGGCCCGGCAGACCTATGCCGAACCCAGGAAACCATTCCTCGCCCCGGAGGACCAAGCCCCTGCCCTGTCCGCACAGCACCTGCAGGACGATCTCCTCGATCTGGCCGACGTCACGGGTAAACGAATCGTCAGTACCCGCCTCCACGGCAACGTCACGATCCGGGAGGAAAACGCCACCGCCGCCTTGGAGGTGATGAGCCGCTTTGCGGCGAACCCGAAATGGCTGATCTACCTGCCGCCGACCATGTCACCGTGCGGTACCAGCCAACAACCGGGTCTGCTCGAACACCCGGCCGAAGCCTTTGCGTACTACCGGCACGCAGGCGTTCCAAGGGTCATCTGCGAGGAGAAACACATGGGCTCGCGCGCCGTGGTGGTCGTCTGCCGCGATGGCGCGACTGCCCAACAACGCTTCGGAGTCGCCGACCGTGCCAGCGGCCTCTGCTATACCCGCACCGGACGCCGGTTCTTCGACCATCCCGACACTGAGACCGAATTTCTCGAACGCGTGCGGGAAGCCGTCACGGGTGCCAATTTCTGGGAGGAATTCCAAACCGACTGGGTTTGCCTCGACTGCGAGTTGATGCCGTGGTCTGCCAAGGCGCAAGCGCTGGTAAAGGAACAATACGCTCCGGTAGGCGCATCAGCAGAAGCGGCGCTGAGTTCCGCCGTCGATCTCTTGAAGAAAGCGAAAATGCGCGGCACGGATGTCGACGACTGGGTGACCCGCACCGAGGCCCGGCTCGGCATGGCCAGGGACTACGTGGAAGCCTATCGCCGCTACTGCTGGCCGGTGCATTCCGTAAACGACCTGAAACTCGCGCCGTTCCACCTGCTGGCGACCGAAGGTAAAGTCCACGTCGACCGGCCGAACGACTGGCACATGCAAACGCTGGCTCGGCTCGCGGGGGGCATCCTGGTTGCCACGCCATTCCTCGCGGTTGATGTCACGGACCCGGAGAGCGAGGCCAGGGCCATCCGTTGGTGGGAGGAACTCACCGCCCGAGGCGGCGAAGGCATGGTCGTAAAGCCGCAGGAATTCGTCGTTCGCGGGAAGCGCGGTCTCGTCCAACCCGCCGTCAAATGCCGTGGCCGCGAGTACCTGCGCATCATCTACGGCCCGGAATACACGGCGGACGAGAACCTCGGCCGGCTCCGCACCCGCGGGTTGAACGCCAAACGCTCGCTCGCATTGCGCGAGTTCGCCCTGGGCATCGAGGCGCTCGAACGGTTCGCCCGACGAGAGCCCCTTCGCCGAGTCCACGAATGTGTGTTCGGCGTCCTTGCCTTGGAAAGCGAACCGGTCGATCCGCGATTGTAGACTGACCTGTCCTGACCGTCGCCACACCCAGCCATCGTCAGCAGTCATCGGAATGCAGCGACAGGACGCGACCGGCGAGCGCAGGTGACGACGGAGGTTGGTGAGGTCCGCCTGCGGATAGGTGAGACGACGCGGATGCCACCTCTGCAAAACCAAGAAAAATCGTCAGTTGGCCAAGATTGGTGGAGACGCTTGGCGAGCGACACCGTTAGGAAGCGCATGCACTTCCCGTCCGATCCGCTCAGTAGCCCCCGTGGTTGAACGTCCGGGCGGGATTCGCGAGATGTCTTGAATCCATTGGCATGGGTGGGGGAAGTCCTCCCGGGGCAATCGTTGTTTCGGCGGGTTGAATCGCACCAACCGCGGCTCCTGGCCAAGTCCTCGTCTCTCCCGACGGCCGCGCTGGTCGTGGGTCTCTGTGCGCTTTACGCAGTGGCTGACGGCGCCGTGGTGTTCGTTCATTTGGGTGGATCGGACGCCGCGGGGGGAGCCAGTTGGACGACTGCCAAGCGTTCGGTCACGGCCGCTTTGGCGGCCTGCCGGCCCGGGGATGAAATCTGGGTGGCGGCGGGCGTCTATCAGGAACGCATCAACTTGGCCAACGAAGTCGCGTTGTATGGGGGATTCCGCGGGAACGAGACGGTTCGTTCCCAACGGAACTGGATCCAGAACGAGACGATCCTCGACGGCGGAGCGGCAGGGATTGTGGTGCGTTGCCAGTGGGCCGGGGCCACGCCAGCCACGCGCCTGGACGGCTTCACCGTCCGTAACGGTTCAGGGATCCTCGGAGGCGGCATCGCCTGCACCGCCACCTCGCCGACCCTGGCGAACAACCGGATCATCGGGAACGTCTCCGCGGGACCCGGCGGCGGGATCTGCTGCGACAACGGGTCCAATCCATGGATCGTCGGCAATTGGATCCTGGAGAACGTCGCGGCCGGCGACGAGGCCGACGGCGGCGGGATCGCCTGTCTGACGGGGAGGAAGGGCAACCTCGGCTCGTCTCCGTTCATCATCGGCAACGTCATCGCCCGGAACCGCGCGGAAGAGAACGGCGGCGGGATCGCGGCCAACGGCATCTTCGTGTCGGAAGACGGCCAAGTCGTGGTGCCGAGCGCACCAACGATTCTCAACAACCTGATCGCCGAGAACTTGGCGACGCAGCCTCCGTTGGGCGACTTCAGCATCGGCGGTGGGGCCATCTCCTGTCTGGAAGACGGCATGGCTCGGTTGATCGCCAACAACACGATCGTCGGCAACAGCGGTCTCCAGGCCGGCGGCATCCTCCTCGTCGGCGGAGCCCGTGATCACCCACGGGTCATCAATAACACGATCGTCGGGAACTGCGGACCCGGCATCCGTTGGATCGGGGTACAGGACCTGCAGTTCGTCAACAACCTGGTCGCATTCAACACGGCGGGGCTCACTCGCTGGGCCGAACTCCCGGGCGGCCCCCCCACGCTCCGGCACAACCTCGTGTTCGGGAACCTGGTCGACTTCGACGGCGTCCCTGACGTCCGCGGGACAGCGGGCAATCTGGGCTTGGATCCCCGACTGGTCAGTGCCTCGTTTGGTGATCACCATCTCCAACCCGATTCTCCCTGTATCGACGCTGGTGATCCCGCGTATGTGGAGTGGGATTGGACGGACATGGATGATAGCCCGCGGTCCGTTGGAGCCCGGGTGGACATCGGCGCGGACGAGGCTGACGGTGCCCGGCGCTCCGGAGCGGCGCGCGTTGTCCGGGTGAGCCCGTCAGGGAACGACAGCAGGGACGGCGCGAGTTGGGCCTCGGCCAAACGGACCGTGGGAGCTGCGATCGCGGCGTTGCACAACACCGCCCTGAATACCGCGCCGGTCATCGCCGGAGGCGAGGTATGGGTGCAGTCCGGTTCCTATTCCGAGACCCTGATCTTGCCGCCCTACGTGCACCTCTACGGCGGCTTTCGCGGGTCGGAGGCGGTCCGCGATCCTCGGGATCCTACTCTTCACGCCACCCGCCTGGACGCCGGTGGTCGGGGCCGCGTGGTGCTGGCGATCGGCGGACACCGGGTCAACACGATCGACGGCTTCACGGTGAGCGGCGGGCGGTTGACGACCTCGCAGAGCGACCAAGGCGGGGGCATCGAGTGTTACCAGTCGGACACCCGCGTGGTGAACAACCGCATTTTGAGCAACGTGGCCAACGTGGGTGGCGGTCTAGGCGCGTTCGGGGCGAGTCCATGGGTCGAAAGCTGTGTGATTTCCAACAACGCGGCCGGCAGCGATGGCGGTGGCTTGGGGGGCGGCGTTCATCTCGACCGTTCGGCGGCGACGATTCACGGATGCGTCATTGCCGGGAATGCGGCTTCGGATGGCGGGGGCGTTTACACGTCGTTCAGTAAACCGCAGATCGTCGGTTGCCAGATCTTTGGGAATCGAGGGAAAGGATTATCTCTGTGGAACAGCGCCGGTCTGCCTTGGGCTGGCGCGGAATTCCTGCGGGTGGGGGAGAACCGCATCTATGAGAATATCGCCTCCCACGAAGGCGCCGGGATTTACGTTCTCTACTGCGCCGGGCGCATCGAGAACAACCTCGTGGGGGTCAACCGCGCCGGGACACTCGACGGTGGGGGCACGGGAGGCGGGATGTCTTTGAATTGCGGCGGCGAGCGCGACGGCGACCTGGTAGTGGCACACAACACCGTCTTGGCCAATGTCGCGGAGTACTTCGGGCTGAATTTCGGCGGCGGGATCAACGTGTCCTTGCTCAAGCGTCCCAATCTGATCCTCGCCAATAATATCGTAGCCTACAACAGCAGTGGAATTTTCAACCAGCGCCACAGCGCGGTTAGCCCGGTCCTTATCCGGAATCTCGTCTTCGCCAACAACGACCAGGACTACCAGTTGTCCGGTGCCTTTGGGCTCCCCGGCGGACCTCTGGTGCATCCTTCGGACCTCAATCTCGATCCCCGATTCGTATCGCTTCAGGGCGATTTCCGCCTGCGCTCCGATTCGCCGGGCTTGGATGCCGGCGATCCGCTCTATGCCCCAGCTATCGACTACGAAGGACGCCCTCGCCCGTTGGTGGGTGTGGCAGGAGGTGCCGTCGCCGCGCGGCCGGATCTGGGTGCCTACGAAGGTTGGGCCGCCGGCGTTCCCGGCCGCCTTCAATGGGAATCTTCAGTTGTGAGCGCGTTCGCACTGGATGGGAATGTCCCACTCCGGGTTCGACGCACCGACGGCTTGAGCGGCGCCGTCTCGGTCGCCTATGCCACGCGCGCGGGAACGGCGCGCCCGGGCCAGGAGTTTCAGTCCGCGAGTGGTCGCCTCACCTTCTTAGAAGGCCAGTCGACCGCTGAGCTTGGGGTGAGTCTACTTCCCGCCAGCGGAGGAAATGGCGCCAGAAGTTTCTCCGTCCAGCTCTCCGACCCGTCCGGCGGTGCCGTTCTTGGCCCCTCGACGGAGGTTCAGGTTTGGGTCCAGCCCACTGCGATCGTGACCGCCGCGAATCCTTGGAACATCCCCGAAACCTGGATTCGTGAGTATGGGCTCGCGTTGAGCGAGACCTCGGATGCTGATGGGGACGGTCTGTTGGACCGTAACGAATATTGGGCAGGCACACATCCTCGGGATCCTGCTTCCGCGTTGAGATTGTCCGCTTCACCGGCGTCGGCGGGCGGACGCGCGATCCGGCTGCAATGGTCCAGCGTCGCCGGGAAGGTCTATCGCGTCCGACGCGGCGTGGGTTTGCCCACCCTGGCCACTCCCGGAGCGGTCGTGCAAACCGGACTGATCGCGACCACGACGACTCTTTCCTGGATCGACACACCTCCCGCGGGAGCGGCGTGGTTTTACCTTGTGGAAATCGAACCCTGAACAGGCACGGATCCGGATCGAGGTGCTCCTGGACTATGAAAACGCATTCGCATTCCCTGGGACGCCAGGTGCTGATTGGGACGACGTTGGTCGGGTTGACGGCATGGATGGTCTGGCTAGCCATCCGAACACCGCCACCCCTGCCGACCTTCGGTCGTCGGATTCCGATCGATCCGGCGGCGTTGTCGGCAACCCAGCCGGCTCCCGTCACAGCAAATTCCCGCGTCGGCTCGCTGAACAAGCCCCTCGGCTTGGTCGGCCGGGCGCGTGAAATTCGACGGAATGCGCGGCTGGATTCCGAAAAGCTCGCCACTCGGGACCGTGTCGCTCAGGAACTGGGCACCGGCCTGAAGCGGGTCTTGTCCAATCCACCACCGCGGCCGGTCGCCGCTCTCGGCGGCCAGAGTCGGGGTGTGGGAACCTCGGCACGCAGCCCTTCGCAGCGGCAAGCGATGGTTCGCCTACGGGCCCAACTGGGTGACGACGGCGTGCTCCATTTGGATTCCGTCGATGGCACGCTGCATCAGGTCCGGGGTGACCTGGCGGCAGTCGTTCGCGACGACCCACCGTTTCAAGCGGCCCGAGCACGGGCGGATTTCGCCGCCATGGCGGTAGCCACTTTGTCGGCCATTGCTCCTGCGGCGGCCGTCGCCAATGCGGAAGATGAGTTTGTTGCGCGCGCACCGGAACGCGACGAACTGGGGATGACTCATGTCCGCCTCGACCAGCAGCGGGCTGGCCTCCCCGTGATCGGTGCCCAGTTGGTCGTCCACTTCGGCCCCGGCGGCGAACCGACGGAAGTGAACGGGGTCCACGCCCCGTCGAGTGGAAGGGTTGAGCCGCCGGTGTTTGCGGTGACAGAGTTGGACGCCGTCCGCCGCGCTCGCGAGGCGGTGGGCGCGGGCGGGGTCGATGCGAAGGCTGCGAATGCGCGGCAGGTCTACTATTGGAATCCGAACGTCAGCCCTGTGGCCGCATGGGCCGTCGAGGTGGTCCCGACCATCGCCGAAGCGTGGGAAGTGATCGTGGCGGCAGACACCGGGCAGGTGTTACGGCGGCATTCGCGCGTGTTGAACGCGGCGGCGACCGGGCAGGCCATGGACCTGCTGGGGCAGAACCAGACGGTCCCCTGCTGGCAGCAAGGAGCGGATTTTCTGGCCATCGATACGACCCTGCCGATGTTCGACGCGACACAGTCCCGACCTCCGAGCTTCACCAACATCTTCGGTGGTATTTGTCTGTTCGATGTACAGAACCAGGACGTCGAGCAGGCGATGAACTCGGGGGTCGCCTATTTCCGGACGACGAACCCGAACCAATGGGACGCGACCGCGGTCAGCGCGCTGACGCATTTCCGGACCATCGACGCCTACTACCGCGCGACGCATGGTCGGAATTCGTTCGACGATAAGGGAATCACCCTGACGGCGTTGCTCCACGCGCGGTTCAAAAACTCCCAGGGCACCCTCTACTCCGACAACGCCTTCTACAATCCGTCGATGAACATCTTCGTGTTCGGCGACGGGCAGGTCACCACCGTTCCCGGCATGCTCCCGGCCGCGCTCGACATTGCCGCGCACGAATACAGCCACGGAGTCGTCGATGCCACCGCCGCCTTCCGCTACGAAAACCAGTCCGGCGCCCTGCACGAGCACATGGCTGACCTCTTCGCCTGCATGATCGACCGTGATGACTGGATCCTGGGCGAGGACACGGTGGATCGACAGAAATCCGACGGGGGCCGGGACCTGAGCGATCCGCACAATCCACGAATGAACGATCCGGGGCCGAAGACCATGGCGGAGTACAAGAATCTGCCCAACACCCCGCAGGGCGACAATGGCGGCGTCCATGTCAACTCCACCATTCCCAGTCATGCGATGTACCTCTGCGCGGCCGGTCCAGGTGGCCTGGGACGCGAGAAAGTCGAGAAAATCGCCTACCGTGCGGTAGGCAAATATCTCACGCAGTACGCGAATTTCGTCGACTACCGCCGGGCACAAATCTCCGCGGCGAAAGACCTCTTCCCCAACGGCAACGAAGCGGCCGTCGTGGCGCAGTCCTTCGACGCGGTTGGCATTGCCGACGGTCAGGAGACGCCTCCGCCGACTCCGGTACCGGCGACCGCCGGAGAGGAGCGCGCCGTGTTCCTCCGTGCAGAATTCGACCCGATGTGGGGCATGTTTCTCGGCTATGGCTTCTACCTGGTCGAAGCGCAAAACACGCTGCTCATCACTCAAAACGCCCTGCAGAGAACCCGGCCGGCGGTCTCCGGCGACGGTCAGTGGGCCCTCTATGTGGACGAATTCGGGGACCTGTACTGGACCGACGGCAGCACCGAGGAGCAACTCACCTCGAGCGGCGACGTGCGGACGGTGGCGATCAGCAAGGACCAGCGTTACGCCGCATTCACCACCGCCGACTTCGATAACCAGATCCATATTCTCACGCTGGCGGACGACACGGTCCGCAGTGCCACCATTCGCGTGCCGACGAGCGGCGAGGAGGTGACGGCCGATTTCGCAGACGTTCTGACCTTCGACTGCACCGGGGAATATCTGCACTTCGACGCCTTCGCCGAGGGCGTTTTCGGCCAGGCAAAACACGGCTGCTGGGGCCTGTTCGTCCTGCGCGTGGAGGATCTCCAGTGCCAATCCATCCTCCCACTCAGCCCCGGACTCCAGGTCGGCAATCCGTCTCTCGCCCACACGCGTTCCGACCGCCTGGTGGCCGACTATGAGTACACCGAAGGCAATTCCACCACGGTGGGTATGGTCGCCCTCGATCTGTCCAAGAACGAACTTCAGGTCTTGCTCAAGGGTCTGAGCGTGTATGCTTCCCCGTCGTTTCGTGGCGACGACCGGAAGATAGTCTTCGTCACGCGTCAGGGCGACCTGCACTACCTCAACGAAGCTTCCCTGTCCTCCGACAGCACTTCCCTGGTTGAAGGCTCCATGAATCCGATCCTTTGGTCGCAAAGCGAACTTGTCTATCCGGTGGGCTTTCGTTCCGGCACCTACGCGCCTCCCGCAGGACGACTCCAATTGAATCCCACGACGTTGAGCTTTGGCGAGGTCCCGGTCGGCTCCGCTGTCGAACGCAGTCTCGAAATCCAGAACGCGGGCAACGCCGACCTCGAGTTGATCGACGTCGTGCTCGAAGGCGCCGATGTGTCGGTCTACGATTTCGCCTCCGCCATCGGCAAGAAGATCGCTGTCGGGCAGCGGCAGTCGCTGACACTTCGGTTCTCTCCAACGCGCTCCGGATCCACCGCCGCCACTCTGCGCTTCAAGACGACCGTGCCGGGCGCCGTCGATGTCACGGCCGCATTGGCGGGAACCGGCACGGCCTCGACTCGCGACTACTGGCGCGAAGTCTGGCAGGATTTCCAGAACCGCTACTCCTACTTCGAATACAAAGGCGTCGATTGG
>JAEUHG010000196.1 GCA_016795425.1 Verrucomicrobiales bacterium
TTTGCGGACTCAAGTTCATCACCTGGCACTCGCTCAACGCTGAACTCCCTGGTCGCCGATACCGGATCCTCGAGAAACCCAACAAAACCGAGCAAACACCCCACGTATCTAGTATCCTATTCTGTGGGTAAGGAGGAGAGACCTCTGGCGCTTTGATTGGGAAGCGGGAGCTGGGAGTAGCGAAGAGTTGGCGCGGTGTGAAGGGGTGCGCTGGAAAGCGGTAGGGGGCTACCGCACTCCACGACGCTCCGCGACGAGGTGGGCGTGTGGCGACCGACAGGTCTTGGAGTGCGCCAGACCTCTGGCGCTTTGGTTGGGAAGCGGGAGCTGGGAGTAGCGAAGAGTTGGCGCGGTGTGAAGGGGGTGCGCGAAAGCGGTAGGGGGCTACCGCGCTCCAGGACGCTTCGCGACGGGTCGGAGAGCTGGGAGTGTGCCCGCCCCGCTATGAAACCGGGGCTGGCTTCGAGACGGCCACACCCAGCGCCTTCATGCGCGAGCGTAGCGTCGAGGGATTCATGCCCAGAAGCGTGGCGGCGCCGCCGGAACCGGAGATGCGGCCCTGGGATTGCTCGAGGGCGCGGGCGAGGTTGGACCGCTCCATCTCTTCGAGATCGCGCAAGGTGTGAATGGCTTGGGGTGCATCGGTGATGCGAGGGGCGGTGGGCCCGGACGCAGCGGCGGAGACTTCCGGCAGGGCGCGGTCGAGATTGAGTCGGCCGTCCACGGCGGTGATGACGGCGCGTTCAATGACGTTCTGAAGTTCTCTCACATTGCCCGGCCATCCGTAGCGTTGGAGGCGCCGGGTGTCGTCCGGTGAAAGGGGTGCGATGGCGCGGCCGATTCGCTGGGCATACCGGCGGGCGAAGGTCGCGGCCAAGGCCGGGACATCTTCGATGCGTTCACGCAGCGGCGGCAGTTGGATGGGGAAGACGTTGAGGCGGTAGAAGAGATCCTGGCGAAAGCGGTTGGAAGCCACTTCCTGGGCAAGGTCGCGATTGGTGGCGGCCACGACGCGGACGTTGACTTTGCGGGTGGCGGCACTACCGACGGGTTCGAAGGTACCCTCCTGCAGCACGCGCAGGAGTTTGGCCTGCATCTCCATCGGCAGTTCACCGATTTCATCCAAGAAGATGGTGCCTCCGTCGGCGAGAGCGAAGCGTCCGTCGCGCCGCGAGGTGGCTCCGGTAAAGGCACCCTTCTCATGACCGAAGAACTCACTTTCGATGAGGGTCGCCGGAATGGCGGCGCAGTTGACGGTCACCAGAGGTTGGCTGCGCCGATGGCTGGCGGTGTGGATGGCGCGGGCAAAGAGCTCCTTTCCAGTGCCGGTTTCGCCTTGGATCAGAACAGCAGCGTCGGTGGTGGCAACTTGCTCCACGTCGTGCAGGACCCGGCGCAGCGCGGGGCTTTGGCCGATGATCTCGCCGAAGTCATGCAGGGCGCGGATCTCCGCTTGCAAGTATTCGGCCTGCACTGACAAAGACTGGATACGACGTTCGGCGGCCAGCCGGTCATCGACATTCCGGAGGATGAGGGTGTGGTACACCCTGCCGCGATTGACAAAGCGGGAGAGCGTCGCTTCAGCCGGAAAGACCGTTTTGTCACGGCGCCGAACGTGGAAGCTCTGAGGAATCCAGAGATGACTGCGGCCGGCCGGTTGAGTGTCGATCTCCTGCAGGAATGCACCGAGCCGGGTGGCGCCTTCGATCGGAAGGAACTCGCGAAAATCCTGTCCGATCAACTGGTGGACCGGACATCCGAAGAGACGTTCGGCCGCGGGGTTGGCACGCCTCAGAATCCCATGATCGTCAAGCACCACGACGGCATCCATGGTGGAGTCGAGTACGGCGGCGAGTTCCTGTTCCCGTTCGCGGACTTCGGCCTCCTGGCGGAGTCGGCGTTGTTCAGCGGCGGCGCGAGCGGCGAATATTTCGAACAACGAGATGAGACGCGAGTCGGCGTGCAGAGGTTGGGAGTCCAGGACGGAAAGGTGCCCCATGACCTCGCCCTGGGTATCGAGAAGCGGCACGCCGAGATAACTCACCGCTTGCAGCGAGATGACGTCCGGATCATGCGGATACAATTCCAGAAGACGATCCGGGATATGAACCAGGCGTTTCTGCTCCACGACGGGTTCACAGGCCGTACCGGCGATGGGATACTCAAAGTGCTCGACGAACCGGCCATCCAACCAGAAGGCGTAGGCCCGCAAGCGTCGCTCCTTGGGCAGATACTCTGTGACCCAGGCTCCCGAGGTTCGCATGGCGGTCGCAAGATTGCGGACGAGCGCGCGGAAGAACTCGACTCCTGTCTCGGACACCGTGCCTTCGACCACCAGCCGGAGAGCGGTTTCGTCGGTGGTGATGTCGAGGGACGGGCTCATGAGCTTGGCAACAATAGCAGACGCGCCTGACTCGGGAAGCCGGATTCGATGGCTCGAAAGGGGGATGGCGGGTGGGGAAGGGGGGTGGGGAAGCGGGAAGGGGTGGCGAAATACCAAACCAGACCACGACGCCAATGCGCGATTGGGGTCGGTTACCTTCGTTGGTTTTCAGTAAGTTCCCTTCCCCCTTCCCCCGCCACTCTTCCCAGAGCAACCACCGAATAGGGGGCGACAGACCCAGCCGACCGAGGCACCTGCCCCCAATCAACGTGTGGTATCGGGTGCTTCCCCTTTCAACCATTCCTGCCAACGTTCCATGCCCTGATAGACGGGGACGGTATCCGCAGCGGCGGCTTGTGAGGTGCGCAGGTGAAAGTGCGGCCCGAGGAGTTCGGCAGCCAGGGTGTCGTTGAGCGGATAAGGCGGTGGTTCCGGTTCTTCGCCATAGAGGAACAGGCCCATTAACAGTCCTCCGGGTGCCAGGAGGCTGGAGATCCGCGCCACGTATTCGGGCCACCGCGCGGGGGGCAGGGAACAAAGAAATCCGCGCTCATAGACCAGACCGAATCGGCGATCACCAAAGTCGTGTTTGAAGAAGTTGCCTTGGACCACCTTGTCGCCCAGGCCACCGAGGATCTCGCGGGCATGAGCCACCGCCGGACCGGAAAAGTCGATGGCCATGACATCGTGCCCCGCAGCGTGGAAGGCGCGAACTTCGTACGCGGAACCGCAGCCGGGGATGAGAACGTCGAGAGGTTCCGCACGATGACGATCCAGAAACGAGATCAGATCAGGCGGCACGTGGCCCAAGTCCCACGGCAATTTGCCGCGTTCCCATCGCTTCACCCAGAATTGGGTCCTCGAACTGTCGGCATCCGGGGCAAGAGGGGTGGCTTCCATGGCTGGATGGGGTGGGGACGGGGACGGGGACGGGGACGATGGGCGTCGGCCAGGCCAGCGGTCAGAGGTTGGGCTGCGGCGTGTAACGCAGGTAAGGTCGTGGTTTGCGCACGCCTTTGGGGAACAGCGCCGGAATCTCCTCGTCCTTCACTGCGAGGGTCACGATGCAGTCCTGCCCGTGCTGCCAGTCCGCGGGAGTAGCGACCTTGTGCTTCGACGTCAGTTGCAGGGAATCGATGACGCGGAGGATTTCGGCGAAGTTGCGTCCGCAGGACATGGGATAGGTCAGGGTGAGTTTGATCTTCTTATCCGGGCCGATGATGAACACCGAGCGGACGGTGGCCTTATCGTCGGTGTTGGGGTGGATCATTCCGTAGAGCCTGGCCACGGAGCGATCGGGATCGGCGATGATCGGGAAGTTCACCTGCGTCGATTGGGTTTCATTGATGTCGGCGATCCAACCGTGGTGCGAGTCCAACGGGTCCACGGAGATGGCGGCGCATTTGACGCCCCGCCGATCGAATTCGGGTTTCAGACGCGCGACGGCGCCAAGTTCGGTGGTGCAGACGGGGGTGTAATCCGCCGGGTGCGAAAACAGCACGCCCCAGCCGGAGCCGAGCCATTCGTGGAATCGGATGGGGCCGGTGGTGGTTTCAGCCGAGAAATCGGGGGCGGTATCGCCTAATTGGAGAGACATGATGGGCTTATGCTAAGGAGTCGAAGTCGCTGGAACAGACCAAAATCGTGCCGACACGATTTCACGCCAGGCGTGCCGAGAACTTTGGTGAGATCGGAGGCCTGGGGCCTTCGATGCTCCGGTCAATCGAGCGCGAACCGGACACGCAGGAAGCGGATTTCCGTTGGAAGCATCGGCTGGGAATCAAACCAAGTCTGGGGTCCTTCATTGCCGGAGGGGCCCGGACTGAGAACGGGTGATGCGATGGGAATCCACCCGCTGAGGTCCTGGGATCGTTCCAAGAGAATGCGCACCTTTGCGGCATCAGGGTGCCGGCGGAATTCAATGCCGGCCCGGGTTTGGCCGTCGATGGCGGCGACGGAGCCGCGAAGGTTGGGGTGATCTTCGGCCAGGGTGGGGTTGGTGCCGGCGACGAACTCGACGAGGTTGGGATAGCCATCGCCATCCAGGTCGGCTCCGGGTCCGGATTGTTCGACCGGCAGCGAATGAGACCGGGTCCAAGATCCGAAGGCCTCGGCCGCCGTCGGGTCGTTGCGATGAAAAGCCAGGTTGAGAAACAGTGATTCGGACGCGGACGCCGAGATTTGGGTGGGGATGGGGCTGGTGGGAACTAGACCTGACTCGGGAATCACTTGAAACGCGTGCGTGCCCGCCGTCAGACCGGCGAGGCGAAACCGTCCATCGCTGTCGGTGACGGCGAGACGATCGCCGCCCGGGTTTTGGACACGAACGGTGAATCCTTCGAGACCTGCGTCGGAGGCATCGCGTTGGCCGTCGCGGTCGTGATCTTCGAAGACGACTCCCGCCAGTTCGAAGGTGGCGGCGGCAATTCGAAGGGTGGCGGTCGCGGCCCCTTCGTAGTTGGGATCGGAGATGGAAGCTTGGACGATGTACTCGCCAGGTTGCGTGGGAGGTGTCGTCTGCCCGTCGAAACGCCACAGGACCTGGAGGCCCGGCGGAGTGGTCCGGGCGGAGGGGTGCTTGGGGGTGCCGTCGGCTACCCACTCCAACAACTCGATGACCAAGGACGCCGCGGCTTTCTCAATTCGGATCCAGCGGCTGACGGGGTCGGCTGGAAGGTAAGTATCATTTCCGGGTTGCGTGGCTGTGACATGAACTTCGCCGGCGCCAAGCAAACGCAACTGCGACCCCTCGATAGCGGCTAGGGAAGGGTCGACTTGAAACGTTACGGGCAGCCCGCTTGAGGCGAGGGCGTTCAATTCAATGGGGGCGTCCCCGAAACGAGCCGTTGGGACGAGGTCGAAGCTGAGGCTTTGCGGGAGCCGGGTGGTGACAACGTCGACGGCGGGACTTCCGGTGGTGGTCAAGGGACTGACGACACGCACCTGGTATCGCCCGGCGTCTCCTGGTCGGGCTTGAGGAATCTCGTAAGTTGCATTGGTGGCTCCGGGGATTTCGACGTCGTCGCGGAACCACTGGTAGGTGATGGGGCCGAGACCGAGGGCGACGACTTCAAGGCGCAGGGCATCTCCTATGGAAATGATGGAAGGTTTCGGAGCGCTGACGAGTTCGAGTGGGCGCGGGACTTCGAGGCGGAAGGAGGAAAGTCCCAGGGGCGAGGCAGGCAAGCTGGGCGGACTGCCTTGTCCCCCTGTCTTAAGGCGGATCGGGAGGCTGGCGCCACAGAGCGCCTGGTTTCGAGAAGCCTCCTCAAAGGTTGACCCGCCAGTGCGATCCCAGGCACGCATCTGGATCCAGGCCCAGTCTCCGGGCGGGACCTTGGGGACGAAAACCGTGGCACCGAAGATATAGCCGGCGCCCGCGCCGGGTCGAAATGAGGCGGGGGTTCCGAGCGGGATGAGTGTTTCGAGGGTGGCACCGCCGTAGAGTTGCGCCGCGAAGGCATCACCTTCGAGGCGTGTGGTTCCGTTGGTATGGAAGACCGGGGCGTCGAGATCGGTTCCAATTCGGTTGGCAAACAAGATGGAACCGCCGAGAGGCGCAAAGGTGGCGACGATTCGGTGGTCGCCGTTCATCACGATGCGGAGATTTTTTTCCGTTCCCGTGGCGTCGCCGGTCCAACCGACGAAGCTGTGGCCGGGACGCGGTATGGCTTCCAGTTGGACTTCCGTTCCGGGCGGATAGGTTTCGAGGACGGGTTGGAACCCGATCTCGCCCTCGCCTTGAACGACCGGTTTCAGGAGGTACAGGTCTGGGATGGTCAGGACATCGAGACTCGCGGTTCCGCCTTCGCTGGTGACGACGAGTCGGTAGGTGCCGGGTTGGGCATCGTCGAGGGAAAGAACAGGAAAAAGCGGTCCGGGCGGAATGGGATGGCCGTTGTGGGTCCAAAGGTATTCGACAGGGATTCGGCTTTCGACCGTAGGCGTGAGTTGGATGGGTTTGCGGGGGATGGGTTCGTGATCCCGCTGGACGCCTCGAAGGATCGGCGGGTACAGGACGACGAGGGGGGCGATGCCACTTTCGGCGGTGCCATAGGGAGTTTGGACCCGCACGCGGTAATCGCCGGCATCGGCATCGGTGATCGACGCGAACTGGAGATTCTGTTGCGTGGCGCCGGGAATGGGTTGGCCGTTCTTGAACCACTGGTAAGAAATCGGTCCGAGGCCCGAGATCGCGACCTCAAAAGCGCCGCTGCCGCCGGGTTTCTGTCGGATTTCGTGCGGGTGGAAGAGGAACACGGGCGGGCGCGCCAACAAATAGCCGCCGAAGCCAGCGAGGATGGCGGCGGGGGCTGGGGGAAGGCCGGCCCCACCTGTGTTGATGGTGAGTGCGGCACTCATTCCGCGCCGGCCGTTGGCGGCCTCAGCTTGCTCCCAATTCGATCCCGCCACTTTTTTCCAATAGCGCAGCTGGATGACGGCCGGACTACCCAGCGGGATGCCATCCAGGATTTGGGTCTGCTCCGGTGTCACGTAGCCGTTCACAAAAGAGACCAGCGCTCCAACGGGACGCAGAAGGTCAGGCGAGGAACCGGCATAGAACTGACCGTACCAATCGGGGCCCATGGGCTGGCCCGATTCATTGGGCACCGGAGCATTGAGCCGTCCCTCGGAAAAATTGGCGAGAAGCACGGTGCCTGCTCGCGGGCGAAAAATGGCGGCGACCGTGGTGTCACGATCGAGAACCACGGACTTGGGATTGTCGGTGCCGGTGAGGTCGCCGTACCAGGACTCGAATTGATAATTGGGCGCCGGTGACGCGGTGAGTTGGAGGGCGCTTCCGAGGGCGTATCCGAGGTTTTGGTAGGGAATGGCCGCGATTGTTCCTTCAGGGCTGCGAATGACCCCGTCCAATCCAAAAGACCCTCGAAGAAAGACCTCCCCACGGACGTCGACGACGCCCCGTGTCGTCGTTCCCAAACCGCCACGAACGAGAACCGCATAGGACCCGATTTCGGCTGAGTCGACGCGGAGAATGGGACCGGTGGCGCCCGGGATGAGGGCATCGTTGACATACCATTCGTAGGTCAAGGGATCCGGATTCGTGGCTGTGATTTCGACCTGAAAAGGCTGACCTCGCACCGGTTGTGACGGAGTCACGGTGACGCTGGTGATTTTGGGCGGATCGACGACTCTCAGACGGGCCAGCGGCGTATCGACGGTTACTCCGGAGTTTGAAATCCGGGCCTGATAAAGGCCTGCGTCTTCGCGCCGCAGATTGTTGATCTGATAAACGACCTGGGTGGCTCCCGGAATGGCCAGACTGTCCCGATACCATTGGACCGTGATCGGGCCTGGGATGCCTCGGTAGGCGAGAAACAGAGTGACTGGCAGGCCGACCTCCAGGGCATTTTCGAACGGCGGGCTGATCATGGCGGCCTGTTGATAGCCATTTGCGACCAGCTTCATCGATCGGAGCCCGGAAAGTTCAAATGGCGGATCCTGACTTGTGCCGCCCACCACCAAGACTTGGTCGCTGACGCCGACGCGACCCTGGGCGGCCATGGCCGCTTCGAAAGTCCCGCCGGCCGCCGCCTCCCAGACCCGGATTTCGACGTACAGGCTGATCCCTGGCTTCAGCTCGGGTATTTCGAGGTAGATGGGATTCGAGACGCCGAAGTAACCGGCTTCCGCGCCGGATTCGAATCCCACCGGGTTGCCGAATTTTTTCGGGGCTGAGGACGGCGGCAGATCTTTGTTGAGCCACGGGCTGTAGTAGAGTTGCGCGAGATAAGCCGGTCCCGCGAGGCGGGTGACGCCGTTGGTTTCGAAAACTGGGGCGTCGACAACATTGGGAACGTGATTGGAGAAATGAATGCGTCGCTGGGCCCTGGCCTCATTCATCAAGGCGAGATGGAGGAGCACCCAGAGGACGGCCAGAAAGGTCGTCGTCGGTTGAAGGTTGCCCTGGCGCAGGACTCGAGAATGGCTCGCTTGAACTTGGCTCTTCATGGGCATCATCCAGGCCCTCTTCCGGCGGGGAAGCGAAAGAACGAGGTGAGTCATCAAGTAAAGAGAATGAGTGCAGCGCGGCAAGGCCGTCACGCCAATTGATTGGGCAGCGATCCAGCGGAGCGGGGCAGTGCGTTTGAGTGCCGGGACGTCCGACACAGACGAATCCCATCTCGCGCCGGGCTTCGGAGGGGCGGCATGGGGCCGGAACTTTGAGGCGTTTGGTGCGATTCAAAGGAAAGGAATGACTTGTGGAGCGGGAGCAATGCGGTGTTAGTTCATACTCAATCTCACCTGATTCGGTATGACTTCAGCCCGTTGCCGGCGATGGATGGCTGTGGTGGTTCCGCCACTTCTGGCCCTTGGTCTATTTTTGATGCGCGGAAATCCCGACGAAAACAGCCTGCGCTGGAGCCTGGGCATAGGGTTGGCGGTGATTCTGGTGGTGGGCTATGTGGCGAAGGAAGTGTTCTGGAACGCCAAGAATCAAGGCCATCCTTGCGACTCGTGTGGTCGACCGTTTGGTCCAAAGGCCTTCGGTCTGAGCCTTCGCTGTCCGCACTGCGGAAAAATTCTCTAGGCGCCCAGCCGGATCGGGTCGGTGCTGCGGCCTCGCTGGCCTCCAGGTGGCGGGCGCCAGGCGCGCGAGCCTTCTCACGTGCCGCAAAAAGTGCGGTATCTGGGCGAGCCCTGAGGCGCGGGTTCGAGGTATTCCTGGCCGGCTGAGGGTTCCTCGAAGGGTTTCTGGACCACGGCGAGGAGGAATTCGAATGGACGGAGATCCCCGTCATCGGTGGCTGCGGCGAGAGCTTCTTCGACTTTGTGGTTCCGAGGGATGACCGTCGGATTCACGCGGTTCATGCGTTCGCGGGCAGCCTCCGCCGACGAGGAGCGACGTTGAAGGCGGCGCTGCCAGCGTTCATGCCAGGCTTGGAACTGAGGATCGGCGGTGGTGGATAATTCGTTTGGATGGCCGCGGGACAAATTGCGAAATGTGTTTGTGAAATCGGCGCTGTTGGCGCGCATCCATTCGAGCAGGTCCCGGATGAGTTCTAGATCCTCGTCATCCTCATCGGGCAGCCCGAGTTTGGAGCGCATGCCGCCAAGCCACTGGGCCTGGAAGCCGCGGGGAAACTCGCTCAGGACCGCGTTGGCTTTTTCGATGGCAGATTCCTGTTCGGTGTGGAGGAGCGGGAGCAGCGCCTCGGCGAGGCGCGCCAGATTCCATTGAGCAATGGCCGGTTGATTGCCGTAGGCATAGCGCCCGTGTTCATCGATGGAACTGAAGACCGTCGCCGGGTCGTACGCCTCCATGAATGCACATGGGCCGTAATCGATGGTCTCGCCACTGAGCGCCATATTATCCGTGTTCATCACACCATGGATGAACCCGACCATCAGCCATTGGGTGACCAGGGCGATTTGACGATCCTGCATCGCTCGCAGCAGCCCCAGGTAGGGCTCTTGGGTGCCGGCGAGTTCCGGGTAATGTCGGGCGAGCGTGTAGTCGGCCAGCGTGCGGAGGAGTTGAGGATTCTCCTGGGCCGCGGCCCACTCGAAGGTTCCGACGCGGATATGGCTCGCGGCGACGCGCGTGAGAACGGCTCCCGGCAGGGCACTCTCCCGGTAGACGGGTTCGCCGGTGGCGGCCACGGCGAGGCTGCGGGTGGTGGGAATTCCGAGGGCGTGCATGGCCTCGCTGATGACGTATTCGCGCAGCATGGGACCCAAGGCGGCACGCCCATCACCACGTCGCGAATAGGGCGTTGGACCTGGACCTTTGAGTTGAATATCGAATCGACGTCCGTCCGGGGTGATCTGTTCGCCCAGCAAAATGGCCCGTCCGTCGCCAAGGCGGGTGAAATGTCCGAACTGATGGCCGGAATAGGCTTGGGCGATCGGCAAGGCGTCCGGCGGCAGGGTATTGCCGGCGAACAAGGAGGCGCTTTCCGGTCGGTCGAGGACCTCAGCGTCAAGGCCGAGGGTTTGGGCGAGCGACCGGTTGAACACGACCCTTTGTGGGTTGCGAACGGGGGTAGGTTGAACCCGCGAATAAAAAGGTGCAGGCAGGGCGGCGTACGAATGCTCCAACCGCCAGCCGGCGTTGGAGGCCAGGTTGGGGAGGGAATCGGACGCGGCGATGGGGGTCGAATCCTTGCGCAAAGTCCGGTCAGCATGCCGGTAAATCCGGGGTCGTCAAACGCCGGCGGTTTCGAGAGTGACTGAATCTCCGGGGAATCCGGACGTTCCGGATCCGTTCATTTCAGGGACGCGGTCGATCAGCGTCCGTTGGGAACCACCCACGGGGCGGTTGGGAGGTGATTGGAGTCGCAACGCGGGTTTGTCTTGGGTCCGATGGCGGGGTTTCATCCCAGCGCATGAATCGATACCTCTTTCTTCTGCTACTCCTTGCCGCCTTGGCGCAGACCGTGGCGGGCCGCGCCGAGAAACCGCCGGTGCGATTTGCAATTGTCGGGTTGGTTCATGACCACGCACGGGGATTTCTTCCGTCGACGGCGGCGCGGCAGGACGTCGAATTGGTGGCGGTGGTGGAGCCCGATCGTGGGTTGGCGCAGCGGTATGCGAGGGAGTACCGATTGAGGGAGGACCTGTTCCATGTCGACTTGGAGCGAATGCTGGATGAGATCCGGCCGCAGGCGGTAGCGACGTTCACCAGTACCTATGATCATCGGCGCGTGGTGGAGGCGTGCGCCAAGCGGGGCGTGCATGTGATGATGGAGAAGCCCTTGGCGGTGGGTATGGAGCATGCGCGGGCGATTGAGGCGGCGGCCCGGCGCGGGGGAATTCACGTGGTGGTGAACTTCGAGACGACCTGGTACCCGGCCAATCATGCGGCGTATGCGCTGGTTCACGAGGAGGCGAAGATCGGCGAATTGCGCAAGATGGTGGTTCATGATGGTCATCAAGGGCCGAAGGAGATCGGGTGCACACCAGCGTTTCTCGAGTGGCTCACCGATCCCGTACTGAATGGGGGCGGTGCGCTGACGGATTTCGGGTGTTATGGAGCCAACCTCATCACCTGGCTGATGCGCGAGCAGCGGCCCACCTCGGTTTTTGCGGTGACGCAGCAGATCAAGCCGGATGTTTATCCCAAGGTGGACGATGAGGCCACGATCGTGCTGACCTATCCCAAGGCTCAGGGAATAATCCAGGCTTCCTGGAACTGGCCGTACAACCGCAAGGACATGGATGTGTACGGAAGCGCTGGCTACGTGCGAGTGCCAAATGCCCGGCAAATGAGATGGCGCCTGGGGAATGGCGCGGAAGCGGACGCGCCCGTGCCGTCCCTGACCGCCCCCTATCACGATCCCTTGTCCTACCTGGCGGCCGTGGTTCGAGGTGAGATCCAGCCTTCGGGACTTTCATCCCTCAAAGTCAATCTCATCGCCACGGAGATTCTTGATGCCGCGAGGAAATCGGCGCGAACAGGCAAGGCCGTGGCATTGCCGTCACGACCCCGCCAGTAATCGACGAATGGACGGCTTATCTGAACGCCCCCTGTACCGACGGTTCATGGGGTCAGCCAAAGCCTGATGGTGTGTCGATCGCCGTCCTCTTTGGATATGAGGTGCCGTTCGTGGGCCGGTGGGAGGCCGGGGATTGGGAATTGATGGGTGACGATGCGGGAGCCGCGTTTCAATGCTCGGAACTTCGGAAGCAGGCGTTCCAAGAGCGGTGACGGGAGATAGGCCGTGACGACGTCGGCGCCCGAGAAATCGAAGTCGAAGAGATCGGTATGTTCAATGGTGACAAGATGCTCCAATCCCTCGGATCGAACGAGTTCCCTCGACTCTGTCACCAATCTGCCGTCGATCTCTAGGCCCACGGCTGTGCATCCATAGAGCTTGGCGGCGGCGATGAGAAACCGACCGTCGCCGCTTCCCAGGTCATAGAGGACCTGTCCCGCGTTTAATGAGGCCATCGCCAGCATCGGCTCCACAATGTCGTGTGGTGTGGGAACAAAGATGGCGTCGGGAGGGCGACCGATCCCCGTTGCGTTCGCCTCCGCCTGCGGGACGGAAGCTTGGAGGTCGACTGCGGATCGCAAGGGAATGTTCTGTACCACGGTTTGAGTGTGAGGCGACCCATGGTCCCGGAGATCGTAACACAGCAGGCGATCATTATCGCGGAGGTAGAGTCGTTGCCGGGCAACCACCGGAGAAGTGACGCCGGAAACCTCCTCCGGGTGGGGGATCTTGAAGCGTCCTTTTTCGCGGTACGAATCCGGCACCGCCTCGACAAGGGTGACCGAGCCATCCGAACGGCGGACGATCAAATGCCCATCGGCGTAGGTCAACGCGGCGCGGCGATTCTGGTTGTCGGCGTGGGAGGTCCAAACCCGTTGGCCGGTGGGGACGTGGATGCAGGTCTCCTGGCCGGGGTTGGCGATGCAGTAGAGGTGCTCGCCCACCAGCACGGTGGCGTCCTGGAACGGATTGAAGTTGATCTTTTCGGAATACAACTCCGCCACGCCGAGGTCCTCGGAATCTCGAAGGATACGAAAGCCGACCAGGCCACCGGCGTAGCCATTGGGCGAGACGATCCAATTGCCGCTCACCAACGGGGTGTAGGAACTGGCGATTCGCAGCACGGGGCGTGGGTGGCGCCAGAGGATGCGACCGTCTTCTGGGGCGATACCCACCAGACTCTTTTGCAGAAGCGCGACATAGTGGCGTCGACCGGTGGCCTCGGTGACGACCATGGCACCGTAGCCCGCGCCGTCATCGGAGGGTTCCGCTGATTTCCAGAGGACATCGCCGGTACGCTTGTTGAGAGCCACGATGAACGCCTTCGGAGCGGCGGGGATGCCTATCAGGGACTCCCCGTCCACCAAGGGGTAATCGCAGAATCCCCAGGTTCGCGGCGGACTTTGAAACTGGCGTGGATAGCTCAATTGCCATCGGACCTCGCCGTGCTGGGTTCCGACGCAAGTGAGAAGACCTCCCGCGGACACGGTATAGATCCGGTCTTGGTCCACGGTGGGCACGCGTGGGCTCAGCCAACGCATTAGCGCATTGACGCCGGAGAGCCGGCGGTCGGTTTCGTCCCCCACCGGTGTTGACCAGAGGCTGGCTCCGTGGATGGCATCCAAGGCATGGAGGTACTCGGCGTCCTGGCGATAACCGAGCGTGTACAGGGAGCCCGCAACCACCGCCACCGAGGTGATCCCTTCGCCGAGTCCCGTGGTGATCCAACGCAACGGCGGGCCCTGGGACGGCCAGGCGCGGAGCAGACCGGTATCCAGCGACGCATTGGATCGATGGGGTCCCCGCCACTGTGGCCAGTCGTGGCCGTCGTGGCTGTTGGTGCGCGCGGCGGCGGCGCACCCGAGGGTGCAGTAGACCCAGGCCAAGGCGAGGTGCCGGGTCGTGATCACGGCAGGATCGCGCCAGGAAGCCAGCTTGAGCCGTCGGCCGAGTAGACAATCGTACCGCACGAACCGACGGCGACGAAGCCCTGAGGACCATGAGTGATGCCGAAAAGATGATGAGACGACGGAGAGTTCCGGGGTATCCAGAGGCGGCCGTCGGCCGAGGTGTGGATTCCACCCGATCCGCCGACCGCCACGAGGGAGCCGTGGCCATCGGCCAGTGCATGGACGATGCTGCTGGCTGGCGAGGGTAAATTCGCCCACTGACGCACGTCTTCCGAGGCCAGGAAGACGCCAGGGCAGCCGGCGGCGAGAAACGCTCCCCGTGAGGCGAGAACGTGGTTGAGCGAGGGGCAGGAGGATGGCAGGGCGCGCGACCATTGGATGCCGTCAACGGATGCCAGGACGGTTTGGTGGGCGCCGACCACCAGGAAATGGCAGCCGCTGTTGGCGACGGCGCGGAGTTCGGTGCTCACGCCCGACGCCTGCTGGGTCCAGGTGGTGGCGTCGTCGGATGTCAGGATGGCACCTGAAGCGCCGACTGCGACAAACAAACCGTTGCCGAAGCCGATGCCGGTGAGGTCGCCGCGGAACGCGGACTCGATGCGCCTCCAGCACACGCCGTTGGGCGAGACCAGGATGGTGCCGGCGTCTCCCACGGCGACGAATCGGTGATCTCCGTAGGCGATCGACTGCAAACGAGAGTTTGCCTCTGATTTTTGGCGATCCCATTCCCGTCGATTCTCGCTGGTGAGAATCGTGCCTTCGGATCCGACCGCTACGTAAAGGCCGCGGGCGAAGGCGACATCATGGAGGCTGACGGGTGGTGCTGGATTCCCACGGCCTACCGTCGGAGGAAGAGTGGGCACCGAGAGTGCCGGGAGAGTGGAGATCGAAGAGAGGATCATGCCGGCCAGGCCAAGAACACATCGTGCGGTGCGCGGCGTTGGTGGGTCACTCCGGCGCCGTGCGGGTGTTGGGGAAATCGCGGTCATGAGGGAATAGGACGATGAAAGTAGTACTTATACGTACTATTTCGGCAAGTCATTTTTGAGAACGGACCCGACGAACGAGGGGCGACGGCTTCTCGCCGACTTCGAGCCCTGGGCTTGGGCGTGGCGCGGAACCTCAGGCGGAGGCGCGCCTCCATGCCATCGGTTCGGAAGCAACGGGCAAAACGAGGGTGAATTCGGCGCCCTGTCCGAGTCCGTCACTGTGAACGGAGAGCCGGCCGCCGATTTCGCGGGCAGCGTTGGCGCCGCTATGGAGGCCGAAACCGTGCCCGCTCTTTTTGGTGGTGAACCCGTGCTGGAAGATGCGGGTGAGGTTGTCGGGGGCGATTCCAATGCCGGTGTCGCGGATGCGGACGGCGACGTGTTCCTCGTCGGCGACGCCGACCTTGATGAGCAATCGTCGGTCGGAGCCACGGTTGGCGTCGATGGCCTCCTTGGCATTGCGAAGGAGATTGATGAGGATTTGCAGCGCTTTGTGGCGATCGACGTGGACGCGCGGCAGGTGGGTGTCGATCTCACGAACGATGACGATGTGGTGTCGCTCGAAGGACGTGGCGTTGATGCGGAGGGCATCGTCGATGAGTTCCTCCGGGTGCAGATCTTCGAAGGCGCCGGCGACCTTCGCATAGCTCTGCTGTCGGGCGACGATTTCCTTGATGTGTTCGACGTTGGTGCCGAGATGGGACACTTCCTCGATCAGGCTGGCCTGCTCGTTGGCGATGTGTTGAGAGACGGTGGCGAGGTATTCGGGAAGTCGTTTGCCGCGCGGATCGGTGGCGAGGAACTCGAGCAAGTCGGCTTCGCGTTCCTTGAGCATCGCAGTGGCGCGGCAGAGGTTGGAAACGCGGGAGGCTTTGAGTCGGTCGCGCACTAGGTTGGCGGAAACGGTGACGCTATTGAGCACATTGCCCACGTTGTGGAGGACGCCGGTGGCCACCTCCGCCATGCCGGCGAAGCGCGAGGTCTCCACGAGTCGACGATTGAGGCGCTCCAAATCCTCCTCCGCGAGTTTCTCGTGGGTGATGTCGAGGAAGATGCCCCGGACCGCGAGGGGGCGGCTTTGCTCGTGCAGGACAGTGCCGCTCTCGCGGATCCAGACCACGCGACCGTCGGCGGCGAGCATGCGGTATTCGTGGGCGTAGGGCTTTCCCTCGCGCGTGAAATCGTGGCAGAGGCGGAGGGCCTCCCGGGCATCGTCCGGGTGGAGGTGGGACTGCCAGAAGTTCGGGTCGGCCAGCCATTGCTCAGGACGATAGCCCAGCATGCGTTCCGACTGCTGACTGACGAAAGTGAAGCGGAAGGCGACGGGATCACATTCCCAGACAATACCTTCGATGGAGTTGACCAGGGCTTCGAGCTTTTGCTGGGAGAGGGTGATGGCGTCATCCTGTTCCTGGATGCGGACGAGCATTTGGTTGAAGGTGCGGGCGAGAACGGCCAGTTCGCCGTTGGATTCGGCCGCGGCACGGACGGAGTAGTTCTTGTCAACGGCGACGGTTTCGGCGGTTCGGGTGAGTCGTTGGATGGGATCGGAGATGCGCCGTTGGAGCCAGCGGGACAGGAGCGTGACGACGGCAATTCCGACCAAGGTGATAATGAGGACCATGCCGGCGATCAGCTTGACGAGGCCGGCGGTGATGGCCCCGAGGTCGAAGACGACATTGAGGGTGGCGATCTGCTTATCTTCGAGTATCACGGGTTCGACGAGGAAGATGTCGGACTCACGGAAGAGCGTCTGGTGATCACCGGAAACGATGGTTTCCCAATGATGGTTGCCGTAGGTCGCGAACGTGGATCCGTCCTGGCGCAGCAGGATGGCGCTGACGACGTGGGGTTTTTCCTTGAGGGATTCCAGGATCTCAGCGGCGGCCTTGGGATCGTTGAAGGTAATGGCGGCGGTGCAATTGGCGCCAACGATGTGGGCCACCGCCTCCGCGTCCCGGGCGAAGGCGTGGCGCAGAAGTCGGACCTGGAATCCCATCATGACGACGCCGGCGAGAAGGAGCACCACGACGCATGGTGTGACCAGGAGCAGCGTGATCTGGTTTCGAATCGGCAGATCGCTGAGATGGCGGAGGGCCTTCATGGCGCTGTGATCACCTGGCGGGCGACCGCCAGGAGCTTGGAACTGATCTTGAGGGCGGCGTCGGCGGCGGCCCTGGCATGGACATCAAAGCGCACCGATTTATCAACGAGCAGGAACCGGATGATCCCGCCCTTTGCGTTGAAGTCTTCGGCATCCCCGACGGTGAGCACGGGTCGTTTGCGGACCGATTTCAGGAGCTCGTCGCTGGTGCTGGCGCCGGCGGTCCGGCCGATGAAGAGGACCTGGCACGCCTGGGTCGACTCCAGCGATTGGAGTTCGCGGATCTGAATCGGGCGTCCCTGCGCGGTTTGTTGGGTAATCATCCGAGGCAAGGTGTCAGCGAGTTCCTTGCAGCCGATGATACCAATCACCAGTGGCGCAGCGGGTTCGGGGAAGACATCGGCGGGCCATTCGACGAATCGGGCGAAGTTGAGCAGGAAGGCGGCCTTGACCTCGTATTCGGTGGGGGCGGCGGCGCGGACTGACGATTCGAGGAGAAACGGGAACAGGAATGCGAGAACGAGCGCGCGCATCGCGGGGCGGCGGGCGGTCGCTGGTCGACGACCCTGCGGGACGATGGGGCGGGGTCGTGGCATTTCAGAACCGGTACGTCAGTTTCACGCGGAAGCTTCGTCCATCCTGTTCGGCGACATCCAAGGCGATGCTATTGCCGGAGATCGGGCCGGTGTAGGTATAGTCCGGGGAAACGGGGTGGTCGTAGCGTTGATCGAACAGGTTGTAGATACTGCCGGAGATTTCGAGGCCCTTGGCCAATGCCCGGCTGAAGAGGGTGAGATTGACGATGGCGTAGGGATCGATCGTGGTGCCAGCGTCCGTGGTACGGTCGCTCATCGCCTGGAGTTCGATGCTCGCCATGAGTTTTTCCGTCCCAATCGGGAAGCCGACGTTGAGTTTGCCGAGGTGTCGGGGGGAGTTCGCCAATGGAGACCGGGTGGCGGTGTCCTCGGCATCGGTGAAGGTGTAACCGGCGCGTGCAAACCAGCCGGATTCCCAATGTCCTTCGATGTCGAATTCCGCTCCCCGGGCGATGGCGGCCGCGGCGTTGGTGAACTCGTAAAGGTCGTCATCCAAGGTCGCCGGATCGGTGTCGACGTCGATGCTCTGCATCCGGATCAGATCCTCGACATCGGTCCAAAAGCCGCTGATCCGGCTGCGCCAGTGGCCGGCGAAGCGTTGCTCCCAGACGATCTCATAGGAGCGGATGTGTTCGGGCTGCAGGTCGGGGTTGGAGCGTGAGAGGACGGACTCGTAGTAGAGTTCGTAGGCGTTGGGGGCGCGGAATGCCTGTCCGTAAATGAGTTTGAAGGTCGAGGTTGCCCAAGGGTTGTAGATCACCGCGGCGCGTGGATTCACCGTATCACCGAACGTGCTGTAGTCATCGTAGCGGAGACCGGCGTTGAGGATCAGTTCCGGGGTGATCTGCCACTCGTCCTGGAGGTAGAGGCCAAGGACATCCCCGCTTTCGTTGGAATCCAGCAGCGTGTCTCCCGGTTCAATTTCCCGATTGTTCTGGGATAGCTCGAAGTCGTGCCTCCATTCACCCCCCACGGTGGCGTGGTGGTCCTTCCAAAAGACCTTGCTGGTGGCAATTTCCAGGCCCGCCGACGTCGCCTTGGCCAGATCCCGATCCGTGTGGATCGGCCCGGTGGGATCGAGGTGATCGAGGTGCGGATAGTCGGCCTCGAATCGGTATTGGTCGAAATAGGTGCGGGTGGACAGCGTCCATTCGCCGTCGAATTCATGGTCAAATCTCAGGTCCACCCAGGCGCGTTGGTCGACGGTGAATTGTGTCGGGTCGTGCGAATTGGGTGCCGAATCGTAGGCGGCGGTGGGCCAGTCTTTGCGGCGGCGGGAGAATCCGCCCTCGAGCGTGAGCCCTTCGAAGGCGAGACTGGTGAAGGCGCGGCCTGCCCAGTCGCCATCCAGGTTTTCGGCGACGAATTCAGGAAAGTGAAGACGGTCGTGACCTTCGCTTGCCAGGACATCACCGGAGACCAGGAGTTCCCATCCACTGGCGAACCTTTTTCCGAATGTCGCCCGGCCCGTCCAAGTGTCGAAGCTGCCGTAGGATCCGGAGAGTTCGGTGCCATTCAGCAATTCTCCGGTGCGGGTGATGACGTTGATGACGCAGAAGAAAGCGTTGTTGCCATAGAGTGACGAACCCGGTCCGCGGATGACTTCCACGCGGTCGATGAGGTCGACGTGGAGTGGAAAGTCCGTGGCGCTGGCGGCGCTGTCGAAGATGCCGTCGTTGAGACGATGGCCGTTGATCATCAGCAGGACCCGCCCGCCGTAGTCGCCGGGACGGTTGAATCCGCGCACGCCGATGTAGCTGTAGGCGCGATCGTAGGTGACGTAGAATCCGGTCACGCTGTTGAGCACCTCGGAAAGCGTTCGGTAGCCGGAGCGTTGAATTTCCTCCCGGGTCACGAGCGTCACCGAGGATGGCGCTTCCGTGGTGCGCTGGCGGTGCTTGGACGCGCCGTAGACGGTTTCGACCTTGAGGGAGGAAAGCTCCTCGAGGCTCAGGTTGGCGAGTTGGGTGGGATCGCTGGCGTCGGGAGGAACGGTGGGCTGGCCGAGGCACCACGGGACTCCAAGAACCCCCGCGCAAAGGACCAGGCTACGGGTTGCTGTTCGCAGGGCCGATCGTCTCATGTCCGTATGGGTGCCGGGCCTCGCGGCGCCGCGGATGGAAAGGTTCCCACCAGTTCCGGAATCCGCACGGGGTGTGTCGGCTGGGGATGGTTGCCCAACCGCTGCGGATGTCTCCCGGGTCCGCGACAAACACGGTACCGCTGGTTCGTATATCGACAGAACGGGAAGACGACCTAAGTGGCCGGGGCTAAAGGCCTGCCTTAGGTCTGACGGTTCCGGTGTGAGGAGTGCGGCGGGGCTTCGCGGAAGCAGGCCCGTCTAATCGTGAGGCATCCCGAGTTCGTCGAGGGTGCGCCGCAGCCAGGAAAGCGAATCGGCGATGACCGTGCCATCGCACTCGATACTGAGGTTTCCGGACCACTGAGAGTCACGGAGCCGTTTCAGGCATTCGACGATGGGGCCGGCGTTCACTCCTTCGCCGATGGCGCAGTGACTGAGGGCGATGCCGGTGGATCCGCCTCGCAGGGCGTCCGCGAGGGACTGGGAGACATCCTTGATGTGGACGTGCGAGACTCGGTCCAGGAATTGCTCCAGGAACGCCACGGGGTCGCGACCCGCGATGAAGGTGTTGCCGGTGTCCATGTTCATTCGCAGGAACGGGCTGTGGACGAAGTTCAGCATCTCCGCCATGGCATCAGGGTTGGTGGTGAAGAAGCCGTGGGGTTCGATGTTGACGATCACCTCGTGGGCCTCGGCGACGCGGACAATTTGCCGATAACTGCGGCGCATCAACTCCATCGCCTCCTTGAGGTCGAGTCCCTCCGGAGCATGAAGACCGTCGGTGGTGTCGACGCAAGGACATCCGATTTGGGCGGCCCAGGCGATCGACTTGAGGACGTAGGGCACACCGCGCGTCGGGCCGTCCTCGCCGCTCAACGGATAGGCGGCATCGACCTGCGAGAAGCGCACCCCGTAACGATCCATTTTACGCCGAAGGAGAACGGGATCTTCGTAGAGGGCGACGTGGGGTTGATAACCCAGGCCGTGGATCCAACTGACGCCATCGATGAGTCCGCACTCGATGTGGTGGACGCGATTTTGTTGGGCCCATTCCAGGCATTTGTCGAACGACCAGTAGGCGCCGTTGAACGCGTCGGTATGGAAGCCGATAGTGATCATTTGGGGAGTTCGGGGATCCTCGCATTCTAGGGGTGATGCGCGTCAATCCGCCGGGGGCGGATGGGCGGGCTCCCGGGTTTGGGCAAGGTCAGGCCCGGACGGCCCATCGCAGTTTGGCGGGGGCGGATCTTGGGTTGTCGCGGCGTTCGGCGGGCGAGGGACGAAGCACGGTGTCGGCGATTCGCGCGTAGAGTCCTGCCTGGCGCGCCTGTTCGAAGGCGTGCTTCACCCGTCGGTCCTCGCCGGAGTGGAAGGTCAGAACGGCGACACGTCCACCGGGCTTCGTCCATTGAGGGAGATGTCGCAGGAGCGTTTCCAGGGCGGAGAACTCATCGTTCACGGCGATACGAAGGGCTTGGAAGACGCGTCGGACCGTCAGTGCCTGGGCATCCGTGGGCAGCATGGAGACCGCATCACGAATGGCGCGCGTCAGCGCCTGGGTGGTGTCGAAGTGCCGTCCAGCCAGCGCACGAGCGAGGGTTGGAGCGTTGGGTTCGTCGGCGTGTCCAATCAACCAATCGGACAATCGTTGGGCATCGATGCGGGCGAGCAGGGCCGAGGCGGGTTCGCCGCGCTTCGGATTCATGCGCATGTCGAGTGGCCCATCGTGTTTCACTGAGAATCCACGGGTCGGATCATCGATTTGCATCGAGGAGACCCCCAGATCGGCGAGGATGACATCCGCGCCGGTGAGCCCGTCTCCAGCGAGAATCTTGGGGAGCCCGGCGAAATTGCTGCGATGAATGGTGAGCACGTCCGTGCCGAAACCCAGAGCACGCAGTCGCGCCTCAGTCTTCGGCAATTCCAGGGGATCCGCGTCGATGCCGATGAGTCGGCCTCCGGGGAGGAGCCGGGGAAGGATCGCTTGAGTATGGCCACCATGACCGAGGGTGGCGTCCACGGCGATGTCACCGGGCTTGGGATCGAGCACCTCGAGGATTTCCGGCACCATGATAGGGCGGTGAGAGCCAGCGGGAGTTTTTCCCGCGGCGAGAACCTTGGTGACGGTTTCCTGGAAGCGATCCGGTTGGTGTTCCTTGTATTTCTCCTCGAATCGCCGCGGGTAACGACCGGAGTACCGCGGGCGCCGACGACGGGGTCCCGGGGGAGTCGAGCCGGGAGTCGAGGGGTGGGCGGATCCGTCCATGCCGGCGCAACGATGCCTGCCGGCATGGGTTCAGCCAAGGCTTGGGGCTGGGCCAAGGAGGGCTCTTGAGATCAGCGCGGCGAATGTCGAGGCTTAGGCTTGCAGGGGGATGGCGAACGACGGCAGGCTGACCCGCATCCCCGCGTCCGTTTTCGGCAAGCGATCATCCCGCAAGGGATGCGTTGCGCCTTTGGGACGTACTTCGTGGCGCCCGGCGTTGGGAATGAACGCTTGCCGGTAGTGGGCGAGTTGGGCGGACCTTCGGACGATGCCGAAGGCCCACGATCCCGAACTCAAACTCAACGCATTCATGAAGAAACCGAAGTTTCGAACTCCAACCCTTCGTCCCATTGCGGCTTTGGCCGTCTCGATGTGGGTCGCCGCGACGACGGCGGAAGCCGCTCTGAAGGATGGCATTGTGGCATACTGGCCGATGGATTCCGTCGTTGGCACGAAGACGCCGGACCTGGTGAGCGGCTATGACATGGAACTGGCGAACCT
>JAEUHG010000204.1 GCA_016795425.1 Verrucomicrobiales bacterium
CGCGCAGCACGGTGCGTCCTCCGGGGTAGGTAAAGGATACGTCACGATAAACGACCTCACCCCGCACCGGCTCGCGCAGGCAACGGCGTGCGTCCGGTCGCTCCACCGGCGTATCCAGGATGTCAAAAACCCGGGCCGCCGCGGCGCGGGCCGACTGCAGCATCTGGTTCAGGCTGTGCAATCTTCCAATGGGTTCGTAGAAGAACATGCCGGCGTACAACATGAACGCCACCAACTCCCCGACCGCCATCTTGCCGGCGATCACTTGAGCGCCGCCCACCCAGAGGATGAGCCCGATGCCCAAGGCACCGACGAATTGCATCGCCGGTGAATACCACGCCCATGCGCGCATCACGATCAGCGTTCCTTCGCGCAATTCATTGGCTCGTTCCTGAAATCGCGAGTCCTCGTGTTCCTGGCGGCCGAACGCTTTGATCTGTCGAATGCCCTGCAGGTTATCCATGAGCAAGGCGTTCATGGCCGACGAGGCTTCGCGCTGGCGCCGGTAGCGCCGGTGGGCCGTGGTGGTGTACCAGATGGCCCCAGCGACCAGAAACGGGATCGGCACCAGGGAGGTCAGGGCCAAGGTGGGGCTGCTGGCAAACATGAACCACAAGGCGCCCACGATACTCAATAACGCCACCGTCCCCTGCTCCGTTCCATCGATCAGCAGCCGTTCCACGTTGTTCACGTCCTCGATCACCCGAGTCATCAGGTCGCCTGAAGCCCGGGGATCGAACCAGGCCACCGGCAGGCGTTGGAGGCGGCCGTACACCTCCCGCCGCATGTCGTAGATCACGCCCTGTTCCAACCGGTTGTTCACCCGGATCCGCAGGCTGTTAAACACTTCGCGCAGGAAAAAAGCCCCTAACAATCCCAACGCCGCCGGAGTCAGGAGTTCGTGCCGTCGATCGGTCACGACATCGTCGATGATCACCCGGGTCAACCGGGGGTACAGCAGTCCGCACACCAACGACAGCACGGCGCAGAGTATCGTCGCCGCCGCCAAGCCAGCATAAGGTCGGAGGTACCGGGAAACCCGGCGCACCACCTCCCACGTCGGGCGCGGGGCGGAGTGAAACGTCGGATCCGTGTGGGTGCCGAGTCGGCCGTGCGACATCGCGGAGAGCTTCGGTGGCTTGGCCCTCCGGTTCAAGCGGAGGCCGGGCCAAGAAATCGCACCATCGCCGCAGCGAACGGTGCCAGGTCCACCGGTGTCCGACTGGAGATCAGGGAACCGTCCACCACGACGGGTTCATCGACCCAAATGGCTCCCGCGTTCTCCAGGTCATCCTTGATCCCCAGGGAACCCGTGGCGCGGCGGTCTCTCAGAATGCGTGCCGAAATTGGAATCCAACCCCCGTGACAAATGAAGGCCACCATCTTTCCAGCGGCATGGAACTCGCGCGTTAAGCGAAGCACATTCGCATCCCGCCGCAGCTTATCCGGCATGAACCCGCCCGGAATCAACAAGCCGGCATAACCGTCGCTCCGCGCCTCATCGATACGGATGTCGGCTCGCGCTGGATACCCGTGCTTGCCGCGATACCCCTTGACCTCCGGCCCCGCCAGAACCGTTCGATAGCCAGCTTCTTCAAGTCGAATCTTCGGATACCAGAGTTCGAGATCCTCGTAGATGTCCTCAACAAATGCCAAAATGGATGCAGACACCTGCCCTCCATAGTCCCGAACCCACCCTTTCGCAATGGCTGCTATACCCCGCGCGCCCACACCCGAAGCCCGCCTGTCTACCGGCATCCGACTGGACGAACCCACCGCCGCACGCCAAGCCTTCCCGCCCCACCGCCGTTCACGATGAACTTTTTGCGACCCATTGGGCCTGGAAATCCGGGATTCGTCGCTTTCGTGATGCTGGTATCGGTTTGCCAGACGGGATATCCGGCGTCGAAACCGCCCAAGGAGCCCCGATTCGAGCAACGCCGACTCAGCAGCTGGCTCCTGGCAATGCCGGATTGGTTCGAGTGCACTCCCACGAATTGCCAACCGTTCCTGGCCCTGGGCTCAAACGCGGTTCCTTATTTGGCGTGGGTAGTGACGCGAACCAACGTTGAAATGGGCGATGTTCTCTCGGTGCTTCGCATGCTCCATGCCGAACGCACCATCGAGCCTTCCGCCGAAATGTTGCGGTCCGTCCAGGCGAAAGCTGCCTTCGTCTTGGAGCAACTCGGACCCGTGGCACGCCCTGCCGCCCCGGCGTTGCTGGTGGCGTTACGTCAAGGCTCGGGAGACCAAAAGCTGGGCGCTGCGCTGGCTCTCGCTTCGATTCTCCCCCGAAATGCCAGAGCCATGGGCCTGCTGGAAGCGGTTCTGGATTCGTCTCCCATCACCACCATCCCTCACGACCGTCCGAGGGATCCGGATTCGGCGGTGGCCCAGGCGCTGGCCGAACTGACGACCCAGCCACGCAGCGGACCATGGGAACGCGCCGTCGCGACGGTGGCCCTTTGCCAACTCAGCGAAGACCCAAGCGACGCAGTCAAACTTCTGATTCATCGATGGGCGAACCAGGACAGTGCGTTCCGCATGAATATCCTCCCACTTCTGACGTCCCGGCTTCGGGACCAGGCGCTGCCGGTTATTCAGCGAGCCCAGGGGGACCCGGATCCGAGAGTTCGCCGGAATGCCGTGGTGCTGATCAGTTCGCTGCACGGCCCGCATCCCGTCGAGGTCACCGAAAGCCTGGTTCGAGGCACGAAAGATACGAATGCCGATGTGCGGCGCGTTACCTTAGAGACCCTCTGGCGGATTCAGCCCAACAGCGACACGGCGCTGGATGCGGCCCTCCGAGGCGTGACCGATGAGGACGCATCGGTACGGTCAACGGCTGCGGCGAAGCTATCGCGGTATTCAGGCCCACGTGCCATGGAAATCCCGCCCGCCTATCGTCGCCGCTGAGGCCGAACCCAGCCGTAATCTTGACTCTTGGCAAGCGACCCTTTCGACGGTGCTGACTTCATTTGTCAGTAATCGTGTCTTGATACCTACCTAGAGGATTTCGGCTCAACGCCGGTTGAGTCGTGGTTTCGCTCGGACTTAAAAATCACGCAAAAGGTTCAACCACGCCAACAACCGGAGCCGAAGAAAGACTGTATTGCGGCGCGGACCTTCGCCAGTCTTCCAAACGTCCAAGACCCGGTTAGTCTGAGACCCATGACCCGCATCGATGAGATTGCCGCCGACCTGTTCCGACTCTCCGTCTTCGTCCCGGACTACAACATGCAGTTCAATCATTTCCTCGTACGCGACGAGGAACCGCTACTGTTCCATACCGGACTTAGGAGCATGTTCCAGGAACTGCGCGAGGCCGTCGCCAAAGTGATGAATCCATTGAACCTCCGGCATATCGCGTGGAGCCATTTCGAATCTGACGAGGTGGGGGCACTCAATGACTGGTTGGAACTCGCACCTCAAGCCCAGGCCGTCTGCACTGTGGTCGGCAAGCTCGTCAACGTCGATGATTTCGCCATTCGGCCCGCCCGCGGCATGACGGCGGAGGACGTCCTCAACACGGGCAAATATCGCTACCGTTTTCATCGCACGCCCCACCTGCCCCACGGGTGGGATGCGAGCGTCCTCTTCGAGGAAACGCGCAAGACTCTCTTCTGTTCCGACCTGTTTCATCATTTCGGCGACGTAACTCCAGTGACGTCCTCCGACCTCATCGAACCGGCGCGCCACGCGATGCGGCGCATGCAAGAGGGTCCTCTTGCCGATTACATGCCCTACACCCGCCAGACGGACAGTGTCCTGCGCTCGCTGGCGGACCTCAACCCGGCGACCCTGGCCGTCATGCACGGCTCTTCTTACATCGGCGACGGCAATCGCCTGCTCACCGATCTGGCGGGAGTGATCAAGGAAGGTTTTGAAGGGGCCTAGCCTGGATATTTCATACCCCCTCTGGACAACTGCAGATCGCAGTCTCCTGATCGGCCAAATTCCAAAGATCCAAACCAGGCAATGACCAGGCAATGGGGTCAGACATTGACAGTTTACATTCCGAAAATGCTGAATTAAGCAACTTGGGTTGCCCGTGGCTCCGCGTCGATTGGATTCCTGTTTGACCATGGGCACGCAATGGGTGGTGCGTCGCCAATTGTTAAATGTCGAGGTCTGACCCCATTGCCTTATTTCTCACTACCTTTGCCCGCTGAGGGTCGCATCGAGGAAGGCCCAATGGATAACTCGAAGGGACGATTTCGATCCCTTGGTCCGATAACGCCTGCTGGGCTGGACGGAAAGGAATGCGCAAAGGCGATCGTTGGCGCGGGAGAATTTCGTTGCGTTTTTTACACTTGTAAATACAACCCTTCTGCAAGGTCCTACCGTCCTATGAATCCTCCACCCCCTGAACTTACCGAAGCCGAGTGGCGCATCATCAAAACCGTCTGGGACATCGAGCCATGCTCGGCCCCTGACGTGCATGAGAGACTCCGGACCGGTACAGAATGGGCCTACAGTACGGTACGCACCCTGATGGACCGGATGACTGCCAAGCGTTTGTTGACGGCGGAGAAGCTGAAAAAGCTCACCCTCTACCGTTCGGCGGTCACCCGGGAGCAAGCCCAACAGTCGGAGGTCCTCTATACTCTCATTCAAGCCTTCGAAGGCGCCATGACTCCGATGATTCAGCGCCTCATCGATACCAGGATTCCCTCGAATCAGGAATTGGACGAACTCGAAGCCATCATCCGCCTGAAACGACAAGCCATCAACCAGCGGGAGAAAGGATCACGCTCGGCCACCTAATCCTATCTCCTCATGAATACCCTGTTCTCGGCCCTGAATGACCTGGGTGACTTGGGTGTGGCTATGGCCTGGCCGTGGGCCGTTCAAGTCTCCCTGCTGGTAGGGTTGCTTTGGCTGTTGGAAAGAGGTCTCGGTCGGCACCTGCGACCCAGTGTCCGCCATGCACTCTGGCTCCTCGTTCCATTAAAACTCTGGCTGCCCCCGACCATCGCGTTCCCGACCGGCATTGGTTACTGGATCAATCCGACCGAATCGGCCCAAGCGGAGGTCACCGCTCCAGCCACGGCATCCCAGAGAACGTTCATGCCGGCACCTCGCGACGTCCGGAGTGCAGCCCCGAGACTGACCCATTGGTGGACGCTACGCCCCGCGGGTTTGGCTGCCGCCGTTTGGGTGTTCGGTTTGACGGCTTTTATGGCTGGAATCCTGTTTCATGGTTTCCGTCTTCGGTCGCGGTTATCGCGTGCTGTGGTCCCGGATCCTGAACTGGCGGCAATGCTCGCGCGAAGTTTGTTACAGGCCCAAAGGAAGGCGCGATTTTGGGGAGCGGTACGGTTGGTACTGATTGAGGACAACCAATCGCCCGTGCTCTGGGGTTGTTGGCGGCCAGTGATTCTCCTGCCTCGGGGATTGCTCGATCGGTTGTCGCCGGAACAATTCGAGGCCGTTCTCGTCCACGAACTCGTCCACGCCCGACGAGGCGATGCTTGGATCCATTGCGTGCAAACGATCACCCAGGCGTTGTGGTGGTGGCACCCGCTGGTCTGGTTCGCGAGCTCCAGGCTGCGGGCGGCCCGGGAAGAGGTCGTGGATGACACGACTGTTTCTGACCTCGACGCTACCGCAATTGACTATGCCTCGACGTTGGTGAAGGTGGCCCGAGCCCTCGACGAAGGCCGCGTCGCTCGGGCGAGCCAGGTGGGTATGCTCGGGTCGCGTCGACAGTTCTCATCACGGATTCATCGATTGCTCGAACTGCGCTTCCCAGTCCGGACGGATATGGGACGGAGGGGTTCTCTCGGGGTTCTTTTGGCAGGTCTCCTGTTGGTGCCGATGGCCGGCGGCGGACTCATCGGCTGCGAGAAACAACAAGCTCCTTCCACAAGCGCAACGGCACTCACTTCTGGAGTCGACCTCGTCGCCCGGCGAAAGGCAGTCCTCTTGAATGCGCGGCAGACTGTGGCTATTTCGTCCGAGCTTCATCATCTCTTCCCCGCGGGCAGCGATCAGATTCTCGAGGCCGGGCACGAATGGCGGTACGTTTTCGAGGCCGGACTGCACGATCGATACTTGTTCAGCGCCAGCGTCGATTTGACCGTCGACACGAACACTCAGAATGTCACGGGTTCAGGGACTCCGAGCCTTCATATCGTTGAGATGGCGCTGATCTCACCATTCACCGACGGCACGGTGGGTTTCGCGTCGTATCCGACCAACGAGATTCAGATCACCACGGACGGCTGGAGACAGCTCGTGGAATCCAAAGGCAACTTCGACACTCTCGGGTATCAGATGACCACCAACCGCCCGGTCGCGCACTTTCGCGAGGCTTATCCAGGCATCGGAAAGGTCCAGCGGTAGCCCGCCCCCCGGCCCGTGACGCCACCGTCCGCGACCACCGTCGTCGGCCATGTCGAAGCCAGGCACCGCCGTTGGAATATCGGTTCATACCGCTGGCGGGTGCGGGGAGGTCGGAGGGGACTTCCGAAGCCGCGTGGATCCCATTCGAGACCGGGACGGTTTCTCCGTGAACCGTGAACCGTGCGAGGTCGGACGGGTCGATGCATCCGGGGTTCTGTCCAAACACCGGGCTTCTCCAACGCCGGTGAGGGCGTCTACATTGGCATATCCCCGCTATGCGCACCTTGGCGAAGATCGCGGCGCTGTGGATCCTGCTCGACTTCGGAGCCGGATCCTTCGAGGTCCTGGCTCAAGGCACGGAATCAACCGCAGCCGACCCTCGCCACCATAACCAGTGGGAGGAGGCCTATCAGGCTAGGCTTCAATGGTGGAGCTTGCGGCCGCTCGTGGCACCCGCGGTTCCCCGTCCCACCAGGCCCGCCGCCAACCCATGGCCAGCCAATGAGGTGGACGCGTTCATTCTCGCCGGACTCCAAGCCAGAGGCCTGAGTCCAGCTCCGCTCGCGGATGCCCGCGCCCGGGCCCGCCGGTTGTC
>JAEUHG010000206.1 GCA_016795425.1 Verrucomicrobiales bacterium
CTGCCCCCACTTGCCGGCCGGCTTCCCGGGTGGCCGGCCCATATCGTTTGACGACGTCAGGTTGTGGGAGTAGCCACGAACGGGTCCCTCAAGCTCGGTGAACATTGGGAAGGCTATGAAAAGAATCGCGCTCACTCTGGCCGCGCTGATCGTGGCGACCTCAGCCCAGGCGCAAGGCGTGGTCAACTTCTCCACTAGGTCCGGCGTCTCGGTTAACGCTCCGGTGACGTACTGCGGGGGGTTGGCGGACGGGAGCATCTTGGGTCAGTTGTATGCTTCAGCCCCAAATGAACCACTGGCTCCGGTCGGTGTACCGACTCCATTCCGTTCGGACGCGGGAAAGGGATTCATCACCGCGGGCGGCAACGTCGTCATCCCGGGAGTCCTGCCCGGCGGCACGGCGCAGATCAAGATGGTGGCTTGGGCGTCGGCGCTCGGTGCAACCTACGCCGCGGCGGTGTCGAAAGGCGTTGGCGGTGCGGGTGAGTCCGGAGTTATCACCATCCTGACGGGTGGCGGGATTCTGCCGCCGGCTCCGCTGGCGGGCCTACAGGGGTTCGACCTAGCGGCAGGCCCTCCATGCTTTCCTGAACCATCCTCATTGGCACTTGGCCTCGTCGGGGGAGGTTTGTTGCTAATCCGGCGTAAGCGTGGTTCGTGAGGTTGTACCACGGTCCCATTGGTCCCATTGGTCCCAGCCGCGCCACTAATCGGTGCCAGTCGTGTTGGGATTCACACGGTCCACGGGGAGTACTCCTCGGTTTCCGAGGCGTTAACTCGCGTTGCGGTGGCGTTTGGACTTTGGAATCACCCGGAAACCGGAATTGACGCAGGCTTGGGGCACAGTGAAGTGCCGACCTTCAAACTCTACGATGTGGATACCTGGCTCGATCTCCACCACCACGACCTGCGCACCCGCCGGAAGCCCATCAGGCAATGGGCTTCGTTGCCCAGGGCGCGATTCGCAATCGGCGCGTTCAGGGGGACGGTGGCGCGGATTTGCCAGACGGGGTGGGTCGCAAGCCGTTCGATGCGGATTCCGGCGTACCCCGCTTCGACGAGGGTTTGAGAGCCGCTTGAAGCGCATCGACCACCGCCGCCACGGTCTGCTTCTGCTGTTCCTCGCGGCTGATGGCGGCCCTCCAATCCCCCGGTTGGAAGCCGTAGTGCCCGAACTGGGAGTGGTTGCCACCCTCGATCAAGACCCACCGGGCCGAGGCGGGCAGTTTGGTCCGGTTGCGCTCGCTCTTCTCAACCTCGGCGACGCCGTCCCGAGTTCCAAGGATTTTGGTCACCGGCACCGCTGTGCCAGAAAGATCAAAGTCCCGCGGGTGCGAGGTTCCGATGAGAACGAGGCCAGCCACGTCCGTGGCGTTTTCGTGGACGAAACGTGCGGCTACAGCGCCGCCCTTGGAGTGTCCAGCGATCACCCACCCGTGAATTGCCGGAACCTGCGCCATTGCCCTGTGGGCCTGAGAGAGGACTTCGGCGCCGTCTGCACCCCCGAAGACTCCCCGCCACGGGAGTTCCATCAGCAGGACCGCGTAGCCATTCGTCGCCACCGCCCGCGCAAGTGGAGCATAGGCGGCGGGATCGACCATGGAGCCGGCGAAAAACACCAGTCCAACAGGATGGTTCGGTTGCCCGGAGGCTGGCGTGAATCTCCAATGTGCTTCGCCACGGGTCACCGTGACGCCGTCCGCCCCCGTCGCGAGGGCCTGCCGTCCTTCGTCGGTCGCCCGGTAGGCGATCACGCACCAAACCGTGAAACCGACGAAGACGACTGATCCAAGCGCAGCCCACAGACGGCGAACCCTCTGCCAGACACCATACCTGCCAGCGCCCTGACTGCTTGGAAGACCCGTCGACATCGAGGGTTCAGTGATATCTATGCGTGCACCCGGGTTCCTGCCGCGCAAGACCCAAATCTGGAACGATCAGCTCGTGCCGCTGGTATCGAATCCGGTCCCGCGCATGACCGACAGGCCATTCCTCCTGGGTCGAGCGCATTGAATGAGCGCGATCACCAGCATCACCAACCCAGCGGGTCCGGTGATCCAGTAGTAAACGATCGATGCGACCGGCACCTGATCGAGGCCGATGGGCTTGGCTGCGGCGTAAACGGCGGTTGCTGCCACGGGCATCAAACCCAGGTACGCCAAGTTCGAGCCGACCATCGGCCGATCTTCCACGATCCCCGTGGCGCAGGATTGCCGCCGCCGATGAAGCCACAAGGGCACCAGGGCCACTGACAGCACCGCCGGCAGCACCACCAATGGCAACCATCCCAGTCGCCGGACGTGTTGCACGTAGAACGTGCCAATCATCGAGAGGCTGAGAACCGTTCCGAACCATCCCGGCTGGAACCGCGTCACGCCTGCGCGGAAATTGAGCCACCACGCACCGGCCAGAAGAACCGTTAGGCCACAGGCGTAACCGAGAAATTGTGGCACCGGCGTGATGACCGGCGGATTCTCGCGCCAAAGGAAGGTGGCCCAACATCCCCAGAACACTCCCACGCCGATCGCAATACCGGCCATCCATCGAGTCCGGCTGGAAGTAAGGGCTCGGGCAGTTGCATACCATCCCACCAGGACCGAGAGGAGAGCGTGCCAGGAGAGCGCCGTAATGGAGATGCTAATGGGAAACGGGGCCGACGCCTCGGTACCGTAGAGCGTGTGGATCAAGCCACCCTCGGTGAGCCAGCCGTAGACCGCGCCAGCCAGGTAGAAGGACCAGACGGTGTTGATTCGGAAGAGCCAGACGGCGGCCAGGAACAGATAGGCGAGCGTTGAATAGGCCAGCCACGTCACGATCAGGTCAGCGATCGAATCGCCCGGACGCCACACCGACCAAAACAGGCGCTCGGAATGAAAGAATAGGATGAACCCATTCAGCAGGGCCAACAGGAGATTCCGAGCGGCGCGCTTCATGCCCCGTCCTCCGATCGTCCCGCTCGATGGGTGGCCTCGGAACCCGGCCTGCGTCGTGCCTGCCTGGAGCGTCGACCACCGGCGTCGCGGTCTGCGGTGTGCTGGTCCGTTTGGCTGATGATGGTTTCGGGTTCCCCGGCTGAAAGCCGTCGCACCCGAATTGAGAAGGTTTGCCACCTTCCCCAATCATCCGCGGGGAGTCTCATAACAGTCCCTGCAAAAATTCGCCGTTGTGGAGCAGCCATCCACGATCATCGTCAGATGCACGGTTGCCGGCTTCCTCTTGCAGCGTTCGCAGAGACTCGCGGGGGAATCGGTTTGTCGCAGGATTTCAACGGATTTCTGATGTTGGTCAGGAGCCACAAGAAGCATGAAGGGCAAGTCGGCCCCGAGTTCGGCCGTCAGCTTTCCGTGAATGCCGGCGGCTTCCAACTTTCTCATGGCAAGGTTGCCGTCGGCGCGGGTCAGGAAAGCCCGAACTGGAAGGAGGTTGCCACTCATGTCGAGGCCGCGGGTGATGGAATTGGATGGCGCTGAGTCTCCGGCGACTTTGCGCGCTGAGATCGCATTCGTCCACCGTGTCCTTGGATGTTTCCGGTGCCCATGGGATCCATTCAACACACGAGACCCGCATCGTTCGCAGTCGGTATCCAGTGGGCCACGCGATCATTGCCGGGTCCAGGGACCCCGGCCATCCTGCCGCTCCATGCCTGCTCGCAACACTCCGCTGAACAACGTCGGGATCCGCTTGAGCATCGGCCCGGCCCGGCCCGTGGCCCGCGAGGCTCTGCTGGTGGCGTTAGTCCTCGTTCTGCTCCCGTGGACGTGCCGAGCAAAGTCGGCCAAGGACCTGTTGGAGACGCTGCGCGGAATGGGGCACGGGAAGTTTTTATTCGGCCAGGTGGCCACCTGGGTGCACAACGAAAACCCCAACCCGGATCATCCCAGCAACTGGGTGCGGAAGGTCCGGGATCACACCGGAGTTCTCCCCCGATACGCCTGCATCACCTATGACTTCGAGGACAATCCATTTCCAGACCTGGCGTGGAACCGGGCGGTGAAGGCGATCCATGCCCGTGGGATGATCCCTGGTGTGTACACCTTCTGGGCCAATCCCTGCGGGGGCGCCTGGAACGATCCCTGTGCGAGCGAGGCGATCCAGGACCCCGCGCCGAACCCGGTCAAGGCCCACTTCTACGCCCAACTCGACCGGATGGCGGCCAATCTTCGATGGTTGAAGGACGAAGGCGTGACGGTGGTCTACACCCCCTTCGTGGAGAGCGACGACCGTAACAAATGGCATGCCAAACAGGGGTCCACGAACGTGATCGAGCTGTACCGGATCGTGCATCGGTATTTCAGCGACACCAAGGGCCTGGACAACATTGTTTGGGCCTATCACACGACCCAGCGGAATGGCGCGCTGCAAGCCTGCTATCCGGGCGACGCCTACGTGGATGTCATCGGGAAATCAGCTTATGGCAGCGGTCTGGTGTTTGACGAATACACGTGGGCCGTGGAGAAGAAGCGGAGCAAGGGCAAGGTCATTTGGTGGGCCGAACTGGGCATCCGTGGACGCCAGGAGCCGCCCCGCGATTGTTTGGATGTGTGGCGCAAGTTGGAAACCACCTTCCCTGAATTGGCGGGCTTTGTGTTCTGGAGTGATGAGGGTTTCTACAATGTCGTCGGCAACCGCAATGGCACCGAACTCATGACTCATCCGGGCATCGTCACGGTTCGCGACGGGCGCCAACCGGACAAGAACTGACG
>JAEUHG010000249.1 GCA_016795425.1 Verrucomicrobiales bacterium
CCACCGCTTGACCGTGAAGCCAGAGGTGATGGGTTTCCTGGTTCGCAAAGGTTTCCACCCCAAACTCGGAGCTCGACCGATGCGCGACACCATCGAACGCCTGGTCGGAGAGGCCATCGCCGCCAGGCTCCTCATTGGAGACGGGGGACCCGTTACTGGCTCGTTAGCCGTGGACGCCGCGGAAGGCGTTTTGGTGGTCCGCTAAAATCGTGGGATTCCTCATCACGGATGATTCCGATTCAAGGAGTTGACCAATTCCACTGGGAAACCCGCGGTCGCCTTGCAGCGGTAGTGCATGCAAATAGGCGCCAATCTGCTATCAGAAATTTGACGATCTGGCGTTCCGCAATCTGGTTTCTTTTTGTTGGAAACCCAACCAAAGAAAACCATTATATAGTTAGATCAGGATATGCAAGTTCTAAAAACTGAACATCATCAGGTAGAATCGTCTTTGATTAACGAAGTAAACCCAACATTTCGCCTGATCAACGTGTAAAAGCGCGTCTAGAAAGTCGCGATTCACGATGCGCCCGCCACATTGCTTGACGAGAGATCTCCGAACTGTTCCCGGATGAGATGAGTCCAACTTTCATGAATTCCCGGAGTTAAGGTGCCGTGCGCAGTTCGAGCGTAAACTCGGCGCCTTTCCCGGGACCGTCACTGTGCGCGGTAAGATTCCCTCCGATTTCCCGGGCGGCATTGGCACTGCTGTGTAGTCCGAACCCATGGCCGCCCTTCTTGGTGGTGAAGCCGTGTTCGAAGATGCGGGTAAGATCTTGGGGGGCAATACCGATCCCTGTGTCACGGATTCGAACGGCGACTCGGTCGTCGCTGACCGAGGTGACTTGTATGAATAGACGTCGATCTGTGCCCTGGGCAGCGTCGATAGCCTGCTTTGCATTTCGAAAGAGATTGACGAGGATCTGAAGGGCCTTATGTCGGTCAACCTGAACGAGGGGAAGATTGGACGCGATGTCGCGGACGAGCTCGATGCGGTGGCGTTCGAAGGAGTTGAGGTTGATGCGCAACGCGTCGTCGACGAGTTCCTTAGGCGCGAGTTTTTCGAAAACTCCGGACACCGTGGCGTAGTCTTGCTGGCGGGCGACGATTTCCTTGATGTGCTCGACGTTGGTCCCGAGTTGCGCTACCTCCGCGAGCAGGCTCGCGTTTTCCGCAGTGAGATGCTCGGAGACCGAGTCGAGGTACTCGGGTAGACGCTTGCCACGCGGGTCAGCAGCGAGGAATTCCAGGAGATCGGCATCGTGTTCCCGCAGCATGGCCGTGGCCCGGCGGAGATTGTGAACACGGGAGTCTCTTAGGCGATCGCGGACGACGGTGGCGGAGACGCTAACGCTATTGAGAACGTTGCCGACATTGTGGAGGACGCTGGTGGCGACTTCGGCCATACCGGCGAGCCGGGAGGTTTCCAGGAGACGACGGTTGAGGCGGTCCAGGTTTTCATCCGCGAGTTTCTCCGCTGTAATATCGAGGAAGAGTCCTCGGACTTGTTTGGGGCGACCTCCTTCTTCGAGGATGCTGCCGATTTCCCGAATCCACACGACGCGCTCATCGGCGGCAATCATGCGATACTCGTGGAGATAGGGGACTCGGGCGGCGATGGACTCCCGACAGAGCTTGGTGGCTCGCTCAGCATCATCGGGGTGGAGGTGATGGCACCAGAAATCAGCGTCGGAGAGCCATTGCTCCGGCGGGTAGCCCAGGATGAGGGCCGACTGACGGGAGACAAAGCTGAACCGCAGATCATCTGCGTCGCATTCCCAAACGATACCATCGATGGAGTTCACCAAGGCTTCCATCTTATGCCTTGCAAGGGTTATGGCCCCGTCTTGGAGTTCAATGCGGGCCAGCATTTGGTTGAAAGTGCGAGTGAGGACGCCCATCTCGACACTGGATTCCTCACGGGCTCGAACCGAGTAGTCCTGGTGGTCCCCAACTGTGCGTGCGGTTTGTGCAAGGCGAAGAATGGGGTCCGAAACCAGATGCTGGAGCCAAGTAGAAAGAAGCGCCGCGATGGCGGCCCCAACCAAAGCGACCAATGCGACCATCCAACCAATGAGGCGGATCAACTCGGCGTAAACGGACCCGAAATCGCTCTGCATGTTGAGCGTTGCGATCTGCGTGCCATCGAGCACCACCGGTTCGATGGTAAGGACGTCAGACCGACGGAAGACAATGCGATCCTCGGATGCGATCATCGGCTCGGCAGTGTAGGCACCATACCGGGCTAGAACACTTCCATCGGGGAGGAGCAGAAGGGCGCCTTCGATGTGGTCTTTGGCTCGTAGCGACTCAAGGATCTCGGCGGCGGCCTTGGGATCATTGAAGGAGATCGCCGCAGTCGAGTTAGCCCCCACGATCTCGGCAACTGCCCGGACGTCGCGGGTGAAACCAGCCTTGAAGAATCGCAATTGGAAGGCGACGAGTGCTGCGCCGACCACCAGTAGCACCACAATGCAGGGCGTAAGCAGGAGGAGCGTCAGTTTGCGTCGGATCGGCAGGTCGGAGATTAACCGGATGATCTTCATGGAGCCTTGATGACCGAGCGCGCTACCGCGAGGAGTTTTGAGCTTATCTTCAACCGTGCATCTTGAGCGACTTTGAGATGGATGTCGAATCGAACCGATTGATCCACGATCGCAAAGCCGATGACCCCGCCCTGACGGACGAAATCCTCCGTCTCACCCACGGTCAATACCGGACGCCCTTGAACTCGCGCGAGAACCTCTGTCGTCTTTGGACCCAAGGAGCGACTGAGGAAGAGCACCTGGCAACCTTGGGGATCCTCACCTGCGTCGAAACGTCGAATCTCGATATCGCGTTGTTTCGTCGTTTGGCCTTTGACCATGCGGGGCAACGAATCGCCGAAAGGATCGTCCCCGATGATACCAATGACGACAGCGCTTTTGTCTTCGGCGAACGCATCGGATGGCCATTCGACAAACTTGGCAAAGTTGACGAGGAAGGCTGCCTTCACCTCGTGTTCTTTAGGGGCTTCCGCTGCGCTGGCAGAACTCTTGACGAAGAAGCAGGCGAATACCATCCAGAGTAAGGAGTACGCGAGGCACCGTCGCGTCCGACTCTGATCCAGACTGGCCGATGCCCGGAACATCTTAGAAGTGGTAGGTCAGTTTTACCCGAAAACTACGACCATCTTGCTCAATGGTATCAAGGGCAATCGTGTTGCCGGAAATCGGTCCAATATAAGTGAAATCGTCAGGAACAGGGTGGGAATAGCGCTGGTCAAGAAGGTTGTAAATGCTGCCCGAGAATTCGAGACCCTTGATCAGTTCCCGACTGAAGAGCGTGAGGTTGACTATTGCGAAGGGGTCGATTTCGGCTCCTGCGACCGTGCGGCGGCTGCTCATGGCCTGGAGTTCAAGGCTGGCAAATACCTTTTCCCGCCAACAGGGCACTTGGACGGCAAACTTCCCGAGGTGCCGCGGCGAGTTCTCCAGACGTTGGTCCGTATCTGGGTTCTCGGAGTCGGTGAAGGTGTAGCTGGCCAGGGTACGTATGCCACCCGGAAGCCTCCCTTCGATTTCGATCTCGGCGCCGCGGGCCACCGCAGCGCCTAGGTTTCTAAATTGGTAGAGGTCGTCGTCGAGCGTCGCGGGATCGCGGTCCACATCCACGTTCCCAAGCTCGATCAGATGCTCGACGTCAGTCCAAAACGCGGCGACTCGGGAGCGCCAGCGTTGGCCGACTCTCTGTTCCCAGACGATCTCGGAGGTCCGGGTGGCCTCGGGCTGAAGGTCCGGATTTGGCACGGAGATGACGCCCGCGTAGTTGATCTCGTACTCGTTGGGCGCGCGGAACGCCTGTCCGTAGATCGCCTTGAAGGTGGTGGCTGCCCAAGGGTTATAGATCAACGCGGCGCGGGGATTTAGCGTATCGCCAAAGGTGCTGTAGTAGTCGTAGCGAACTCCGGCGTTAAGGATGAGGTCCGGTCGCAGTTGCCACTCATCCTGAAGGAAGGCGCCCACGATGTCGCCCGAACTTCGAGAGTTTAGGGTCAACACATACGGGGCGACATCCCAGTTCAACTGAGTGCGTTCAAAGTCGTGGCGCCATTCGCCTCCCAGGGTGACCAGGTGACGATCGCGAAAGGATTTGGAGACCGACATCTCCAGGCCTGCAGCGGTCGTGGAGGCTCGGTCTTGATTGATACTCGGTCGGGTCGTCGGATCGGTGTCGTAGTCGTAAGGGTAGTTGCTGTCGAAGTAATAGCGATCGAAGTAGGCGCGCGTGGAGAATTGCCAATCGCCGTCGAACTCGTGCGCGAAGGTCAAGTCGGCCCAAGCGCGTTCGTCGACCGACCACAGGTTCGGATCGTGCGAATTCGGCACGCTATCGTAGGCGGCGTTTGGCCAGTCCTTGTGACGCCGACCAAAGCCGCCCTGCAATGAAAGGTCTTGGTAGGAGGCCTTGACGAAAGCCTGACGCGAGGATCCGCCGTCTAGGTGTTCCGCGACGAATTCTGGGAAGGCCAGGCGTTCGTTCCCCTGGCTATCATACCAACTACCGGAGACCAGAACCTCAAGATCATTGGCGAAGCGTTTGCCATACGTCAGTCTGCCGGTCCAGGTATCGAAGCTGCCAAAGGAACTGGAAAGCTCGGTCCCGTCGACATCGCGACCGCCACGGGTGACGACGTTAATGACCCCGAAGAAGGCGTTGTTGCCGTATAGGGAAGAGCCCGGTCCCCGAATCACCTCGACTCGCTCGATCAGATCGACATCGACCGGAAAGTCCGTGTCGCTTGCGGCTGAATCGTAGATGGCCTCGTTGAGGCGGTGCCCGTCCACCATCAGTAAGATGCGACCACCGTAGTCGCCGGGCCGGTTGAAACCTCGCACGCCGATGTTGGCATATCCTCTGTCGTAGGAGACGTATAACCCGGCGACGCTGTTCAAAACGTCACGCAACGTACGGTGTCCCTGCCTCGTGATGTCATCTCGTGCGACGATGGTAACCGACGAAGGGGCCTCGGTGGTTTTTTGCTCGTGCTTGGAGGCGCCGAAGACCGTTTCAACCTTGAGCGCGGACAATTGTTCAAGGCTCATGTTCACGAGACTCGCGATGTCGCCCTCTGGTGGCTTGGTCTCCGCCGGGTCGAGATCGGTTCCTTCCAGATCTCCAACCGCAAGAGAGAGGATGCCGAAGGAGAGGACTAGGGCCCGTTGGGGCATTCGCGATTGGTTCACCCTAAGGAAATCTCGCCTTCCCGCCTTGGTTCGAATTGTCCTCTGCATAAATGCGATGGTCCCCGCCCTTCCGCGCAGAGAAAGGGCTCCATAACCTCCACACGACCGTTCGCGAATTGGTCGGGCTTATGTTGGAGGCTGCGCCAAAGTCGGTATCGGTTGGATTCACGAATCACCTAAGGAGTTTTTGGAACGAGGGGTGGAATACCGGCCACCGCAGGGGGGAATCCCGCATGACGGAACGATCCGGAATCTTTCGCTTCGGCCACCCACGTCCGAGACGCTCAACAAGCCGATGAAAAACTCCGCGAGACCTGGGGCAATGCCATTCCCACCCTCACCCAGGAGAGTCGGCCATCGGGCCCGCCTCCTCCTCGGGTTAACGCCTGAAGCTCCCGGTAGTCGGAATTGGTTCATATTCCGGTCCGGATGCCCGAACTCTACAAGACCACCCGGGAAACCTTGCTTAGTTCGATAAAGCGAGTACGTTGCCAGTTAACGAAGCCCCAAATCGGCTGCATCATCATCGAATGAGTTGGAGTTAAGGAACACCAACGGCACGCCGCTCGAGTATTGGGCTTGGTCCTTAGGAGCCGGGGACCTTCACCCTTCATCCCTGAGCGGAAAGAAGTAGCTTGTGGTCGAGGTGGCAGTAGACGCGATGAACACCCAACCATCAGCGAGTGGCCACACCGCACGTATTCTCCTTGTCGATGATGACGACGCCCTGCGTAGAGTTCTTGAAAGGGTGCTCCGCAGCCTCGGCTTCCACGTTGAGTGTGCCGCCAACGGCGGTTCCGGCTGGAAGGCCATCCGAGAGGGGAACTTCGACCTATTGATCACCGACTATAACATGCCGGAAATCAACGGTATCCAACTTCTAAGGCAACTCCGCGCGTCAGGCTCCACGCTTCCTGTAATACTGGTTACGGCGGAAATTGATAACGCGACCCTCCAAGAAGCTGACTCTCTTGGAAAGTGTGTGACGCTCCCCAAGCCCTTCGAAGCAGCGGCGCTAGTGGCGACCATTTGGTCAGTGCTTGACGCCCGATAAGAAACGCATTCTGAGACGCTGCACTCTTCGTCGCTGCACAATGGGTGAGGGCGGAAGGCACCCCTGCACCCCTCCAGAGGGATTTTAGACTGCGCTCACGAGCCCGCAGTTCATGAGGCCCTTCGTTCGGTCACACCGCACCCTCCGTCGACTCGGCCACTCAGCCCGCGCAAATGGCGCGCCGTGTTGTCCAAGAAACACAACGTGTTGCCAGCTTCAATTCGTTAACGGCGCCATTCGTTTAACAGAGCGGCTAGGTATTTGAATTCCGTCAATCAATGTTGCTAATACGCGCTGACGACATGTAGTGAAAAATTAATCAAGAGATCCCACCGATCAACCGATCTACCATGAAGAAAGGTCAGGGTTTAATCCTCGCAAGCCAAACAGGGCTAAGGGACCCAGATTTCAAAACATGCCATTTCACTGTGTATCACGAGGCTCTCGTAAAGCTCCTTCGATCCTTAAGAAGGGGCCAAACCCAGCTCGGCGTCCAAAAACGATCGGAAACGTCCTTCAAGTACGCCTCTTCAGATCCTTCATCGTTGTGGGAATTACCGCTTCTGTTGGTATTTCCACCATCGTCACCTGCGGTAGTCCGGGCCTTCTGACACTCTGGTTCTGTACCGCCCTTATTTCGTTAACGGTGACGATCTACGGGTATTGGCTATCAAAAGTTCTGGCTGAGCCAGTCCAGCAATTTGTGCGAACCGTGGATGGCTCCTGTGCCCAAATAGCCAAAGCCACCACCCATATTTTGGCGACGATAAGGGAGGTGATTCCGGGTGAGTCAAACGCCTCATCATCTGAGACCGAAGAAACTCCCGACAGGAATTAACCCCAGCGCGCCATTTACCAAGAAAACCTGCCAGCGCAATCATACCATGAATCGCCAAATGACCATCGGCCGAAAGATTACTTTCGGATTTGCTCTCACCATTACCTTGACGGCGGTGCTCGGAATTGGGGCGGCCCTCGTTATGCGTTCGGCAGGCCGACTATCGACCACAATTGCGACCGAGTATACGCCGCAAAGTGAGCTGGCGGCCACTCTTCAAGATACGGCTGGTGACACAGCCCTCGCGGCTCGCTGCTTTGGCTTTACCGGAGACTCAAAAGACTACACTGATGCCACGAACGGGATGAAAAAGCTGCAAGCTGGCCTGGCCGAGGCCAAGATACTTGCCGAACGCTTCCCCGACCTCGTTCAACTTAAGGAACAACTGACACCATTCGAGAAATCCTTGAACTCGTGGATGTCGCTATTTGATGAAACAAAAGGGTTTTTGGACAAACAAGCAGCCGCATCAGCCGCTGCTGTGGCGTCAGCGAATTCCATTACCGAACACATTGAGACCTTGTTGCATAATGCCGGAGACTCCGAGGGAAAGGAAACGTCTCCCGCGGATAGGAACTCCGCACTTTCCTCAGCCCGCTTCAACACCGAATCACTGCGTCAAGTCCTGGCAGATGTCTCAACGGTTCGCGCCCGCGTCTTCGAAGCCCGCGCCGAGCGAAAGGCGAGTGCAATCACGGAGAATATGGGACTCTTGGAGACTATTCGAGTGAACCTTAACCTCGCATCCGAGGCCGTTGTGGGAGCCGACCAAAAGGAGAAACTGAAAGAGGCTTCGACCGCGCTTTCAGGACTTCAGAGCGCCACCAAGGAAGTTGTATCCTCGATCGAAGAATTGGGGAAGCGCTCCGCTGGCCGGTTGGCGGCCTTCCATGGTGTTTCCGAGGCCGTCGCGGAGATCGCAAGAGTTGCCTCCTTGCGATCAGCCGAGGGAGCAAGGGCCAGTCAGCGTCAGCTCTCAACATCCCTTATCTTTGTATCGATCGGGGTGATGGTCATCGTAATTTTGGCGGTGAGCGCGGCATACTTAATCACTCGTCAGACCAATCGATCGTTGGTGACCGTCTCCACCGGGCTCTCCACCGGGGCGGACCAGACGGCCTCGGCCGCGACTCAAGTCTCAGCGGCAAGCCAGACCCTGGCGGAAGGAGCGAGCCAGCAGGCCGCCTCACTAGAGGAGACGAGCGCGTCATTGGAAGAACTTACCAGCATGACGAAGAGGAATGCCGAATCTGCCGCACGAGCAAAAGAACTGGCTGACGCGACCTTGGCAGCAGCCAATTCGGGGACTGCGGATATGGCGGAAATGAAGGTGGCCATGGAGGATTTGAAGGTTTCCAGCGGGGAAATCGCCAAGATCGTCAAAGTCATAGATGAAATCGCCTTCCAGACGAACATCCTGGCTCTCAATGCCGCCGTCGAGGCTGCGCGCGCCGGGGAGGCTGGCATGGGCTTCGCGGTCGTGGCCGACGAGGTGCGCAATCTGGCGCAACGAAGCGCCTCGTCCGCCAAAGAGACAGCATCCAAGATCGAAATGGCGATCGAGAAGACTCAGAGAGGTGTTACGATTACTGCGAAGGTCGAATCGAGCCTCACGGAAATCTCGGGCAAGACCCGCGACATGAACGTCCTGGTTGCCGAGATCGCGTCGGGCTCAAACGAACAACGGCAAGGAATCGAGCAAATCAACCTGGCTGTGTCCCAGCTAGACAAGGTCACGCAGTCCAACGCGGCCAGTGCCGAAGAGAGCGCAAGCGCCTCGGAGGAGTTGAGCGCTCAAGCCGCTGCCATGCGCGACTCGGTCTCTGATCTCCAGCGGATGGTTGGTGGTGCAACCGTCAGCCAGGGACGGGGCCCAAACCCATCCACTTCTGCCGCAGCAAAGGCGCCCCCTCTGGGGACAAGGAAGCAAGGCCTGCGAACCGTTGTGGACATGCGGGTGACAAGCGCAGGACGGGGGTTACAGCCAAAGACAAGCGAATTGCCGATGCAGGACGGGGAATTTCGCGACTTTTGAGTCTGGGGCCTCTGGCAACGACCTCCTTTGAGCAACGCGCCGATTCCTAGGACCATTGAATTCGGGTGACCGGCAGTTCGACGCTCGCTCGACTATGGCTCAACGGAATCGGCCTTCTGTTGAAAAGGTTGGTGAGGCGCTTTAGCGTCCCAAAGGGTGCCTTGATTTGCGCCCGGCAGGACTTCGCTATAGGGACAGTAGCCGTGGACGCCGCGGAAGGAGTTTTGGTGGTCAGGTGAAAATGACGACCAACTCTTTTTCGCCCTGATCCTTTGACGGTTCCAAGATTCCCACCCGCCAATCTTCTACGCTTCGTCCGCACCTCCAGAGTGCCCGACGCATTGTAGCGGATGCGGGAAGCCTCACCACTAGCCAATCGGCGTGCTGCGACCCCGAGGTGCCCGGGTAAACCCCCGCTGCAATCACCTCTTTGGCGCCGCCAGCGTACAGGTCTTTGACCAACTTCCTCACCCTCGATTGCCCACGAAGACGTCCCAGGATTCTTTTCGCTCCGGTTTGGATAGAAGAGTCCACCCATTCGCGGGCCTCCGTGGCCACTGGCTTGTCGAGCAGCCGCTTCACGAAGACATCGTGTTTCTTGCGTTCGAATTTGGGTCCCTTGGAAGGTGGTTTGTTCCTTCCCACCGGGACCTTAAGGCTCTTGTCGATCTTTGCTCGGCTGCGGTACTGGGCGGCGGTGACCGGTTTGCCCAAGATATAGTAACATAGATTGTTCAGGGTTCCGTCGTAGAGCCAACTTCGATTGCATCCATGGGGCACCCCTCTGTCCGTGGGCATCTCGAACGCCAGTTTCCCATTGTCATGCCAGTGCCGGACAATTCCAGTCCCATGGACTAACACTGATTCGCCCAATAGCTTTCCTCCGGGGTCCCACTGGCGACTGATTCCATGCATCAGGCCATAGGCATAGCGGGCTTCCGAGGCCAAGGCGCCATTCCGATGCCATGTCTTCGAAGTGCCGTGAAAAACTCCGGCTCGTGTGCGTTGTTCGGATAATGGCTTACCATTAGGATAGTACTCCCGAAAGATCTTGGTCTTCACCATGGGTCTCCCTGTTCTCAAAGTCGTGATCTGGAGGACGACAAGAGTACGCACCGCCCCAGGCGGAACCGGCAAGCAAAAGTGCCTCATGATCAAAACATTGTCAGAATGCCCGAGAACGCACGGCGCCGGTACCAAGATGGCACCTCGCCCCGGGCATCGAGTGGGGGAAGGATTCGTCGCCTGAATCCCCTGGCCGCGTGCACCACCACGCACTCGTGGTCGCGCAGTCGTCGCAAGACATGGGGTTTGATGCGGTGCTCCTCGGTTTCGGAGTAGTTCACATTGCGCTTGCCCTGGCTGTAA
>JAEUHG010000263.1 GCA_016795425.1 Verrucomicrobiales bacterium
CAGCCGAAACGAACGACGGTGGTTGCCGACGAAGTCATGCCGATGAATGGCAATACCACGGGTCGTTTCGTCTTCTTTAGGGAGTTCGCGATCAGGCTGATACAGCCGCCGCAATAGGCTGGTCTTCCCGGCACCTCCTTCGCCCAGAATCAGCACTTTCGCTTCGTAAAGGTGGTCTTCGCCCTGGGCCGCCAGTTCGCGAAAGTAGTTCCGCACCGCCTCGGGTCCCTGCCGGACAACTTCGACCGTCGGCCGCACCAACGGACAGTCTTCGACCATTAAGCCGTACCAGACACGCCATCGATCCCAACGCACCGGCCATCCGGCGGCGATCCGATCGGCAAACGGTCCGAGATCGGACACCTGCGTCTTCGACACATCTAGGTTTTCCAGCGAAGGCAATCCAGCCAGCGGCCCGATATCGCGCACGTCGAGGTTTTCCGCGATCGAGAGTTGCGTCAAATGCCGCAGCCGCTGCCCGACGACTTCGACAGACGATTGCCCAATTCGGTTTTGGTCGAGATCCAGGCGACGAAGTTCTGTGAGGCGATCTGCAATCGCGCGGGCGCCGGCTTCGCCGATCTTGTTGATTCTAATATTGAGCGAGGTGAGCTGGGTCAGGTGCTCCGCGATGGCGCGGGCGCCGGCGTCGCCGATCTTGTTGCTGCCAATATCGAGCGTAATAAGCCGGGTAAGGTGCTCCGCAATCGCGCAGGCGCCGGCGTCGCCGATCTCGTTGTTCCAAAATTCGAGCGTGGTGAGCTGAGTAAGGTGCTCCGCAATCGCGCGGGCGCCGGCTTCGCCGATGTTGTTGCCGCAAATATCGAGCGTAGTGAGCTGGGTAAGGTGCTCCGCAATGGTGCGGGCGCCAGCTTCGCCGATCTCGTTGTTGCCAATCCGGAGCGTAGTGAGCTGGGTAAGGTGCTCCGCTATCCCGCGGGCGCCAGCTTCGCCGATCTGGTTGTTGCCAATCCGGAGCGTAGTGAGCTGGGTAAGGTGCTCCGCAATCGCGCGGGCGCCGGCGTCGCCGATCCCGTTGATCCCAATGTCGAGCGAAGTGAGCTGAGTAAGGTGCTCCGCAATCGCACGGGCGCCGGCTTCGCCGATCTGGTTGTAGCCAATCCGGAGCGTAGCGAGCTGGGTAAGGTGATCCGCCATCGCGCGGGCGCCGGCTTCGCCGATCTGGTTGTAGCCAATTTCGAGCGCAGTGAGCTGGGTAAGGTGCTCCGCAATCGCTCGAGCGCCGGCTTCGCCGATCTTGTTGCCACCAATATCGAGCGAAGTGAGCCGGGTAAGGTGCTCCGCAATGGCGCGGACGCCGGCGTCGCCGAGATCCAGATCCCATAGCACCAGCCGATCGAGCTGCCCGAGCCGAATCACGCGATCTACCGACCGCGGCCACGTCTCGCTGAGCTGAAAGACCTGCTGGCCTCGGACGTCTTCCGGCCAGTCGCTCGGTTCGCTGGACAACGCGACGGTCGGTCCAATGATGGCAAGCCGCGTAGTGTGCTCGCCTTCAAGCCGATCGAAAACGGCCTCCATCTCACGGCGCGTGACACGGATCAGTTTAGCTGCGGTTTCCATGGGGCCCTTTGTTTTCCCATCAAGCGACGCCAAATCGCGTCGACGAGCGCCTCCTTACAAATCCAAGGCGAGGTGGCGGAAGGAAGAGGATCGTTCTCATCTGATAGCTTCGGGCCGTTCCTTGGAGTGATTCCGGATTCTTGATCATGATGAATCGTCCCGAGCACCCGTCCGACTGATTTTCTAGGGAGAGCGAATAATCGGGTCAACCACTGGCATTCGACATTTGAGTCTTGTTCGACCCATGGCGCCCTGCCCTTCCTTGGATCGGGACGACTCACTGCCGGGAGTCCTGTCGGGCGGTCCAAGCGGAGAAATCCCGGGCGACGTCGTCTCCCCATCGTCCGTACCACGCGTAACCCGCGCGCCGTTCGCGTTCGATCTCACTGACCGCGTATTTCACCACACCATCCCGGCCGGAGAAGAGCGGTCGGTTGGTGCCGATCTCATGGAATCGAGCCCAAAGCCAGGGCGCTTCGGGATCCTCGATGACGACGCGGTCACCCGCCCGGTCCACCCACCGAAGGCCTTTCAGCGGGACGGCAGCAAACCAGGCAGCCCCGGCACGGATTGCCTCCGCGATGGCAGGGCTTGGCTTCTCGATCGTCATGAGGAATCGCAGAATCCCGGCGCTCTCCGCTCCGCTCAGCGAAATCATCTCGTACGTGCGGGCGGGGCGGGGCTCCAGGGTGTTGGCATCATGTTGCGCGCACCAGACAGTCAGCGTCCCGTTCACGCGGATCTGGCAATTCAAGACGCACACAACGGCACGGTCGAAAGCCGCCTGCGCTTCCTGTTTCATCGGTGCCGAAACCCAATCGAAGCTTTCAGATCGGACAACCTCGCGCATCAGTTCCATGAGGTTCACCATGGTGCCGTCGTTGAAGGTGATGTGCCGCGCGTAACCGTTCCCCGGAGGGTGCGATTGCGGCCAGCCCCCGGACGGATACTGCGCCGCGAGAATGTGGCGCAACCCGCGCACCACCGCCTCCGCAACCACGGGATCGCGAGTGACACGGTGCGCCCGCGCGAGGAAACGGAGTTCTCCGACCGTGGCCCCGTTGTCGAAGGTGCCTTGGATCTTTGAAGGATCGGCGCTTTGAGCCGACACCGTCGTATCGATATTCTTCGGCCAGTCCCCACGCGCCGATTGATGGGAAAGGACATGGACCGTCACGCGCCTGCCGTCATCGGACGCGAACCAGGCGTCGGATTGGCGACCCAACCTCGACCAATCCGAGCGCTTCGAAATCGACACCGGCGGTGAAGAGGGAGCGGCGGGGGTGTTCGAGGCGGCCGACAGAAAGGGCACCTCGCCGAGTCCAGGGTTAGCGGCTTGGATCTGGACCGCGACCAGGCACGCCATCCCCAGGATGGCGACGCATTGGTTCGACACCCGTGAGGAGGTGAAAAGAAAACCAGAATGCTGTTGTTCGCGAACCTCCCACAGAGTGCATGTGGCGGGATCTTTGGGCATCCGACTTGAGATTAACGTCTCAGATTCGGCCTTGGAACCAAGTTGTCGTCTTCACCATGGTCCCCGTGACGTCGCCTACGCACTCCTCAAGAGTCCTCAGCGCTGCTAAGGCGGGCCGGGCGCATCTCCGACTTGTCGGCGCACGGAAGACACCGTCGCGCTGGAAGTGCGATCGGTATCGGGTCGATATCGGAATCGGGACAACAATTCGGAGATGCGCCCAGGCGGGCCGATACCGGAACAAAACTAAACCCCCGACTTCGCGGGCAGCCGTGCCAGTTGGTGAGTCAGGAACGGCAGCAACTGTTTCTTTCTCGAAACCACGCCGGCGAGTTCGAATATGCCCGGTTCCACCTCGGGATAATCGATCGCTTGCAGAAAATCCGGCGGCCCCGCCAGCAAAAGGAGGGACGTCTGTTCTTCAACGTCGGTCACCAACAACGAGGAGAAGAAGTAGCCGTGGTGCCGCTGGTAGTCCGCCAGCGCCTCCTGCACCTGGGCCTTGCGCTGTCGGAAATTGTCAAAACCCAACTCCTCGATCTGCGCCACTGAGAAACGCACCGAACCCTCGGTGTATTCCTTGCAATCCGCCGTGATGGCCTGAGCCGGTGTGCGGGAAACGAGAATCGAACCCGAGGCAAAGAGCTTCTCCGTGAAATCGCGGGCATTCACCCCGGCCAGTTTCTCCAGGCGCCCCAGCACTTCCGCGTCGCGCGGCGTGGTGGTGGGGGAGGTGAGATTGAGCGTGTCGGCCACCAGACCCGACAGCAGAACGCCGGCAATCGACGGCGGAAGTTCCACGCCGTACCGGAAGAAACAATCCGCCACGATGGTGCTGGTGGACCCGACCGGTTCATTGCGAAAAAGGATGGGCTGCTGGGTCCTCAACGAACCGATCCGGTGGTGATCGATGATCTCGATGATCTCCACCTCGTCCGCCCCGGCCACCGCCTGGGACAGCTCATTGTGATCGACCAGAATCAGGCGCCGATCGACGGGGCGCAGGAAGTCCGACTTGGTCAGGATACCGACGACACGTTGCTCGTCGTCCACCACCGGGAACGCCGGGAACGCGGAGCTGGTCGCCATATCTCGAACGCGCCGGATGGGTTCGTCCTTGTGGAACGCCAGGAAATGCTCGTCCTGAACGTGGCGCACCGGAATCGCCGCCCGGCACAGCATGGCCGTCGTGGCGGTGTCGAATGGTGAAATGATGAGCGACACCTCGTTGCGTCGCGCCTCGTCCGCCACTTCGTCCGGCATCGCCAAACCGCCGGTCACGATCAGGGCCCGCACCCGGGCACGCACGGCCAGTTCCTGGATGTCGGCACGGTCTCCCACCACCACCAGCAACTTCTCCGCCGGATAATTCTGGAGGCGTTCCGCAAACGACGACTGACGCATCGCTCCGATCATCAAGATCAGGTCGTCTTCGCGGTCCGGCTCGAAGGCGCAAATCATCCGGCCGCGCACCGCCCTTGTCAGTCCACGCAAGGAGGCGATCACTCTTCGGGTGTCCACCGCCCGACTCGACGCAGGGAAGAAGAACTTGCTGGCCTTGAATACCGATACCAGCGCGCGACACCGCCGCTCCTCATCCAGAATCGGAAGGACGCGCACATTGGCATTGTCCATCATGGTCAACGCCTCGGTCGCCGTCGCGTCCGGCGAGACGCTGAGCACATTGGTTTCCATGACGTCGGCCACGCGCGGCGAAACATCGGCAACAAATCGGGGGGCCGGGACGCAAAAGGAATCGAGAATGAAGTCGATGCGTTCGTTGGTCTCTCCGCATCGCGCCGGCACGGCCTCCACCATGCCGGTTCGTCGCTTGAATTCGGCATAACCAATTGCCGAACAGATCGCGTCCGGATCGGGGTTCCGGTGACCAATGACTAGGACTTCCCGCATGATTGGGCGGCGACCGTATCGGTGCACCGCACCAACCGCAAGCGCGTCACCGATTCTCTTCCGGCAGCAATGTCGCCCCGCTGATCCGGAACGAGTACGCGTGCTGGCACGGCACCTCGTCCGACGCCAGACGCGGTACGGTGACGGTCAGGGTGTCTCCCCGGATGCGCCGCGGCAGCGCGCCCGGCACACCGAGCAGGGTTACTACGGTATCCTTGGGCGCCCGAATCCCGCGCAATTCGAGCTTCTCCCCCGGCCAACCGGGAGTGATGGCATACAGCGCTTCGGGCTTTTTGGTGAAGAAGGCCTGCTGCACCGCCACGCCGTCCTTGGGAACCCGGCCCACTTGCGACATCAAATCGTACTTCACCATGAACTCGGCGAATTGCTGACCCGGGCGCCGCCCCTCACTCCACTGCGAGTTTCGCCCGGCATACCGCGTTCCATAGATGGCCTCTCCATTGACCTTCAACCAGTCGCCCATCTCCAACAGTCGCTGCTCCATGACCGGCGGAATGCTGCCGTCGCCGTCGGGCCCGATATCGAGCAGAAAGTTCCCGCCCCGGCTGACCAGGTCGATGAGCACGAAGATCAGTTCGCGGGAAGACTTGTAGTCGTCGATGCGTTCCGCGCGGTTGTAGCCGTACGAGAAGCCCATGCCGCGGTTCTCCTCCCACGGATGCGAGTCATCCTTCATCCCGGCCGCGTACTCGGTGGTGAAATAGGTTCCGTGCTTGTGACGGGTCTCCTTTCCCCAGCGATCGTTGACCACCACTTCGTCGCGTCCCGGGGCTTCGTTGTAAAGCCACGCCAGGAGTTCCTCGCTCTTCCAATCCGCCGACGGCATGTCCCACTCGCCGTCGCTGAAGATCAGGGACGGATGATACCGCGTCACCACGTCCTTGAATTGCGGGATCATGTGCTCGCGCACGTACCGGGGGCGATCCTTCAGCCAAAGGGGGTTGAACCATTCATAGAGCGAGAAATAGAAGCCGAATCGCATTCCCTTTTTCCGCACCGCCGCCGCCAGATCGCCCAGCAGATCGCGCTTGGGACCGATCTCCACGGCATTCCACGGCCGTCCCCAGGTGCGACTCGCCTCCGCGCTCGGCCAGATGGCGAAGCCATCATGGTGTTTGGAGGTGGGCACCACGTAACGCGCCCCGGCTCGCGCAAACAGGTCGGCCCACTGGTCCGGATCGTAGAGCTCCGCTTTGAATTGTGGCGCGAAGTCCTGGTACTGGAAGTCGGCACCGTAAACCCGTTGATGAAACTGCCACCAGACATTGTCCGGCTTCTTGTCGGCGATGTGGTTCCAATACCATTCGGAGTATTGCTTCGGCGCACCCCAAGCCGGCACCGCATAAACGCCCCAGTGAATGAAGATCCCGAACTTGGCGTCCAGAAACCAACCCGGCACTTTCCGCTGATCCAGCGACTCCCAGGAGGGTCGATAGGGCTGAGCATGGCCCCCCGCCACTCCCAGAAGCCAAACACCGAGGGTCGCCACGGAAACCAAGAGACCCGCGAGAATACGTGGTCGAGGGGCGGAGACTGGCATCGCTTCCATGGAGCCTATTCCACGACGGTCCGCCGAATTTCGGCAATCCGTTTGACGCCGAAGCCCGGAATCCGAATCCAACACTTGCCAGTCGGGCATGGGGACGACAACGGGGTCCGAGAATAACCGTTTGACCCAAGTCGGTCTTTCTGTTGTATGGGCGCGCCGCGCTCGGTCCCCGGGAATCGATCGTCTCAGCCCAGGTCCTCAACGCGGCGAACCCAGACCCATCATGGCGGAAGCCACTCCGAAACAACTCTACGTCGGGGTCGACCTCGGCGGCACCAAGATCCTCGCGGGCGTCTTCACCAGCGCCCTCAAACTGGTGGCCACCGCGAAGTCGAGCACGAAGGCGGATCGCGGACCCAAGGTCGTTATCGAGCGCATCGCACGGGTGATCCGCGATGCCGTCGACGAGGCCGATCTGGATCTCAAGCAGATCAAGGCGGTCGGCATCGGAGCGCCGGGGTCGATCAACTCCGAGGAAGGCCGCGTCATCTTCTCCCCGAACATGTCCGGGTGGGAGGACATCAATCTGCGACGCGACCTGGAGAAAGAGATCGATGTCCCGGTCTTCGTCGAGAATGACTGCAATGTTTGCACCCTCGGCGTTCACTTCGCCGAACTCTCCGGCAAACCCCGCCACGTGGTCGGCATCTTCCTGGGAACCGGCATCGGCTCGGGCCTCATCCTGAACGGCACCCTGTTCAGCGGATTCAACCGGACGGCCGGCGAGATCGGCCACATGGTCCTCGAGGTCGGCGGACCCAAATGCGGTTGTGGCAACAAGGGCTGTTTCGAGGCTCTCGCCAGTCGAACCGCCATTTTCCGACGCATCGAGAATCTGGTGAAAGACGGCCAGAAGACCGTGCTCACCGATATGCTCGGCGACAATCTTGACGACCTCCGCAGCGGCGACCTGCGCAAGGCCATCAAGAAAGGGGACAAACTGGTCGAGAAAGTCATCGAGGACGCCGCCGAATACACCGGCATCGCGGTTGGCAACATCATTAACCTCATCAACCCCGAGTACATCGTCCTCGGCGGCGGCGTTATCGACGCCCTGGAGGACGAAATGATGTCCATCATCGTCGAAACCGCTAAAGACTACGCCATGCCCGGCACCTTCAAAGGCGTTGAAATCGTGGCCAGTAAACTGGGCGACCATGCCGGCATCACCGGCGCCGCCGTGCTGGCGCGCGAGCATTCAAAAACCTAAAACCCGTCCATGGAGGAGGTCGTTCTCTCCCCCGCCCACGCCGCCCGCGGAGTTCGGCGTGCGGTCATCGATGTCGGCACGAATTCGGTCAAAATGCTGCTCGGCGAGGTCCGCGGCCCAGCGGTCCTTCCCCTCGTCGAACGCAGCCATCAAACACGCCTCGGCGCCGGACTCTTCGAAACCGGCCGATTGCAGCCCGATGCCATCGCCCGCACGGCCGGGGCCGTTCAAGAACTTCGGGCGGAAGCGGAACACTACGGTCCGGAGCGCATCCGGCTCATCGCGACAGCCGCGGCCCGCGAGGCCGCGAATCAGGACGAACTGCTCGAGGCACTGCGACAGTCCAGCGGCTTGGACACCGAGGTCATCACCGGCGAAACGGAAGCCGCCCTGGCCTTTCGGGGAGTTTGCACGGATCCGCGCTGGGCTGACCGCCCGTTGCTGGTGACCGATCTTGGCGGCGGCAGCACCGAATTCATCGTTGGAAAAGCCGGGGTGCGGCACTTCAGCCGCAGCTTCCCCCTGGGGGTTGTCCGTCTGTTCGAACACATCAAACCCAGCCCCCAGCCCACTCGGAACGAACTGGAACGCTCCCGGTCGCTGGTGCAGGCCCAACTGCGGAACGAGATTTTGCCGTGGGTGGAACCCGCCGTCGCATCCGTGCGGGAAGGCGGCGCCTCGCTGGTCTATGTCGCGGTGGGTGGAACCGCGGTGATCCTCGCCCGGATCGCCAGAGCCTTGGAGACGTTTGACCGCCATCGCATCGAGGCGGAGCCCATTTCTGTCTCGAGCCTTCGGCAGATCACCGAAAGGTTATGGTCTCTGTCCCTGGCCCAGCGCAGAGAGGTGGTTGGGTTACCGCCGGAACGCGCCGATATCCTTCCCGGCGGCGCAGTCATTTATGAGGGGATCCTTGGAACTCTCCACCTCCCGGCCCTGCAACCGTGCACCCGCGGGCTGCGGTACGCGGCGCTCCTCGATCCGCTCTAATCCCCGCCGCGTCGTGAATACCACCGCCGCCACCGCCGAGATCCGCGAGGCCATGGAACGGCTGGAGCCCGAACCGGAACATACGGCCCACGTGGCTCATCTTGCCCTGCGGCTCTTCGACGAACTCAGACCCCTTCATGGCCTGGATGCCGAGACACGCGTCCTTCTGGAGGGTGCCGCCTGTCTCCACGACATTGGCTGGCCGGTTAGCAAAAGGGGCGTCGGACACCATAAACACTCCGCTCGCCTGATACGCAAACAACGGTGGAAACACCTGACTCCGAGTGAGGTAGACCTCGTGGCTCAGATCGCCCGATACCACCGTCGCGCCTTGCCGTCATCCGAGCACACGGATTTTCATGCCCTCGATCGCCACCGCCAGGAGGTGGTCCGCTGTCTCGCGGCGATTCTCCGACTGGCCGACGCCTTCGACCGCAGCCACCTCCAGTTCGTTCGGGATATCAAAGTGCGCATCGAATCCAAATCCCTGGATTTTATGCTGTTTTGCCGCGAGAGCCCGTCACGGGAGATCGCCGGAGCGGATCGAAAGGGCAACCTAGCCCGCGAGGTCTTCGGCCGCGACCTCGTCTTTCGTTACCAGTTGGCCTCCCTGCCCTGAAGTGTCGTCTCGGTCGGAATTCCCGTGCCGATCGATCGGTGGTTAACCTTCCCGTATCCGCCGCACCGCTCGTCGACAGGCGCGTTTGACATCCTCGGATGGGTCCTCGCGTTGGAGACGCTCGAGATCGGATAACGCGCCTTCCGCCATCTTGCCCAATCGAGCCAAGGCGTCAGCCGCCATTTGCCGCACCTTCCAATCCTCATCGGTCAAGATGGCCTGCAAATCGGGCACGGAGACCGGGTGAATGGCCCGAATCGCCTCCAATACCAATTCCCGTTCCGAACCGGCCCGCAGAAGCGCGAAGAGTCGAGGTTCCGTCAATCGCGCCCGTTCCCCGAGCTTGATCGCCGCCTCCAAGGCCCCACGACGCACCTCCGACTCGGGATCCTCCATTCCGGACGCCACGGCTTCCGCCGCGGCATCGGACATTCCGTCCAGGGCTGCCCACGCCCGAAGAGACGAGGCGCGCACGCCTGGATGAGCATCCCGAACGCCGTTGGTCACCCATGCCAAAGCCTCCCGACCGCCTTCGCCAAGGCGAGCGGCGGTCTCCATCAAAGCCCGGCGAACCTCAGGACGCTGGGATTCCGCCATCGGTCCCAATTTGGACACGACCGGCGCCGCCGCCGTGCCCATGGAGCCCAGCGCTGACAAAAGCTCGACCTGCAGTTCCGGGGACGCGTCAGGCAGGCGTTGCGCCAGGGAATCGGCCGCTGGCGCCGCTTCCAATCCGAGTCCCCCCAAGGCCTTTACGGCCGCGACTTGCAACCTTTCGTCCGGCCCGGTCAATAAAGCCTCCAATTTGGGGACGGCAGGGCGTGCCCCGCGGCCCAATCGGGCCACGCCCTCCAAGGCAGCCTGTCGAACCTCGAATTCGGAATCCTTCAAGGCTTGGTCGAATTGCGCCAAAAGTGGCTCGGCAGCCACCCCGCAGGATGGGGCGGCGATCCAGGCCCGCGCGCGTACCATCGGTGCGGGATCCTTCAGCAAGGGCAAAATCCTGCGTGACTCTCCCCGGGCCGCCGTTCCAAGGGCCGTCAGTGACTCGAGAGCCAAGGCACGCACCGCGGGAACAGGATGGGTCAGCGCAGCCCCCAATGCCGGAGCCGTCGTACCATCCAATCGACGCAACACCTCCCGCGTCCAGTGATGGGCGCGGTTGGATGCCTCAGGAAATCGCCCGGCTTCATCCAAGGCCGCCCGAAGACCAGCATCGCCCGTCGCCGCCAAGGCCGCGACGATCACCGCATCGGGTTCCTTGGACGACTCAGTCTGACGCAGCATACCCACCAACAACGGAACGGCCGGCGACGCGTCCGGCCCGAATTCGCGCAACAAATCGGCCGCGCGGCGCTGTCGCTGGATATCGCCGCTCTCCAGTTCGGCCAGCAGGAACGGCACCACCCGGTGACCGACCGGTTGGACCAAAAGCAATTCGCGTTTTGCCGCCAAACTCACCGATGCGGGGCCATCCCTCCAAGTCTCGAGGAGCACCGGCACGACATTCGTGCCCCGACCCTCAATCCGTGCCAACGCGGACACCGACGCCGCCCGCACCGCTTCTTCGGTATCGCCGCCGATGGCAGCTCGCAAGACCTCCGTCGCGGTCGACGCCGCGGCCCCCATCCGTCCCAACGTGTCCACGGCCGTTCGGCGCGTCACCGCCGATTTGTCCTCCCGCACCATCGGGATCAGCAAATCCACCGCCGGGACGCCGAATCCCACCACCGTCTCGACGGCGGCATCGCGAACCTCCGCGCGAGGATCGCCCAATAGACGCGTCACGGCTGGCAAGGTTTCCGTGGCGGCGGGCCGGACAAACCCCAAGGCCATCACCGAGCCGGCGCGAACTTGCCATTTGGTACTGGATAGTCCGTTGGACAGCGCCGGAACCGAAGGACGTCCGATGGCGCCCAACGCCGCGGCGGTTCGATACAGGGCTTGCGCACCCTGGCGGTCACGACGTGAAGGCTCCCAACTCTCCAACTCTCGCAACAACGCCGGTAATGCGGGTTCGGCTTCGGGTCCCAGGTTGGCCAATGCCGTCACCGCCCCAAACCACACCTGCTGCTGATCGTCTTCAAGCGCCTTGATCAACTGCGGCAAAGCCACGCGAGCCTCGCGCCCCATCCGGCTCAACTGGTAGGCCGCCTCCCGTTTGGCGTTCCGCTCGGTCGATTCCAGGTCGCGCGCGTAGTCCGCGGCGGACTTGGACGCTCCATGCACTTCCCATGAAAACAGAAGCGCCATCGCCAGCACGCCGACTCTGCCGGGCAAGGGAAACCGACCTTCGTTGCTGCAGGGGCGTCCGAACCAGCCTCTCCACGACGAAAGGAAAAGGCCGCGCTGCACGGAAAGCGACGCTTTCCAAAGTTCCGACACGCGCGAACACCATGAACCCAATCGAAGTCGACCGGTCCCTGGAGAGCGAAGGAGCATGCCCACAGAGTCCGTTTCGTGACGCCGCTGACGCTTCGATGCCACCGGCAACGTCAGCGCTCCTAACCCTCGAGATACCGCAGTTGACCCGTGCTGTCGCCGAAACGTTCGACGGACGATCCCATGCGATCCAGCAAGGAAAGGAAGAGATTGCACATGGGGGTTTCCTGCGGGTACCGGATATGTCGTCCGGTGAGCAGAGAACCGCCACCGGAACCAAACACCGCGACGGGCAGATCGTCATGGTTATGCCGGTTGCCGTCGCTGATGCTGGATCCGTAGACGATCATGCACTGGTCAAGCAACGTGCCCTCCCCTTCCGGAACGCGATGCAACCGATCCAGCAGGTAGGCCAACTGCCGGGTGTGAAACTGATTGATGCGGCTGATGCGCGCCTGCTTCTCCCGATCGTTCTCGTGATGGGACAACGTGTGATGCCCGTCTTTCACGCCAATGAACGGATAGGCCTTGTTGCTGCCCTCGTTGGCGAACATGAACGTCGCCACGCGGGTCGTGTCGGTCTGAAAAGCCAACACCAGCATGTCGCCCAGGAGACGGAGGTGTTCTTCATAACTGCCGGGAACACCCTCGGGCAGCGAAATTTCAGGAATCCCGGCCGGAGGTTGCGACGCCTCGCGTTCGGAGCGTTCCACGCGCTGTTCGATCTCCCGGACCGCCGCCAGATATTCCTCGAGCTTTTGCCGGTCGCTGCCCGACACCTTTCGACCCAGCGCTTTCGCATCCTCGTGCACGAAGTCGAGCAGGCTGCGTTGCTGGCGCAAACGCCGCGCCAGGCCTTCGGCCTTCTCGCGATCCATGCCCCCTCCGAACATCCGCTCGAATAGGGCCCGCGGATGAATCTCCTTCGCCATGGCCGTCGAATCGTTGCGCCAGGAGATATTGTTCGAATAGGCGCAACTGTAGCCGGAATCGCATTTGCCCGCCTGTCGCCCAGGCTCCGCCCCGATTTCCAACGAAGGCAGCCGGGTGTAGCGCCCCACGGCGTCGGCCGCGATCTGATCCGCCGACACACCGGCGCGAATCTGCGATCCCTCACTCTTGAGAGCCTGGGAACCGGTCAGCCAACTGGCCGCTGCGCGGGCGTGGTCGCCGGGACCGTCCCCATTGGCCCTGCCCTTGTCATGCGTCAGGCCGCTCAGCACCAACATGTCGCGTTTGAACGGGGCCAACGGTTGCAGAATCGGGGGCAGATCGGTCAATGCGCCCTCGTAAGCGGGCGTCCAATCCGGCATGTGCACACCGTTTGGCACATAGAGAAAGGCCAGGCGCTTCGGCAATCCCCCCGGCCCCGACGCCGCACCGGCACCAGAAGACGCCACCACAGTGGGTATCGACTCCAGCAATGGCAGCGCCACCACGGCCCCCAGGCCTCGGAGGAAATGGCGTCTAGCGATCGATTTGGGCATGTTGCTCATGAACATCGATTTTGGGTTGGCGCTTCAGGAACGGATCACTGAGCACAACTTCTAGCACGAGTGCGGAAAACTTAAAATCCTTCTTGGCCACCTTCTCCACGATCCCATTCACCACCCGCCGGTCATAGCCTTCCAGTCCCCGGCCCAGCGCATACGTCAGCATCTTCGACGTCAGAGCCCGCGGAAAATCCTGATTGCGCTGCAGCACTTCCTTGAGGCCGTCGGCCCCCTGGAACTTGCGGCCACCCGGCAACTCCGCCGAGGTGTCGACGGGATGCGGCCCGTCCTTGTCCCTCCAGGCTCCAATGCCATCGAAGTTTTCCAGGGCGAAACCCAAAGGATCCATCTTCTGATGGCACCCCATGCAGTCCGGCTTGCTGCGGTGCAGTTCGAGACGTTGCCTCAGGGTCGCGCTCTTGGACGCCTCGGCGCCCTCCTCGATCGGAGGCACGTTGGGTGGCGGCGGTGGTGGTGGGGTTCCCAAGATCTGCTCGAGGATCCATTTGCCGCGAATGACCGGAGCCGTGCGGGTCGGAACCGATGTGACGGTCAATACGCTGCCCATGGTCAGGATTCCACCCCGGCGCGTTTCGGGTGCCAGAGTGACGCGGCGGAATTCTTCGCCGACGACGCCCTCGATGCCATAATGCTTCGCTAGGCGCTCGTTCAGAAAAGTGAAATCAGCGGCCAACAATTCCATGATCCGGTGGTCTCCCTGGATGATCTCCCACAGAAACCCCTCCGTCTCCTGCTTCATGGCATCGCGCAATGCCGCATTCCATCCCGGAAAGACCGTAGGATCCGGCTCGACCTCGTCCAGATTGCGGACTTGCAGCCATTGGCCTCCAAAGTTCTTCACCAGGGCCTTCGCTTTCGGATCGCGCAGCAGACGACGAACCTCCGCTTCCAAGGTCTCCGGCCGCCGCAAAACCCCCGCCGCCGCCAACTCGGTCAATCGCTCATCGGGCATTGAACTCCAAAGGAAGTAGGAAAGCCGCGAGGCAATCTCATAGTCGTTCAACTCACGGATCCCGCCGTCCGGCAGCGGTGCCGGATCCAGTTCCCAGCGATAAAGAAAATGGGGGGATAGGAGGATCGCCTGCACCGCCCATTGCATGCCGCGTTCGAACGATTCCCCGTCCTTCATCGCCCCTTCGACCAGGCGACTCAACCGGGCCACCTCGGCGTCCGTGGCGGGACGTCGGTAAGCCCGACTGGCCATCAACCTCAACACCTCGCTCGCATACGCGAGCTCGGATCCCTTTTCCGGCCGGCGCGGCAGCCAGCGCCGATGCGGCTCCGGATATTCCTCCGGGGCCACTCCCAACGGCCCCAAAACTTCGAAGGACACCAGGTACACGTTGCGATCACCGTCTGCATTGAAATTGTTGAGATACGAAACCGACAACTTGTGGCTGCCGGCCTCGACGCGGATGGGGACTTCGAACGCCTCCGGACTGCCCGCCTGAGCCCGTACGGATTGGGTATGCAGCCGCTGGCCGTCCAAGGCCACGGCCATCTTCGGCAGCTCGGACCCGGCCTGGTCCCCGTAAGCTTCCAGGCGCAACCGGTACTCACCCGCCTTGGCGAACACGAACTCCGTGGCAATCTCGCCCTCACGAAAGAATCCCCAGACCTCCTCCTCGACCGTCGATATCGCATCGGCCTGGGTCGAGAATTGGCTGGCCTTCAACTTCTGAATCCTTTTGCGGGCGGGATCCTCAGTCTGAATCACCATCCCCGCAATCGACTCCGCCGCTGCGAGATACTTCTCAAACAACATCGGAGGCAAAGATAGAACGTCCCCGATGTTATCGAATCCGTACCCGGACTCGTCATGAGGAAACTCCGCATGAGCGTCATAATCCACGCCGAACAGGTCTCGGATCGTGTTGCGGTACTCATTTCGATTGAGCCGGCGCAGCGTCACCGCCCCCGGTGTCGGCGGCAGCGTGGCATCCAAACGCGCCCCCTCCCCATCGATCCACCGGATCACCGTCTGACGTTCGGCTTCGGTCGGCTGTCGACGCTCCTCGGGTGGCATCTCCCGCGACTCCAGTGCCGCGCGAATCTTGTCCCAGACCTCGCGGTTCCGCCCCAAGGCCGGATCTTCAAGAAACGGATGAACATCAAGATCCCCGCGCTTCTTCTCGGGCCCGTGACAAGCGACGCAATAGTTGGTCAGGAAGGACCGGAGCGCCGGTTGGGACAGGACGGGTGCGGGGTCCACCGGCACCTCCACCGCGAGCGCACGGAACGTCCATCCCAGGAAGCCCACAGCCCAAAAACGGGTCAACGAAGGCCTCCGACGGGCCCGAAAGCCCGCCTTCAGCGACGACAACCAAAACAGCTTCACCACCATCGAATGCAAGTTAGCGAATCGGACGGCGCAGGGGCAAAGACAGTTTCACAAATGTGCGCGAGCCGGTGCGGAAGTCCCCGCGCGACGTACGGGTCAGCGATGCCGATGCTGCACCGATGGGAGCGGTCTGAGCAAAAATCGACACCACCATCGAGCGATGAGGACGAGGTCCACGCATTCGTGACGGTAGAAGTCTTGTAAAGACGCTACTTACGCCGACCTGGATCTCCGCTTGGGCCTCTGGCACCGCGACTGCTTTAGGACGGCAGCACGCGTCGTCGTTCTTGCGTGCCTGCGGTTTTCGGATCGGGCGGGGCCTACGGGGGTAGGGTACCCGCCCGGTCCGAGCCGCAATACCGATGTCTCCAGTCCGCGGCCAGGGGCGCTTCCCCGGGGGTCGGGACAACGGGAAAACGGATCGCACGAAACCAGCAGTGCCCATGAAGAAAATCGAAGCCATCATCAAGCCATTCAAGTTGGAAGAAGTGAAAGATGCCCTGGGAGAGGCCGGCATCGAAGGTATGACCGTCAGCGAGGTCAAAGGGTTTGGCCGCCAGAAAGGTCATACTGAGATCTACCGGGGCAGCGAATACACGGTGGACTTTCTTCCCAAGATCAAGATTGAACTCGTGCTCCCCGATGACCGTGTCGACCAGGCCGTGAAGGCGATCGTCGGCGCGGCCAAGACTGGAAAAATCGGCGACGGCAAAATCTTTGTCTCAACCGTCGAGGACGCCGTCCGGATTCGCACCGGAGAAAAAGGGAACAGCGCCGTCTGAGTCCACTCGCCATCCCATCCACCATCTTAAACTTCATTCACCCGCGCTTGCCCGGATCCCAGAAACACCTGAACCCCGACACTTGACGATGAAACGCCTCGTAACCGCTCTATTCAGCCTGATGCTGCTCGCGACTGGCCCGCTGGTCACCGCGGCCGACGCGCCGACACGCTCCGTGGAAGAGCGCCTCGGCGATATCGAAGCCTACATGAACAACGTCGCGCGCGTGGTCAACACCAACGCGCCCACCCTCGTCGCCGGCCCCGGCCCCGGCCACAACGCGTGGCAAATGACCAGCACGGCCCTGGTCCTCTTCATGACCCTGCCTGGCTTGGCCCTGTTTTACGGCGGCCTGGTCCGACGCAAAAACGTTCTCTCCGTGATGGCACAATGTCTCGGCATCGCGGGCATGGTCACCATCCTCTGGTGGGTCTGTGGCTACAGCCTCTCCTTCGCCGCCGGCAACCCATTCATCGGCGGCACCGACTTCATGTTCTTCAAGGGCGTCAACGGCGGCGAAGTCGGCCAAGGCAGCAACTGGATCTCCAACAATGTCTGGGCCATCTTCCAGCTCACCTTCGCGATCATCACGCCGGCCCTGATTATCGGCGCCATCGCCGAACGCATGAAGTTCTCCGCCATCATGCTGTTCGTCCTTCTATGGATGTTCGTCGTCTACTTCCCGCTCGCGCACATGGTTTGGGCGGCCGACGGCTTGATGTGCGGCCCCCTCAACCCCAATGCCAGCATCAAGGCCCTCGATTTCGCCGGCGGCACGGTGGTTCACATGTCCTCCGGTTGGTCGGCTCTCGTCCTCTGCATCCTCCTCGGAAAGCGCCGCGGATTCGGCCGCGAACCGATGCCGCCCCATAGCATGGTGCTTTGCATGGTCGGCACCGGGATGCTCTGGGTCGGTTGGTACGGCTTTAACGCCGGCAGCGCCCTGGCCGCCGACGGCATCGCCGCCAACGCCTTTACCACCACCACGCTGGCCGCCGCCACCGCAAGCTTCGTCTGGGCGATGTGCGAATGGGTGATCAAAGGCAAACCTAGTATTCTCGGATTCTGCTCCGGAGTGGTCGCCGGTCTGGTCGTGGTGACCCCGGCTTGCGGTTTCATCACCACCTCGGGCGCGATGATCATCGGCATCGTCGCCGGTGCGGTGCCATTCTTCGCCTGCTGGAAACTGAAGCAATGGCTTGGGTATGACGACGCGCTCGACACCTTCGGTGTCCACGGCGTCGGCGGCACCCTCGGCGCCCTCATGACGGGTCTGCTCGCGACCAAGGAAGCCAACCCGATCGTCGAAGGCCTCGCCAGCGGCCTCATTCTCGCCCAAATCAAGGCGATCGTCCTGACCCTCGTCCTCTCGGTCATCGCCACCGTGGTCATCACCTTCATCGTGAAGGCCGTCGTCGGACTGCGCCCGACCGACGAGGTGGAAACCGCCGGCCTCGACCTTGCCGAACACGGCGAGGAAGGCTACCACGGCGCCTAACGCAACCCTTTGGACACGGCGCTGCGGGCCGTGGAGGAACCAAACGGCGCGGGGGAGACCCCGCGCCGTATTCGTTTTCACCAACCTCCCTCCAACCTCCAATTTCCCCGGATTTTGCCCATATTTGGCTGGCCAACTTTCCGCTGGAACGGTAGGCTCGCGCCCCGAATGGGGGGACGCTCCGGATCTAACTCGCCTGCGATCTGCAAAGAATTGGTGGTCGCCAATCGCCTCGGCATCCATGCCAGGCCGGCTGCCATGTTCGTGCGCATTGCCAGCCGCTTCCAGAGCGAGATCGTCGTCGAGAAAGACGGCGAACGCATCAACGGGAAGAGCATCATGGGCCTGATGATGCTCGCCGCCGGCCCCGGCAGCCGCCTCCGCCTCCACGCCAATGGCGATGACGCCGATGACGCCGTTCGCGCCCTCGAGGAACTGATTCTTATTCGCAAGTTTGACGAGGAATAGGCCCGTTCCCACCCCCGCCGCACTCGGCACAGACCACCCTCGGCTCTACTGCCTGCGTCCGATTCATTCGTTCCAAACGCTCCCGCCTGGCGTCAAAACACCGCGGGCAGTCGGCGAATCGCGCCAGGTCCCATACATCGGCAAAAACCCGACCCCTTCCCCGCGCCACCGAAATTGCCCCGTCCATCGCCAACTCCAAATCGATGAGCGCGGGTGGATGGAACTGTCCGCGCGCCGCCAGGGCCTCCAACGCCCCGTTGCCACCGCGGACCGGGATAAGCGCCACCGCAGTCGATCCTTGCTCCATGGCAAAGTCGACGGATCGAATCGCCCAGGTTATCGCCTCTGCAGGTTCCTCGAAGGGGGGGCGGACCAGGACAAACGTTCGCAGCGCCACGCCTTGCCGGTGCAGGGCAGCCGCCGCCCGCGCAAATGTCTCGAGCGTCACCCGCTTGTTGAGTTGGGGAAGGACCTTCGGATTCACTGTCTCCAAACCCATCGCCACCTCAAGCACCGACTGCCCCCCGGATGCCGCCGCCAGACCGTCACGGAATCTCCAGCAGCGCGCCCCGACCAACGCCGGATGGGATTCCACGATGACTCGGCCGAAATCCCGGATGAGTCCCTGGATGGTTGCGTCGTCGCTCTCCGGAATTGCCCGGGCGTCAAAGAAGCTGCCCGCGTTGTACAGCTTGACCTGTTCTCCACCGCATTCGCGCTGGGCGTGTTCCAGCAGGATTCGCCGCAACTGCGCCGGGACGTCACCCGGCGCCACCGAATCGGCCAAGGCGAATTTCCAAAGGTCGCAGTACACGCACCGCCAGGGACATTCGCGATTGGTCAAGAACGCGGTCAGGCTCTTGACCATCCGACCTTCGGCCCCGAGTTCCGATTCGACCAGCCAACCCGCCGGCTCCCGGGGATGCAGCGTCGGGCGCGCCGGGCGCAGGGATTCCACCCAACGATCCCTGTCCGCCGGGTTGCCCGGGAACGTGGCGACGTTCGGCCTTATAGGAACTCGTTGTAGATGGCCTCGAGAAGCTCTTGCCGTCCCGATTCCAGATCCGTCACTTCGCCCAATCGCAGCGCGTGCTTCTCACAGTCCGAGAAGGTCGCCTTCCCCGCCTCGATCTTCGCGCCAATGCCCCTGTCCCAGGAGCGATAACGGTCAGCGACAAACTTCCCAAGCCGTCCATCCTTGCGAATCGCCGCGGCGATCTTAAGTCCGCGTGCAAAGGCATCCATGCCGGCGATGTGGGCATGGAACAGGTCCACCGGCTCGAAGCTCTCGCGCCGCACCTTGGCATCGAAATTCGTGCCGCCGGTCGTGAAGCCGCCATACTTCAGGATGCTGAGCATCACCTGGCTGGTCAGATAAAGGTCCGTCGGGAACTGGTCGGTGTCCCACCCCAGCATCACGTCGCCCATGTTGGCGTCGATGGAACCGAGGGCTCCCGCCGCCCCGGCCACCTCCAACTCATGCTGCATCGTGTGACCCGCCAACGTCGCGTGGTTGGTCTCAATGTTGAGCTTGAAGTGATCGAGCAGGTTGTATTCCCGCAGGAAATTCAGACAGGCCGCCGCGTCGGAGTCGTACTGGTGTTTGGTCGGCTCCTTCGGCTTGGGCTCGATGTAGAAAGGTCCCTTGAATCCAAGCTTCTTCTTGTAGTCGACCGCCATGTGCATGAAACGGCCGAGATGATCCATCTCGCGTTTGAGATCGGTGTTGAGCAGCGTCGAATATCCCTCCCGCCCGCCCCAGAAAACGTACCCCTGCCCATCGAGCTCATGAGTCCATTCCAATGCCTTCTTCACCTGCGCCGCCGCGAAGCAGTAGACATCCGCGCTGCAACTCGTGGCGGCGCCGTGCATATACCGCGGATGGACGAAGTTCTGCGCCGTTCCCCACAACAATCCAATGCCGCTGTCCTTCTGGAGCTTCTTCAATTCCTTGCCGACGGCGTCAAAGTTCTTGTTCGACTCCGCCAGGGTTTTGCCGTGAGGCGCGACGTCGCGGTCATGCCAGCAATAGAAGGGCGCCCCGAGTTTGCCTACGAATTCAAACATGGCACGGGCGCGTTGGATGGCTTCCTTCACGGTACCCTCGCCGGTCTGCCACGTTCGCTGCGCCGTGCCCCAGCCAAACATGTCGGCCCCGGCACCGCGCATCGTGTGCCAATAGACGACGGCAAACCGTAGATGCTCCTTCATCGACCTGCCCTCCACGAGCGCCTCGGCGTCGTAATGTTTGAAAGCCAGCGGATTCTTGGAGTCCGGCCCTTCAAACCGGATGGCAGAAATACGGGGGAAAAATTCCTTGGGCATAGTGTGGGAATTCGCGAAGAGGAAGGATACCGACACGGACACCGGGGTGTCGAGACCGTGGCCGAGCCTCCCATGCCCCACCTAGCGGGCGGCCGCGGGAAACCAATGGTACAGCATGAAGTAGATCAATACGCCCGTAACCGAGACGTACATCCACAGGGGCCAGGTCCAACGCGCAATCCGGCGATGCGCGTCGAATCGCTCTCTCAAGGCCCGCGTCATGGTGATCAGCGCCAGGGGAACGATCGCCGCCGCCAAGAGAATGTGGCTGATCAGCATCGCGTAATAGACCGTCGCAATGGCGCCGTCAGCACCCAGCTTGGTGTGCACGCCGCGAACCAGGGCCTTGTGGGTCACGTAACTCACCAGAAAAATGCAGGATACCGCCAACGCGCCCATCATGCAGCGTCGGTGCGCCTCCCGCTGTCCACGACGAATGAACACAAAACCCAGGGTCAGCAGGAGGGTCGCGGCGCCATTCAGCGCGGCGTTCAAGGCGGGCAGGTCGGAAACGCTCATGGTCAGTTCACGGACGGCCGGTCTCGGCTTCCACCTGCTGCAGCATCGCCAGAATGCGTCCGGCAGCCCCCGGCTCCAGACCTTCCACCACCCCACGCAATTGCCCTCGTCCATCCACCACCGCCATCAGCGTGCTGTGCAGAAACAGATCGTCGCTGGATTCACGCTGGCTCTCCGGCTTGTCCTGAAGAACGAAGAGGAACTCCTGGACGGCCAGCCTGCGAATCTCCGCCCGATCGCCCGTCACAAACTTCCATCGAGTGGTGTCCGCTCCAAACTTGGCGGCATACCGCGACAGGACCTCCGGTGTGTCGTGGTCGGGATCGGAGGTGATCGACATCAACCGCGCTGCCGAACCCGGGGGAAGTCCCCGTTGGATCTCACGCATCACTCCGGTGAGTTGGGCGCAAGGCCCGGGGCAACGGGTGAAAATCAGGTTCACGACCCACGGCCTGCCGTGCAGGTCGGCAAGAGTCAGGTGGGTGTTCGACTGGTCCACCACCGCCACCGAGGCCAGCGAACGCACCACCGGCAGCGTGGGCGACTGGGATGAAGACCGACGGGCGCGGTTCGACTCCAGAACCGACACCAGGGCCATGCCCACCACGAGCAGAGCCCCACTGACAATCAATGCGATGCCCGAGCGCGTCATCGGGTTCCGGTGTCTCGGCACCGTGCCGCCCGGCCGGTGACGCAAAGGGCGGTCCCCGGCCCATGCCGCGGGAAGGACCTACTCAAAGCTGGTGGCCGCTCCACCCCCGGCGGACTTGGAGGTCATCCACTGATCATAGACCTGCTGGCTGTCGACCACCACCACTCCGGCCGCCATCGCTGCGTGGCCATTGCCGCACAGCTGCGCGCAGATCACCTGATACTTCCCTTCCTTGTTGGGGACAAAGTGAGTCGGGATGTTGAGACCGGGAATGCAGTCCTGGGTCACCCGAAGGGGCACCACCTTGAAGCTGTGGATCACGTCCTTCGACGAAAGGTTGAGAATGATCGGCTTGCCAACCGGCACGTGCAGTTCGTTCAACGTCTGGACGTTGTCCCTTGTCGCCGGATCCGTCTTGTCGAAGCCAAACGGATTATCGGCCGCGACCAGGCCGAGATCCTGTTTCCCGAACTTTCCGTCCGCGCCGGGATAAATGAAATTCCAGCCGAACTGCTCGGCCACGACGCGCACGATGAGCGCATCCTTTTCGGCCGGAAAGTCATCGACCACCTTGGCCCAGAGCGGAACGGCAAAACCGATCAGCAGGACCGCCTCGAAGCTGGCGACACCGACCTCAAGCCAGGTGGAAGCATGGCCGCGCACCCCAAAGTGGTCGGCCTTCTTGGCGACGGTCGAGCGGAAGCGCACCAGGGTGTAGACGAAGAAAATACTCCAGCCGACGAACAGCAGGAACATGAGCCAGTGCACCAGCACCATCAGCTGGTCCACATCCTTGCCGTGCTCGGAGGCCACCAAGGGCAGGTTCAGAAGTTTGTGCATCATGGGAGCGAATCAGTCAGGAAAGAGGGTTGGAGATCTGCGGAGCCGAAGCGGAGGACGGGGGCGGGTTCCCGGCCTCGGCAGCCTCCTCGGCCTCGACTGCCATCGACCGGCGCGCCAGGAAGACCGCGAAGGCGCCGAACGCGGCCAACATGGCGAAGATAACCATCAGCAGCGCAAACACCCCCCAGTGCAGCCCCTTGCCCAAGGGTGAATCCGTCTTGCCGAAACAAACGGCGCAGGCCTGAACCCCCGCGGGCAGGTTCACCAGGGCCGCAGCCATCCATGGGGCCATCCGGGTGGCCATTCGGGCGGGACGCGTCATGAGCCTAGAAATAATCGATGTTCTTCAGCTTCTTCAGGAAATACCGGCCGTACACCACCAACCCCACCGCTCCGGCCAGCGACACCAGGCCGAGCAACAGATCGATCACCCGGCGGCTATGCGTGAAATATTCGTAAATGCACCATCCCCCCAAAAACATCGACAGCAGGAACGCCGAGACGATGAAGACCACATGGAAGGATTTCAGGGACATGGCACCTAGGGGAAGATGGGTTTGGGAACGTCGCTCATCGCCCAGACTGTCAGGAACATCATCCCGAGAAAGAAAAATGCCGTGAACCCGAGGATGGCGTAGATCATACGCTGTTCGCTGGCAAGGTGCATGAACCAACCCGCCACCAGCGACGCTTTCACCGACGCGATCACCAGCGCGACCAACACGGTCAGGAAGATCGTCGGCAGATGAATCTTCCAAGCCAGCACCGTGATGATCGTGCCGACGATCAGGGCCAGGAACACCAGGATGTAGATCTTGATGCCCTTCTGATGATGGTCGTGGGAACTATGGGCCTTGTTGGAACTCATGGTCAGAGGAGGTAGAGGATCGGAAACAGGAAGATCCAGACGAGATCGACAAAATGCCAGAACAGACCGGAAACCTCGACGCGGTTGGTGTACCGCTCCGGGTCGGTCTTCCACATCGCCGCCCCGGGACCCCAAATCCATCCAATGACAAGCGCTCCGCCAATCACGTGCAGCGCATGCAGCCCGGTCAGGGTGAAGTAGATCGCCAGGTAGGTGTTATGCCACGGACCGTAGTTCTGCACCCGCTTGGTCTCCGCCCAGGGAATGCGGAACTCCTTGTGCTCAAGATGGTGCCCCGACTGCTTTTCCAGGCGTTCGATCAGCGGGACCTTCGCCATGCCGGCCGCCTTGAGTTCGGCGGCAAACTCCACGCCGTGAAGAACGATGAACTCCGGCGGCTGCCGGCGACCGTCCACGACCCCACCGCCGCCTTCCTTCGCCACCAGGTGGCCGTCAATCACCCGACCATCCTTCATCACCACCTCGTAGTGGGTGAACTTGTCGTAATACTCGTAACTCTTGATGCAGACGAACATCCCCGCGCAGGCGATGGTCACCAGTTGTATCTTCCGGTACTTCGCAAAATCATTGGCCTTCAGCGCCGCCCATCCGAGCACCACCGTCACGCTCGAGCAGATCAGCACCAGGGTGTTCACCGTGCCGACCGGCACATTGAGAATGCCGTGCGGCCACGCACCCGGCATCGCCCCCACGCGCAGCAGGATGTACGACGAAAACAGCGCGCCGAACAACATCACCTCCGAGGCGAGGAAGAGCCAGATGCCCAACTTCGCGTTGTACAACCCCGTGTCGCGACGAGGCAGTGTCGTAAAGGGAATTTCCATGGAAATGCGGTTGAGTGAAGTTGGCTTTCAGGAACGAACGGGCTCGTTCTGCGGCACGAAATCCCGGGCCGCTCCCGGCAGGCTGTAATCGTAGGGGCCCCGATACACCTTGATGGCCGTGGCGAAGTTGCCGTGCGGCGGCGGAGTCGGCGTCTGCCACTCGAGGGTCGTCGCCTCCCACGGATTGTCCGAGTTCACCTTCTCACCCGCAAAAATGCTGTAGAAGAAGTTGATGATGAACGGCACCTGGGCGAGGCCCAGCAGAAACGCGGCAGTCGAAATCCCAATGTTGGCGTCGATGATCGCCTTCGACAGCCGGCCAATCACGTCTGCCGTCGCCTCCGTCACCATGTAGGAGGCGCCTCCGTCCGACATGCGGCGCGACATGCCCGCGATGCCCTGCACGAACATCGGGAAGAACAGAAGATTCATGAACACGAACGAGGTCCCGAAGTGCAGTTTGCCAAGCAATTCGTTCATCCGGCGCCCGGTCATTTTCGGGTACCAATGGTAGACCCCGGCGAACAGGGCGAAAATCGAACCCGGAGCCACCACGTAGTGGAAGTGGGCGATGACGTAGTAGCTGTCATGCAGGTGGATGTCGCTGAAGTTGAAGCCCAGCGGCAGGCCTGTCAGACCGCCGATTCCGAACATCGGCAGGAAGGCCAGCGAGAAGAGCATCGCGGTGTTGAAGCGAATCGAGCCGCCCCACAAAGACAGGAACAGACACGTCAAAATGATCACCGATGGAATCGATATGATCATCGTGGTGGTCTGGAAGAAGGTGGAGATCTTCGTCCCCATCCCGGTCAGGTACATGTGGTGCGCCCACACGATGAAGGAGATGAACCCGACGGCGAGAGCCGAGTAGACCAGTGAGCGATAGCCGAACACGGGCTTCCGACTGTTATTCGCGATGATCTCCGAGACGATCCCCATCGCTGGAAGAATCAGCACATACACCTCGGGATGCGCCAGGAACCAGAAAAGATGCTGCCATAGGAGCGGGCTTCCGCCGCCGCTGATGTCCACCAGATTGCCGCCCGCCATCAGACCCGTGGGCAGATAGAAACTCGTATGCAGGACCTTGTCCGCCAACTGCATCACCGCCGCGGCTTCCAGGGGCGGAAAAGCCAGCAGGAGGATGAAGGCCGTCACGAATTGCGCCCAGGTGAAAAAGGGCATCCGCATCCAAGTCATGCCCGGGGCGCGCAATTGAATCACCGTGGCAATGAAGTTCACCGACCCGAGGAGCGACGAGGTGATGATGAGCACCATGGCGATGATCCACCAGGTCTGGCCGTTGGTGGGAATCATGGTCGCCAGTGGCGAATACGAGGTCCACCCACCCTGGGCCGCGCCGCCCGGGATGAAGAAGCTCACCAGCATGATCACCCCACCCAGCAGGAAGGACCAGAAGCTGGCCATATTGATCCGAGGAAACGCCATGTCCGGCGCCCCGATTTGGAGCGGCACCAGGTAATTGCCAAAGGCGGCGAATCCCAGGGGAACCACGCCAAGGAACACCATGATGGTGCCGTGCATGGCACCAAAGGCGTTGTACAGATCAGGGGTCATCACACCCCCTGCCGCCACCGGACCCAAAGCCGCCTCCAAAAAGCCGCCGATGATCGGAATCGGTTTGCCCGGGTACGCGATCTGCCAGCGCATCGCCAGCATCAGCCCGAAACCGAAGAGCAGGAATAGCAGCGATGAAACGCCATATTGGATCCCGATCACCTTGTGGTCGGTCGAAAACACATAGCCGCGCCAAAAGCCGGGATCGTGGTGATGAGGATCACCCTCCCCATGGCCATGGGCGTGCTCCGAGTGCTTGTGTTCTGGGGCGTGCAGACTCATGGATCGGTCGTTCAGTTTCGGTTCGGTTCCAAAAAGTGGGTCATCCCAGCGCCTTCAAGGCGCTGTCAAACATCAGCAACCCCAGCAGAAGGGGAAGGTAAACAATGGAGGCGAAGAACACGAGGCGCGCACGCGGTCGATCCAAAGTCTGCATGAAGCGGATCGAGGACGCCAGGAACGCGGCGCCCAGCGCCAATGCGCCCACCGTGTAGGCAGGACCGGCAAGTCCCAGGCTCGACGGCAGCACGCTGACGACCAGCAGCAAAGCCGCGCAAACCGCCGCCGACCAACCGGTCGCCCGACCGTGCGGGTCCACCACCGGCATCATGCGAAATCCCGCGCGCGCGTACTGTTCCCGGTACAGCCAGGCAATCGCCATAAAGTGCGGGATCTGCCAAAAGAACAGGATTCCAAAAAGCGCCAGTCCCCCAACCCCGATTTCACCACGGGCCGCCGTCCATCCCATCAATGGCGGCAACGCTCCGGGGATCGCGCCGATAAAGGTATTCAACGTGGTCCGGCGCTTCAGTGGCGTATACACCAGCACGTAGCTCGCGAACGCCAGCGCTCCCAGGACGGCGGTTAAGACGTTCACGATCACAGCCAGGTAGAGGATCCCGGCCGACGACGCTGTCACTCCCAACGCCAACGCAAACCAGGGCTCAATCTGCCCGGAAGGAAGCGGCCGCGTGGCGGTGCGATCCATCAGCCGATCGAGGTCCCTCTCCCACCACTGATTCAAGGCGGCTGCGCCGGCCGCCACCAACCCGGTTCCCAGCAGGACGTGCAGGCCCGCCAGCCAATCCCCGCTGCCGGTCCGCGCCACGAAATATCCCGTCAAGGTCGTGATCAGCACCAGCGCGGTCAGGCGCGCCTTGGTGAGTTCGGCGATCATGGACGCCAACCAGCGCAGCGGGTTGATCGTCTCACGAGCGGCGGCTAATGCGGCTTTCATCGATTCTTGTTCCGTCTCAAGCCTGGACCCCCAGAGTGGCCGGCACGTGCAGGCGCTCCGAGGTGGCATCCGATTGGGGCGATGTTTCCCGACGTTCGCTCGGGAAACGCAAGGCCGCTCGACACACGGCGGTTCCTATCGCCCCCATGGTCAGACAGCAGGCTCCGACCAAAACGTGGAGGGTGGCGATATCCGCGGCCTTGTTGGACCACACCGTGCTGGCTCCCAGGAGCATTTGGACCGTAACGAGAACGATCCACGCGGTGCCCCATCGACCGGGACCGCTGCGCTTCCCAAAGTCCCGCCTCAGCCGTAAACCGGAAATCACCATCAGGCTTGCGACGACAAAGGCGAGTGCCCGGTGCCCCATGTGGAGGTAAATCTGGTTGGCGGTGATGGCATGAAAATCCCGGGTATCAATGCGGGCGGCGTTCACCTGTTGGAGGAACTCGGGGTCGGTCGGCGGCCAAACTCGGCCGTAGGCCAAGGGGAAATCGGGAACGGCCAACCCCGCATGCTGATGACGCATCGCGGCACCAAGCAGGAGTTGGGCAAAGACGAGGACGGTGGTGAGAAGCCACAGCCGATGGGTTACGGCCAGGCTCGGCGAACGGAAGCCGGCGGTGTGAGAAGTCCACGACCGCCAGGCAGGAGCAACTCCCAGGGCAAGCAGACTCAAGAGCACCAGAAAAGCCTGCGCCAGCGAGGCGTGGAGGATGCCGATCTGATCCTTCATCAGGCTCACTCTCAACCCTCCCAGCACACCCTGAATGATCACCAAACCGACCGCCACCCAGCCCCAGCGGGCAAGGCGCCGGTCCGCCGCTCGGAACTGAAGCCAGACGGCGAGAATCACCGTGAGCAAGCCCACCACCGAAGCGTACAGACGATGGGTGTGCTCATAAAAGATGCCCCCGACCCATTGGGAGATCGGGAAGAGGAACATGTTGTATCCGTAAGTCGTCGGCCAATCCGGCACGGCCATCCCCGCGCCGTGGGACGTGACCAATCCGCCCAAACCAATCAGCCCCAAGGTGGCCGCTGCGACGAGGATCGCATATCGAGCCAGCCAACGGTTGCCTGGGTTCAGTTTGGGCATCGTCTCAAAAACAACCGCCGAGGTGGTCACCCCGGCGGCCGTGGTCCAAAACAATGTTACTCTCTAACGGCGCGTCGCGATTATTGCGCCGCGGCTTCCACCGTGAAATTGGCCGATACGGCCGAATCCCCGACAGTGATCTCCTGCGTGACCGCTTTGTCCTCGGTCCCATGCGCCTTACGATGGAAGGCCACCAGGGTGTACTTCCCGGCCGGTACGCCTTCGATCTTGAACTTGCCGTCCTTGTCGGTCACGGCGTGGTAGGAATGGGGAACAACGCCCACGTAAGCGAACATCCACGGGTGCACGTCGCACTTGAAACGGACGAACACTTCGTTCTGGTCAAACGTCTTTTCCAAATCCTTGCCGCCCGCCATCTGCGCCAAATTGAACTCCTTGTTCACCTTCGGCGTGGCATGGACGTTGTGCAACACTGGGTCCGAATTGCGGACCAGCAGTTTCTGACCGGTCTGCAACCCCAGGATATAGGGTACGTATTCGCAGCCTTTTTGGTCCAGGAGCGCCGCCTTGGCCGGCACGTCGCTCTTGAGGCCGTCCTTCTTAAGGTAGACGAAGACATCCCCTAACCCCCCGTCCGCGCCTGCCACGTAGAATCGGGTCTTGGGCTTCTCGTTGGGCCACAGCTTTCCACATGCCGGGTCCAGCGGGAGGTCCTTCTCAGGCGGCGGCGTCCCCTTCAAGGTCACCTTGCCGGTAACATCCGCGCCTTGGGTCGACAACAGGCTGGCGCAAAGGATCGAGCCAGCAACGAACTTAAGATTTCGCATCATGTCAGCTTCCGAGCCGAATTAATCGGACGTGTCGAACTAACAGGCAGACCCGGGTCGGGCAAGCGATTTGTACGGACAAAAGGAGGTAGAAGACACCCTTCTGCGATGGATTGAATGGCTTCTCAGCCGCCGGCGGCTATTCCTCCCGGAGGCTGGCTCCCGGCGAAACCGGCAACCGCCGCATCAACCGCGCCATGGCCAGCGCGGTCTGCGCCGCTTCCGCGCCCCGATTGAAGCGCGCCTCAAGGCACCGGGCATCCGCCTGCTCCTTGCTTGCCACGAGGAGAACCTCGTGGATCACCGGCACCCGATTCGTCACCGCGATTCGCATCAAAGCCTGCGTCACCGCCGTCCCCACCAGGTCGGCGTGGCCTGTCTCTCCCCGGATAATGACGCCCAGACACACCACCGCGGACCATCGCCGGGAAGCATCGGACGCCAGCGTCTCCGCGACCACCGGGATCTCAAACGCCCCGGGCACCCGGTACACATCCACCTCGACCGCAGCTTCCTTCAAGGTGCGGACAGCGGCGTCCAGCAGGCCGTCCACATGCTTTCGATTGTATTCCGACGCGACGATGGCGATGCGTGCGGGGGAGGTCGTGGGTGCCGCTTTGCGGCTTCGGATGCGCTTCAGCATGCGGGCGCCAGCCTGCCGCGCCTGACGGGTCTAAAGCAAGTGACCCAGTTTTTCGCGTTTGGTCTTGAGATATCGTCGATTGTGCGGATTCGGCCGGATCTTGATCGGGACCTGCCCGGTGATCTCCAGTCCATACCCTTCCAATCCCACCACCTTCTTGGGGTTGTTGGTGAGCAACCGAATGCCTTTCAACCCCAAATCGACGAGGATCTGCGCGCCGATTCCATACTCCCGCAGATCCATGGGATAGCCCAATTCGAGGTTGGCCTCCACTGTGTCGCGTCCTTGTTCCTGGAGTTTGTACGCCTGGATCTTGGGCGCCAACCCGATGCCTCGGCCTTCCTGCCGCATGTACACCAATACCCCGCGGCCGGCCTCCGCGATCTGTCGCAAAGCCTGCTGCAGTTGAGGACCGCAGTCGCAGCGCAGTGAACCGAAAACATCCCCCGTCAGACACTCGCTGTGCACGCGCACCAGGACGTCCCTCTTTCCCGCGACGTCCCCGAAGACCAGGGCCACGTGGTTCTTCTCGTCCGTGCGCGCCCGGTAAAGCACCAACTGGAAATCGCCGTACATCGTCGGCATCTGGATCGTCTCCACCCGTTCGATCAGTTTCTCACGACGGCGCCGGTACTGGATCAGGTCCTCAATCGAACAGATCTTGAGTCCGTGGCGCTTGGCGAATCGGCGCAATCGGGGTAAGCGCATCATGGTGCCATCGTCATCCATGATTTCGCAGATCACCGCGATCGGGCGGCACCCGGCCAGTCGCGCCAGATCCACGGCAGCCTCGGTATGCCCCGCGCGCTGGAGAACCCCGCCCGGCTTGGCACGCAACGGAAACACATGACCCGGCTGCACCAAATCCCGCGGCACCGCCGTCGGATCCGCCATCACCTGGATGGTCCGCGCCCGATCCGCAGCGCTAATGCCGGTGGTGATCCCCTCCGTCGCATCGACGCTGACCTGGAAGTCGGTGCGAAAACTCTCCCGGTTCTGCACCACCATCCGGTCGATGCCCAACTGAACCAACCGATCGGAGGTCGCCGGCACACAGATCAGGCCGCGTCCGTGAATGGCCATGAAGTTGATGGCCCGCGGAGTCACCCGCTCTCCTGCCAAAACCAAATCGCCCTCGTTCTCGCGATCCGCGTCGTCAACGACAATGACCATGCGTCCCCGACGCATGTCGGCCAGGACCGATTCAATGGAGTCAAACACTTGCGCCACGCGGCGAATCTAACCCGCCGGGCGGGCGGGGTCACGCCGCGATCGCGCCCGATCCCGCGGGCGGTTCCCCGCGGTACACTTCCTCATACGCTAGGCGCGTGCGATCCCAGGAGAAATCCGCCGCCATGGCGTTGCGACGGTAGAACTCCAGCCATTCCGGTTGAGCATGCAGGGCCAGGGCCTTTCGCATTGCCTTGGCCAGCGCCCGGCTCGAGTACGATTCGAATTTGATCCCGTTCGCCGTCTCCGGATCGTCGCGAAGATCGACCACCGAATCGTCCAAACCGCCGGTCCGTCGCACGATCGGAATGGTCCCGTAACGCAGGCTGTACATCTGGTTCAATCCGCAAGGCTCGAAGCGCGACGGCATCAGGAAGAAATCGCAGGCGGCCTCGATCCGATGCGACAAAGCCACGTCGAAACTGACCCGGCTTCCCACCTTGTCCGGGTGCCGTCGGGCCAGGGCGGTGAGGGCGGACTGGAATTCCCTCTGCCCGCTGCCGAGCGAGACGAATTGAATGGGTAGCGCCAGCATCTCCTCCAGCGCACCGAGAGCGATATCCACTCCCTTTTGATCCGCCAGCCTTCCCACGGTTCCGAACAGCGGAATCTCAGGTTGCGGTGGCAAGCCCATCTCAGCCTGGAGCGCCACCTTGATATGGGCCTTGCCGGTCAGGTCCTCGGCGGTGAACGCGAAAGGCAGATACGAATTTCCCACCGTCTTCCACTCGTCGTAATCGACGCCATTGAGAACGCCGCGCAGAACCTCCTTGCGACTGCGAATGACGCCATCCAGACGTTCGCCGAACTCCGGCGTCGTGATCTCCCGGGCATAGCGCGGGCTCACCGTGGTGATGGCGTCCGAATACACGATTCCACCCTTCAACAGATTGAGT
>JAEUHG010000001.1 GCA_016795425.1 Verrucomicrobiales bacterium
GCGCCTCCACCCCCAGCGTTCCTGGCAATAAGCCTCAAACGTCTTGAACTCTGTTCGATACAGTCTCGCGTCGCGGATCTCAGCTAGTGCCGCGCCGACCTCCACAATCAGTTTGGTTTGACCAACACAGCGAACCAAGCCTCCGCAATCTTCCTCATCCCGTCGCGGTTCGGGTGGACACCATCGGACAGGAGATCGTCCGGGGTCATTGCGGCGTGAACATCGACCATCCGCACCCGCTTCCCCTCGGATCGTAGGACCTCGACGGTGCGCGGGAGGCTGGCGTTGTACCGCTCGACGCGTTCCCAGCCTTCCCGCGGTGCCTTCTGCGGTGGGATGGTGGCAACCAACAGCAGGCAGTCGGATGTCTCGACGATTGTCCGCATGAGTCGGTCCCGCGCTGGCGCATCGAATCCATTCGCGCCGGACATGAGTAGCACAACGGCGGGCCTGTGATCGCGCAGGAGGTTGGTGACACTCGGCGCAATAATCCTGTCGACCCCGCGAGCGCGGAGGACATCGGCAGTCGTTGGCACCTCGCCGCCTGACAAGATCTTGGCGTTGGAGAACCCCGCAAATCCGGCGTGGTCCGGGTCGAACCCGGGCGCGTCGCTGGCTAGGTTGTCCAGTGGGCCGACGAAATCGAAGGCGATGCCAGCCGCACGCAGCTTTTCTTGGAGGATCACTCGCCAGCCTCCGCCGTCCGGGTGAGGCAGACCGATTGACGATCCATCGGCGCGTTTGGCGATGTAGCTGCCTCGCGTTATCGAATCGCCGAGGGGCATGATTCGGACGGGTTCAGCGCCAGTTGCGGCGTGGGCAACGGCGACGAATAGGGCAAGCCAATGAATTTTCATTGTCCAGTTCCTGAAGTTGAAGGGATCCGCTGGTGATCCACAAGAACCCGGAACCCGGAATTGACGCAGGCTTGGGCCACCGTGAAGCGCTGCCCCTCAAATTCCACGACGCGGGTCCCTGGCTCGATCGTCAGGACCACGACTTGCACCCCTTCGGGCAATCCAGCGGGAAGCGGGACTCCTTCGGGCACCCTGTAGACCTGAACGCGAGAACCGACCTTGTTGGGGATTTGGCGGAGCATCACCCGCGCACTAAGGCGGCCCGAGGTGGACACCGGCGGTCCTCATTCCGGTTGCCAGCGGTTGCCAGAAAACAGGCAATTCGTCGGTATTGGGAAGAATTGAGATCCATTGACTTAAAACCTCCGGAACAGGCCAAAAAGCCGGAAAAACCGAGGAATTCTGGGGGTTTTGAAATGGTGGCTGGGGACGGAATCGAACCGCCGACACAAGGATTTTCAGTCCTCTGCTCTACCAACTGAGCTACCCAGCCCACCGCGGGGCGGGAATTGAGCGCTTCCAACCCCTTGGTGGCAAGTCGGAATTCTGCGAAGTCGAGGGGCAAACGTGCCTCGGAAAGTCTCGGTGCTCGGGTCAGCCCGGGGACGAAAGCATGGACCGCTCGGAATCGAATTGCCTCAAGCCAAACTAAATTCCGAGTTCAGAAACGGACCCACCTTTCGATACCGATTCCGATACCGCCCCCGACTCCGAAGTTCGCTTCTCCGGCCCGCGGCGAGGGGTGCCCTCCGTTCGTGGCCCATGACAGGTTACCTGTCCCCCGCAACCCACCCGACTTTCGATTTGCCCCGAGGCGCACCAACCGTTAAGCGACGTCCATGGAGGTCCGGGAAGCACTCATCGCCCTGAATCTGATCGAGCAGGTTGGCCCCGTTCGATTGCGCCATCTGCTGCAGCATTTCGAGGATGCACCCTCCATTCTCGCCGCCTCAGCCGAGCAACTCGCCAGGGTCCCCGGGATCGGCGAGGACACCGCCTCTTCCATCGCTTCCTGGGAACGAACCATCGATCTCAAGGGCGAACTCGAGCGCATCCAAAAGTCGGGGTGCCGGGTGTTGATCGATGCCGATCCCGAATTCCCTCCCCTGCTCCGCGAAATCTACGACCCGCCCATCGTGCTCTACGTGAAGGGCCGACTGCTCACCAACGACAAAAATGCCGTGGCCCTGGTCGGATCGCGTCAAACCACCCATTACGGCATCGAGGTGGCCCGCAAACTGGCCTACCAACTCGGCTACGTCGGCGTCACTGTGGTGAGCGGTGGCGCTCGCGGCATCGATACCGCGGCGCATCAAGGCGCGCTGCAAGCCAAAGGTAGGACCGTCTGCGTTCTTGGCACCGGCATCAATTTGGTGTTCCCCCCGGAGAACGCGGCATTGTTCGAACGCATCGCCGAGAACGGCGCGGTCATGACGCAGTTCGCCTTCAATCGCCCCGCGGACAAGCAGTCCTTCCCGATTCGCAATCGCATCGTCGCCGGCATGACCCTGGGGACGGTGGTGGTGGAAGCCAACCTCGCCAGCGGCGCGCTCATTACCGCGCGCTTCGCCAACGACTATGGCCGACAAGTCTTCGCCGTGCCCGGCCGCATCGATTCGCCGCGCAGCAAGGGCTGCCACGAATTGCTCAAGCAAGGCGCGAAGCTTTGCGAAGGCGCCGAGGATATTCTGTCGGAGTTCGAATACCTTTTCCCGCCGGCGCGCCACCCGGCCTCCCCCATGGTGACCGGCCTGCTCCCCGCCCTCGAACTCCCGGCGACGGAACAAAGCGTGCTCGCCGCCGTGGATCGCGAGGAATCGACGATCGACGAAATCATCCGTCGAAGTCACCTCTCGGCGTCGGTCGTCTCGGCGGCCTTGCTCAGCCTGGAAATGAAGCGGCTCGTCACGCAGTTGCCCGGAAAGTTGTTCGTGCGAAACACGACGGGATGCCGGTAGAGAAGATATGCCGCTGTCCTCGCGCTCACACCCTGTCCAGGAATCACAGGACGCCGCACAACCCTCGTCGCAGCGCGACGCGGGCCACCTTACCGGGCTCATTTCCGATTCAGGTGGAACGGATGCACGGTGAGAAGAAAGGCCCGTTCATTTGAACCTCTTCAGGCGAGGATTTGTGCTCGCACAGCTCGTCGACAAATCTCAAGGCAGCAAAAGTACCCGGTAAAACCGCACCCGATTAGTCGACGTCGCATCAACGAAGGCGGTGACAGCGGCGTTGGCCAGGACAGGATTGCCGATCGTCTGCCACTCGCTCCCCGGGAGATTGTCACGCGCGGTCAATTGGAAGCGCTTTCCGGCCGCGGTCTGCGCCTCGACCCGCGTTCCCTCACGGGTGACTTGTGTGGAGAGAATTTCGAAGCGGGCGGACAATCGATTGGTAGGATTCGTGCCGGTGTCATATTCCCAACGATTGTCGAACCCATCCTGGTCCGGATCGGCGCTCGGAGCCGCTTCAGGAAGGGTGAAGCGGTGCCAGTAACGTCGTTGGAAACGATCATCAAATCCGTCGAAATTGGCGTCAGGAAAAGCTGGCAAAACTTCCAGGAAACCATGAACCCAAGCGATCTTGCCGCCGCTCTCCAACCGCAGACTGCGAAGCCCCGGCGTCGCGTTCGTGGCGAAACGGACGGGGACAGCCACCAACGACAGCGCGCCCAGCACATTCCCTCGCACCTCCGTCGATCCCACCTCCAATCCGTCGCCGGTAACGAAAAGTCGGGCGTTCCCATCCAGCACGGCCGTCGTCAACCCGCCCACATAGAGACGCTGGCCGGAGGGAACCACACTGACTGGCTTGTTGTTGTAGGAGGGAGATCCGAGATCCGCCGACGGGCGAAGCAAACGAACCATCCGTAACGGCGTACCCGCTTCCACAAGAAAATCCAAGGCAACCGATCCGCCACCGACCACCACGACCGTCCGATTGGTGGACGGCAGGAACTCCGTCTGCGCCACGCGGTAGGCGGGAGCGATGTCGGTGCCACGTATGAGGTAATTGGCGGCCGTGGATGGGTCCAGCGGCGCCACTCGGATCGTGTAGGTGCCCGGAGGCAAAGCTGGCAACTCATAGGCCCCGTTGGTGCGGCTGACTGTGCCGGCGACCACATTCCCTGAGGCGCCTTCCGCAAATACCGCGGCACCCATCACGGGAGTCGTTCCGGCCCGCACGAGGCCGGCAACACGTCCCTTTGCCGCCGCAGTGGCTGCCGTTCCATACAAAGCCTGGGCGGCTGTGAACTCGTCCTGCGCCAAACCCACCTGCGAATTCACGCCAAAGTCCCCGACGAACAGCATGGTCGCGCCGCCAACGGGTGAATGGCGGAGACCCAAAAAGTGCCCGATCTCATGCAACGCAATCGCCTCCACAAACGGACCCTGCGCGGAGGTGTCGGAGGCATCGGTGAACCAGCGATACTGGGAGCCGTTAAAGACCGTGTCGGCGTCGGTGATCACGTTTCCGTCCGAAAAGGACGTGACATAAGTGAGTGCGAGGACGCCCGACAGATTGTCGCGACCGCCATTGACCAAGAGGTTGGTGGTCCAAAAGAGGGAATTCACACCATCCTGGCCGTTGACGTCCTGGGTACCTGCGAGCGTGGCACCCTCCTGGAACTTTAGGTGGGTTCCACCCACCAAGCCCCACTGATCAAAGGCCGCGCGCACGGCATCGAGTTCCGCCATGGTGTTCGTCGACGAGAACCCGCGCGCATCCAGATGATAGATGATGGATCGGGTGTTGCGATCGACCGAAGTGGCTGGCACCCGGCCATCGATGGGATTCAACGCCCAGCGTCGTGATTGCCCTGCGACATTGACTTCTCCCACGAAACCCCATGTCGGCAGTGGCACGGCCAGCGCCAGGACCATGCCCAATGCCGCGAAACTCCTCCGAGGCCACTCGGCATCCAAGTCCAGGCGTCGGGCACCCAGACGATTCGTTTCCGCCCCGCTCACCGGACAGCCTCCACGACGCGTCGTTTCAATTCCTCCAAGCTCAACACCCCCTGCCGCAACCCTGGTGGAGTCCGCGGGCCACTCCCCGACGGCGCTTTCTCAGGACCGACACCCCAGAAGAGGTTGGAGGCTCGTTTGTGTTGGCCATCGACGTCGGTTTCCACACGAAACCGTCCTTGTTCGAGCGCGACCGTCACCCATTCTCCTCTTGGATTCCGCACCAAAAAGAGCACGACTTCATCGCCCACCGCGTACTCAGCCTGTCCGGTGACCGCGACCTGACGGTCGCCGAGAATCCCTCCTCCCAAGACCACGACACAGGAGGTGCCTTCCAGTCGACCCTTCCAGACGTTCATGCCTTCAAGTTCCACGCGTGTGAAAACTCGTCCCTCCGCATCGCGCCGGGTACCGACGGATTGAACGTGCCCGTGAACGATGAGTTCGGAAGTACCCGCGAGTTGCTCAATGGCAAGCGGCACCATGCGGGTGGCCAAGGCCAGGTACGGGAACACAAGGGCCAGGAGGAGCCCCATCCAGAAGGTCGATCGCCGCGGACTCGCCGTGGGATGGACGCCCTGCACGGGAAGTACGGCCCGGAAATTACCGAATTCCCTGCACTCGCAACCAGAAATGGACCGGGATTTCATGAGCAACTCTTCACGGTCGTGGCAGGTCGGCAACGGCTTCCATGATTTGATCCGCCACTTCCTGATACAATTCCTTGATGCGAGGACGCGAAGCGTTCGCCATTTCCTCGCGAGCCGCTTGGAAGTGGAGGGGGGGACCGAACCGCACCGCCACTGGTCGTGGACGGGGTACCGAATGTCGGCGCCCGAAGGCCTCGAACGTGCCGAACACGCGGACGGGAACCACCGGTGCCTGGGACTTCAACACGATCAAGCCGACTCCCGCCCGACCTTTTTGAAGCTGGCCGTCCGTCGATCGGGTGCCTTCCGGAAACAAGATGATGCCATCGCCCTCCAGCAGACGCTCGAGGATGGTCTTCAACCCCTTTCCACTGGCGCCATCCCGATCCACCGGAACGCAGCCCACGCGCCGCAACACATGTCCGAAGACTGGATTGCTGAAGAGCGTCTCGCGAGCGAGGTAGCTGATGGGACGCAGGCACTCCGAACCAACCAGGGGCGGATCCGCAAAGCTCGCATGATTGGATGCCAGGATGAACGGCCCATGGGCTGGCACGTTGTCTGCGCCAGCGGAACGGACCCGGAAATAGAGGGCGAAGACGAGCCGGGACAGACGCCAGCCAACGGTATACATCCACCGCGATCGATGGGGATCATTCGCGGCAAACAGCAGGCGATTTCCGGTAAGCCTGACAGACGATGGTTCAGGATCGACGCTATCGGACACCGGCCCCATTAGGCGGAAGAACCGCACTCGGGTTCAAGTGCCCGAAAACGCCGCCCGAATTCGCCCAAGGCGGCCGCGCGGGCAGGCGATGCCCGCCAACCGCCGCAAGCCGACCCAAGAACGCCGATCTTCGTCTTGATCCTCAGCGGCGAAGAGGTCTTTATCCGAGGTCATCCCAAGGATGAAATCCGCTCTCGCCCCCGGATCGCCCCCCGTCCCTTCGACCGATACCCCCCACTCGACCCTGGTGGATCTCCGTCGCTGGGAACTCCTGTCCTCAATGGGCCGGCGCCTCGGCCGCCCGGAAACCCTGGATCAGAACACCGCCGAGGTCCTGGAGGAGGTCTGCCGCATCGAGGGCTGGGACCATGCCATCCTTTGGACATGGGATGCGCGCACCGGACGACTGCGGCGATTGGCTTCGAGTGGCGATGGCCATCCCGTCGCGGCGGCTCCTGAGAACACCGATCCGTCCGATGATCGGAGCTTCCTGGATTGTATCCGCGATGAATCCACCATTGAAGTCATGTCGCTTGCCGCCTTGCCGAACTCTCCATCGGCCAGGGCCGCCAGTCAGGCGGGGTGGCGGCAATTCGCGTTGATCGACCTCGTCATCGGGGGTCGACGCGCTGGCGTCCTCGGATTCTTCGCCAGAATTGAGGCCCCTCCCACGAAGAGCCCCTTTGGATTTGCCGCCATAGTCGGTCGGGAACTGCTCGGCCGTCGGCCAATCTTTGACGCCAATCGCTCGGCCATTGTCGGCGAACGGGCCAAGCTGGATTTGGAATCCGCACTCGACGCCTACGCCATCGTGGCGATCACCGACGCCCGCGGTCGAATCACCTACGCCAACGACCGCTTCTGCCTGATCTCAGGGTATTCCAGGGATGAACTCCTTGGCCAAGACCATCGGATCCTGAATTCGGGACTGCACCCCAAGGACTTCATGCGTCACCTTTGGCAAACCATCACGACGGGTCGCGTTTGGTGCGGCGAGATTCGGAACCGCGCCAAGTCGGGTGGCTTTTACTGGGTGCACACCACCATCGTCCCATTCTTCGACCACGGTTCCGCGCCGCACCACTACGTTGCGATACGCGTGGACATTACCCAGCGCGTGCAAGCCGAGACCGATCTGAAGCAGCGAACCTCCGAGCTTGCGCGATCGAACGAAGACCTCCAGCAGTTTGCCTACGCAGCCTCGCACGATCTCCAGGAACCCCTTCGAGCCATCGCCGGCTGCGTCCAAATCCTCCAGAGACGCTATCGCCAACAACTCGACGCACGAGCCGACGAACTCATTCAGCATGCGGTGGACGGCGCCCAGCGACTGCAACGGTTGATCGAGGATCTGCTCCTCTATTCAAGGGTGGGCAGTCACGGCTCCTCCTTCGCCGCGGTGCCGCTCGACGAAATTTGCCAGAAGGCTATCGAAAACCTGGCCGTCGCTGTGCGCGAAAGCGGCGCCACCTTCGACATCGAGCCGTTGCCTCAGGTGCTCGGAGACTCGACCCAACTGACCCAGCTGTTCCAGAATCTATTCGCCAATGCGATCAAGTTCCGTCGCAGCGAGCCTCCGAGAATTCAGGTGGGTTTCGCCGAGCAGGACTCGCGTTGGACCCTTCGCGTGGCCGACAACGGCATCGGGATCGAGCCCGAGTATTTCGACCGCATCTTCATGATCTTCCAGCGACTCCATACGCGCGCGCAATATCCCGGAACGGGCATTGGCCTCTCCGTCTGCAAGCGCATCGTCGAGCGTCACGGTGGCCGAATCTGGCTCGATTCACGATCCGGGGAAGGAACCACCTTCTTTTTCACCTTGCCGCGAATCGGATGACCTGCGATGGCTTCGAACGTTTGGCAGCGAGGGGGTTATCCGATGAGCTCCGCAGGCAGCGCGAAACCTATTGATATTCTGTTGGTCGAAGACAGTCCTACCGATGCCCTGATCACCCAGGAGGCACTGTCCTATTCGAAGATCCTCAACCGACTCCATATCGTCACCGATGGCGTGGATGCCATCCACTTTCTGCGTCGGCAGGGCCCCCATCAGGAAGCCCCGCGACCTGACTTGATTCTGCTCGACCTCAATCTGCCGAAGAAGACGGGAGCGGAGGTCTTGAAGGAAATCAAAGGCGACCCGATCCTCGGCTCGATTCCTGTCGTGGTCCTCAGCACCTCGCAGGCCGAAGAGGATATCAATCGCAGCTACGGTCTTCATGCCAGCTGTTACATCACCAAACCGGTCGACTTCGCGAAGTTCGCCGAGGTCGTCCAGTCGATTCGCCACTTCTGGTTCAGCGTGGTGACCCTCCCGGTCGACCGACGATGATTCTTTCCACACTTCCCGATTCCGGGCCCTTCGACGAGGGTCCGAGACCGACCTGACCCTGATCGCCGTGTCTGGTCCAACCACACCTGTCCCGCGCATGAGCCTGCCCGTCGAGATCTCCTCGCTCGAGGTGGTATTCATCGAGGACAATCCGACCGACCTGCTGGTCATCCAGTCGCTGCTCGAAGAGGTCGACCGCCCCAAAGTCCAACTCACGCAGGTCGATTCGCTGCGCGAAGGATTGGCGCTTCTGCGCCGGCGCCGATTCCATGCCGCCTTGCTCGACCTGCACCTGCCGGACAGCCAGGGAATCAGCACCGTCGATCGCATTCGGCAGGAGGCCCCCGAACTGCCGTTGATCGTCCTTACGGGGACCAACGACCCTGGTCTCGTCAGTGAGATCCTCTCCAAAGGCGCCCAGGATTACCTGCTCAAGCAGGACGTCACCGGACTGCTTCTTGCAAAGGCCATTTACTACGCCATTGAACGCCATCGGGTGGCCGTCGAACTCGATCGCCGAACCCGGAAGCTGGCCGAGAGCGAGGGGCGAATTCGCGAGCAAGCCGCGCTGATCCATGAGGCGCGCGATTCCATCCTGGTCTTCGATCTGGATGGCAAGGTGATGTTCTGGAACAAGGGCGCCGAACGCATGCACGGATGGACCGCCGCCGAGGTCCTCGGCCGCCAGGTGCGCGAATTCCTGCACGAAAACCCCTCTCGATTCGAGGAGGCCTGGCTGAGTCTGAAACGCGCCGGAGAATGGGCCGGTGAAATGTCCAAGCTCACCCGGGCAGGTCATGAACTGCTCACCGATACCCGCCTCACCCTGGTCCACGACGAATCGGGAAATCCCCGGGCCGTGCTGTCCATCAGCACCGACATCACCGAACGCAAGAAGCTCGAGTCGAAATTGCTCCGGGTGCAACGCATGGAGAGCATCGGCGCCCTCGCCGGTGGCATCGCCCACGACCTCAACAACGTCCTCGCCCCGGTTCTGATGTCCGCGGACATGCTGATCGATCGGCTCCAGGATACGGACGCGAAGGCATTGGTACAGACGATCTCCGAAAGCGCCCGACGTGGTGCCGACATGGTCCGCCAGGTCCTCACCTTCGCTCGCGGCGTCGACGCCAATCGCGGCGCCGTTGACCCGCGCTACCTGATCGCGGATGTGGCGCGGATATTCGAGGATACGTTCCTGAAATCCATCCAGATCAAGACGCAGGTTACCCAGGATGTCTGGTCCGTGGTCGGCGACCGCACCCAACTGCATCAAGTCCTGATGAACCTCGGGATCAATGCGCGGGATGCCATGCCCCAGGGTGGTGAATTGACCATCAGCGCGAGCAACGTGGTGTTTGATGCCACCCAGGCCAGCATGAGCCCGGAAGCCAAACCCGGTCCCTATGTCGCCTTCGCCGTCGCCGACACCGGTACGGGCATCCCCCCCGACATCATTGAGAAGATCTTCGATCCGTTCTTCACCACCAAACCTGTCGGCGAAGGAACCGGACTCGGCCTCGCCACCGTCCAAGGCATCGTCAAAAGCCACAGCGGCTTCGTCAACGTGTACAGCGAGCCCGGACGCGGCACCACGTTTCGGGTCTACATCCCGGCACGCCAGTTCGATGGCGTGCGCTCCGCGGAGGTCAGGGCCGCGAATCTCCCCCGCGGAAACGGCGAACTCATCCTGGTGGTCGACGACGAAGCCTCCATCCGACAGATCACCCGCTATACTCTTGAGGCTTTCGGCTACCGCACACTGCTCGCGCGGGACGGCACCGAGGCTCTGGCCCTCTACGCCGAGCATCGCTCCCAGATCGCCGTCGTGCTCACCGACATGATGATGCCGATCATGGACGGCAACGTCACCATACGCGCCCTCAAAGCGATGAACCCGAACGTCAAGACTATCGCCGCCAGCGGCCTGGGCAGCGAATCCCAATGCCGCGCTGCCACGGTCGCCGGGTGCAACCACTTCCTTCCCAAACCGTACACCGCCGAAGCCGTCCTGGAGGCGCTGCATTCCGTGCTCCATCCGCAGCCACCAGGAGCCATTGACCCTCCCGACGCCACCTAGATCGGCCCAGATCCGTCAGCGGCTGCTCTTCAGCACCCGCGACACCGTCGCAATCAATTCCGCGAGTTCAAACGGCTTCCGAACCACCGCGTCGACGCCAATCTTCCGCAGACTATCAACCGTCCCACTGGCTCCACTCCATTCCAGGACCCCGGTGACGACGATGATGCGGGGACCATCCGGACGGTCGCGAATCCACCTCGCCAGTCCGAGGCCATCCAATCCCGGCATCATGAGATCGGTGATGACCAGGCGGACTTCGTTCTCCCCGCGTTCCAGAACATCGATCGCCTGTTGGGCATCGTCCACTGAGATGACCCGGTACCCGTGCCGTTCCAGCAGCGAGGCAACCACGCGTCGGAGGCTCGCCTCATCGTCAACGACCAGCACACATTCGCCAGCCCCTGATGGAACCGGGGCCGCGCTCGGCGCCCTGGGTTCAGGATCGCTCGATTCACCAGCGCGCAGAAAAAGCTCAAAGGTCGCTCCACGCCCCGGCTCGCTGGTCACATTCAAATACCCCCCATGCCCCTTCACGATGGCCGCCACGGTCGACAAACCCAGGCCGGTGCCGTGTCCCAACGCTTTCGTTGAGAAGAACGGATCGAAGATCTTCTCCATGATCTCAGGTTCAATGCCTTGTCCCGTATCGGTGACCGCCAAACGCACGAAGCGCCCAGGCTCAACACCTGCCGGCATCCAGGAAGCGGCGCTGGTCAACTGAACGTTTCCAACCGAGAACGACAGCGTGCCGCCGTCGGGCATGGCATCCCGGGCGTTGACGGCGAGATTCATCATCACCTGCTGCAGCTGGGTCGGATCTCCCACCACCGACCACAAACCATCGTCGACATCCACCTTCACCACGATCGATCTGGGAAGGGTCTCCCGCAGCATGTTCGTCGTCTCCCGCAGCAGGTGCGCCCACCGGATCGCCACTCTCTCCCCTCCCGTGCCGCGACTGAATGCCAGCAATTGCCGAATGAGTTCGGCACCGCGTTTGGCGCAATTCTCGATCAGGTCCAAAGCCTCCAATTCGCCCGGCGACGAGCGGTCCCGACGCAGCAAAGGTCCCGCCAGGAGAATGGGTGCCAGAATGTTGTTCAGATCGTGCGCCAACCCTCCGGACAGGGAACCCACGCTCTCCAATCGCTGCGCCCGGAGAAACTGCGCCTCCACCCGCTTCTTGTCGCTAATGTCCTGGACGGTGCCAATCGCCGTTACCGGACTTCCCTCGGCGTCGAATTCCAAGCGCGCCTTCTGATGGACCCAGCGCACGGTCGATCCCACCAGGATACGGTGCTCGACATCAAACGGCTCTCGTTGAAGCGCCGCCTTCCAGGCTTGCCTCAGAAAATCCACGTCTTTGGGATGCACGCGTTCGAAGAACCCTGCCTCGGTCATTCGCGTGCCGCATGGAATCCCGAAAATATTGCAGGTCTCCTCCGACCATTCGAGCCGCCCGCTGGTCAGGTCGAGGGTCCAGCTACCCACATGAGCGACCTCCTGCGCTCGTCTCAGTTTCGTTTCACTTTCGCGTAACGCCACCTCCATGCGCCGGCGCTCGGTGATTTCCGTCGACATTCCGCAAAGCCCGCGAATGCGGCCATCCGCCTGACGAACGGGGAATTTGACGGACAGAAAAACCCGAACCTCCCCGTCCTTTTCCAGCAACTCCTCGACCTCGATGGTTTCGCCGCCCAACAGAACCCGGCGGTCATTGTCCACAAACCGGCCAGCCACGGTGGACGAGAAGACCTCCGTATCCAGTCGTCCCAGTACCGAGTCGCGATTCAGCCCGGTAACGCTCTCCCACTGCCGGTTCACCAGTTCGTATCGCCCGACAGCATCCTTCACGAAAATCAGCGCACCGCTGCATTCGATAAGGTCGGACAAGAACTGGCGGCTTTCCTCCAATGACCGTGTGCGTTCCGCCACCAAAAGCTCAAGGTTCTCCCGGTACCGGTGGTGCTCCCTTTCCAACCGCCGCTTCTCCTCGACCAATTCCCCAAACCGGATGGCCTGCCGCACCGCCCTCAGGATCGATTCCTTGTCGATCGGCTTGGGCAGGTAGTCGACAGCCCCTGCCCGGATGGCGTCCCGCGCGGTTTCGAATCCGGGCTCGCCGGTCATCATGACAACCTGCGCCGCCGGACACGCGCGCTTCACTTCGGGCAGCAATTCGAGGCCGGAACCGCCCGGTAGAACCAGGTCCAACAGCGCCACATCGAAGGCGGCCGAGGAAAGCAGGCGCCGGGCGCTGTCCCCGCTGTCCGCCAATTGGACCTCATGCCCATCACTCAACAGGAAAGCGCCGAGGGTTTGCCGCACCCCGCGCTCATCGTCGACGATCAACACTCTCGCCATGGACCGGTTGGGTTGCCGAATCGACTGGCCCGCCCACAGCCCTCGAGAACAAGAGGTGCCGTGCCAGGGCTTGAAGGAAACCCAATCCCTCTCCGAGGCGCAACTCCCGGTCCGCGAATCGAAGTGATACGCCACCGCCCCAGCATCGGGACGTCAGGTTTTCACTTCATTCGAGCCAGCGCCCCCCGATACCTCCCTGGTGGCGGCACCGTCATGAGCGAGTGGCAAATCCACATGGAACCGGGTGCCCACTCCGATTTCTGTCTCGAAATGCAGGACACCATGGTGGTCGCGTACCAGTCCATGACTGATCGAAAGTCCGAGTCCGGTCCCTTTGTCTCTCGACTTGGTGGTGTAGAACGGCTCGAAGACTCGATCCCTCACCTCGACGGGGATTCCATCGCCGCGATCCATGACGCTCAGGCGGATCCAAGGCTGGCGGTCACACGTCACGACCTTCCCTTCGATCTCAATCCGCTTGTCTGAGTGAGATCCGGGAAAGCGCAGGTTCAGGGCGTCGCGCGCGTTGGTAAGCAGGTTCATCAACACTTGTTGAATCTCGGAGGCCCGGCATGGCACCAACGGCAGATCCTCGGAGACTCGGATCCCGATGGCGATCTGATCCTTGCGAAAGAGCACCCGAACCAGCGACAAGGTGGATTCCACGATATCATGCAGGCGCGCCGGGGCCATGGGCTGGTGGCCACGGTGGGCGAACTGCAGCAGTCCCCGGACGATGCCTGCCACCCGCCTTGATTCGCCGATGATCTCCGCGGCGTAGTCGGCAATCTCACCATCCCGAGAAGGGTGATCCACGATCAACTGGGCGTAATTCATCATGCCGGTAATCGGATTGTTGATCTCGTGAGCCACACCGCTGGCCAGCGTTCCGATGGCTTCGAGCTTCTGCTGATGCCGTAAGCGCGCCTCAAGCTCCTTTCGTTCCGCCTCCTGGCGCTTGCGATCGCTGATATCGCGCAGGATCACCTGCCAGTACCATTTCGCACCTATCCTGACGGCACCGAGACTGCACTCCACCGGAAAGGTGGTGCCATCCTTGCGGCGGTGGATCTCCTCGAAGAGCCTGGCGCCAGCGGTTCCAAGCCCCGGCTCCGTGGTGCTCGAGCGAGGCGGCAAGGGTTGACCTCCCAGTTGGGACCAATGGCACTGCGAAAACTCCGCGCGGGTGAAACCGTAGGCACGCATCGCCTGTTGATTCACCTCCAACACCTCGCCGTTTTCCCTGAGAAGAAGGATCGGATCATTGGCCTGGTTCATGAGCAACGCAATGCGCTCGGCAAGAACCAACCGCTGCCGATCCACCAGTCGCGCCCGCCGCTCCCAGACGTAGCGCATGCCCAATATCATGGCCGCGAGCAGCACCAACAAAAGCCCCAAGGTCAACCACGCCTGCGTCTTCAGTGATGTGTAGAGTTCCGACCGATCCTTCTTAACCACCAGGTGCCAGGGTGTCCCCGGCACAGACCGCGCCACGGCAATCACTGGAACACCGCGGTAGTCCAACGTTTCAAAAGCTCCCGCCCCTTCAGCCTCGATACGGGCCGCGAATTGTTCGCTTTTGGCATCCGGTAGCGATCGTCGACCGCCACCCGGAAGCGTGTCGTGCCTCAGGCGAGTGAGATTCTCCAGCGCGTCACCTTGGCGTCGAATCAGGAGCACCTCGGCGGTCGGACTCGACACCGGCCACTTTTGCAGCATCGGAAACAGCAGGTGCTCCGGATCAACCCGCAACAAAAGGTGCCCCAAAGGCGCCTCGACGGAAGTCCCACCAACTCCCGCCTCCCCCAACACCGGCGCCACGAGATCCATTCGCGCCTCCCCCGTCGCAGCATCGTGCTGCAGGTCCGAGATCTTGATCGGCCCTTCCTCAAACATGGCCACGAATGAAGACGGCAGGCGTTCCGGAAGTCGCAAATGGCCGTCGGGAAGGTACAGGCGGAGAGCCGCCGCGGCGTCGTAGAATCCCACGTCTTCGTAACGACTGCCCCCTTTCAACAGGTTCAACCAGTTCAGAAGCCTGGCTCGAATCTCCGGTCTTGTCGGATTGGCCACGTAAGCTCGGACGTCGGCAGCCACAAAAGCCGCCTGCGAGAAAAACTTTGCATCCCCCAACCTCTCGCTTCGCCAGCCTTCGAACTGGGCAACCTTCAAGTTGGCAATGGCCTCAAGATCGCTCACGCCAGTCGACCGCAATTGCCTTCGTTGATGCCGAAGATGCAGGGCGCCCAAGGCGAGAATGAAGACAAAGAGGACCAGGCCCAGTGCCCCGAACAGTTCACGATCCCCCCTCCTTTCAGCCGAAGACTCCGACCCCGTCGGTCCGTACCCGGCCGGCGACGGTTCCGGAGCTGTCTGGTGACCTCCCTTCCGCAGAATCCTTCCAACGATCAGGACACTCGAAATCAGCACGCCCACGACAGCGAACCGCCAACCGAGGGCGGTGACGCTTCGATTCGAAATCAGCAGGTCCCCCACATCGGACACCTCGATCCAAACCCAGAGGCACGAAATCAAGAAAAGGAGATCCAACGCCAACCTCGAACCTCGATGCTCCCAAAGACGGTCCACGGTCCAACGCCAAAGCGTGGATGATTCAACGACCGGCCGGGCCATGACCTATTGTGTGCCGAAATCCTCGACCGCCCGCCATCATTCTGTGGCCGCATGCCGTCCGCCACCGGGAGACCGGAAAATCGACTTCAGACCCGCGGCGACGCCTGTTCCAATCGGTCCGTGCACAATCCTCTTATCGCCGCCCTCGACGTTCCTTCCGCCGATCGCGCCGTGGCACTGGCCGACGCCATTGGCCCGTGGGTGGGAGCTCTCAAGGTCGGCAGCGAACTCTTCACCAGCGCCGGCCCGGATTTTGTCCGCCGCCTGCGCGGCACCGGCGCCAAGGTATTCCTCGACCTCAAGTTTCACGACATTCCGAACACCGTCGCCAAGGCCGTTGCCGCCGCCACACGTCTCGACATCCAAATGCTCACCATCCACACCGCCGGCGGCGACGAAATGATGCGCGCCGCCGAAGCTTCGGCCCAGGAGACTGCCGCTTCGCTTGGCAAACCCACTCCACTGGTCCTCGGCGTCACCGTCCTCACCAGCATGGACGCCCGGCAACTCGCCTCAGTCACTCTTGAAACGCAGGTTGAACGGCAAGTCGAGCGCCTGGCCCACCTCGCCGTGTCGGCCGGACTGCGCGGTCTCGTCTGCTCCCCTCTCGAACTTCCTCGGCTTCGCCAGTTCCTTCCACGCAGCATTCAACTCGTCACGCCCGGGATCCGGTTGGAACCACCGACGGGTTCCGATGACCAGAAGCGGACCCTCTCGCCGGAGGACGCCCTCCGCGGCGGCGCCGATTGGCTGGTGATTGGCAGGCCCATCTACGCGGCCGCCGATCCGAAAGCCGCGACGCTCGACCTTCGACGCCGCGTGGGGCTGGCCGAGAGCGCCAACTGACGGCTGCAGACTGGCCCTCTCCCGCACCTCCTGTCAGGGTTGGCTCGCCGATGAATCGAAGGCCCAGTTGGATCTACCGGATTCTCCTTTTCACCTTCCCCGCGTTGTTTCTAGCAGGCGGTTGTGTCCGACGGATACCCAACCCGCCCCTCGCTGCGGCCGATCTGGAACGTGGTTACTATTTCCATTCCCACACCCGTCCCAACAACTCCCCGGACACAGTCTTCATCCTCTGCTTTTCCGGAGGGGGCACGCGTGCGGCGGCCTTGTCCCTGGGGGTCCTCGATCAACTGCGCCAGATTCCGCTGGAGCGGAATGGCAGGACGAACCGACTGCTCGACGAGGTCGACGCCATCTCCTCGGTCTCCGGCGGCAGCGTGACGGCCGCCGCCTATGCTCTCTACGGAGACCAAACCTTCGACCTACTTGATGCGGCCTTTCTCAAGCGGAACGTTCAACAACTTCTCTTCTTCCGTGTCATCAATCCGTTTCGGTGGCCAAAACTGATGTCGCGCACCTTTGGACGGTCTGATCTCGCCGCTGATTTGTACGACGAACTCCTCTTCCGCGGCCGCACCTTCGGTGATCTCTCCAAAAAACCAGGGGCGTTCGTCGCGATGAATGCGACCGACATCTCCACCGGAGCCCGCTTCAGTTTCACCCAATATCAATTCGATCTGTTGTGCACCGATCTCACACCTCTCCGCGTCTCGCAGGCGGTGGCCGCCTCCTCCGCCGTTCCAGGCCTGCTTTCGCCCATCACGATCGACAACCACGCAGGAACCTGCGGTTCCGCCCTTGCCGAAGCCGTCAGGATCGCCACCCAACCGGAAACCAAATCCGTCGGCTCCCGCGCCCGCTTCCACTTCCTCGAAATGGCCACCTACCTGGATCGCACGAACCACCCGTATGTTCATCTCGTGGACGGTGGGGTGTCCGATAACCTCGGCATCCGCGGCGTACTCGATGGCATCTACGCGATTGAATCCAATCCCGAGTCGCGTCCCCGGGCCAACCTGGATCTCGTCCAACGCGTCGCCATCGTCGTGGTCAACGCCTATTCCAAGCCCGACACGGGCTGGGCCAAACGAGAAGAAGGCCCGGGTTCCCTCGAGCTTGCCATCGCCGGCGCCACCGTGCCCATGGACCGCTATTCCTACGAGACCGTCGAACTGCTCAAGGAACAGGTGGAACAATGGCGCGCCCGACAACACGAGGAACTGGGGAAGTCACCGACCCAACGGCCGGAGGTGCGATTCTATCCGGTGATTGTCAGTTTCGCCGATCTCACCAACGTCACCGAACGCTCCTACTTCCTCAATCAGCCCACCAGCTTCTACCTGCCGGACGATGCCGTGGATAAGCTGAAACAAGTCGGTGGCCGCCTCCTTCTGCAATCCCCGACCTTCAAGGATTTTCTCCGCGATCTAAACGGTGAACCGGTCCACTCCGCCGCAACCGACACGAACCGGCCCTGATGCCACAGGCGTCACTCGTCGCCCGAAGGGCCTCGACGCCAATGCTTCCGGGTGGCGCGACGAACTTTGTCGGCCAGCATTCGCTGCTTGGACGCGCGGCTCCGCGGCCGCTTCTGCCGGCGTACCTTTTCCAGGCGTGCCTTCTCCGCCTCACGCCGTTCCCGCTGCACTCTCTCGATCTTGTCCAGAAGCAGCTCCCGGGCCATTTCCCGATTCCGGCCTTGTGAACGGCTCTCCTGGCAGCGCACCTGCAAACCGGTGAGTCGATGAACCAGCACCACACAGGTCGAGGTCTTGTTCACGTTCTGCCCGCCATGGCCGCTCGACCGCACAAAAACCTCCTCGAACTCCTCCTCCCGCACTCCCAGAGCCGCCATGCGCCGGGCCATCGACGTGGTTTGCGTTGTCGGCGCATCGCTTTCCATGGACGTAGACTATCCGCCCGGAACCAACCTTCAAGGCAGGCTGACCGCGCGAAACGGCGCCGCCAATGGCCGCAGAATTCTGCCGGAATGAACCAGGGGCGGGCTCGCATGGGATTCGGACTTGTCCCGAAGGTCCCCGAGATCCACGCTGTTTCCAAGACCCACGCGCCCTCTCTCGATGGATTCCCAGGCAACTCTCCAGTCCGAACTCAAGTCGCTGCTCGTCGAGAACTTGATGCTCCAGACCCCCGCTGACCGGATCGCCGACGACCTGCCCCTCTTCGGCCCGGGCGGCCTCGGATTGGATTCAGTGGATGCCCTCCAAATCGTCGTCATGCTGGATCGCCACTATGGCCTCAAGATTGCCGATCCCAATGTCGCCCGCGAAGTGCTGCGAAGCGTCGCCACCATGACCGATGCCCTGCAAAAGGCCGGATTGACCCGTAACCTCACCGTGGCGGGTCCCGACTCGAACGCGGCCGCGACCTGATCGAATCCTCTTCTGCGGGTCGGCGAACGGAGGTCGAACGCGGAGGCTGCCGGGAAGGATCCCTTCCGCGAAGAGGCGCGGGGCGCCTGTCTTGATCCCGATCCAGCCCCAGACCGTGGGCGAAGTTCGGGCTTTGCCGGTTCCCGAACCGCCGGCATGATTCGCGGTCCGGCCGGTCCGTTCCGGCCACATCCAAATCAAGTCAACGCCATGGGTGCCGACAACGCCGCCGCTCAACAGGTTTCTGCTCCACCACTTCGACCGCTGCCTCTCAAGTCGCGACTTGCGGGCAACCCGGCGCAACCGCCGAAGTATTCCGTCCGCATCCGCAATGCCGCGGGACAAGAGGTCGTCGCCGCCGATCCCCGCGCCACCCGCGCCCTGGTAGCCCTCATGGATGTCCACGCGGTGGTTGGCGGTGCCGCCTGCCATTGGGGAGGTCCGGCCGCCTTCGCGGAAATCAATGCCGCGGTGCATGCGCTCCTGTTCGCGGACGCGAGCCGTCCCTGGCACGAGGCCTTTCATTATGTGAATGACGCCGGCCATGCCGAGAACGGTGTTTATGCTCTGCGGGCCAACTACGGCTTTGACCATCTCACGTTCACCGATCTGCGCGGTTTCCGCAGCATCTCGAGCAAGCTCACCGGCCACGGCGAATCACACCTGAACCCCGAGGGCGTCCTGCTGTCGAACGGCCCTCTGAGTTCCGCGGTCGGCCAGGCCCAAGGACTCGCCATGGCGGATCGGACCGCCGGCAATGACCGCGTCACTCTGCTCGTGGTCTCCGATGGCGCCTCCATGGAAGGAGAAGCCAAAGAAGCATTTGCCGCCATCCCCGGCCTCGCCGCCAAAGGTCGCGTCAACCCCTTCGTGCTCATTCTCTCCGACAACGATACCAAGCTGTCCGGACGAATCACCAAGGACGCCTTCTCGATGCAGCCTTCTTTCGAGGCGATGGACGATCTCGGATGGCGCGTCGTGCGGGTGTCCGATGGGCACCATCTGCAGTCCGTTTACTCGGCGCTCGAAAAGGCTGTCACGGATGCCAAGGCGGATCCCTCCCGCCCTGTCTGCCTCTGGGTCAAAACCATCAAAGGCTACGGCATCAAGTCCACCGCCGAGAACAGTGCCGGCGGACACGGTTTCCCACTCGCCAATGGGGAGAAGATTCCGGATTGGATCACCGAGCTTTACCAGGGCGATACGGCCCCGTCAGAGTTCGTCTCCTGGGCGGCGGAACTTCGCGGAGATTGGGAGAAGAAGGAAGCGGCCAAAAAAGCCAAAGCCGCCTCGCTGCCGGCGCCCGCGACGTCCGCGCCTGCCGCCCCCAGGAAAGACAAAGTCCAGGCCGGCCTTGCCAAGGCTGCAATCCGGGCCGCTGTCGACGGTTACCCGGTCTTTTCGATCAGCTCCGATGTCCAGGGATCGACCGGGATCAGCCCCTTCCAGAAGACCTTCCCCGAACGATTCGTGGAAGTTGGCATCGCTGAAGCCAATATGGTCAGCGTGGGCGCCGGCTACTCGAAACTCGGCTTTATTCCCATCGTCGATACCTTCGGACAATTCGGCGTTACCAAGGGCAATCTGCCCCTCACCATGGCCGCCTTGTCCCAGGCGCCGGTCATCGCCTTGTTCTCCCACGTCGGCTTTCAGGATGCCGCCGACGGTGCCAGCCACCAGGCGACCACCTACTTCGCCGCGGTAAGTGCCATACCCCACACCGTCGTGATCGCCCCCAGCTGCAGTGACGAAGCTGAGGCCCTCATGTATGAGGCGATCCGTCGACAGGCCGACGACCGCAAGGCGGGACGCGACGGCGAAAGCTACGTCTTTTTCGTGGGACGCGAGAATTACCCGATCCATTGGGTGGACGGGGCCACCTATCCCTGGGGAAAATGCCAGGTGCTCCGGGAAGGATCGGACGTTGTGCTGGTCGGCACCGGCGTGCTGCTGAACAAAGCCATCGAAGCCGGGCAAATTCTGGCATCGAAGGGGATCCAGGCCACCGTCATCAACCATCCCTTCGTCAATCGGCCCGATATCGACACCTTCGCCAACGCCGTCCGTCGCTGCCAGGGACGCCTCGTCACCATCGAGGATCACCAAACAGTCGGCGGAATGGGTGCACAACTCTCTCACGCCCTCTCCCTAGCCGGAGTTGCGCACCGACTGAAGTCACTGGGCATCCAGGGTGAATTCGGTCAGAGCGCCTACCTCGCGGAACAGCTCTACGAAAAACACGGGCTGACCGCGACCGCGATGGCCGAGGCGGCTCGAAGTCTGATCCAAGGTTGACGGATCGTTCGCGATCGAAGTCAGGCAGGATTCAGTCTCAGCGAAGTTCACGAATGCGAAACCAGCGGCGCTCCGGACCTCCGGGAGCCGCCTGGAGTATCATCGATTCGTTGGTCTGCCGCGCCAACCGCGGAAAATCCGGCAACCCTAAAGGTCGAAATCCCGTCGCGAGATCCTCCGACACCTCGAGATCGTAGCGCCGGCCGATCATTGATCGCCAAGCCAAGATGAGGCTCCCGGCGCTCCAGGCTGCCGAAATGCGCAACGTCGATGCCGCTTCCCTCGGATTCGTTCCCGACCGAAACTCGTCTTCGTTGGTGTACCCATCCCCGTCCGGATCTCCGTCCCTTCCGTCCTCTCCCTGGGCCAGTACGGGCGACAAATGGTGTTGGACCTCCCACCCGTCGGGAAGCCCGTCGCCGTCCGTGTCCGGACGCCGCGGATCGGTGGAGGCCTCCTCCTCTTCCTCCGGGCCTAAGCCGTCGAGGTCCAGGTCGCCGTTCGGCGGGACTGCGAGCTTCACTCGCAGCGGCACCAATACCGACGTGCCGGAGCCTGAATCGCCAACCATCGATGGTCCCAGGAACGACGTATCGAGAATGAACTGAGGTTCACCAAGGTGCGTGACCGGCGTCACCACGACGGCCGCGACGTCGAGAACATCCTCCGGCAAAACCGCACCCAACTCGAGGCGAGGAATGGTAACTGCGATGAAGTCAGCGCTTTGCTCCTGAGGGTCGGGGCTAAACTGGGGGGATTCGTGAAACTGCCTCACGCCGACACTGGCGATCGGCGAGAGTCGTTCGTCCAATCGGAAGGCTCCTTGGCCAAGCCCAAACGTTGCCGGTGGCCGCACGAAATTCGGATCAAGGCCATCGGCGAATTCATCCCCAAGGAGCAAGACGTATTGCGGTGTGAACCCTTCAAAGCGCAAGCCCAACCGCCCCAATGGATGACCTGAATCGCGTCCGATGCCCACGAGGTTGGAAACCCCGGTGCCCAGGCGCGGTGATGCGAGAAAAAGGGCCACCGTCTGACCGGGCCACAACATCACATCCCGGAGCCCGATATGGATCCTATCGAGTTCGTCATTGATCCATAGCCGACCAAGATTCGAGGAGCGACCCGCCACGGAACAGTATCCCGCGCCGACGAAATCAAAGCGTTCTCCCACCACATTGCCGTCCTCGCGCGGCGCACTTGCTGGCGGTGCCTGAGGGCGATGCCAAGCCGACTCGATCTGATTCGTGGCCGGCGCCGCGATTCGAATGACCATTTCGTCCAGAATCACACCATTCGTGGATAAGGGTGACACATGCATCTCGTGTCCACGCACCGCAACCTTCAGGTAGTGATGCTGACTGATGACCCGCGTGCTGCTGGGATCCCGTCGGAAGACCCCATACGGAACGCCGCCACCACCACCCGTGACCATGAAATGCACCCCGTTCGTCGGCGCGAAACGTTCCCAGAAATGATCATGCCCGGTGAAGACCACCCGGACGCCATTCTCGTCGAAGACGGGAAGCAACGCCTCCAGCAATTGTCCCTGATCCAGGCGGCCATCGACGTTGTAATCGTCGTAAACATGGGGTCCAGAGCCCCGCGGGGCCTGATGGAAAAACACCACCTTCCAGGGGCGCTTCGATTCGGCCAGATCACGCTGCAACCACCGATACTGGGCGCTGGGTTCTCCCCCCGCCGGTCCGAGCAAGCCCAGATTCGAAAAGCCATACCAGGGAATAAACAGGCAGACGAAATGCACGTCTCCATGGTCGAACGAATAGAAATGCTCGGTGCCAGTGACCTGGTTGGTCGGCAGCCAGAACGCCTGGAGATAATCAGGGATCGCACCGTAGACATCGTGATTGCCCATCGTCAGGAAGATGGGAATGCGTGCCATCATCGGCTCATAGACGCTTAGGCACCGCAGATCCATTCGCCAATTGAAGAACCCCGGATAGACAATGTCGCCGGTGTGCAGCACCAAATCCGGCGACTCACGCCGCATCGCCGACTCGACATGGTATTGGCCTGCCAAGCCGCTCCCGGTGTCGCCCACCACGAGAAAATCCACGTCGCCAGCGGATCGAAGCGTTCGAAAGACGGCCGGTGCCGCCAGAATCTCCCGGGCTCCATCATCCCACCCCACCTGGTATGGATAGGCGGTGTCTGCTTCCAGGTCGGAAAGCACCACCGCATGGGAAGGTCCGATCGATGTCGAAGCAAACCGTCGCAACTTGCCGTCGGGACCCTGGAGTTCGACCCAGGTGGCGTTCGAGATCGGCCCTTCCCAGGTCACCGTGGCCTGGTTGGTGAGGACGCACTGAACGATGGGACCTCGAACGAAATTCGCCCTCAATTCCAACCAGGCGAACAACGTTCCGGTCGGCACACTCATGTCCATGACCTGGACCGCCAGCGTGTTCTTCCCCGGGTTGAGGATCCCTTTGAATGGGGTGAGGTCCATCAACTCGGATGCCCCCAGCGGATGAACCGCGCCGCTGGCATCCCAGGCGATCTCGCCATCGGTGGCGTACCCGCGACGAACAACCTCTCGGCCATTCAACCAAACACGCAGGGCATCATCGTATTCTGCGCGGAGGTATAGCTGTGCCACGGAATCGAGTTCCGCCACGGTGAACTCCCGACGCAGCAGAACGCCACGCGTCGGTGTTCCACCCACGAAGCTCGGCACCACCGTCGCCGCCTGCTGGTAACTGAAATAGCCCAGGCTGAATCCGCTGGGACCTTCCAGCCAGGCCGAGTCGTTGAACTCCGGCTCGAACCATCCGGGGTCTGGGGGTTCATTTCCAAGCGGCTCGAATCGCCACGGATCGCCCGGCCGAACCCAAGACACCGGCGCGGCCCACGCCTGAACCATCAGCAATGCGAACAACAACATGCTGCGTATGGTCCGAAACACGGCCGCACCGTAATCCCCACTGCTTCGCCGTCAATGCGCGCCACAAGGCTTCTCACCGGCACCCCCCCCTTCCCTTGGATCAGGTTGTGTTCAGGTCCGCTGCTCCAGACCCCAAACCCAACCGATCAGTCGGTGACGCAATGGCGATGGCGCCCGTCGGACAGGCCTCGGCGCATTCGACGGCCACTCGCTGCAGCCCCTGATCGAAGACCTCGTTCAACGGCGCCGACACACGGACATCAAATCCTCGTCCAACGAAGGTGAGTCCCAACGGTTCCGCCGCCTCCGAGGCCAGATGCACACATATCCCGCAAAGAATGCATTTTCCGGGTTCGAACAAGACTCGCGCCGGATGATGGTGCTGCTCAAACGCGCGACGTTGCCTCGGAAAACGATTAAACTCAGCGCCGTATACCTGGGAGTAATGCTGCAGCCGACAGTCTCCAGCCGCTCGACAATCACAATGCAAACACCGCGATGATTCTTCGGCCGCTTCCGGCGGGCTATACCCACGCGCTCCTCCATTGCTGGCCACCACGCGCGGTCCCGGATGCGCCAGGTCTTGGAACAGTTTGAGCTCGGTCACCTCGATCCGTCCCATCAAGCTCGAAAAGGGTTTTCGAGCCTTTCGAGACTCGCGCCCTGCCAGAAACTCCGATATTGCCACCGCCGCGGCCTGTCCCTCAGCCATCGCTTTGACCAGCTGTTTGATGGGGCGAACCGCACTGCCCGCTGCGAACACGGCCTCCACACCCGTCAAAAATGCCTCGGCGCGCACGATCTTGATGCCCGCCCCAGTGAGAGGCACCTGCAACGGTTCCCCCTCGCCCGGTCTCAATTCACCGATCGCCAACAACACCGCTCCAAAATCAGCCCGCAATTGTGCCAGGTCCGCTGCCTGCCCCCGTCCAATCTCGATGCCTAATCGAAACTCGATTCCGAACGCCGCCAGATCGCTCAACTCCCGCTCCAGGACCTCGACGGGAATCCCTCCCGCCTCCACCTCACGGCGCAGCGACCCTCCGGCCTGGGACCGACGATCAAAGACGACACAACGGTGTCCTTGACGAACCAGTTCGTAAGCCGCTGCCAAACCCACCGGGCCGGATCCGATCACCGCCACCTGCTTGCCTGAGGAGGCGCGCTTGGGCGGCAGGCACGGTCTCTCCAGGGTTTGTCCAAAGTCGGCAACAAACCGCTCCACGTCCTTGATGGCAGCAGCGCTGTCGCACGCCGCCCGGCGGCAGCCATTTTCGCACGGTTTGTGGCACAAGCGTCCGAGCACGGCGGGCAGGGCGAGCGACGCGCGGACGGTAGCCATCGCCTCGATCGGACGCTGCAACTGCACTTGTCGAAGCATCTGCGGGATGTTGAGTCCAAGGGGACAAATCCGCGCGCATGGCGACAGGCAATCACCCACGTGATCGCTCAAAAGCAACTCCAACGCCGATCTTCGAAGGTCATGCACCTCCGGCGTCTCGCTTTCGACCTGCATGCCGTCCACCACCTTGACCGCGCAAGACGGCATGACACTGGTCCGGCCATTCAAGGTCACCTTCACCACGCACACCAGGCATGAGGTCATGGGCCCGCATCGCTCCAGGTAACACAGCGTGGGAATGTCCACACCCAGGAGCCTCGCGCCGTCGAGGATGGTCTTTCCCTCCGCGACCTCCACGGGTCGGCCGTCTAGGGTGAAACGATTCATCGCACCTCCACGGCGTCGTAGGGACAAACCCGACGGCACGTATCGCACTTGGTGCACAGGTCCTGAACGATTTCGTGCCTTTGGTACCGGTTCAACGGGATGGCATTGACGGGACATTGCTGGGCGCAAATGGTGCAACCGGTGCAATGTTCCGTGATGTGGTACTGAATCAGGGCCTGGCATTTGCCCGCCGGGCATCGTCCTGCGAGATGCGCCTCATACTCGTCCCGAAAGTAGCGAAGCGTGGTGACAATGGGGTTGGGCGCCGTCTTCCCTAACCCACAAAGACTCCCTTGCCCCACCGATCGCGCCAGATCCTCCAACTCGCCGAGGTGTTCCTTCCGCCCCTTGCCATTACAAATCATCTCGAGCAGGTCGAGCATACGACGCGTGCCCACTCGGCAAAACGTGCACTTGCCGCACGACTGGTCCTGGGTGAACCGGAGAAAGTACCGCGCGATATCCACCATGCAGTCGGTGTCATCCAGAACAACCAGTCCACCTGAACCCATGATGGCCCCCACCTCACGCAACGACTCGTAGTCAACCGGGGTATCCGCCAGCCGCGCGGGAACACAACCTCCCGAGGGACCACCGATCTGGACGGCTTTGAAGCGTCGTCCGGCAATCACGCCGCCTCCGATTTCATCGACGATCTCCCGGATGGTCGTTCCCATCGGGACTTCGATCAAACCGCCGCGCTGGACCTTGCCTGCAAGGGCGAAGACCTTGGTTCCCTTGCTGGATTTGGTACCGATGGCGGCGAAAGCGTCGCCGCCTCGGCGGAGGATCCAAGGGACACAAGCCAGCGTCTCCACGTTGTTGATGAGGGTCGGCTGGTTCCAAAGTCCGGACTGCGCGGGGAACGGCGGACGAAGCCGAGGCATACCGCGCCGGCCCTCGATGGACGCGATCAATGCGGTTTCCTCACCGCAGACGAAGGCCCCGGCACCTTCCTTGATGACCACCCGGAATGGCCTGGGTGTCCCGAGCAACCGTTCTCCCAGCCATCCTCGTTTGACCATCAGGTCGATGGCGGCCTGGACTCGTTGAACGGCGAGTGGGTATTCCCGCCGAATGTAGAAAATACCCTCCTCGGCACCGGTGGCGATCGCCGCGATAGCAAGCCCTTCAATGATCCGAAAGGGGAAGGATTCGAGCAGCATTCGATCCATGAAAGCCCCTGGATCTCCCTCGTCGCCATTGCAGATGACATACTTGGTCCCCGAAGTCTGCTGACGCATCACTTCCCACTTGGGGCCCGTGGGATATCCCGCGCCGCCGCGACCGCGAAGACCGCTGCGCACCACCTGCTCAACGATCGCGGGCGGCTTGAGCTCAACCAGGCATTTGCGCAATGCCACGAATCCGTCGTGCCGGAGGTATTCCTCGAGATTGAGAGGATCCAGGTGGCCAAAATGCTCGGAGGCAATGTGAACCTGGCGGCCGAGAAAGGCCTCCGCAGGTCCGGCTTTCATGTCGACGGCGCATCGGGCCGTAGGATTGTCGTCCTGTTCCAGAAGCACGCGGTCGACGGCCCGGGTGGCACTGCGGGCCAGGCGTCGCCATAAACTTGGAGGGCGGAATGCTTCCAGGACCAGCTGCCGCGCTTCGTTCGGTTTCACCGCCGCGTAGAATTTCGAAGGACGCCCGGGATGATAAAACTCGATCAACGGCGTCTGATGGCACATGCCCACGCATCCCACGCGTTTCACCTGCACGGATGCGCCCACCAAGTGCGCCGCCCGATTCAATTCCACAAACAGGCGATCGCTGCCTTTCGCCATGCAACAGGAGCCCAGCCCGACCCGGATCTCCGGCAGGCCACCACCCCCATCCTCTCCATGGCCAGCTTCTGGCGCCGGCCCCGATCCGTGCCCCGCCTCGTGCGCTTCGAGAAACTCATCGATCACCGACGGCACCTTGTCGGTGTCGACCAGTCCCGTGGTGACCTGGTCCAGACGCACCACGGGCGCCAGCGTGCAACAGCCGAGACAAGCCACCGGTTCGATTGTGAATCGCCGCTCCGGGTCGGTGTCCTCTCCGGGGCGGATGCCGAGATGCCGCCGCAAGGCTTCCTCGACCCTATCGGCACCCGTCACGTGGCACGCCGTGCCGTGGCACACATGGATGACGTGCTTCCCCACCGGGGCATGCCGGAACTGATCGTAGAACGTGGCAATGCCCCAGATCTGCGCAGGCGTGATCTCGCTGAGTTCGCAGACTCGCCGGAGTGCCGGTTCTGGAAGATAACGGTAATGCTCCTGGACCGCTTGGAGGATCGGAATGACCGCATCCTTGCTGCGCCCCAAGCGCCGCACGGTCGACTCGACAAAACTCAGGTCTTCAATGGGCATCGGCTACCTGCCTTTCCGCGGGCTTGGGCCCGATACACACCAAGGATTTTTTTGTCCGGACCAGCAGCCGGTCACCAGCCACGGCGGGACTGGCATAGACCTCATCGCCCATTTCAAAAGTGGCGAGTTGCTTGAATTCCCGCGCGACCTGAACCACGAAACCGGCCCCGGGCTGGGAGAAGAGGTAGAGGCGATCGCCTGCCATCAGCGGCGAAGCCTGAATCTCAGTCTCGAACTCGTGCTTCCAGACCTGCTGACCGGTTGAGACCTCCCGGCAGATCAAATGTCCCTCGGTATTGGCGGTGAACAGCAGGTCCGCAGTTGCGACGGGTGTCGGCACATCCGGAACCCCGTCTTCCAACCGCCACACGACATGGGTTTTGGTGACATCTCCCGAGCCATCCCACCGGACCGCCGTCATGGCGTGGCCCGGACTGGTAGCAATGACACGATCTCCAACGCGAATTGGGGACGGCGCCAATTCGCCGCCCAGGACTGACGCACGCCATTGTTCGGTCCCGGTTGAAAGGTCGTACGCGATCAACCATGGATCTCCACCCGCCAGGATGTGGTTTCGCCCTTCCTGCTCAATCACCACGGGGGTGGTCCAACTGCCGCCCACGGGCCGCTTGGCGGACCAAACCACCTTTCCGGTGGCGCTGTCCAAAGCCTCGATCTTCGACTTGCCGTCCTCAGGCTGTCCCTGATCGGCCTGGACCAGGAGTCGATCGCGCCAGACCACCAAAGAGGAGGCATGGCCATAACCGTTCTCGGCAAAATCCAAATGCTTGCTCCAAACCAAGCGTCCCTCGAAATCCAGGGCGCCGAGTTCCCCGGTGGCAAAGACAGCGTACACGCGGCGTCCATCGGTGGCGGCGGTGCTGGCGGCTTGACCGCTTTGGCTGGGGGGCTCGATGGCTGGGCTGGGAGCATTGGTGGGAAGGACCGGTCGCTGCCAGAGCCTCTCCCCGGTTTCGAGATCAAAGCAGTAGACCAATCGGTGCTTCTTGTCACCGCCCGTCAGAAACACCCGGTTCGACCATGCCACCGGTGAATTGTAACCCTCCAGTTCCACGACCGTTTTCCAGGCGACGCCGGATCCGGCCTTCGCATCCCAGGTCAACGGCAGTTGGGCTGACCCGGCCACTCCCGACCCATCGTAGCCCAGAAATCGAGGCCACTGTCGCGCCATTATTTCTGGTGTGGGCCACGTCGGTGTCACGGAGACCGCCGTGAGTGCGCCGACGTTGGTGGACGCCCCCGGGCCCGAGACAATCTCCAGAGGACTCTTGGACATCAGACCGGCAGCACCTCCGGCAATGATGAACACGGCGCCAGCTAGACCGGCGACGAGGCGTGACCCGCGAATCATGCGGGCACGGTCAACCGGGGGCGCGGGGGAAAGGGTGTCTCGGCGCGGAGCTAACGAGACCGCCGCTCTGGCCGCGAGCACTAATCCGATTCCCGCCACCATCAAGAGCACCGCCCCCACCCGATGGCGCTCGAGCGAACGAAAGAAACCGATGCGAAGTTGGCGGTCCAATTCGCGGATCTCGGTTTTCAGCGCCTCATTGCGCGGGTCGGCCAACAGCCGCTCTCGTGCTTCGACCAGGCGCGCTGATCGCCAGGGCTCTTCCCGCGGCTGGATCCACTGTCCCCAGACCATTACCGCCGCAACGGCGACCAGGAAAAACCCCAGGATACCGATGATCCACCACCAAGGCCGCGGATCACGCGTGGCCGACACGCCAGATCCCTGTCCTCCCTTATCGCGGCTCGGTCCGTTGGTCGGCCCGATGGGCATCTCGACCGATGGCGGGACGGCGGTGGAAGGGTTCGGCGTCATCGTCCACCCCCTCCGCAACCGCACCCGCCCGGCTTCCCTTCCGGCAATGGATTGGAACCGTGAACCGGGAGATGCGCACCCACCGCCTCGGGCATGGGCGTCCAACCGAGGCGAATTCGTTCCTGCGGGCAACTGGCGAAACATCGGGCACAGGCGAAGCATGCCGTACGATCGGGCAGGAATTCGGAACGCCGGCGCACCATGCCAATGCTGATCAGTTTGATGCCGATGACCAATCCCGTCCAAATCCCAAACCACAAGCCGGCGGTTCGAAATTGCCGGCGCAACTCCATGGCTCGGGGAAGCAGTTCCTTGGCCTGGCGCTCGGCGCGCCCCAAAGCGAGCCGGTCGGGATTCGGCAACTGGGCGACGGCTTCAGGCGGCAACTGACGCGCATAATCCTCGGCAAGGGCGACGGTGGGGTGCCACTGCGCCGCAACCCTGCCAAACAACCATCCCCCGCCCGCGGAAACCGCGATGACCAACGGCAGCGCCGCCAGTGCCCACACCAACCCGCGACGCGCCACGGCCAGATCGCGAGGGCGGGTCAATCCTGAATCCGGCTCCTGAATCACTCCAAACGGGCAGGATTCCGGGCACAGCCGGCACTGGGTGCAAACATCGGGGGTGACGCGGATCCGCCACTTCGAAAGGGCGGACGCCACTTTGAGCAAGGCGCCGTACGGACAAAGGAAGCGGCAATAAGGCCGGCCGACGAACAATCCAAGGGCCAGCAGGACGCCACCTGTCAGCACCATGCCCATTCCGCCGCTCAAGCGGAACAGGGGGACGAAGGGATCGAACCGGCAGATGACAAAAGCCGCGCCGGTGGCGGCGAACGTCACGCCGGCCCCAAGATAGATGAACGGCAGGATTCCGAGCCCGCTCTCCAACCACTTTGGCAGCGTGACGGGCTTCACCAAAACCAGGTCCTGCAACGCACCGTGCGGACATACCGCAGCGCAGAACGTGCGCCCAAAGAAGAGCGCCACCAGCAAGGGAGCGGCGAAGAAGACTCCGACGCCAACCGGAAGGGCGTAATCACGACTGCCCAGAGCCAGCGCCACATTCTGCACCGACCCGATCGCGCAGATGCAGCCCTCCCGATAGAAACCGAAGTAGAGCAGCGAGAACATCGAAAGCGCCGTGACACCACGCCGCGACCGCCGACCAAAGGCCAGCCAGGTCGCCCATCCCAGCGCGACGATCAACACTCCCACATCCATCCATTCCAGCCATTGACCGCGCGCCGCCGGATAGTCGGTCACCGGCATCTGATAGCCGCTTTCGAAATCGGGCGGCGGAAAGCGGAGTTCCGATCCTCGACAAACGTGGGGGAGCACCCACGCACACACCCATGCCGCCACCCACCCCATCGACGACCTCCCCCGGCGTCGGAACGTCGGAGCGAAGATCGCGTCAGGGTCCTTCATGACGGTCAGGCGGTGAAATGGAAATACGGGTCATGGGCCGGAGCGCGGTAGAACGCGTCTCCCGGACAACTCTTGGCGATCGCGCACTCGTTGCAGTTCACGCAGCGATCGTGGCGCACCTGCAGGTGGAAGGAGCCGTTGCCGAACAACCGGCAACCCTCGACGCACTTGGCGCACCCGATGCAAAGCGACTCGTCGATCGTGTACTCGAAGTAAGGATCCTCCACGAACTTCCGAAGGATCGCTGAGGTCGGGCACAGTTGGTTTTCGGCCCCCGTGTTCAGCCCGTTGGGCTGCGGCTCGAAATAGCCGGTGCAGAGATCGCAATACCCGCAGATGGGAAACCAATTGACGCACTTCACCGCCGACTGCTCGAGCACACACTGAGTGGCACAGCGGCTGCAATTGAGGCATTTCCTGGGATCGATCTGCCACACCGTGTCCGCCGAAGCCGTGTGATGCGTCAAGACTCCCACCGCCACGCCCGCACCCGTCAGGCCGGCAACCCGCAGGCCGTTCCTGAGGAACTCCCGGCGGGTGTTCGGATCCATCGGTGTTCCGCTGGCGCTCATGCCTTGGATCGAAAGAGGTGAAGCGTGCCTCCCACCAAATCGAGTACCGCTATGCGACCCTCGCCATCCACGGCGACATCCAGACCGTCATGGGCCGTCTCGGCCACCGTCTGTTCTCGTTCCGCGGACCCAACCGCGGCAAAGCTGGCGGGGCCAGCAACCACGGACTCGAACTCACCCGCGGCAGAATACACTTTGACGCGCGGCAGCCCCTTCTCCGCCGTCAGACATCGACCGTCGGGCAGCAAGGCCAGACCGATGGGATTGCAGCAACCGCAGAACGAGTCGATGGCCACCCCAGGCCGTCCCCAGCTTTGCTCCAGATCCCCGTCCCGAGTGTAGACCTCCACGCGATGGCGGCCGGCATTGTTCACCCGCAGCAGGCCGTCGGCACCTGCCTCGATATCGAGGAATGGACTCGGCAATACCAGACCCGGGACCTTTCGGTCGGCGCTCCGCTCGCCCAAACGCAATTCGAGCCGACCCTTCCGGTCGCAACGATACACCACCCGGTTCCCGGAGTCCGCTACCCATACATCCCGCTCGGTGACGGTGAGTCCGGTCAAGTAGGCCTTGCCGGCGAACGCATCCCAACGTGCCGTGCGTTCCCCGTTGGCGTCGAAAACCAAGACCCTGTCCTTGACGCCGATCCATACGGCTCCTGCATCGTCGACGCGCAGGCAACGGACTTGCTCCCCGACGTCCCAAGCGGACTCGCGCTGCCCCTCGGGGCCCAATGCCAGCACCGACTTTCCGGCCGCCACAAAGAGGCGGCCGTGGCGACCAAAGACGACGCGGCGGGCCGCGGCGTGACCAACCGGGAATTGCCGCACGGGCTCGAAGCGAATGAGAGCCGGATCGACCTTGCGCAGTTGATCCACGTCGTAGCGCCACGGGTTTTCGGCGGACGCCGGTTGGACGGCCGCCCGGGCTCCCTGGGTGGACCAACCTGCCACTACGCCACCGGCGGCAGCCCGGCTCAGGAATCCACGTCGCGACAAGCCTGGCTGCTGATTCATACGTCACGCCCTTTCTCCTGGCCCCGCCACTCCTCGGCTCGGGGAAGGCCGCAGCCTTCGAAGATGGGACATTGCCCACAGATGGGGACCTTGCGGCAGGCGTTCCCGCCCTTGGGAACGATGGCGAATCCAGTGACGCCCACGAGCGCCACGGCGGCGGCGGCACGGGCGGCGGCGGCTATAAAGTCACGTCGAGCCGGGATTACCGGCGTTCCGGGAGTGAACGTGTCGTTCATGGCCACGCGGTTCGGGAGCTGGCGCCGACCCTACGGCACCAAGCCAGGTTCGCGGAAACCACGGTTCCCTGGATGCGGAACAAAGGCTCCGCGTTTCTAGCCAAACGCTGACCCTATTTTGTTCTTCGAACGCACCGATTCAGTCCGACTACTACCCTCCGTTGGGTGATTGTGCGGCGCAAATTCGCCGGCAGAATGGACGCATGGGTCTGGACGTCGAACTTCTCGCGCGCCTCCAGTTCGCATTCACCATTGCGTTTCACTATGTGTATCCACCGCTGAGCATCGGACTTGGCGTGATCATCGTGATCCTGGAGGCCCTCTGGCTGAAGACCAAGAATGCCGAGTATCTGGCCATGTCGAAGTTCTGGGTGAAGATCTTCGGCCTCACCTTCGCGATGGGAGTGGCGACCGGCATTGTGATGGAGTTCGAGTTTGGCACCAATTGGGCGACCTACTCGCGTTTCGTTGGCGATGTCTTCGGCAGCGCCCTCGCCGCGGAAGGCGTCTTTGCCTTCTTCCTGGAGTCGGGATTTCTCGCAGTCCTCTTGTTCGGCTGGGATCGAGTGAAGCCGCTGACGCATTTCTTCTCGGCGTTGATGGTTTGTTTCGGCGCGCATTTCAGCGCGGTATGGATTGTCGTAGCCAACTCATGGCAGCAAACCCCGGCTGGATACCATGTTGTCGGGGAGGGCGTTCGAGCCCGGGCGGAGATCACGGATTTCTGGGCGATGGTCTTCAACCCATCGAGCGTGGAGCGCCTGTCGCACACCTTGATGGGCTGCTGGCAGGCGGGTGCCTTTCTGGTATTGAGCGTGAGCGCGTTCTACCTGCTGCGCGGCCGACACCTCACTTTCGCCCGCAAATCCTTCCAGGTTGGACTGGGCCTGGCCCTGGTGGCGTCGTTGCTTCAACTGGTGAGCGGACACTTCAGCGCCGAGGTCGTGGCACGCTATCAACCCGCCAAACTTGCTGCGATGGAAGGCCATTTCGGGCCAAACGCACCGGCCGACCTTTACATCGCAGGCTGGGTCGACGTGGCCAACGAACGCACCTATGGACTCAAGATTCCCGGGGGATTGAGCCTGCTGCTTCACGGCCGTGCCGATGCGCCCATTCGCGGGCTCCGCGACATTCCGGTGTCGGATCGTCCACCGATTCAGGCGACCTTCCAGTTCTACCATATCATGGTGGCGATTGGTTTCGGCCTGATTGGACTTTCCGTCCTCGGCGTCATCGCCCAGTGGCGTGGCCGTCTGCTGACGTCGCGTTGGCTGCTGAAACTCTTTGTGCTGGCCGTCCTGGGCCCCCAGGTTGCCAATCAAGTGGGGTGGTTCACTGCCGAGGTCGGCCGCCAGCCATGGATCGTCCACGGACTTCTGCGCACCTCGGACGGATTGTCGAAGGCCGTTCGCGCTGAGCACGTGCTGACTTCCCTGATCCTCTTTTCGGTGATCTACGCGCTTCTATTCGCGGTCTTTGTCTACCTGCTGCATCAGAAGATCGTTCACGGGCCGGATGAACCGGCAGACGCCGTGCCCACGCGGCGATCCATACCGCGACTGACGGAATCCCACTGACCCCGAAGCGGAAGCCCTGCCATGGATCTCAACACCCTCTGGTTCGGACTCGTCGGCGTGCTTTTCACCGGTTACGCCATGTTGGATGGCTTCGACTTCGGTGTCGGCACTCTCCATTTGCTGCACCGGAACGATCACGACCGACGGATTTCGCTGAACGCGATTGGTCCGGTCTGGGATGGCAACGAAGTCTGGCTGGTGACGGGCGGCGGCGCCCTTTTTGCGGCGTTCCCGATGGTCTACGCCACGGTATTCTCGGGACTCTACCTGCCCTTCATGTTCCTGCTCTGCGCATTGATCTTTCGCGCCGTGGCGATTGAATTCCGCAGCAAGCAGCCGATGCGCTGGTGGCGGAACCTGTGGGATGCCAGTTTCTTCGGAGGCAGCGTTGCCGCGAGTTTCCTATTCGGATTGGCGATGGGAAACATGGTTCGCGGCATCCCATTGGATGCCGACCACGAATTCAACGGCAGCCTGCGCAGCCTTCTGCATCCGTACGCGCTTTGGATGGGAGTCACCACCGTGGCGCTTTTCGCGATGCACGGGGCGATCTACCTGGCGATGAAAACGGAAGGGGACCTGCAAGCCCGAGTGCGCCGGTGGATTGGCCCGTGCATCATCGCCTTCATCATTTGTCATTCCATCCTGTCGCTGGCCACCCTGCTGTATCTGCCGCACATGACCGAATCGATCAAACACCAGCCCTTCTTCTTTCCTCTGGTGGTCCTCGTCATTCTGGCCATCGCCAATATCCCCAGGGCGATCCACCTGGGTCGCGACTTCCAAGCGTTCCTTTCATCCGGCGCCACCATGGGGCTGCTCATGACCCTGTTTGGACTCGGCCTGTACCCGAACATGGTCATCTCGAGCGGGGAACCGGCGAACACTTTGACGATCTATAATGGCGCCTCCTCCCAAGCGACTCTGCGCATCATGCTGAACATCGCGCTCATCGGAATGCCCGTCGTCCTCACCTACACCACCTGTGTGTACTGGATCTTTCGAGGCAAGGTTCGACTGGGCGACAATTCCTACTGAAAAGGCGGTCTGAGGGGCCTATCGAAACAAACGCGGCGCCAGATCGCGCAGGCTCCGTCGCCACGTCTGCCATTCATGATCGGTGTCCGGTGAGGTGAAAAGCACCGATTGTATTCCCGCTCCGGCGAGCGCTTCGTGCATCCCCTTGGTCCCGGCCAGGAATCGATCCTCGGCCGTTCCCGCGCCCAGCCACAACAACCGGACCTGGCGATGAAAGCGGTCGGCGTCTCGAAACACCCCATCGTATGCCGTCGCCACATCGAAGCCCTGTCGCGGCGGGGCGCTCAGCGCCGCAATCCAGGCAAATCGGTCCAGGTGCTTCAGCGCAATGCCCAGGGTTTGCATCCCGCCCATGGACAATCCGGCCATGGCTCGATCCTCACGACCCGTCCGGGTCCGAAACGAGGCGTCAATGGACGGAATCAGCTCGCGCAACAAGACGTCCTCGAACGCCGCAATGGCGGTCGACCAGGCGTTGGTGCCCGCAGGGGCCTGGCGGTAGGCCGCGTAGCCACTGTCGAGAACAAGAATCATCGGGCGCGCCGTGCGCGACGCGATCAGATGATCGAGGATGAATTGGGCGCGTCCCTGTTCCACCCATCCGCGTTCGTTCTCGCCGGCACCATGAAGGAGGTACAGCACCGGATACTTCGTCCGCGTTTTCCGCTCGTAATCCGGAGGACAATAAACATGCGCGCGCCGCCATTTCCCGGTGATCTCCGAGAAATACCAATGCTCCCTCACCGAACCTCGCGGGACACCAGGCTGAGGCTGGTAATAGGCGCTGTCCACGTCAGGGACCTCGACGCCGCTGGTTTCCCGGCCATAGCCGAAATAACTGTAGCTCGCGGGGTCCTGAACGTTCAGGCCGTCGACCTCAAACCAATAATAGTGGAAGCCGGGCGCGGCCGGAGGCGTGCGTACGGACCAGACGCCATTCTCGCCGCGCTCCATGGCCAAAGCATCCTTGACCAAGCCGGCACCACCCCGAAGCACCACGCGCTGAGCCGAGGGCGCCTTGAGCTGAAAACTGACGCTGCGGTCAGAGTGAATCCGCGGGTAGGCGGCGGTTCCAACGTTGCCAGGGGCGGGCATGGACTCCGGAGGACTTTCGGCGGGCGACAGGCGCGAAGCACCGAGGAGTAGACCAGCAACGAACGACGAGACAGCGAGCAACCGTTTCATGATGGTGAGCGGGAACCGGCCCGGAGTACCAGAGGCGAGCCGTGACCATCAATGGAGAAGCGCGAAGACTGGGAACAACGTCGCGCGGATCGCGTCGCCCAGACTCTCCGCTCGTCGCGATCGGCCGTGGTTCACGAACCCCGGTGACCTGACTGGACGGCAAGCACGATGGACTCGTGCCACCCGCCTCCGAGAGCTTTGATCAGTTGGACCAGGACGGTCTGCCGCTGGCCATGAAGTCGCGCCATGTCGAGTTCAACGGCCAGCAGGGTCCGCTGCGATTCGATCACCTCCAGGTAGCTGACAATCCCTCCCTCGTAACGCGCGCGCGCCAGCTCATAAGTCCGATGAGCCGCGTCATGCGTCCGCTGCAATACCTCGGCTTCCTCGGCCTGCAGTCGGTGCGCGGTCAACAACTCCTGCACCTCGGCGAACGCGATCAGCACCTGCTGCCGATAGTTCGCCACCGCCTCATCGAAAGCGCTTCTCGCCCGCGCCAGGTTCGCCCGGTTCCGTCCACCGGCGAAAATGGGAAGCGAAAGGCTGGGTCCCAGGCTCCACACGCGACTCTCCCAACTGAACAACGCGTCGAGTTCAGCACTGGCATAGCCCGCGGAGCCGGTCAATCGCAGGACCGGAAAGAACGCGGCCTTGGCCATACCGATGCGGGCGTTGGCCGAGGCCAGGTGACGCTCGGCGGACGCCACATCGGGCCGCCGCTCCAGCAGATCCGAAGGAAGTGCCTCGGGCACCGGTGGAAGCGTTGGCGCCATTCCCGATCGTTCCTCCAGTTCGAACTCGGGATAGAATGAGCCCGTGAGCACGGAAAGCGCGGAGGCGAGGGAGTTGCGCTGCTGTTCAAGGCGAACCAGTTCCGCTTCTGCCACCGCCACTTCGGTATCGGCACGCGCCAGATCCAACTCGGGTGCCGTGCCCGCATCGACGCGTCCCTTCAGCACGGAACGCGCTTCGCGGCGCAGGCCGATGGACTCCCGAACCACGGAGCGCTGCCGATCCACGGCGCGAAGGCTGAAGTAGTACCGCGCGACCTCCGCCTGAATGCTGAGCAGGGCATTGTGAAAGTCTGCGGCTGAGGCTTGTGCATCGGCCCGGGCGCTCTGGAATGAACGCCGGACCCGCCCCCAGAGATCCACCTCGTAACTCAGGTCCAGCGGCGTCCTAAGGGTGGTGGCATTGACGATGCCGAAATCCGGATCCTGGCTGTCCGAGAATCGTTCCCTTCTCAGAGACGGATTCAGATCCACCTGTGGCAGCCACTCGCTCTTGCTCACCCGGGCCGCGGCGCGTGCCTGATCAAACCGAGCCGCGGCTGCCTTGAGCGACCAGTTGTTGGTGGTGGCACGTTCCATGAGAAGATCCAGGTCGCGGTCCTGAAATACCACCCACCAACTCCCTTTGGAACGAGCGTCGGACGGTCCTGCCTCCTTCCAGGTCGGGGCGTCGCGAAACTCCTGCGGAACCGCGTTGGTCGGGCGCTTGTAATCGGGCCCCACCGTCAGTGGCCAGGCTTCGGCGGTTGGTGAAAGCAGGCTTCCCGCCGCGACCAGGAAGGCCAGCCAGCCTGCCACGTGGGCGCCTCCCATCGTGGAACCGGGCGGCGGCGACAATGGGTGTTCGACCGCGGCAACCTTCGACGGTTTCCGTGTGGCGCCGAGGCGCATCAGAACCACGTAGAATACCGGAGTCAGAAGCAGTCCGAACAACGTCACGCCGATCATTCCAGAGAACACGGCCACACCCATGGCCCGCCGCATCTCCGACCCAGCGCCAGTTGAGACCACCAAGGGAAAGACACCGGCGATGAACGCGATGCTGGTCATCAGGATCGGGCGCAGCCGGAGACGGCACGCTTCGATGGCGGCAGCGGACGGCGAGAGGCCTTCCACGTCCTGCTTATGCTTGGCGAATTCGACGATCAGAATGGCATTCTTGCAGGCCAATCCGACGAGGACGATCAACCCGATTTGGGTGAAAATGTTGTTGTCCCCACCCGTCAACCAGACTCCCGCGATGGCGAACAACAGGCACAGGGGAACCACCAGAATGATCGCCAGCGGCAACCGGAAACTTTCGTACTGCGCCGCCAGCACCAGGAACACGAGCAGGATGCACAGCGGATAGACATAGACAGCGGAGTTACCCGCCAGGATTCGCTGAAAGGTAAGATCGGTCCATTCGAAGGCGTAGCCCTTCGGTAGCTGCTCGCTCGCGAGCCGCGCCATCAGCGACTCTGCTTGTCCCGAACTGATTCCCTGCGCCGGACCTCCGTTGATTTCTGCCGCGGGATAACCGTTGTAACGCATCACGCGGTCAGGTCCATAGGACTCCTTCACCGTCACGACGGCACCCAGCGGAACCATCTGGCCGGATAGGTTCCGAGTCTTGAGGCGGGTGATATCCTCAGGTCGATCGCGGAACCTGGAATCAGCCTGGGCCACCACCTGCCAGGTCCTGCCGAACAAATTGAAGTCATTCACATACAGCGAGCCGAGATACACTTGCATGGTCTCGAACAGGGTCTGCAACGGCACACCCTGCGACTTCGCCTTGACGCGGTCGATCTCGGCATCCAGTTGAGGGACGTTCACCGTGAAGGTGGAGAAGAGACCCGCCAGTTTGCCCGAGCCGTACCCCTGGCCGATGAGCGCCTGGGTGGTCTGGTAAAGGGCGTCATACCCCAGGCCGGCCCGATCCTCGACGAACATCTTGAATCCACCGATGGTCCCGAGCCCGTTCACCGGCGGCGGCATCACGGTCAGGATGAACGCATCCTGGATCCCGCCGAACTCGCGATTCAACGCGGCCGCGATTGCCGGACCGCTCAACGCCGCTCCCTTGCGTTCCTCGAACGGCTTCAGGCCGAAGAAAATGATGCCGGCATTCGGAGCAACACTGAATCCGCTGATGCTCAGTCCGGGAAATTGCACGGCGTCCTGCACGCCCGGAACCTTGAGTCCCAGGTCCGACATGCGCCGCATTACCGCATCGGTCCGGTCCAACGAAGCACCATCCGGGAGCTGGGCGAAGGCGACCAGGTACTGCTTGTCCTGGGTCGGCACAAATCCTGTCGGGACTTTGGTAAAGCTCCAACCGGTCAGCCCAACCAGCCCCAGGTAGATCACCAAGGCCGCTGCGCTCTTGCGCAAGACACCGGCGACCGCGGCCCCGTATCGGTCGCCCGCCCAGGAGAATGCGACGTTGAAAGGTCGAAAGAGCCAGCCGAATAGGCGGTCCATCATCCGCGAAACGCCGTCCTTTGGCGCGTGATGGGACCGCAAGAGCACCGCCGACAGTGCCGGCGAAAGCGTCAGGGAATTGAACGCCGAAATGACGGTCGAGATGGCGATGGTAATGGCGAACTGCTTGTAGAACTGCCCGGTCAGTCCGCTGATGAAGGCGGTGGGAATGAACACCGCGCAGAGAACCAGCGCGATGGCAATGATCGGTCCGGTGACCTCGTCCATGGCCCGCTTGGTGGCTTCCACCGGCGAGAAGCCCAGCGCGATGTTTCGTTCGACGTTCTCCACCACGACAATCGCGTCATCCACCACAATCCCAATGGCGAGCACCAGGCCGAACAGGGTCAGCATGTTGATGCTGAAGCCCAGGGCCAGCATCACGGCAAAAGTGCCGACGAGCGACACGGGAACTGCCGCCAACGGAATGATCGAGGCCCGCCATGTCTGCAGGAAGAGAATCACCACCACCACCACCAGGAACACCGCCTCGAACAGCGTTTTCACCACCGCGCGGATCGAGCTCCGAACGAATACCGTGGGGTCGTAAACCACGGCGTAATCCAGCCCCTCGGGAAAGTTCTTCTTCAGCTCATCCATGGTGCGTCGGACGTCCTCGGATAGCTGGAGAGCATTGGCACCCGGCGACTGGAAGATGGGAATCGCCACGGCGCTTCGGTTGTTCAGCAGGGAACGCAGCGAATAACCGGAGGCGCCAAGTTCAATGCGGGCAACACTCTTCAGGAAGGTCTTTTCGCCGTTCGGCCCGGTCTTGATGATCACGTTGCCGAATTCCTCAGGGTCGAGCAGTCGTCCCTTGGCGTTGATCTGCAATTCGAGCCCGACCGGATTCGACAAGGGCTGCTGGCCAATCGCGCCGGCCGCGATCTGAACATTCTGTTCGCGCAATGCCTGGACGATGTCGCTGGCCGTCAAATCCCGCGCCGCCGCCTGGTCAGGATCGATCCAGACCCGCATCGCATAGTCTCCTGAACCGAAGAGCTGCACGGAACCCGCTCCCGGAATTCGGGCCAAGACATCCTTCACCTGCAGCGTGGCGTAATTGCGCAGGTAGATCTCGTCGTACCGCCCGTCGGGTGACATCAGGTGCACCACCATCGTCAGGTCGGGCGATTGTTTGGTGGTAGTGACGCCAAGGCGCCGCACCTCCTCGGGGAGTTTGGGCAAAGCCTGGGCCACGCGGTTCTGCACCTGCACCTGCGCATCATCGATCCGTGTGCCCAGTTTAAAGGTCACGGTCAGCGTCAGGACGCCGTCGCTGGTCGCCTGGGAGAACATGTACAGCGCGTTCTCCACTCCGTTGACGGCCTGTTCCAACGGCGCGGCCACAGTCTCGGCAATGGTCTTGGGATTCGCCCCCGGGTAGTTCGCCATCACCACGATGGTGGGCGGCACGACCTCGGGATACTCACTGATCGGCAGTCGCATCATGGCGATCAAACCGAGCAGCAGGACGAGAACGGACAACACGCCCGCGAAAATGGGACGCTGAATGAAAAAGTGGGCGAATTTCATGAGAATTCAGGTATTTCCGAAGTCCTGTGAGGTTGCTCCCCTCGAATCGAATTGGATCTCCAAGCCGGTAGGGAGCGCTCCAAGACGTTCCCCGCCAGGGTCACCGAGCAGCGGTCCGTGGACCCGACGCTCCGCCGGCCATCACCGGCGCCTCCTGAGGTTCCACCGGCATTCCAGGTCGAATGCGCGCGAGGCCGTTCACCACCACCTTTTCGCCGGCACGAACTCCATCCCTGATGATGCGCTTTCCGCCGACCACCGGCCCCAGCTTGACGGGGCGGTAGGCGGTTGTGTTGGTGGACGTCAGCGTCAACACATACTTCTGCGCCTGGTCGGTGCCGATTGCCGTTTCCTCGATGAGCAACTTGGGTTCGCGGGGTCCGGCAGGAACACGAAGACGGGCGAAGAGACCCGGCACAATGCGGCCATCCGCATTGGGAAACTGGGCGCGCAGGACGATGCTGCCGGTCTTTTCATCGATGCGATTGTCCAGCGATTCGAGGAAGCCGATGGTCGCGAACGTCGATTCGTCGGACAATTGCAGCTGCACCGGCACGCGTCCCTGATCGTCCACGGGCAGGCTGCCATCCAGAATCAAGGCGCGGTAGCGCAACAGGGCCGCTTCATCCATGTCGGCGTAAACGTAGATGGGATCGACGGAAACGATGGTGGTGAGCAGGGTCGCGGCCCCAGCGAGACCGCTGACATAATTGCCGGCAGTCACCAGGGCGCGGCTGACCCGACCATCGATCGGTGACCGGATGACGGTATGTTCGAGATCGAGTTGGACGGAATCGCGAGCCGCCTTGGCAGCCAACCACTCGGCACGTGCCTCGGCGTACCGGGCCTGCCGAGCATCGGCCTCCTCATTCGAAATGGCCTTGCTCGCCAGCAACTGGGCCGTTCGCTTGGCCTCCCGTTCCGCAGTCTCCATGCGGACCTGGGCGACGGCGATTTCCGCTTCACGCCGCTCGAAGTCCGCCTGGTGCCAGCGGTTGTCGATCTCGAACAAGACGTCGCCCTTCTTCACTAATTGGCCGGAGTCGAAGCGAACCTTCTGAACGTGACCAGACACCCGAGGGCGCACCTCGACGAACTCGACCGCCGCTGCGCGACCGGTGAACTCGTCCCATTCGACCAATTCCCGTTGTTCGACCGGTGCGACCGTGACTTGGGAAGGGGGGGGCGCGGCGGCGGAGTCAGGACCGGACCGGCCACAGCCAACGGTCCCAGCGGCGAGGGCGGCGAATGCGATCCAGGCGAGGACCTCGCGGATACGAAAACGAGAACGCACAACCGGAGAATTCATGAGCACAGCACGTTGTATAGTTAACCGTTTAGTCAAGTAATCCGACAAAAAAAGGGATGGGGCTCAGGCAGGCGTCAGGGCCGCGCTGGGGCGACTGGGAGTGCCCTGAACCCGGGATAGTCCCAGGATCTCCAAGGTTCCCGGCTCAAGCTCGTTGAGGATCATCATTTCGTTGCGGATGCGCGCCTGCATCAAAACGCCTAACTGGAAGGCCCGCACCACCCGGGCCTTTTCCCGCGGATTGGGCACCGAAATGTCGCCCGCCGCATCGGCATCGCGAATCGCCGATTCCAAATACTGCACTCCATGGTCCATGATTGCCTGCACTTTTCGCCTGAGATTCGAATCCTGCGTGCATATCTCGGATCCCAACGTCGCCAGCGGACAACCCAGCACGTACCCGTGCTTTGCCTTGAGCTCCGCTTGTCCCGCGATCATGAAACGAATGTGACCCACGATGCGGTCCATCGGCGGCACGGATGCCGAGAAGATCGCATCCAACTGAGGCTTGTACGCCTCCCATTCCCGATCGAGCGACGCCTCGACCAATTGCGCCTTGCCGTCGAAGAAGTAGTAGAAACTACCCTTCTTCACCCCGGCCTTCTCGCAGATCTGATCGATGGTGGAACTGTCGTAGGATTGAGTCCAAAACAGCTCCGCGACCGCCGCCATCAATCGGTCTTTCGCGTCACTTGTTCGCCCCATGTCGTCTCTCCGCCACGCGCTATCTCAACCCGAATTTGACCTATTAGTCAACAATCTATTCGACTTGAAGGCAGACCATCCGAGTGAGATCACGCGCCAGCAATCGCCCGCTGGCGAGTGCGAGCGGGGCCCAGCATTCATGCCCATCCATGATCCGCGCCGTCGCCAAGGGCCGGTACGCCTCGGGACTGGCCTCGATCAAGCTGAGGGACCCCCCGTCGTCCAGCGCAAAAATCAGCCCGTCCCGGGCCATGAGCAACGGCCCCAAACCGAAGTTCGTCTCCGGACCACTCTCCCATGCCACCTTGCCTTCCGGGGTCAAACAAACGAACCGCCCGTCCGCCCGTATGCCGTAGAGAACGCCATTGCGCCAAATCGGGGAATGCTGGGTCGCGCCAAACACATCCGCCTTCACGCGGAACACCTCCTCTGCCGACAACGTGCCGCCTTGCACCGAGAACTTCAGCAGGAGACTTCCGGCGTTGTAGCCGCCAGTGAAAAAGTAGCGGTCGCCATCGATCGGCACCGGGGTCGGGACGGTGGCAATGTTGATCTTCCATTGACCGGTCTCCCAGGCCACCGAACCGTCCTCGGCGCGCACCGCCACCACCCCGGCGCTGGCGCAATAGAGGTAGAACTTGGAGCCCCCGATCGTCATGGGAACCACCGAGGCATGCGTCATCTTCCATTCCCGCAGATTGGGCGTCTTCCACACGACCTTGCCGGTGCCGAGTTCCACCGCCATCAGCAACGCCTCGGGCCCGCCCGGCGCCAAGATGACGCGATCGCCGTCGACCAAGGGACACTGCCCCGTGTACCACGGTGGAATCGTCGCGCCATGATCCTTGACCAGATCGATGCCCCACACGAACTCGCCGTCACCGGCCTTTACACACAGGACGTGGCATTTCGGCCCCATCGCCACCACCCGGTCACCGACGACCGTGGGCACCGTCCGCGTCAACCCATGATTTCGCTTCACGGCCACCGGATAGGAGTATCGCCAGATCTCGAGACCATCCTCCAGAGACAGGCAGCGCAAGGCATCCCGCTGGCGTTCGCGATCGTAGTCCATGAGAAAAACCCGGCCATCCACGATCGCCGGTCCGGCAAACCCTTCCCCGACCTCAACGGACCATATTTCCCGCGGACGCCCGCCCGGCCAGGTTCGGGCCACGGAAGTCGCTTCGATGCCAATGCCGGTCCCCTCCGGCCCGCGAAATCGCGACCAACTGCCCTTCAATGGCGCGGGTTTGCCGGCGCCCGCAGTGCGCGTCCCGGCGGCAAAGACGTCGACCGGGGTCGCGCTTTCCGTTCCGACTCCGATCCGGTCGGTACCGGGCACGCGCAGGTCGACCGGCGCGCGAACCGGGGCCCAGAGCCAAGCCAGGAAGGCGAGAATAGCAATCGCCGCGAGGCCGAAAGGCACCGACGTGGGGACGGCGCGAAAAGATGGAATGGACCGATCCATGCCGCTGTTATCATCGGCAGGAAGGCGACAACAACTCACCATCTACGGCTGAATCCACAACCTTCCTTGGCTTCCTGCGCGATTGACCAAATCCCGGATTGGGCAAGGCTCCTGCCGATTTTCAACGCGCCCCGACCATGAATGTCCTCCTTCAACTCCTCCTCGATCTCCGGCAGCGATGGCGACGACGGCTTTGCCCCGGCATCCTGACTTGGATCGTCGCGCTTCCAGCGCTGGGCAACTGGCCCCAATTTCGCGGCCCCGAGGCCAGCGGCGTCGATGTCTCCCGCCCTTTGCCAACGGATTGGGACCTGCCGTCCGGCAAGAACGTCTCGTGGCGATCCGTCCTTCCAGGTCTCGGTCACGCCGCCCCCATCGTCTGGGGAAATACCGTCTACCTGGCGACCGCCGTCCGTCCGGGAGATGCCGACTTGAAGGTTGGACTGTACGGCGACATTGAGTCGGCCAACGACCAAGCGCCTCACGAGTGGCGCCTGCTGGCACTGGATCTGGACACCGGCACCACACGGTGGGACATCGTCGCCCATTCGGGTGTCCCCCGGGTCAAGCGCCACACCAAGGCTTCGCACTGCAATTCGACACCCGCCACCGACGGAAGCCATATCGTCGCCATACTCGGATCGGAAGGCCTTTTCTGCTTTGACGAACAAGGCCGAAAACGATGGCAAGTCGATCTCGGTCCCATGGATTCGGGATATTTCGCGGTTCCCGCGGCGCAATGGGGTTTTGGCAGTTCCCCGGTGATCCACCGCGACCAAGTGTTGGTGCAGTGCGATGTGCAAACCAACTCGTACCTGGCTTCGTTTCGATTGAAGGACGGTCGGAAGGTCTGGCAGACGGAACGTCGGGATGTTCCCAGCTGGGGAAGCCCGACGGTCGTGACCGCGGGAGGCACGGCACAGATCGTTGTCAACGGCTGGCACCATATCGGAGGCTACCGATGGGAAGATGGCAGCGAACTCTGGCGGCTCGATGGCGGGGGGGACATTCCGGTACCGACGCCCATCCTGGCCCAAGGTCTCATCATCCAAACCAGCGCACATGGCCGCTTTCGGCCCTTCCGCGCGATTCGGCCCAGCGCTCGGGGTGACATCACCCCGTCCGATCCCGGGGCCACGAACGCCACCATTGCCTGGGCCCATCCGCGTCTGGGTAATTACATGCAGACACCCATCGCCATCGGGGGCCTGGTGTGGGGCTGTTTCGACAATGGAGTGCTCACCTGCTTCGACGCTACGTCTGGGACGGTGAAATACAGCGAACGGCTCCCCTCGGGACAAGGGTACACGGGCTCTCCGGTTTCCGATGGAAGGCACCTCTTCTTCACCAGCGAGACGGGACAGATCTATGCCGTTCCAGCCCAGGACACCTTCTCCATCGTATCGACCAACGTGCTGGGGGAAACCGTCATGGCGACCCCAGCCATTGGTCGAGGTCACCTGCTCTTCCGCACACGCCATCACTTGGTGGCATTGGCATCGACCCCGCCATCGAGATGAGCACCGATACTCCCCGCCTCTTTGATCCCCAGGTCAACGGCTATGCCGGTGTCGATTTTCAGCAGGATCATCTTGGATCCGATGATTTGCAGCGCGCCGCAGCGGCCTGGCGGCGCGACGGCGGCGACGCGTTCTACCTGACGCTGATCACGGATGCCTGGCCTGCGTTGCTCGCCCGGTTGCGCCATCTGAGAGTCCTTCTCGATTCAGAGCCGGCACTTCGCAACACCATCGCCGGCTGGCATATCGAGGGCCCCTTTCTTTCCGAAAAGCCGGGATTCCACGGCGCGCATGATCCCGCGGTCATGATGGATCCCTCACCCCAACGCGTGCGGGAATTGCGCGATGCCGCCGGTGACGACCCCATGCTGCTGACCCTTGCCCCGGAACGTACCGGATCGATGCAAGCCATCGAAACCGCCCGTTCCCTCGGCATCGAGGTGAGCCTCGGACACACCGACGCCTCGGCTGCCCAAATCCGTGATGCCATTGCCGCAGGCGCCACGGCGTTCACGCATCTCGCCAACGGATGCCCTCAGCAACTCGACCGCCATGACAACATTCTCTGGCGCGTTTTGGACGCGCCGGTCCCACGAATTGGCCTCATCGCGGATGGCGTTCATGTCTCCCCCTCCCTTTTCCGACTGATCCACAGGGTATTGCCGAGCGAACGCCTCTATTACACCACGGATGCCATGGCGGCCGCGGGGAGCCCTCCCGGGGATTACAGCATCGGACGCCTCCGGGTTCAGGTGGGAGAAGACGGCATCGTTCGGCAGCCGGGCCGCCAGAACTTTGCCGGTTCATCCCTCACGCCTCGCCGACTGACCGATTCGGTCCAGCGCATGCTCGGACCGGATTTCAATCCGACGGCGGCGGCAATCCTGCGCGAGTCGGGGAAGTGGCTCCGCAAAACCTAGTTGAAATCCCGCCCACTGCGCCTACGGTGGCTGTCGTCACGATCCAACCCTTAGCCCCAATATCCATGAAGCCCATCGTTTCACTCATCGCCTGTGCGCTCGCGTTCACCCTCTCCACTGCGGCCAAAGCGGCGGAGGAGAAGGAACTCAAAGGCGAAGGAATGTGCCTGAAGTGCGAACTCAAGAAGAGCGACAAGTGCCAGAACGCCATCCGTGTGAAGGACAAGGACGGCAAGGAGACGCTCTACATCCTCGAGAAGAACAAGGTCAGCGACGACTTCCACAGCAATGTCTGCGGCGGCGTGAAAAAGGTCGTCGCCAAGGGCACCGTCAAAAAGGACGGTGAAAAGAACATCCTGGTGGCCTCCAAGATCGAGTTGGACGAAAAGAAGTAAGCAGCGCGCTCCCCTTCTCTTTTGGGCGGACCCTTCGGGTCCGCCCTTTTTCTTTGTTCTGAATCGCGCCCGTTCGACGGCGCGCCACCTTCAATCCCATTCCCCTCAGTTCGAATTCCGGGAACGGCAGCAGATCGCTCCATCGCCGATCCGCCGATGGCACCGTCCGACGTGGCCGGAATGGGACGCATCCGAAGATCCCTGCTTCCAAATTCACGCAATGAAATGGGATTAAGGAAATTGCCGAGGCGACCGATTCCATAACAGGGACGCGATCCGACGGGATGGCTCGTACGTCAACCCGTCCCAAGGCCGAGAGGCGACACGTAAGGGACGCGTGAAGCGGCCTCGAGCGAACCTTTGCCACCATGAACCGTCGCCCAATGTTCGCCGCATTCTCCCGGCCCCCTCGGCTCTTGCTCCTACTGGCGATGACTGGTGCGGAGTGCGGCCTTCCGGCGGCACCCGCACAACCGTCGGTGGACGACCTCTCCGAGCTCAGTCTCTCGGAACTGCTCGAGGTCCGGTATGACACCGTGTACGCGGCCTCGAAGCGCATGCAGGAGGCCTGGGAAGCCCCGGCGAGTGTCAGCGTGGTTCGGCGAAGCACCATCCAAACCTTCGGCTACCGAACTCTCGCCGATGCCCTCGACAGCACCCCCGGCACCCACATCACCAGCGACAGCCTCTACTCATTCCTGGGCATTCGCGGCTTCAGCCCGCCCGGCGATTACAACGGCCGCGTCCTCCTGCTCATCGATGGCCACCGCGCCAATGACAACGTCTACGACTCGGCGCTGTTGGGCACCGAAGGCATCCTGGATATCGACCTCGTGGACCGTCTCGAGGTGATCCGGGGACCTTCCTCTTCCATCTATGGCAGCAGCGCGTTCTTCGGCATTCTCAATGTCGTGCCAAGGCGCGGCGGCGAGATTCAGGGCGTCGAGGTCTCGGGCGAAGCCGGGTCCTTCGAATCCTACAGGGCCAGGGCAACCACCGGCTACAAGCTGAATTCCGGCGTCGAATTCCTGTTGTCCGCCACCTACTTCTCGGCACGAGGAGATCCGGAAATCTACCTGCCCGATCGCGCTATTCCCGGCGTGAGTTCTGGGACGGCACATGACCTCGACGGTTACCACGGATACCATCTCTATGCCTCGACCTCCTATAGCGACTTCACCCTGACAGCTGCCGCCTCCTCCCGAGACAAAGCCATGCCCGATGCCGGGGTGGACACTTGGTTCGACGACCCTCGCAATGCCGTCCGCGACACAACTCATTATGTCGACCTCAAATTCGACCATACCTTCGAGGACGAGACGCGGCTGACGGTGCGCACGGGCTACCACGACACCGGCTATTTCGGCTGGTATCCCTATGACGCGTCTGATCCTGCCGCCACTCCGGTCGCGGGACCCGACATTCGCGTCAACCGGGACGATGTTCACGGTTCCTGGTGGAACGCCGAAGTCATGGCTGAACACACATTCCTGGAAGAACTTACTTTCTCGATGGGGGCCGATTTCCGTTACAACTTCCGCCAGGATCAGGCGAACTTCGACGAAGGCAACCCACCCGACGTCTATGGGGACATCCGCGAATCATCGACGGTGACCGGGGTTTTTGGACAAGCGGATTGGGCCGCGAGAGAGCACCTGATCCTCACCGCGGGCCTGCGATACGACGATTCCACCACGGCGTCGGGACACCTGAGCCCACGGGCCGCGGTCTTGCATCGCATCAGCGAAGCGACGTCCGTGAAGCTGCTTTACGGCTCGGCCTTTCGGGCGCCCAACGCCTACGAGTACGGGTTCTACTCCAGCTACGTCACCGGCAACCCCAATCTCGATCCGGAAGTCGTCCATTCTTTCGAGGTGGCCGGAGACCACGATTTCGGAGGTGGCTTCTCGTTCGGACCGAGTCTGTTCTACCATCGAGTCGAGGACCTCATTGTGTTGGACGACTCCGGACCCACGTTGACCTTTGCGAACGCACCGCCGACGCATGCCTATGGCGGTGAAATCAGGGCGGAATACCGATGGGCTCGGCAGGGCCTCGTGCGCGCGTCCTATTCCCTGCAGCGGGCAGAAGCGGTCGACAACGAAGCCCGCCTGTTCAACGCCCCCGAGAATCTCGTCAAACTGCAGGTGCGTATTCCGCTGTGGCAGGAGAAGATCTTCCTTTCCCCCGAAGTTCACTATGTGGATTCGGTGCTTGGGACACGCGGGCGAATCGATGCCTACTGGGCGAGCCAGGTGACCCTTTTTGCCAAGGACTTGATTCCAGGAATCGAGGCATCCGCCTCCGTCTACAACGTGCTGGGCCAGGACATCGAGCATCCGGTATCGGACGAGTATCCCCTGGCATCCATGCCACAGCCAGGAACGACTGTCCGCTTCAAGTTTACCTACCGCTTCTAGACGAGGTTGTTTCATGGCCGCCACGCCCCCCACGCCTCTGCTTCTGCGCGCGATCCCATCCGGGAGCACGGCCGAACGCTGGCGATGGTTGGCGGTTCTGGTCTTCGCCGTCCGGCTCACGATCGGGAGCCTTGCCGCCGAAGCCGTCCCCACCGGCGTGGGCGAATATCAGCTGAAAGCGAACTTCCTGGTGCGCTTCCTGGACTTCGTTCATTGGCCGTCCCCCACATCCGTCAAGAATCCGGAGGTCATCACCATCGGAGTGCTCGGCCCGGATCCGTTTGGGACGGAACTCGACAAGGCGGTTCGTGGCGCCGATCGCAAGTCCCGTCGCATCGCCTGGAAAGTGTGCCGCGATGTCGAGGAAGCCCGGCAATGCCATATTCTGTTCGTTTCCCGGCGCGACGCAAAAGACCATGCGGCTCTGCCGACCATCCTCGCGGCAGTCCCTGTCCTCACCGTGGGTGAGGGCGCGGATTTCGCGCGCCAAGGTGGTATGGTTGGGTTGGTGAGCGCCGACCGACGAATCCAAATAGAAATCAACACCAATCGCGCCGCCCGGGCCGGACTGCGCATTGATCCGCACCTGCTCCAGCTCGCCCGCATTGTGCGCGACGAAACCGAAGAGCCGCCAACCGCGAAATGAGACCGTCGCGCCACGCTTCCATCCGGACAAAACTCACCCGGATCACCATGGCCACCTGCCTGCTGGCCGTCGCGCTCTCCGGTTTGTCGCTCGTCGCCCATGAAGTCTTCACACACCGCCGCACTCTTTCCGCCGAACTCTCCACCCAGGCCAGGATCCTCGGCCAACTTTCCAGGGCGGCGCTCAGCTTCGCCGATGCCACCGAAGCGACTCAGATTCTCCACGAACTACAGGGCCAACCCAACGTCGAGGAAGCGATGCTCTATAAGGACGGCAGAATCTTCGCGCACTATGCCAGGCATCGGAAGTCTCCGCCGCCGTCACCCGTCGAACCCATTGCCGACGCCGAGAGCCTGGGGCGCAACTCGCTCACCGTTACCCGCCGCATCGAGTTCAACGGCGCCCACCTCGGCACCGTCGTCATTCGATCGAACCTCAAGCAACTCCGTGACAGTATCGCGCATCGATGCCTGATCCTCCTGGGCGTATTCGGTGCGTCGACGCTGGCGGCGTGGCTCATCTCCGCCCGGCTCCAGAATTCGATGGTGCGCCCGATCCAGTTGCTGACGGAAACCGCCACGGCCATCGCGAACGGCAATGATTACTCGCGCCGCGCCCCCAAGGTTTCCCATGACGAGTTCGGCGAACTCGCCGATGCGTTCAACAGCATGATCAGCCGCATCGGGCAACAGGACACGGCCCTGCGCGACTCCGAAAGCCGCTACCGGATTCTGTTCAAGAACAGCCCGCTTCCAGCCTGGTTGTTCGATGGCAAGACGCTGCGCTTTCTCGCGGTCAACGACGCGGCTCTCCGCAACTACGGATACACCGAGGAGGAATTCCTTTCCCTCACCGCACCCTGCCTCTGCGGCAAGGGGAAGGCGGAACTCCCGTCCGCCGAATGCCTTTCCCGGCCGATGGAACGAATGCAGTCGACACCCGGCCGACACCGTCGCAAGGACGGCACCATTATTGACGTCGAGGTTTCGGCCGACGCCATCGAACACCACGATCGCCTCGTCTGGCTGGCCATCGCCCAGGACGTCACCGCGCGTAAGAAGGCCGAGGCGGATCTCGCAGTGGCCAACGAGCAGCTCATTCGATCGTCCCGTCAGGCGGGTATGGCGGAGGTCGCCACCGGCGTGCTGCACAACGTCGGCAACGTTCTGAATAGCGTCAATGTCTCCGCCAATCTCATCCGGAACAAGCTGGTCCAATCGCGTCTCACCTCCCTGGCCAAAACCACCGAACTCCTTCAGTCCCGCGCCGATGATCTGGCCTTCTTCCTGTCGCAGGACCCGCAAGGCCGGCTGATTCCGGGCTTTCTCGGTCAACTGACCACCCACCTCCTCGAGGAACGGGACCACCTGATCGCCGAGACCCGCCTGCTGGTCGAGAACATCGAGCACATCCGGGAAATCGTCGCCGTTCAGCAGGGCGTCGCCAAGGTCAGCGGGGTCGTCGAACCACTGGACCCCATCCCGCTCTTCGAAGATGCCCTGCGCATGGGAGCAAACTCATTCGGGCGCCGTGGCTTCGAGGTGGTTCATGAATTCCAGCCGACCTCTCGGATTGTCGCCGACCGCCACAAGGTCCTGCAGATCCTGATCAATCTCCTGACCAACGCACAGCATGCCCTCGACCAAAGCCCGAGGGAACCGAAGCGGCTCACGCTCCGCATTGGTCCCTCCGGCCGGCACCATGTCTTCCTCGCGGTTCAGGACAATGGGGTCGGTATCTCCCGAGACGCCCATGAGCGAATCTTTCAATTGGGCTTCACCACTCGAAAGGACGGCCACGGATTCGGTCTCCACTCCGGGGCAATCGCTGCCCGCGAGATGGGCGGAAACCTCAGTGTCCACAGCGACGGCCCCGGTTGCGGTGCAACATTCCGGCTCGAGCTACCGACGGAACCTTCCGATGAATCCACTCGGCCGGCTGCGATTCCCGATCTCCCCGTTCATCAGGCTACCCCCACACCAACGACTGAAACTGCGTAGTCTGATTGGGTTTTCATCCGGCCCAACTGAGGTGAATCCTTAACGTCCTCCGCTCGAACTACCGCCAAACGTCGCGGAATCGTGAACTTCCATTTCGCGTCTCCGATATCCCACTCAATGAACTGGGGTTATCGCGAAGTCGAGATCCACGCCATCCGTCCATTAAGTGCCACGGAATCCAGTCTGCTCGGCAATCATTCGATTCTCAACGTGCTCACTATCCTCCAGGAGGAACTTGCCTTCTTTGGCTTTGCTCTCGAGGACGATCCGGAGGCGCTGGCCGCGAGTTTGGCGATCTGCCGGTTCTACCTGGACTCCCTCTCAGATCCGGTGGCGTCCCTGGTCGCCGCGATGGGCGGCGAACGGTATGCCGAGGCCATCGGGTCGGAGGTGGACCGCGTCGCCAATCGGCACGAACTGGTGGCCCGAACCGCAACCCAGGCCCGCAGTCTCGCCAACCTCCGAAGCCTGCTCGAAATCCTCGTGGTTCGAACGCGCGAGATCGCCACCCGTGCCCATCACAAGGCGCGTTGGGCGGAGTTCGATGTCCAGGAGTTGACCGCCAATTTTTCCCAAGTCCTGAGCGCCATCGAAACGAACAGCCGAAATCGATTCAAGATCGTCAATCGGAGTGATTGCCAAGGTCCCAAGGATTACTTGGTGGAATTATTGGTTCTCCCGCGAAGCGGAACCGCCATTGCCGCACCGCCGGTGATGGTCGATGTCATGCGCGATCTCATCGCCAACGCGCGCAAATACACGGCTCCCGGCGGACGCATCCGGGCCACTCTGTCGGAGTCGTCCTCGCGCCTGAATCTGACCGTGGAGGATACCGGCCGCGGCATCCCGGAAGCGGACCTGCGCCGCGTCCCTGAATTCGGGGAGCGCGGCTCCAACGTGAGGGATATCCGCACCATGGGAGGTGGTTTCGGAATGACCAAGGCCTTCATGGTCTCGCGCGACTACCATGGGCGATTCTGGATTGGCTCGCAGCAGGGCAACGGCACCAAGGTCCGCATCGAGATTCCTTTCCCTTAGTGCTGTTGTCGCGATCGGCGTCGATCGGCAGGGACGCCGCGAGACCGCTCAACCGCACGGAGATTGATTGCGCGGCTCGTTTCACGTACGGGAGGTCGGTCCAACCTCGCGTATGCCCATGAAACGAATACTCCCGTTCGTCGCCGCCACCCTACTCGGCGCGGTTTGCCCAGCCGCGGAACCACCACCCCCCCGCGCGCGAGCGGAGGTCGAGGCGGTGCTGCGCGCCGTTCCCCGGGATCCCGGCGTGGCCGCTCAGCGATTGAAAATCCTGCTGGTTGCCGGTCCGAAGGACCACGGACCAGGGGAACACGACTATCCCAAATGGCAGAAGGATTGGGCGCCACTGCTCGCCAAAGCTCCGAATGTCGAGATCGTCACCGCCTTCCCCTGGCCCACTGCCGAACAATGGGAAGGCGCCGATCTCGCGGTGTTTTACCTGAAGACCCAGTGGAATGCCTCGCAGCTCGAGCAAATCCAGAAACACCAGTCACGCGGCGGTGGCCTGGTCACCATCCATTGGGCCATCGGTTGCGACCAGAACTGGCACGACCACGCCCGCCATTTCGGTCTGTCCTACAAGTCTGCTTCGTACCGCCACGGTCCGGTGAATCTCCGTCTGGCCCTGCCAGAACATCCCATCGCTCTCGGTCTTCCCCGCCAAATGCCATTTGTCGACGAGCCGTATTGGCCCTTCATCGGGGACCCCGAAAAGGTCAAGGTGCTTGCCACCTCGGACGAGAAGATCCACCAAGGGGATGATCGTCGTCAGAATCCCGGCGATGACACGGTGAAGACCATACCGGTGTTCTGGACCTACGAACCCGAAGGCACCCAAGCCCGGGTTTTCGTTTCGATTTTCGGCCACTACATGTGGACCTTCGACGATCCTTACTTTCGCCTGCTCCTCCTCCGCGGCATGGCTTGGGCCGCCCGCGGCAACGCTAGCCCTTACCGTTTCGATGCGCTGGCAACCGAAGGCGTGGCGCTCCGAAACTGACCCTCGAAGCGGGCTTGTCGTCGAAGTCCAGAAACGGCGAGGGTGGGTCATGCTCGATTCCGTTGGATGCTCGTTGGTACAGGTCAATCGCCGCGGCGGCGCCGCCGACCGCTGCCGACGTTCCGTGTCCTGGTTAGTCCTCCTTTTGTTGGGTGCGGAATGGTCGCGTGGCGGTGAGTGGCCCCAATGGCGAGGTCCCCGCCGCGATGGTGTCCTGGTCGGCGAGTCGCTACCCCTGCGGTTGCCCGAGAATCCCAAGGTCGTGTTCCGCCGATCCCTAGGCGAAGGGCACGCCGGTCCCGTGATGGCCTCCCAACGAGTGGTCGTCCTCGACAATGCGGGCCAACAGGAAACGGCGCACTGCCTGGATTTCCGAACCGGCGACACCCTGTGGTCCGCACCCTATGGGGAGCTCTACTCCGACGAATTCGGTTCCGGTCCGCGCTGCACGCCGCTCATTGATGACGATCGTCTCTACGTCCAGTCGTGCAAAGGAGAGTTCCGATGCCTGGGACTTGCCGATGGCAAAACCCGGTGGCGATTCCATTTCAGCGATTATGGAATGGCATGGATTCCTGACAAAAACTCCGGCGGCGGCGCCGCCAGCCGTCGGGGCAACACCGGCTCGGCCGTGATCGATGGCGAACGAATCTTCGTTCAAGTCGGCAGCACCCAAGGGGCCAGCATTGTGGCCTTCGACAAGCGGGACGGCCGACTTCTCTGGAAGTCTCAGAACGACCTGGCGAGCTACTCCTCGCTTTCGGCCGGGCGACTGGCGGGCGAGCCACAGGTTGTTGCCGCCACTTGCGAAGGTCTGCTCGCCCTTGCCACCCATGACGGTCGCCTGCTATGGCGGCAGCCCTTCAAGACGCGGGCCAACCGCAACGTGCTCACCCCACTGCTGCTCGGCGATGACGTGATATTCGCGGCCTGTAGCATCCCTCTCCATCGCCAACGCATTGTCGCGAAGGATGGTGCGCTCAAGCCCACCGGCCTGTGGACCAACCAAAGCCTCAACATCAACCTCGTCACGCCGACCCTCGCCGGAAATCACCTCTACGGGATCGGTGCTGAACGGTCTCAACATTACGTCTGTGTCGATGCCTTCACCGGACAACTCGCCTGGTCCAGGACCGGCTTCGGCGAGGTGACGTCCACAGTCACCGACGGCACCCGTTTGCTGCTGTTGACGGAAAGCGGCGAATGCCTGCTATTGGCCGCCGATCCCAATCGATTGGTCGAACTCGGCCGTTTTCAGGCCGTCGGCAAGACGTTTGCACACCCGGCCTACGCACAGGGCATTCTGATTGCCCGCGACAGCCGCGAGGTGGTGGCCTTCAACCTTGCCGCCTTGCGTTGAACTCGGTCAGGGAGCGCGGTGACGGCTCAGAAGCTCAGCAGCAATTGCCAGATGTAGGTGGTGCCAAATGCATCGATATCCTCCCAGATTCGGCGCACGAGGTCCTTGTCACCCGTGATTTCGGGCAGTTCCCTGGCCTTATCCTCCCAGGGATAACAGACGCCGGGGCGCAGACCCGAAGCCGTCGCGCCCGATAACCCGCGCACGGACTGGCGGTCAGCGAGCGATGTCGGCAGGTCGCAAGGCGGAAGGACGGCGGGATTGTAGGAAGGACTGGAATACACGCCGAGTTCGCGCGTCGTGTTCGTTAGAATCCGCATATTCTCAACCTGGGTGTCATCCTGCATAATGGCACTCGCGTCCATGATGTACCCGCCATCGGCGGCGACCTCCGACAGGACACGACGGCAGAAGTCCCGCACCTCTTCGGGTTTCCCGAAACTCAGGAGAACGTTGGGAACACCGCCGCTGAGAGCGAACTTGTCGTGCAAACGTCGATGCACCTCGAAAATGTCATCCTGATCGCAATGGAAGACGATGCTGCGATCCGGTAATTCACGGAACACATCAAAGTGGTGGCGCCACTTTCCTTCCGCGTAGAACAGGGTCTGGTGCCCATGTTTCCAGAATTCCTCGATGATCGGCTTCAACGTCGGCCACTGGTGGGAGGCGAATTGCCTGGGGGTGATGAAGGGAACACATCCCCGGTGCATCCAGAAGCCAATCGGTACCAACTTCGCCGCGTCGGCCGTGGTCAAACCGACATGACATAAATGCGGCATCAGCGCCTCGCAGGCGGCCAACACCTTCGACGGCTGCTTCTGCATATCCATCGTCAGCCCCACGTATCCCCGCAGCTTGTCTGCCAGGATGTCGAATGGAGCTTTGAAAATGCCGGCAATGGCCGAGCAGCAGCCGCATTCCGTTCGCAGACGTTCCAGTTGCGGACCAAAGGCATAAAAATAGGACAGCATCGCCATCGAACTCTTCACCAACGCCAGTTGGTTCCGACGCGTCACGGACTCCCCGGCCCGGCATACCTCCGTCGACACTCGCGGCAGCCACGTCTCATAAAGAAAGCCCGTCGGGTCTGCGATTAATGCATCGTACTCGTCTTCGCGCATGAAGGCCCGATCCTCGGGCGGCTCAATGTAGTTGAATCCAGTGGTGTGCGGGATGCCGATTCCGGGAATGCCGTAGTATCGAAGGCCAGCGGCCTGCGCCAGCCCGGTCCAGACATAGACCATGTTCGGAACCACGGCGTCCCACTGGAAGGCTTTCGCCGTCCGAATGGCCGCCTCGAAAGCCAATCGATAATCATGGGCCACCTGCTGGCTGGTGAACCCCGCATAACGCGCCGTAAATTCGGCCACGAAGGGTCGGATCGGAACCCTGTCCGGTTTCTCGTTTCGCATGGCCGCGACGTAGCGGCTCAGGCGCTCCTGGTAGAGTTGCTCGTTGGTCATAGTCCTGGGGCTGTTGGATCTTCGGTCAACGACTCGATCCGCGGAGACCCGTCGCCCGGCATCCACAAAGGCACCGGGCCATCCGATCGGGTACGCCGCCGACCATTGGTGTCCGTCGTTCATCCACCCGATGCCTTCCTCGTCGCAAGGTATCTGGGGCGGAACGCACGCGGCTCCCGCCATCCCCAGGCAGATGCATTTCCCCCCCGGCGCCGCAATGATGCCTCCATGCGCCTGCTTTCACCCAGGTTCCTCAGCGCCCTGCTCCAACTCGGCGTGCTCAGCCTCTTTGCGTCGGCCATGGCCAGACCCGACCCGCTTTCGCATGCCGTGCCGGCGCCCGACACCGGTCTTCGTCTGTCCGCCCCGATTCAAACCTGGGACGAAGGCATTCCTCTCGGAAACGGAACCATGGGGGTCCTTTTATGGGGTGAAACGAACCGGATCCGGCTGTCCCTCGATCGCGGCGATCTCTGGGATGAGCGGCCGTCGCAGGCCTTCCAAAAGGTTCGCAGTCGATTCACCTGGGCCGAAATGCAACGGATGGTGAGAGAACAGCGCGCCGCTGAGTTCAACGAGGTGTTCGATGCCAACTACGACTACAACGGTCCGCCCACCAAATTGCCGGCCGGCCGATTGGAATTGGTCCTTGCTCCTGATGCCCTACTCAGCGAATTCGAACTGAAGCTCGGCCCGGCTTTGGGCATCGCCAGGCTCTCCGATCAGCGCGAAATTCACGCCATCGTGGGTGCCGACGCTGTGAAGGCGCCCGTGACGCTGGTACAGGTACCGCCTTACGCATTTCGTGAAGTGCGCTTGCGAAGCCCGGACTCCGTCCAGAAGCTCGGTTACCCTCCCGCCCAACCCGGCGATTCCGAACGGGCGCGCTGGTTTCTCCAACCCACCGTCGAAGGCGGCTCTTACGCAGTGTACGTTGGATGGCGCGAACAGGACGGCGCCGTCCTGATGGGAGTGACGGTCGCCACCAGCCGGGAAGGCAAAGACCCGGTCGCCGTGGCGCGGTCCCGCATCGACCGGGCCCTCAAGGATCGATGGGAGATTCGCTACCGCCGGCACTCGCAGTGGTGGACGACATTCTGGGAACAGTCCTCCGTGTCGCTTCCCGACTCCCATCTTCAACAACACTATGACCTCGTTCGGTACTTCTATGGTGCTGCGTCGCGTCGGGGAGCTCCGCCGATGCCGCTGCAAGGCGTCTGGACGGCCGATGCCGGGACATTACCCCCTTGGAAGGGCGACTATCACAACGACCTTAACACGCAGATGACCTACATGGGTTATCAGGCGGCGGGCCATTTTGAAGAGGGCGCTGCCTTCCTCGATCTCATGTGGGAACTCCTGCCCCGCTTTCGGGACTTCGCACGGTCCTTCTACCAAGCTCCCGGCGCGGCCGTGCCAGGGGTCATGTCCCTTGCCGGACAACCTCTGGGTGGGTGGGGTCAATACAGCCTCTCGCCAACCATGGGAGCCTGGAACGCGCACCTCTTTTACCTCCACTGGCGGTACACCGGCGACGAACGATTTCTCAGAAGCCGCGCCTATCCGTGGTGCCGGGAGATCGGCGAGTGCCTATTGCACCTACTTCAAAAAGGACCCGACGGCCTTCTTCGCCTCCCGTTATCAAGTTCTCCCGAGATCTTTGACAACACGCTTCGCGCATTCCTCAAGCCAAACACCAACTACGATTTGATGTCATTGCGCATGCTTTTTCTCGCGCTTGAAGAAATGGCACGCGAACTCAGGCGCCAAGACGAGGCGCTCGGCTGGAGGACCGCCGCCCACCAATTGGGGCCCTACCACGCCAAACCCGACGGCACCCTGCTCCTCGACGAGCAAACGGAACTCCCCGGCAGTCATCGGCACCTGTCGAATCTCATGGGACTCTACCCCTTCAACCTCATCACCGTCGACGGCCCTTCCTGGGATCGAGAATCCATCGCGGCGTCGCTTCGCCAATGGGAACAGGCCGGCACACGCGCCTGGTGCGGCTATAGCTTCTCCTGGATGGCGGCCCTCCGAGCCCGTGTAGGCGACGCGGATGGAGCCGTCAAACACCTCGATATCTACGCACGGGCGTTCACCTTGCGAAACGGCTTCCACGCCAATGGGGATCAAACGAAAAGCGGCTTCAGCGACATGACATACCGCCCGTTTACCCTCGAGGGCAACTTCCTCGCCATGGCTGCTGTGCATGAAATGCTGCTTCAAAGCTGGTCCCCGATCTCTGCCACCGTCGACTCCACGCCGCTCGCAATTGATTCCATACCGTCTCGCGTCCACGCCTCGGCTCTTGACGAGATCGTCCTTCGGGTCTTTCCGGCAACGCCATCGACGTGGTCCGATGTTTCTTTCGAAGATCTAAGAGCCGAAGGCGGCCATCGCGTTTCGGCCATCCGCAAGGGTGGAGTCACCACCTGGCTGCGGGTGGTCGCCGGTCGAGCCGGAACGATTCGCCTCCGTATTGCTCCGAGCATGCCAGATCTTCAGTGGAACCGTCCGATCGCCCGCCATGAAGGAACGGATGTTCGAATACACTTAAGAAAGGGCGATGTACTCGAGGGAATCCAGCCGGGACCGCCCCGGCGCCCGTGAACCTGCAGGGATTCGACTCCGGGCTTCTGGCATCGCCGCCAAAGGGTCGGCCCGGTTCCTGCCCTCCCCAAAAATGCGAAGAGGACAGCTCTCGCTGTCCTCTTGCTACTTTGAAGTTTTACCTTCAGCCGAAGATCGTTCGCCGATTAGGCGAGGCGACGACGGGCGATGCCCACAACGGTCAGACCGGCACCGAGGAGGAGCAACGTCGTGCCGCCATCCGGAACACCGATCAGAACGTCCTGGCGGTTCAGACCGAGGCTGTTCGGCAGACCATCCGCTCCCAGCGACGTCACGTAGAGGTTGAGCACCTGAACTCCGGAGTTCGCGTCGATGTTCGCCTTGCCACCATTCGCCATGCCCGCGGCCAGATACTGGCTGTACAGATTGCCCGTCAGGCCATCGAGAAACGCTGCGGTGAGCGTGCCGCCGTATTCAAACTCGTCTTCGAGGTACCAAATCGCCCACTGGACCGCGTTGGCCGTGACTTCGCTGTTAGCCGCCTGGCCGTAGGTCTTGAAAATGTACGCCGTTCCCTTCGAGACAATGTCATACCCAGGGGTGGAAGCATCATCATCACCGCCGCCGCCGACTGCAGCGTTGTTGATGCTGTAATCGTACCAGTAGCCGAAGGCGAGACGCTCGGAACGCTCCAGGCAGTACGTCTTGGTAGCCGGAAGAACCGGGTTCTGGAATGTGGCGTTAAAGATGCCGCCGCCACGAAGTGGATCCACATTGCCACCCACCCCGTTCCCCAACATCACCTGGGACGCCATGGCCGAGAGACCACCCGCCAGGGCCATCGTCGCAAAGACTGCAAGTTGCTTTTTCATACTCTGTGCTGATCGAATTGTAGGTTTTCCTCCTTGACCGCTCACGGCTCTTGCCTCCAAGCGGCGAACATTACAGCTCTCCTTTAGCACTCGCCATGCCAGCCCCGAGCCCAACCCCCCTGAACCAACATCGCGATCTGCTGGCAAATCTTAACCGTAATGCAAGACACTGCAATCAAGCATTTTAGAAAGATACCTTTCGAGCGAGCACCAGCCTAAAACCTTCGACCTAGGCGAGTTCCCTATCTTCGCGCCCCGGGTCCAAGCCCTAAAAATGTGTAAACCAATCCGACATCCCAATTGCCGTTCCCCCACAAAAATCAGGCCTAACCAATTGATAGTTAAATGCCTAACTCCAAATCAGCCGAAAAATTCCGGTGTCAAGATCGGCGACAACCGAAGAAACCCGGACACCGGCTTCCAACAACACTCCGATCAATTGAACAAAATCCTTGTGCTCAACAATTTACACGAATCACAACTCAACCCCTCCGTCGCTCAACCCACCCACCCTTCTTCCGCTGCCACCCCCTTTTGATCCTCCCGAGCAGTCAGACGTGAGCCCAGACTTTATACCGCGCCCCGCGCCACGCATCATCGCGCCATGACCTGCCCACATCCACTCCGCCGCCAACTCCGCTGCGTAACGCACCGCGTCCTTCGCATGTTCGCGGTTCTTTGTGTTGGCATCGTCGTCTCCGCGACGTCGCCTGCCGCATCAACCAATGGGCGCCCCACACCGGTCATCCTCGATACCGATATCGGCGACGACATCGATGATACGTGGGCCTTGGGCCTTCTCCTTCGTTGTCCGGAACTCGACGTCAAGCTGGTGGTTGGTGATTACGGCCGCCCTCAGTACCGTGCGCGGCTGTTGGGTAAGCTCCTGCAGTCCATGGGGCGGTCCGACATCCCCATCGGTATCGGTATCGAGGTCGCCGGCGTGGGAGGTGAAGAATCCCAGGGGCCGTGGTTGGAAGGCTACGACCTCGCCACCTACCCGGGGAAGGTCCACCCAGATGGGGTTCAATCGATGATCGACGTTATCATGGCGTCGCCCGAACCCATCACGCTCATTGCCATCGGTCCGTTATCCAACATCGCGGAGGCTCTATCGCGGGAACCCCGGATCGCCCACCGCGCACGGTTCGTCGGGATGCATGGCAGCCTTCGTGTGGGGTATGGGGGAAGCACGAATATCGCCGCTGAATGGAACGTGAAATGTTCCCCCGGTGCCTGCCAGAAAGCACTCTCGGCGACTTGGGACGTCCGGATCACTCCACTCGATACCTGTGGACGCGTCCAACTCGATGGACCGCAGTTCGCCCGTCTACGCGACTCGGGCGATCCCATCGCCAAGATCATTCTCGAAAACTACCGCGTGTGGGCCGGCCGACGTAAGGATCTGGCTCCCAAAGACGTAAACGAACGCTCCTCCACGCTCTTCGACTGCGTTGCCATCTATCTGGCCGCGTCCCGTGGCGCGGATTTCTGTCGCCTGGAGACGCTCCCCGTCCGAGTGACCGACGACGGCTTCACCCGCATTTCCGAAGGCGCTAAGACCATGACGGCCGCCACTTCCTGGCGAGATCTCGGAGCATTCAATCAATGGATGGTTGACCGGTTGACCACCCCTCTTCCGCCCGCGAAACCACCGACCCGATGATCAACTGACGTCGATTTCTCGGACGTCAGAATCGGGGTCCACCGACAGAAGCCAAAACTCTCACGACGTATCGATGTCGTCTCATGGCCCGTCCGCGGGGCAACGAATGGAGTGGAAACCGTAGAATCCTTTCGTATTCATCGACGACGACCAAGGGGAGTTTGTGCGATCGAGCCATCAATAACCTGACACCCAGGCATTAAGGCGGTACCGATTCCACCGATACAGGCGGTGGGTGAGCCACGTCTTCTACGAACTCAAGGTCTCCGGAAAGCTCCCGTCGCCCAATGGCGTCGGCATGAAGATTCTCCAATTGACCCAAGAGGCCGACAGCACCCTCGATGAGATCAGCAAGGTTATTCGATCCGACCCCGCCCTGACCGGGCGCATTCTCAAAGTGGCTCATGCTTCCGTAGGCAACAACGGATCCGGCCGTCCCTCGGCCGCCCAACTCGACGAGGCATTGTTGCGCCTTGGCTTCTCGTCGCTTCGCGATCTCGCCCTGGGTTTCTCCCTGCTTTCCGGCAACGCCCGGTCGGTCTGCCAGGGATTCGATTACCCGCGCTTCTGGCATACCTCCCTGGGGAGAGCAGTGGCCGCTCAGCAACTCACCGAGACCCGCGACGGCTGCGCCGGTTCGGAAAGCTATGTCTGCGGTCTGCTCTGCGGCATCGGCCGACTTGGCCTCGCTTCCGCCCACCCCGAGCGTTATACGCGCGTGCTCGAATCCAACGCCGCCTCCGACAGCAATGACCTCGCTCGGCTCGAGGTCGAGGCGTTTGGCATCTGCCATCGCGAGTTGACCGAAGCCATGCTTTGCGACTGGGGATTCCCCAAACACCTCGCCCGTGCGGCAGCAACTTATGATCGACGCGACGAGGGATCGAGCGACTCCCAGGATCGCCTCAGCATCCTGCGTCGCATCCTCAACCTCGCGGAACGCCTTGCCACGCTCATCGATAAGGAGTCCGGGTCTTCGGAGGGCCGGCAGGAAGCCGACGAACTCCGCGCGACATTCGCCGATCTGGACATCCCAGCCGATCAGGTTTCGCCCTCGATTTCGGCGATTCGAACCGCCTGGAAGGAATGGAGCGCACTGCTCAATTTGGCGCCGGCATCGACTCCCACGCGGACCGGACGCCCCGTCTCCGGTGCCGCGACCGCCACCGCTCCAGCGGCCCAGAATTCTGTCGACTCCCCTTCCGGATCGGCGGCGGTCAGAAAGTCTTCCGGAACCCTCGTGGTTCTCAGCGGGGACGACCGGGTCGCTTCCACCATCAGCGACTTCATCCGTACCTGGGAGTACGACGTGCTTCGAGCGAGGAACACCCGATCGGCGGTGGGTTTGGTGCTCAATCAAACGCCGCAAATCGTCGTGGCGGCCGGCACTGCCGAAGCCATGGAACTGAGCGCCGCCTTGCGAACCTTCGAGGCCGGCCGATCGATCTACATCCTCCTGGCAACGCCCCACCACGATCCAAAGCGCATCCTCAAAGCTCTCGAGGCCGGGGTAGACGACTTCGTCATCCTTCCAGCCAAAGAGGGCGAAGACGTCCTGCGCCTTCGCATGGTGGAACGTGCTCTGGAACTGCGCCGCCGCCTGGACGGCCGCGAAAAGAGCCTGCAGAAGAGTCTGGCCGAACTCGCTGTCGCCAATCGAAAGCTCCGCCGGGCCGCCATGACCGACGCCTTGACCCAACTCCCGAATCGCCGATTCGCGGAGGAGTCCCTGAAGGAAGAATGGGCGGCCGCCGAGGAACGCAAGACCGATCTGGGGGTCATCTTCGTCGACCTGGATCGCTTCAAGTCGGTGAACGACACCTACGGCCATTTGGTCGGCGACTTGGTATTGGCAACGATCGCCCGTTTGTTTCGCGAAGAGACACGGGCTCTCGATGTCGCCTGCCGTTACGGCGGCGAGGAGTTCCTCATCCTGTGTCCCGATACCGACCTTCCAGGGGTCGCGCGATGCGCCGAACGCCTGCGTGAACGCGTGGCCAGCACCACCATCGATCTTCCAGGGGGCCCTCAGTCCTTCACCATCAGCCTCGGTGTTGCCACGCGGCTCATGGGCCCGGCCGCCATTCCAACCGCCGAAGCGTTGGTCGAACTGGCCGACCAGGCCGCCTACGTGTCCAAACGAACCGGACGCAACCGCGTCACCCTCGCCACCCAGGCCTGACCCGACTCAAGCGCCACGGGCCAAATCCACCCCGGACGCCTGCTCGAGAAATCCAAGCGTGGCTTCGATCGGCATCGGCCGCGCAATCTGATAACCCTGCAGTCGGAGAAATCCCACCTCCCGCAGCAGGGCGGTCAGTTCCACGTCTTCCACTCCTTCCGCCACCGATTCGATCTCCAGCGCTTCCGCCAGTTCGAGAATCGACTGCAGCATCCGCTTCACGCGCGAGTCCCGCACCCGCTGGCACAACCGCATGTCGACTTTGAGTTCCGACAACGGCAAATCGACCAGACAATGATACGAGGCGTAGCCGGCGCCAAAATCATCCAGCGACCAACGGAAGCCCCTGGACACCGCTTCGCGCATCACTTCGCACACTCCCGGCGACTCCAGAAATGCCTCGCGCTCGGTGACTTCCAAAGTGATCCATCCCGGTGCTACGCCATGTTCGGCGGCAATCTCAGTGAGGGTGCTGCAAAAGTCCTTCTCCAAGACCTGTCCCCGCGAGACGTTCAGCGAAACACCGACGTCCCAACCCGCCGCCCGCCATCTGGACAAGGCGCCGAGCGCCAAATCGGCCAGGTGCCGGGCTATCGCACCAATCAAACCGTTCTGCTCTGCCAAGGGGATGAAGTCATGGGGCGGGACCCACCCCAAATCCGGGTCGTTCCACCGGGCCAGGCTCTCAAAGCCCGTCACCCCGAGATCACGGCCGCTGACGATCGGCTGATAGAAAGCGGTGAGGCGGCGATCCCGTACGGCACGGGTCAATCGCTCCAATAGCTGGCTTCCCTGCAACGACATCACGTCGGTATCGGCTGCCCCAATCCGTCCCCTGAGCGTGAATCCAATCGAACGGAAAAACCCTCATTCATTGTCATGAAATCCCATCGAATCACGCCTCTAATCCCCGGAACCATACGCCGTTCGCTTCAGGGCAATGGCCGATACTCCTGGTACTGAATTTCCTACATAACCAACCGGACACTCCCACCGGGCCTTAAGGAACGTTCCATAACGCCGATGAGTTTCGGGTGCGACGGCTCCGTTGCCGTGGGCATGTTTTTTCCGAATGTGCAACCCAACAGCGACCTGCCAAAATGAAAGTTCCTCAGCCAACTAGGCATCGAAACGGATTCACTCTGATTGAAATCATCGGGGTCATCGCCCTGGTAGCCCTGCTCGCCGCCATCCTCGCCCCCCGTGTCACCGGAGTGGTCTCACGCGGAAAGGTGAGCAGCACCGCCGAAGGCATCGCCAGTCTGAAAACCGCCACCGCCGATTACATCGCCAAGAATTCCTCCCTGCCGCTCCGAGCCGGAACAGGCTCAACCAACAACGCGGTCGCCACCGGACGTTTCGACGCCGATCTGGTTGCGGGTGGATTCACCGAGAAGCTCTTTTCCTGCGGCATCGGAACCCAAACTTTTGACGAATCAGAATTGACCAGCCGCACCCACGTGCGCTCCCAGACGGTGTCCACCAGTGCCTCCATCACCGCGCCAACATCGACCGCCGGTGGGACAGGCTTCGACCTGGACCGGGATGCCAACACCGCGGACTTCAGCACCGGGCAGGTCGTGGTCTCAGCCTTCATACCTGGCGTGAGCATCGCCGACGCGATCGCGCTGAACAAACAGGTCGACGGCGACGTCAACACCGGCACGGGTGCCGACTCCGTGGGACGCTGCCTCTACAGCGCCGTCGACGCCGATAACAAGGTCACGGTCTACGTCTACATCGCCCACTACTGACCGTGGAGAGACCACACTGGCCTGCCTTGGCTGACGTCTTTTCGGGAAGATCCGGTTTGCCCATGATGTCCATCGGTCCCTCCGACTGATTCCCACGGCCGGCCGTCGTCGCGTCCCCACTCAACGGGATCTCCGACGCCCCACGATGGCTCCCTCAGTTGCAAATCCCCGGTTGGGTGATTGGCTGGTCCACCACGGCCATGTCAGTCCCGCCCAATTGGACCTCGCTCTGCGCGAGCAGAAGCGGGAAGGAAAACTCCTCGGCGAGGCCTTGCTCGATCTTGGCTTCGTCACCCAGGACATCCTGGCGCAGTTCCTGGCGAGGAAATCACAGACCCAAACCATTGAGGTCCGGCACCTCTCCATTCCCCGCGACCTTCTCGACCTTATCCCCGAGACCACGGCGAGGCGGCTGATCGCTCTTCCGGTCGAACGCGACGGCAATGAACTCACGGTGGCCATCGCCGATCCGCTCGACGTGGCGGCCTTCGATCACCTGGAACAAACCACGGGCCTGACGGTGCGCCTGCTCGCCGCACCCGCCGGCGACTTGCAGGAAGCCATCGAACGGCTCTACGAATCGCGACAATCGGTCGAGGAGATCGTCGACGAATTGCTCCGACTCGGAACCGATCGGCTCGCCCACACCACGGAAAAGGATGCACCCGCGATCCGGCTCTGTGATCGCATCCTGCAGGAAGCCGTACAGCGTGGCGCCAGCGATATCCACGTGCATCCCGAAGAAAAGGTCATCCGCGTTCGCTTCCGTCAGGACGGCCTGCTTGACGCGGGTTTCCTTGTTCCGAAACCCATTCAACCCGCCCTCGTCGCACGCTTCAAAATCCTCGGTGGAATGGATATCGCGGAAAGTCGGCGCACCCAGGACGGACGGGGCAAGGTGGTCATTGGCGGGCGCGAGATTGGATTGCGGTTCTCCTCGTTGCCCACTTCGTTTGGCGAGAGCCTCGTCCTGCGCATCCTGGATCGATCGAATCTGCGCCTGGACCTGGGAAGCCTCGGTTTTGACCCGGTTCTCGAACAGCGCTTTCGGGATCTGCTGAAACTGCCGCACGGCATCGTCCTGGTCACCGGCCCGACCGGCAGCGGCAAAACCACCACCCTCTATTCGGCCCTCACACAGATCGACGGCACACGACACAGCATCTTCACGCTCGAGGATCCGGTGGAATTCCAGCTCCCTCTGATCCGGCAATCCCAGATCAACGAAACGGTCGGACTTACCTTCGCCGACGGGCTGCGAACGCTCTTGAGACAGGACCCGGATGTGATCCTGGTGGGGGAAACCCGCGACACCGAGACGGCTCAGCTCATGATTCGTGCAGCCTTAACCGGGCATCTTGTCTTTTCGACTCTCCATACCAACGACGCCCTCGGAGCCATACCGCGCCTCCTCGATCTCGGCGTGCCTGCCTATCTGCTCGCTCCCACACTGCGCGGAATCCTCGCCCAGCGACTGGTCCGCCGCCTCTGCAGGCACTGTCGCCAACCCGACCCGGAAGCGCCTCAACGCCTCGCCTCGCTAAAGACCGTGATTCCGCCCGTTGCCGACCCCAAGCCATGCCGACCGGTCGGATGCGACCATTGTCACGGCTCGGGCTTCTCCGGCCGCGTCGGAATTCACGAATTAGTCGTGATCGATGCTGACTTTCGGTCCGCCATCGCGGCCGGTGAATCCGCGGAGATTCTTGCCCAATACGCCAGGGACCGAGGCTTCCGAACCCTCCTTGACGATGGACTCACCAAGGTTCTGCGAGGACACACCACTCTCGAAGAAGTCATCGATTCCACCGGCTGCTAATCCCCTCATGCCCACCTTTCGCTACAAAGCCGTCGATGGTCGCGGACGAACGCACCGGGGAAAATGCAATGCCCCTTCCGAGGACGCACTGAGCGCTTCCCTGCGGAACCAGGGACTCTGGCTTGCGGAATCCGAATCCCATCATCCCGCGAAGTCCGGCCCACCCCCGGTGATCTCATCCCGCGCGATTCCGCGGAGGATCCTGGTCCAGTTCTTCCTCTCCCTCGGCCTGCAACTAAAGGCCGGCGTGCCGGTTCACACCGCGCTGGCATTCGGCCAGGCCGATCACACGCATCATGCGTTCCGCTCCATCCATGCCGATCTCGTGGAACGAGTGCGTGCAGGGATCAGCCTGAGCGAAGCATTCAGCGTCCATTCCCGTGCTTTCACTCCCCTGGTCATCAATCTGATCCGCGCCGGGGAATCCAGCGGCAACCTCGCCGGAGCCTGCGATGAAGTCCGTGCCCACTTGGAGTGGTCCGACCGCATCGCCGCCGACGTTCGCCAAGCCCTGGTCTACCCGGTGGTGGTGCTGTGCGCCGTAGGGGTGTTCTTCTTCATCGTCTTTTCGTTCTTCATCCCGCGCTTCTCCGGTGTGCTCAGGGAATTGGGGGTTCCTCTTCCGGCGATTACGCGGGCGATGATCGCGATCAGCGAATTTCTCCGGCTCCATCATGTCGCCGTCTTCGCCACCGTCGTCGCCGTGGTCCTGGGAGCGGCCCTCGCGCACAGGCTCTCACCGCGGGTGAGGCACCTCGCCGACGCCGCCAAAATGAGGATCCCACTATTCGGCCCCATCCTTTGCCAGATCTGTTTGTCGCGCTTTCTGCAAAACCTCTCCAGTCTCTATCGCTCCGGCATACCGCTGCTCGATGCACTGCGCCTCTGCCAGTCCCTGGTCGGCAACCGAATCCTCGAACAAGGTGTCGCGCAGATCGAAGAAGGCGTGCGCGCCGGACGCTCCCTCCACGCCACCATGTCGGATCTCCCCATCTTCCCACCCATGGTGCTCCAAATGACGTCCCTGGGCGAAACGACCGGGACCCTGGATCAATCCCTTCAAAGCGTCGCCGACTATTACAACGTGATGATCCCGCGGTCGGTGAAGCGACTCTTCACCCTCCTCGAACCGACGTTGATCCTGTTCCTGCTCGTCCTGGTCGGCATCGTCGCTCTTTCCGTCTTCCTTCCCATCGCCTCCGCGCTGGAAGCACGATGAACACACCCCATCCAGCTTCGGTCCTCACGATGTGGCCACACGCCGGTCCGTATAAACACGGACCCGCCCGGGCATTCACTCTGATCGAAATGATCGGAGTGCTGACCCTGGTGGCCATCTTGGCTGCCGTCTTCACCCCGAGTCTCGCCCAGCAACTGAGCCGGGCGAATGCCAGCAAGGAGGAATCCATGCTGACGACACTCACCGACGGCCTGCTCGCGTCCATCGCCGCTCAGCAATCCATCCCCGGACCCAACACGTGGGTCTCGCGCGTCGCCTCCATGACCGGACTCGCCTCCAACGAAGTAGCTCGCACCCGACCTTCCGACGCCTCCACCGCGAGGATCTACCTGATTCACCCGAACTTCAGCCCGTGTCTCGGTGCTTCGCCCGGCGTTTCCGACCCCATCTGGAGCCAGAGTTCCACCGGCGCCGTCACGGTGGCGGAGGCGAGGATCATGATCCTGAGTGTTCACAAACCCGGCCTCGCCCTTCCCGTCTCCAGCGGAGCCGCGTCGTCCGCCGCCGCTTTCGATGCCATCTGGAACTGGACCTACGATCCCACCACCGATGCCCCGCCCTCCGGTTGGCCGTCCAACTGGAACGGCAATGGAGAGTACCTGCATGTGGGCCGCATCAATCTCATGTCCAACTTCCAACGGGCGACCTTCAGCAACAGTGGCTACCCCGACGCCCTTCCTTTCATCAGCGCCGGCTCATCGTCGATCGCAGTCCTCGATGCCGCTCACGCCTTCGAGGGGTTTTACCTCAATGGCACGCTCCTCCGACTCTACGAGCACAATCCCGAGGATACCACCGAGGGCGACCTCAATCTGAGTCATACGGTTCAAGGCCCCGTGAACTTCGTTTACGATGGTGAACACTGGTCTTCCGAATAAACGCCGCGGGTACGCCGCGCTGCTCCTCGTCGTCGCGCTGACCACCGCGACGGTCGGGGGCATCATTCTCATGCCCAACCGCCTTGAGCGCCTGCTCCAGAGCCGTTGGCAAAACGAAGAAAGGTTCCTCGCCCGACTCAACCTCGCCTTTCGGGATTCCGTCAGGCAGGAGCTGAAAATCCCTGGGCCAAACCAATGGACCAAGGCCATCGCCGACACAGCGAATCTGGCTCCCGACGCCGTTGAGTACCTCGACCCCGGGGCCGCCAAGAACACGACGATGCGGCGCATCCTTCTTGTCGATCCCGGCCTCCCGAACGGCCTCCTTCCTTACACTCAGAACCCCAACGGCCTTCAAGGGGCCCGCACCAATCTCCTCGGTCCCAACGCTCGGGTCATGATCGTGAGCAACACCCGGAGCGGGCTGACCCTTCCGTTGACCAGTGGAACGCCCTCCACCGACGCGTTCGAGGCACTATGGACCTGGGCTTATGATCCTTCGACCAAGGCCCCACCGAGTGGTTGGCCGAGCGCTTGGAACCAGCGTGGCGATTGCCTTCACGTTTCCCGTCTCCTTCTGTCGCAATGCTTCGCCCAGATCTCGGCGGATACCCTTCGCCTGGGTGTGGGTGTCGGCCATCCCATCCCCGGCTCCGTTGTGCCGGACCAAATCATCACTGAACCCACGACCTACTACCTTCTCAAGGGAACTCCGCTGGCGATCGCTCGAACCGACGGCACGCCCTACGCACGACATATCGTCCGTCACGACCAAGCCTGGGACTTGTCTCCGCTGGTCGATGACAGTACCGCCCTCCTCTATTTCGATCTCAACGAATCCTCCGGGTCCGCCGTCACCAACAAAGGAACGCTGGGCACCGCCTGGAATGCAGTCGCCACCCTGGGCGCTACCCTGGGATCTGCCGGTCCGCGACCCCCCGAATTCCCAACGCTGTCGTCGAGCAACCGCGCCGTCCGCCTCAATTCCCTGACCGGAAAGGTGGCGACCGACTTCGCCTGGCCCCGACGACTCACTGATTACACCCTGGCCGGCTGGATCCGTCCGGATGCTTTCTATTGGGGCGACGGCATGATCTTTGGATTTCCGGACGCCCTTGGCATTCACCTCACCGGTTACGGTCGTCGCCTCACGCTCCGCGGCATCTCCCGTGTCGCGGGCACCCTCACCCACCGGTACCGATACCCTGCCAACTCGTGGCACCACGTGGCGCTGGTAGGCAAGGGTCGAAATCTCCTCCTCTATGTTGACGGTGCGAAGGTCGCCAGCCGTCGTTCCAGTTCGCGATCCTGCCGCTCCAGTTGCAGTCAAACGTTCCAGATCGGCAGTTCGGGACGGTGGTGGCAACCCCGCTATAGCGGCTACGTCGATGAAGTGATCCTCTTCGATTGGGCGTTGGATCCAACCCAGATCGTCGCGCTTCTCCACGGCGACACCAGCCCATGACCCCCAACCGCGACGCACACCCTCGCTGATCCATCCGCGCGATGATCCGCCACCGAACAGCCTCCACCCGACTGGGAATCACCTGGATTCACAGCCGACTGGAAATGGCCGAGGTGCCGTCCCACGGGGCTACCCGCACTTGGGTCGCCCCCGGGCCCGTCGCCGACGTCGCGGCGTTGGGCGAGGCGATTGCCGAGGGAATCCGCGCCCTGGAATCCAGACAGCGCCGGGCCAACCTCGTGCTGGACCATCGGAGCATCGTCTTCCATCTCCAGGAGGCGCCGCCGGCTCGGGGCCGAACCCTCGATCAACTCCTCCACCGACTCGTCGCCGAACAGCGACTCTTCCCTGAGCCCGCGGTATTCACCCGGACGCCGGCACCGCCCTTGGCAGGCCGCAACCGTTGGTTGCTCGCCGTCCTGCCACGGCCCTTCCTCAACGACATCGCCACTGTGTTTGCCGCGAATGGGATTCAGCTCGCCGGAGTCTTTCCCGTCGCCACTCTTGCCGCTCAGCAGCGCATCAATGACCGCCAGGCCTCCGTCGAACCCGAATTGGTGGTGACCCAACTCCGGGACGCGCGATTGCTGGTCATCGCCCGTGGCTCAGAAGAAATCTGGTTCGCGCGCTCGCTGCAGAATGCCGAGGGACCCGAGGGCACCCGCTTGGAACAGGAGATTCACCGCACTCTCCAGTTCGCCAAGCAACGCTTCGGCACCTCGATACGCCGAGTCGTCTGGCAACGCGACGGCTCTGAAGAATCGCCCCTCCACCGACCGCACCTCGCGGAGCCCGGACTGGAATGGATCAGCAGCGATGGCCCGACTCTCAGCTTCGCGGCTGCGTCCGCGCATTTGGAACCCGCGGCCCCCTTTAATTTCAGCAAGGCCATTGCCGGCGGACTTCTCGCCGATCGAAAGCCGGTGGCGCTGATCGCCGCTGCCGCCCTGGTCCTCGCGGTCGCTTTCGCCACCTCGGTCGAGGTTTATCGACACCAGGCTCTGGAATCCGCCATGCGCGTGGACCGCGAAGCACACGCCGATGCGGAAGTCGCCACGGCCCGAGCCAACCGACAACGAGAGGCGGATCACTTCGCCCGGTTTGTCAGGTCGGTCCAGACCGGCGCCACGAACCACCGCGCCCTCCTGTTCGCCCGCCGTCTCGTCGAAACGACACCCGCACCGTTGCGCCTTTCTAGGATTGCCGCCGTCCAAGGCACCAATGGCTGGGAATTCACACTCGAAGGGGCAACGCGCATTCAAGGCAGCCAATACCTAGGCGTGGTCGAGGAGTTCGAGAAACGACTGGAACATGACGTCGTTCCCTGTCGCGTCCTCAACAGCACCGCACGCCAGACCCTGGCCGGAATTCCTAACCCGATCCCACCGTCCCCTTTTCCGCGCTTCCAAGGCTTCCAACCACGCACCGACGAGCGGTCGTGGTTCATTTCGGGACTGCTCCCATGAACTCCGCCGCTCCCATTGCTCCCAAGCTGCCGACGGCGAATCCGGTCCTGGAAAGGGCCTCACCCCCGGCTACCACGGGGTCAGCCGGAAACCCGCACCCTCAGGAACGGTCCCCGGCGCGGCGTCGAGAACCCATGGGCCGCAACGCCTGGCGGTCTCTTGGCGAACCACGCGTCGCCTGGACCCTGATCACGGTCGCCGTTTTCATCGTCGCTGGGAGCTCGTGGTTTCGTCTTCCTGAGGCGAGACGCGCTTCTGCCCGAGTCGCAATGGCCTCCCGTCGCACGCCCGCGGCGACAACGCCGGCCATTGATCCCGCCGAGTTTGCCGCACTTCGTGCCGCCGCGCAGAAAGCCGGCGATCGTCTGGTCGCGAATCGTGGCGAGTTCCGCGACCTCCTCACCCACATCGAAAAGGAGGCCTTGGCGCAAGGATGGCAAATTGAAACGCAAGTGCAGCCCGCAACGCGGGGCCCGGACCCGCTTCCGGAACTCGTCCATTATCCCGTCACCGCCATGCTTGCAACCGGCGCCGATCGCGACGCTCCCCCGGCTTTCAACGGGCTGCTTCGATGGCTGGAAGGCCTCTCCAATTCGTCCAAGGCAATTGAGATCACGTCGATATTCATGATGGGGGAGCCGGGAGGGCTGACCAAAGCGCGGGTGGAGCTGCGCCTGATCGGGCGCACCGACCATGAGTTTCACTCTAAGAAATAAATTGCTGATGGTCTCCATCGCGACCGCTGCCACCTATCTCTGGTGGCCGGGCAACTCCCCTGTCCCACCGGCAACGGCTGCCAAGGTATCGACTCGACCCAAGCCCGCGATGGCCACACCTCTGGAAGCGATCGATCCCCCACCGTCCACGCCCCAACCGTCGACTCCCCCACCCTCCGCCCCACCGATCTCGTCCCCGTCCGCCACGCCACGCGCGGATCCCTTCGCTTACCCCACCCCAGCATCCCCGGAAGTGGCTGCGGCGGTTCGCCCCACCAACTCCCCTTCCGCGGCTCTGATACTACAAGGGATCTCCATGGGAGACGGCAGAGGTCTCGCCGTCGTCAACCGCCGCATCGTCGCCGTCGGCGATTCGATCGGGGCTTGGCGCATTGAACGCATCGAATCCAGTCGCGTGTGGATTCGCAGTGGCAACGCCCATGAACCCGTTGCCTTGGAATTCCAACGTGTCCCTACCCCCACCCGGTGAAACCCCAGCCTCTTCGTCTGATCGGACCTACCATTTTCCTCACCTCATGAAGGCCAAACCTCCGCTTCCCGCTCCCCATTCGGATCACGCCAGGCCGAAGTCAATCGCCGCCTGCCAACTTGGGGCAACGCGCGCCGGAATCCCCGGACTGTCCTGGTCCCTCGCGCTCCTTATTGCACCTCTCCTGCTGCTCGGCACCGGTTGCGAAACCACCAAACCCGAAGGCAATCCCAATCGCGCCTGGCTCGCCACCACCAACACCAGTCCTGCCAAATCAGCGCCGCCGCGCATGACCAGCACCATCGCTCCCGGGCCAGGTCAGGATGTCGCCACCGGCCCGTCTCCCGCGCCCCGCTCGGAGGAATCGCAGGCCGAGATGCGTTGGCAAAAGGTCTCCGACGGACGTCGATTCTCGTTCGAGGCCAAGGATCTTGAGATGAAGGACGCGCTCGCTCTGTTCGCTCAAAGCAATCAGTTGAACATCGTTCCCGATCCCGACGTGACCGGGACCGTTTCCGTCACCATTCACGATCTTCCCCTGGATAAATGCATGGAGGCAATCCTCGCCGCCCATGGCTATTACGCCGAGGAAAGTCGGGGTTTGATACGAGTCCGTAATCAGCGCACCGAAGTGTTCACCGTCGATTACCTCCGCTTGATTCGGAGCGGCAATGGAACCTCGACGGCCAATATCTCCAGCGGTTCCGGTTCGAATTCCGGCGGGCAGGGCGGCGCCCCGGCAACCGGATCCGCCGCAGGTTCGACCAGCGGCCAAGGCGCAGGCGATTCCACCAGCGTCTCCATCAACAAATCGGACAGCGTCGATTTTTGGACCGAAATCGAAGCCCAGTTGAAGAGCCTTCTTTCGCCCCAGGGCAAGCTCGCCATCAACCGCGTCGCCGGCACCATCATGGTCACCGATCAGAAGGATCAGGTGGATCGAATCGGCACCTACCTCAAGCAGATCAAACGCACCCTCCATCGACAGGTCGATCTCGAGGCTCAGATCTACGAACTGGTGCTCAACGACGAGTATCACTTCGGCATCGATTGGCAGTCCGTCATGATCAAGGCGGAGGAATGGGCCGTCTCCAGCGGCTTCGGCGGCATTCCCAGCTCGAGACTCACCGTCGACAATCCCATCGGCGGCAACACCCCCGGGCGTTCCGCGTTGTCGCTGGCCATCACCAAGGACGAAACCAAGGTCGTCATCGATGCGCTGAAGCAGATGGGTAACCTCGAGGTCGTCTCCCAACCCCGCATCCGCACCCTCAACAACCAGGCGGCCATGATCAAAGTGGGCACCGACAAGCCTTTCTTCCGCAAAAACACTGTCGTCACCACCTCCAACGGCGGCACCCAGACACAAACCGACGTCGATGTTCGAACCATCACCATCGGCACCATCCTCTCGCTGACGCCCCAAATCTCCGAGGACGGCTGGATCACCATGGATATCTCCCCGGTGATCACACGATTGGTCTCGACGGCCTCGGGACCTGACGAAAGCACGGCCCCGGAAGTGGACATCAAGCAGGCTTCGTCTCTGGTTCGCATTCCTCAAGGCGCTACGGTCGTCATTGGCGGGTTGATCCAGAACGAGCGCTACAAAACCACCCGACGCGTCCCGGTTCTCGGCGACATTCCCGGACTTGGCTACGCCTTTCGCGGCGTTTACGACGACACTCGCAAAACCGAACTCGTCATCTTCATCACCCCGACCATCGTGCAGTAAGGTGCGGCCAGAGAGCGGGCCCTCCCAGTCGTCGATCGGCGCCAATCGGATCCCGATTCTCAAGTCGTTGCCGGTCGGTGATGGAACCTACCGGAATCGGAATTCACTCTCGGCGCCCACCCATCGATCCCTCCGTTTTCCGCCTCGCACCCACCGCCCCTGTCCCGCCAGGATTTCCCGCCACGAAGTGGCCCACCAGGACATGGCGCTTCCATCTTTTCTCCAAGCCACGCCCAACGGGACGTTGGTCCGCCTAAAGGTCCAGCCCCGCGCCAGCCGGAACGAGGTGGGACCGCCCAATGGCGAGGAACTCAAGATTCGCGTGACCGCTCCACCCGTGGATTCGGCGGCCAACCAAGCGGTCTGTGAGTTGCTCGCCGACACACTCGGGTGCCGACGAGGGGCTGTTCAGTTGGTCCGCGGCGCGTCGTCCCGTCACAAGAACGTCGAGATCAACGGCCTGATTCCGGACGAAGTCCTGAAACGCCTGGAAGCCGCCGGCTCATGAGATCTGCGGGCATGGAACCCCGCGGCCTGGCTGCCCTGATCGTCGGGGCCATCCTCATCGGCTTTGCCCCCATCTGGGTCCGCTGGAGTGAGGTCGGCTCAGCAGCCACCGCATTCTGGAGACTCGCCTTCGCCCTTCCCATCCTGGGCATCTGGGCCGCGCGCGAACGCCGCGATCCCGCCCCGCCCTCCCGTCACTGGTGGGTTTGGATGCTCGCCGCCGGCGTTTGCTTCGCCCTTGACCTCTCGGCCTGGCATCTGTCGATCCGCCTGACTACCGTCGCCAACGCCACGCTGCTGGGCAATCTCGCCCCCATCTTCGTCACCATCGGCGCCTGGTTCTTCCTCTCTGAACGGGTCGGCCATTCTTTCTTCACCGGCATGACGGTCGCCCTCCTCGGTGCGTGGCTGCTCACCGGGGCCAAGCCCGGCATGGATCCCGCCCGCCTCCGCGGCGACTTCTTCGGCGTGGCCACCGCCCTGTTTTACGGCGCCTATCAGCTCTGCGTCGCCCGGCTCCGCCGAGACCTTGGCAGCGGTCGCCTCCTCCTGGGCAGTTCCCTCGCCAGCACCCCGGTTCTGGCATGCATCGCCCTAGCCCTGGACGAGAAGTTCATTCCCGACACGGCTCGGGGCTGGGGAGTGCTGATGGGACTCTCCCTCACGGCGCATGTGCTGGGCCAAGGACTGATCACCTATGGATTTGCGCACCTGCCCGCCGGGCTTTCGTCCCTGACGTTGCTGATCCAACCCTTGGTGGCGACGTTCGCCGGCTGGTGGTTGTTTCAGGAATCGCTCGGCGCTCTCCAGATGGCAGGTGGCGCCTTGCTGCTCACCGGACTCTACCTTGCCCGTCGTTCCAAACCGCGAGATACCGCTCGCGAACAAAAACCGCGGCCTGCTAGCTTGGTCACGTGAAGCTTTCGGTGAAAAGCGACTATGCGGCGCGCGCGGTCCTCGGTCTGGCCCGTCGGGCTCACCGGGCGGCTCCCGTCTCCGTCGACACGCTCGCGGAGGAGTATGGCATCCCACCGAATTACCTGGTCCAGATTCTCATCGAATTGAAGGCGCAGAACATCGTCCGAAGCCACCGAGGCAAGGACGGCGGATACCAACTGGCCCGACCCCCGGCCGAGATCTCCATCGGAGATATCATCCGCAGCGTTCATGGGCAGGGCTTCGACACTCCCGCCATCCACGATCCGCAATGTCCGCCGGAACTCCGTAGAGCTTGGCGCCAGCTCCAGACGGTCATCGACCAGTCATTCGACACCGTGAATTTCCAGCAATTGGTGGACGCTGGCTCGGATAAGGACCGGATGTACTACATCTGAAGCCTCGGCGTCGGGTTCCCCTCACGGTTGCGGGGGATGGGGTGCGGCCTCCCGCGCCACGAATCGCTGGTAGAGCATCGAAGCGGTGATCGCGATCAAGGCAACCCCTATGAGCGCTCCCACCCGATACAACTGATCCAGGCGCGACAAGTCGTGCAGGAACAGTTTGCACAGTGCAACCGCCAACAACCCGAGGCCGGCCCATCGCACCGAAACCAGCCTCTGCGCGATGCCGAATCCCACCAATCCCAGTGCAAACAAGGCCCACGCGATGGTGTAGGTCATGTCGGCGGCAAATCCCGCCGAGAACTCGAATCGCACCCAACCCCCTACGGGTGTGAAGAAGTCGGCAATCTCCAAGTTCACCAGCGCGAACAATGTGATCACACCCAAACAGTTCAACACCGGCCGCAAGGGCAGTCGTTCCAGCCATTGATCCGTCGGCTTGACCCAGCGCGCCGCCGCCAGCATCGAGACGAGCGAAATCCCGAAGAGGTACCACCAGGGATTCCACAAGGCCCTGGTTCCGCGGGTGGCCCCATCCAACAGCGCGGGATTTAAGCAAAGGCGAAAGAACACCAGGACCAGCAGCGCTCCTCCCAGGTCTCGCAATCCTCGGTAGGGCACTCGCCCATACCACCAGATGAGCGCAGCGCCCTCCAACGCCCAGGCCACCGTCAAGACATGCCGGTCGAACTGGATGGGCACCGCCACCGTCACCAGGAACAGAACCACACCTCCGAACCAAGCCAGTCGTTCTCGATAGTCCACTGAATCTCGCGGCGTTATTCGCCTTACCCGGACCAATGCTGCAACCGCAAGCATTGCGAATAGCAGCGGCACCATCCCCATCACCGGGTTCGGCCAATGCACCTTCACCAAACGATAGGTCACATAGAACGGTGGCAAGACCGCGAGTGCTCCCGCGATCCAAGCCCCGCGCACACCGGTCAACCGCACGGTGAACGCATGGGGAAATAGGGCGTAGCCCGCAAACAGGAGCATCGCCAGCACGATGCCAAGGACGGGTCGATCGGTCCGCCACCCTTCGTCCAATAGCCACACCCATTCCAGCATCGCCGTCGCCGCCAAACCCGCCAAGGGCAGCACAGTTTGGCGTCGATGCCAGGTCACTCCCAGCAGCAGAACCGTGATTCCCAGCGCCACCAGGGTCATCCAGGTCGGATCGGGCATGCGCGTTTGAACCACCAGTTGTGCCATCAATCCAAACGGCATGACGGCCGCCGCGCCCGGCATCAGGTTCGCCAACGACTCGTCCCAGGACGAACCGGTCCCTTCCTCCCGGCGCTCACGTACTCGCGCAAATACCCACCCGCCGACTGCTACGAACATCACCGCGGACACCGCCAGGATCCCCAATGTTCCCACAGTCGCCGGGCCACCCTCCATCGGCAGTCGCAGGATCCAGAAGAAGCTGGCCACGCCGGTGAGCACCAAGGCAGCCAATGCCCCCCATACACCCCCCACCACCCCAGCCAGTCCCAGAGCGAGCAGGTCCACCAGCAGTAGCGTTGGCCAGAGCGCAAAGGAGGTCTCTGGCAAGCGAACGATCGGAATGATCATCGTTGCCAAGGCCAGCGAGGGATAGATCTGGGCCATCGTCACCCCCCCTTTGTGGCTCCAGGAAATCTTCAGCCACGGCGGCAGCACGGTATGAAGCACCGCGAAGATCAGACTGAATACCAAGGCCCAGACCAACAGCGTTCCATCCACGTACCGAGCCTGCCACAGCGCCAAATAACCGAAGGATACCATGCCCGCCGCGGCATGAAATCCGGAGAGTCGGCCCCGCCAAATCGCCACCGCCAACAGCGCCAGATCGGCCATCAACGCAAATGAAAACAGGATCGCCGGGCGCCCGGCCGCATCACCCTGAATGAGCAGCCATCCGCCAAACGCCAACGTCGCCACCGCCACCACCACCACGCCGCCTCCCAGCCAATCACTGTCGCGCACCTTGAACTTCGCCCACGCCAAGGCCGCCACAAACAAGGCGTTGAACGCCGCAAAGATCGTCCAGGCCACCATCAGCCGATCCACGGAATAGAATTTCGATATCCAGGCCAACTGCATCATCACCGTCCCCACCGCACCCAGCAAGGCGAGGAAGTCCCACCGCCGGTGCAACACCACCGCCAGCAATCCGAGATCCAGCAATCCCACATATAAAAACAACGCCAGTGGCTGATCCTGCCCCGTCGATAACAGGACGGGTGTCAGAAACCCACCCACCCAGCCCAGGATCGCGATCACCATCGCCGATAACCGTACTGACAACACGAAGGCCATGGCCGTCACGGCCACCATCGAGGCAAAAGCCACTCCCTGCGGAAGCCAGGGGAGTCGATACAACGTGTGCCCGGCGAACAGCGCCGCATACAGGATCACCACACCGGTCGCGCAGAGTGTCTGCGATGTCACGGCATAGGCACGCTGGCCCAGGCGCAAACCCAACCCCAGTAATCCGGCGCCCGTCACCAACCCGATCGTCACCCTCAAGGCCGGCGGCACCAAGTCGCGATCGAAGGAGTATTTCACGAAATAGGCCACCCCAAGGAACAGGGCTAATCCACCCAACCAGGCAAACAACCGAACCCCCATGAATCGTTCCCAATCCCGCGCCTCCCGGGGCGCACTCTCACCCTTCGAGTCCGTCGCCGCCTTCGCGAAAGCTGGAGCCGGTTCAATGCTGGTGGCCGTTACCGGTGTCGCCACCGGCGAGAGTTTAGGCGGTCGCGTCGTTCCTGCCCCCGCCTTCGCATCACTCGCGGTCGCCAGGAATGGCTCCGGTCGACCGGGCGGTTCGGCCGGAGGCGGAACCGCAACCGCAGGTCGGGAAAGTGTCTCTGGCACGGTCTCCCTGCCGCCTCCTTCCGTCCCCACCGCGCGCTCACGCCCCAGCGCCGCCTCAAGCGACTCGACTCGGCGCTCCAAATAGGCGCGCGCCGTCTCCAAACCGCTCACGCGGTCCCGCAGGCGATGCAATCTTCCGCGCAACATCACCACGGAGACAATCGCCGCCACTGCGACAACGAATGTGAGGCCAATCATAGGTTCCCTTTGGGTCGGGTGTCTTGGACTGCCGGGGTTATAGCTCTGAAGGAACCGCCGCCGGTAATCGAAAATGCTGACGGTTCCATCGACGCGCCTCCAAAGTCTCGACAGAGGTCCGATTCTGATCGCACTTTTGAAGTCCAGAAACTCCTGTGAAGCCGCCCTTCCGCCGCCGCGACGACCGTCCTCGTTTGCGACTTCTCCTTGCCGCTTCAACATCCCGCCTTCGCCTCGGCACGCTGGCAGGTATCGCCGGCCTGCTCCTGATGTCGGCCAGGCCCGCCGGTAGCATTGAAATCACCGAAGCCGTCCTGACACCCGATGGCCTTCAACTTCGATGGTCGGCAACGATCGGGAAATCGTATGCCGTCCAAGCCGGGCCCTCGATCCAGGGCCCCTGGACTTCGATCCATGAGCAACTCGCCGAAGGCACCTCGCTAACCTGGACCGACCCGGCACCAACGACTCAGCATTCCCTTCGTCTGTATCGCGTCGCCGAATCCGATCCGTCCGCCACTGAATCGCTGGCACGCTCGCTGCAACTCGCCGACGCCGTTCCTGTTCGACTCGGGGAACTCTTCGTCAGCCATCTCGATACCTGCGCCTCCGCCATTTACCTGGCTTCGACGTTGCGGGGCGGCGCCCTCACGACGAACGGCACCTTGTCCCAATCCGGAATCCAATGGAGCTATGCCGCCGCCCCCGCTGACGCCTTGGAGATCCATTTCGCCACCGGCACCAACCTGACCTATCGCACCCGACAGATCGCCGGCGACTTGAGTGCCAACGCCTCCACCTTTCTGAACAGCGGTCACAACTTCGAATTCGAGGCGGTCCAAACTGGCGTTCAGGATCTGCGGTTCACGTCGCGACGGCCTGCCGGCAACTGCAACATCTCACCCTGGGGCGCTGTCGCCGGAACGCTCGTGGTCAGCAACACCGTTTTCACCATTGATGTCCAGGCCACCGGTCCCTACTGCTTCGAAACGGACCTCAGCGGTTACAGCTTGCTGCAGGATTACCGAACCACGGGCACCGTGACAGCCCAGGGCTTTCGGCTCACGGTCGACCACCGCCGGCGTTACGAGGCCGTCGGCTCAGGCCCCGGTGACGCCACAGCCGAGCAGGTGTGGATGGCTCACCAACTGACACTGGGCAACGACACCTACCTGTGGACCGATGTGAAACGCCAAAAGTCCTTTCGCCACGGCAAGGTCTCGCAATGGGAACCGCCGGGCTATTGGAGCGCCACCGGCCAGATCGTGAAGAACGGGATCCCCATTGCCACGTATACCTACCTTCCCGCTGGCCCGCCCTCGGACATTTATCTGCGATTTCTGCTGCGGGTCGGCGCTCAAACCATCGAACTGGAACGCTGGGCTGCCTACTGATTGGCCACGGCCCCCAATGCCTTCATCTCGTCAAACACCTTCACGAAGCAAACCACGTCGCTCTTTCCACCCTTGGCAACTTCCTCGCCGCGCCGGTGAGCCGCCAGCCCGTTCATAAACGTCTCCGCCCCGGACCACACCGTCTGGACCACGCCCCGCAAGCGGCCACGGACTTCGCGCGTCGAGTTCTCCCGCAACTCCATCATGTCGCGCACCTGGCGGACACCGACCTCCGGCCGGTTCCACGGGCACGTGACCACGGGAAATCCTTTCAAGGCGAACATCGCCGCCGTCGGATCCGCGCGCTCGTAATGCCAGTCGCAGATGACGATGTCCTTGGGAATCAGATCCACCGCCGGATGTGTCTGGTTCAGACTCGCCTCCCACTCCCCGATCCCGGTCGTCTTGCCGTCGATCAAACGATCCCCCCAGATCCAAAGCGTGCGCTTCTTTGCCGCCAGGTGGTCCCGGATTTTCTTCAGCTCTCCCGCGAAGAGTTCGGCCTTGTCTTTGCCTCCACAGCGCGGACATCGCGCTTCCCCGATGTAAAATACCTCGTCCATGCCCGCATGGAACGCGTCCGTTTCGAACGCATCACACAGCTCGTCCACCAGGGCGAACACGACGGCGTGAACCTTCGGGTGCAAGGGACAATAGCTCTTGCAGTACAACCCATCCGCATTGGGCCAGGCGTACTTCTCCGGCATCGTCACCCAGGGCGTTTCGTCGAAGTCCGGATAGACCTTCAGCAGATTTCCCAGCTGGGATGCCCACGATTGGTGCCCCAATAGATTGATCTGCGGCACGATGCGGATGCCCCGCGAGCGACAGGCGTCCGCCAGTTGCTTCACTTGCGATCGGGAAAGAGCTCCCTCGGCCCTCAACTCCGGATGGCTCTCGTACTGAAAGTGGTAATCCACTCTGAGGATCAGCGTGTTCAAACCACGCGGAGCGAATTCCTCCTCGATGCACCGAAGGAACCGGTCCAGTTGTTTCGCAGACGGGGCCGCAATACTCAGGCCGCGAACCGGAAACACCTTGTCCGAACTGTCGGCAGCCCTGGTAAACCAGCCGGCCAGCAAATATCCCAAGACAATCAAGATTCTCATGGCGTCTCCTGCTCACCCGGCTTCACCAGACCGCAACCGAAGCAACGCTTCGTCCAATCGCTTGGGCGACACCGGGAACGCCGTCCCAAGTTCCTGGGCGAACAGTGATACGCGGTACTCCTCGATCATCCACCGAAAATCCGCCAATGCCTGCGCGCGCTCCGGGGATTTCGGTTCGGCCTCGAGCGCCTTCCAGGCATTGACGTAAGGAGCCAACAACGCCGCTCGCTCGCGGTCCCGGGGGGCGTTGGCCGCCGCCCGTTCGGCGCGCACCAGCATCGCCTTCAGGTAACGGGCCAAATGGGGCAGACGGTCAAAGGCCAACCTCTCGAGAAATCGCGCCGGCACCAAGGCCTCCAGGTCCGCCGGCGTCGGTCCCGGTCGTTGAACCGCGGGCATCGTAGCCTTGGCAGCCGCTTTTGCCCCAATCGAAGGCATGCCGAGTTGGCTAAAGTCTTTGAGAACCCGCGCCGGTCCCGACGTCCCGACAGGTTTCTGCGTCACCGCCGCCGCCACCGTTCCCGCACCAATCTTCATCGCCACCTGGGCGCGCAACTCGAGGATCACCCCGACCCAATCCGTCAGCTTCGGCACCCAACCTCCCAAACGACCCTGCAAGTCTTTCACCGCCGCGTCGAAGGCTGCCTTTGTCATGGGAGACGGGGCTTGTCCGGGAAACAAGTGACGCAGCAGATGGTGGTAGGCGGTCTCCTCGAGCTCCTCCGTTGTACCGAGCGGTGCATACAACGGCCCGAACTTCGTCAACCCACGAAGGTCCTTCCGCATCCAGGCCAAGTCCTTCTGCAATGCCAACTCCAACAAACGAAAGAATCCTGCCCGGTTCCCGTCTCGCGCCGCTGATTGGGTTCGGTGAAGACGGACATGGACGCCGGCACTGTCCACTGCCAACCCTGGCCAACCCACGACCGGCACCCAGCCTTTCTCGACCGAAATCTCCACTCGCTCCGGAAGATCTCCGAACGTCCAACTGGTGATGGCGCAACGTTCCCACTGCGCCGCAGCCCGCCGCCAAGCCTCGGATTCGGCACTCTCCATCCCAGGATCACTTCCCGGTCCCTTGCCCAACTTCGATGGATTTGCCGCCGTCTTCTGCGCCGCCAGGCGCTGCCTAAGCTCCGTGAGATCCCGGGCCGCCCCAAGAGACCTGCGGTCGTCGCCCAGCAATTCAATGCGCGCCCGGAGATGCGACGGCAAGGGATCCGCCGGCCAGGCACTGGCTGGAACCTGCACCCCGTACTTGCGAAGAATGTACCGTGCCAGATCGTGAAGCAGCGAGGGGCCCGAAGGTTCGAACTCACGTGCGATTTCCGCCGCCTTGGGCGCGATCGGAAGCAACTGCGCTCGCAACGACTTCGGCAGCGCCCGGAGCAGTTCCTCAGCCTTGGCTTCGCGCAGTCCTGGGACGGACCACTCCAGCGCCGCCGGCGAAACCACGTCCGCCAGGGTGAACGGGATCTGCACGGTCACGCCGTCGTGTTCCTCACCCGGGGCGTACGCATAACGAATCGCCACCGCCTGTCCGCCCACCTCCATGCGGTCCGGGAATGCCTCCGTGTCGACACCCAACTCCTTGCCACCGGTCAGTCGCGACTCCTCGATGAACAATGCCGGGGCACCACCGTGTTCACCGAGCCACCGGTTCAATTCGTCCCGCGACGAAACATTGGAGAGCTTCTCCGCGTAGTGCGCCTCCATCGCATCGTCCAGATCCCCGAACTCATGCCGACGCACGCGGGTCTGCCAATCTTCGATCTTCTGGCGCACCGCCCGATTGTGTTCCAGGAACCGGTATTGCGGCGGTCGCGGGGCCGTTCGCGCGGTCTCGGCCCATTGCCACGCCTTCCCGCCTCCGCGCGAGTCGGGTCGCGGCCCCCGCATACCCGCCGCTCGCGGTCCCTCGATCGCCTCATCGTCGTCCGCGCTCGCGCCAAACAACCCCTCTTCAACCAGGGCCGAGCGGATGAATATCCGGGTCGCGTCGTCGGGCTGCAGGTTGCCGTAGGCCACATGGCGGCGTCGAATTTCGAGCCCCGAGAGGGTGGTGATCTCCTCCACCAAAACCCGCCCCGACGATGCCGACCATCGCGGATTCTGGTGACTCACCTTGCAGAGGTGCGGGGCGAGTTCAACGATCCAGAGCGGATCGATGCCAGCCAGCGTCCGTGCATAGACCTGCGTCGTTTCGACGATTTCACCGGCCACCAGCCACAAGGGTTGCCGCGTCTTCTTTGGAACAACCTCGGGCGCGGCAGCGCTTCGGCCGCCCGTCTTCCTGGGTGGCCTTTCAAAGCGTTCGAATAGCGTCGAGCCCGGAAACAGACTCACCTTCCGATTCGCCGTCGCCTGGTATTGGTTGCGTTCCGTGCGACGCGCCACATGGGCGAGAAGTCCGGTCAGTATCGACCGATGAACGGCCTCGTACGCGGCATTGCTCTCGTTGAGCCGAACCCGGCCGAGTTCCTCCAGTGCATCGTGCAACTGGGCATGCAGGTCCTGCCACTCGCGCATCCGGACATACGACAGGAATTGGTCGCGGCAGAATCGGCGCCGCTGGTTCTGAGTGCGCATCCGTTCCCACTCGTCATGCACCGCGTTCCAGATATTCAGCAAAGTGAGGAAATCCGACTGCGGGTGCAGATGGCGCCGGTGCGCCGCGTCGGCCGCCGCCTGCTTGTCCAGGGGTCGCTCCCGCGGATCCTGAATGCTGAGCCCGGACGCAATGATCAACAGTTCGCGCGTCGCGTGCTCGCGTTGCGCCTGGAGCAGCATGCGACCCAACGTTGGGTCGATCGGCAAACGCGCCAAATCCTGCCCCAAGGCCGTCAATTGCCGCTGGTCATCCAACGCTCCCAGCTCATGCAGCAGGGTGTATCCCGCCTGGATCGCCGCCGGCGTCGGTGGATTGAGAAACGGAAACGTCTCGATGTCCCCGAGGTGGAAAGCCTTCATTCGAAGGATCACCTCCGCTAGGTTCGCCCGTTGGATCTCCGGCTGCGTGAAGGGCGACCGCTTCTCGAAGTCCTCCTCGGAGTACAACCGTATGCAGACCCCCGCCTGCACACGCCCCGCCCTTCCCTTCCGCTGATCGGCGCTGCTCCTCGATATCGGTTCGATCGGCAGCCGCCGTGTCCGCGTCCGCGGATTGTACCGGCTCATGCGCGCCAACCCGGAATCGATGACGTAGCGAATGCCGGGAATCGTCAGCGAGGTTTCCGCGATGTTCGTCGATACCACGATCCGCCGTCCTGAATGCGGACCGAACACGCGCTGCTGGTCCCCGGAACTCAGGCGCCCGTACAAAGGAACGATCTCCACCCTTCCACCCAGGCGTGCCTCCAACTGGTCGGTGGTCTCGCGAATATCCCGCTCGCCCGGCATGAAGATCAGCACGTCACCCGAACCGCCGCCATCGACAATCCGCTCGGTGGCACGCACCGCGGCGTCGATAGAGGTGAGTTCTCCACTCTCCTCCTCCTCCGCCGAAATGGGCGCGTAACGGACCTCGACCGGGTACATTCGTCCTGACACCTCGACCACCGGAGCGTCGTCGAAGGCCTGCGCGAAGGCCGCCGTATCGATCGTCGCCGAGGTGATGACCAGCTTCAGGTCCGAGCGCCTCGGCAGCAGGGTCTTGAGGTGCCCGAGCAGAAAGTCGATGTTCAGACTGCGCTCGTGGGCCTCGTCCAGAACGATGGCGTTGTACTCCGACAACAACGGATCGCCCTGCATTTCGGCGAGCAGCATGCCATCCGTCATGAACTTCACAAACGTCTCAGGGCTCGATCGATCGTCGAATCGAATCTTGCACCCGATCTCCCGGCTCCAACCCACGCCCAACTCCTCGGCCACGCGCTGCGATATCGAAAGTGCCGCCACGCGGCGCGGCTGGGTGCATCCGATCTTCGCTTCAATCCCCAATCCGGCCTCCAAACAAATCTTCGGAATCTGCGTGGTTTTTCCTGAACCGGTCTCGCCTGCAACGACCACCACCTGCCTCGACCGAATGGCGGCCAGTATCTCGTCCTTCTTCGCCGTGATGGGAAGCTCGGGAGGATAGGCCGGACGCGGCAAATGTTCGGCACGCCACTGCCTTAGGGCTACCGAGGCACGAGCGCGTTCCAACAACCGATCGATCAATGCCTCGTGGCGTTCGGCATGCCGACGGTCGCGCAGCACTCTGACCAATCGAGATCCCAGCCGGACCCAGTCGGCCAGCAGGCATTGCGGCAGCAACCGCTTCAGTTCATCGACACGCGCGTCGGACATCTCAGGACGGGAGAGCATGCCTCGACGCTGTCCCGAAGGAAACAACGCCGGCGAAAAGCCGACGCGATGGCCCGAATGGCCGCCACCCATCAACCTCGGGTCGGCTCTTTTCATGAACCGTTGGACCCCGCACACCTCGTCGCAGCGCGACGAGGGCTACCTGACTCGACCCATTTCCAATCCAGGTGGGCCCTGGCTCATGCCCCCAACTCGCGAGTCCTTCTCGATCTCGTGTGGGTTACCCCAGAACTCCGCGCACCGGCTTCGCACTGCCCGCAACTCCGGTCAGACGTTCCTGACGCGCATTCACCTCGAAGCTCAGCGACTCATACTTCAAGCCCAACGCCGTCAGGACGGTCGCGTGAAGGTCCCGGAAAGGCACCGGCTCCTCGGCCGCCATCAGTCCGATCTCGTCCGTTGAGCCAATCCGCGTTCCGGGTCGAACTCCGCCCCCTGCCAGCCAAACCGTGAATCCCGCCGCGTTATGTTGCCTTCCCTTTTCCCCCTGCATCATCGGGGTACGCCCGAACTCGCTCGCCCATACCACCAGAGTCGAATCCAAAAGGCCGCGCTGCTTAAGGTCGGACAACAAGGCGGCGATCGGCTGATCGGTCCAACGGGCCCGGGGCGTGTGGTTGTCGGTGAGTTTGGCGTGAGCATCCCAGCCGTCCTTGTCGGGCATGTCATATACCTGGACGAACCTCACCCCACGCTCCACCAGGCGTCGGGACAACAGACACTTCCTGGCGAAATTCTGCGTCCTCTGGTCGGCATGTTCGAACCCGTAGGCCCGACGAAGGTAGGCGGGCTCTTGCTCGAGGTCGCCCACCTCCAGCGCCGCCGATTGCATCCGGTAAGCCAACTCGTAGCTCGCGATCCGGGCGTCCAACTCCGAGTAACCCGGCCGGGTGCCGCGATGCTCGAGATTGAGGTCACGGATCAGATCGAGTGTGCGCCGCTGTCCGTCCGCCATGGACTCCGGCGGCAACAGATCCAACACCGGTGTTCCCCGGTCCCGCAGGCGCGTCGGTTGAAACGCAGCCGGCAAGAAGCCGTTGGAATAATTCGCCGCCCCACCGAGCGGGCCGGCGTCGAACAGCATGACGTAACCGGGCAGATCTTGGTTCTGAGTGCCCAGTCCATAGGTCACCCAGGAACCCAAACTCGCCTTGCCAGGACGGATATCGCCCGTGTGCATCTGGTAACTGGCTGGGCCATGATTATTCGAATCGGCCTGGACGGAATGGATGAAGCATAGGTCATCCACATGCTCGGCCACCTGTGGATACAACTCACTCACCCACATCCCCGATTGGCCGTATTGCTTCCAGGCGTATGGACTTCCCATCAACTCGTCCTTGCACCCGTGGAACACATTGGCGTGCTTCGTGGCTTCCAGCGCCTGGCGAATCGAAGCCGGCACCGGCTTCCCATCCAGCTTCTGAAGCAACGGCTTGTAGTCGAAGGTGTCGAGTTGAGACGGACCACCCACCATGAAAAGGAAGATCACCGACTTCGCCCTCGGCGCGAAATGAGGCGCGCGCGGAGCGAACGGATTCAAAGGGTCGATTACTGGCTGTCCGGCCCCCGATCCGCCACGCGCCTCGATCTGGCGCAGCGCGGTCAAGGCGACAGCACCAAACCCAGCCCCCATGCGCCCCAGAAATGCACGCCGGGAACTTGGGCTGGGAGACATCAACACCCCGCCAGAATGCCGGTAATCATGGCACCGTCAATCGACAGTGTCCGATGTCGCGCGCGGAATGGACCGGGATCATTCCACGGGCCAAGCCCTTCACGAGTCATTGCCCCACGGAGGTGGGCCGGTCCGGAGTTCGATTGCGGGACGGTGGATCCACCACGCTCTCGCCTCGGGCCCGCAGCGCGTCAGCCAGGGCATTGGCGAATGGACCCTCGGCGCTGGACAACGCCACGCGCAGGGCCGCCAAGGCCCTAGCCCCGGGGATTCGCATGAGGGCACAACGGGCATCCTCTCGAAGCTCGGGATGATCCAGCAAATCCGATAGCCATGGCACCACCCGCTGATCGCCCAATTCGGAGATCATCCAAATCAACTCACGCTGAATCGTGGCGGGTGCCTGGCCAAACACCCCACGGATCTCACTGACCACGGCGCCTCCCTGAGAGCCCGCTCCCGGCCGACCGGCGACGCGAACCACATTCCACAGAGCGCGTCGCGCGGCCTGGGCCGTCCCGGGAGGCGAGTTGCACATTTCACCGACCAACGGCGCCACGGCCGGAGCGCCGAGCCGACCGGCCCCCTGGAGTGCGGGCCCACGGATCATGTCATCGTCCATCCGAAGGCGACGAATCATGGCTTCCACCGCGGCGGATTGACTCGATAGATCGGTTGAATTCATAGGGAGCAAAGCCTTACGGATTTCCGAGACCCTCTGGCAGCCTGAACCCTACAACATTGGTTCCCCTCTCCCTTGCGGGAGACAGTCTGGGCGAGAGTGCTTGGAGAAGAGTGTTTCACAGCACAAAGGGCGATCGTTGCGGACGACTCAGCAGGCGATTCGCATGCTCGTCCCCAACCACCTTTTCCCGGTCTCCATCCCATACTAACGGCCGACCGAGGATATAGGAAAGGTTTCCGAGATTGCAGAGGGTCGCCGTGCGGTGCGCGATCTCAATATCCACCGCCGGACGCATGTGCCCCTCGCGGATCGATCGGAACCAGTCCGCCTTGTGGTTCATGTTGAAGTCCTCGTACTCATCCGTCCGCGGCACTTCTTGTCCGCCCGACGGCAGCTCGAAATCGATAGCCTCTCGATTGGCCGGGCGATATCCGCCCTCCCATTCCAGAATCAGATGCCCCGTCGCACCCCAAAAGACGTTGCCGAACTCGGTCGTGCCCACCTTGTCACCCGGTTGCCCCCACTCCAATACCCAATCCGGATTCTTGAACCGATACACCACGTGCATGTCGACCGGACAGTCCCACAGACCGCGCGCAGGGGCGCGACCGGTAGCCTCGACCGTGAACGACGTTTGGTGATCGGCATTCATGCACCACAGAATGGTGCTGAATTGATGAGCTCCGCGATCCCTAATCTGGCCGCCTCCGGATTCCAGCAGCCAACGGAAATTTGCCGGGTGGTAACGCCGGTTGTATGGCCGCCACGGTAGCGGCCCCAGCCATAAGTCCCAATCCAACCCCTCAGGGGGTTCACTGTCGGGAACGGGTTGGTCATCCACTGGATTCGCGTAGTGCCAACAGGTCACCTTGTGGATTTTCCCGACAATGCCGTTGCGGATGGCACGACAGGTATGCCAGGCGCCTTTGGCCGTCCTCGCCTGAGCCCCCACCTGCACGGCGACATGGTTTTCCCGGGCCGCCTTCACCATGGCACGCCCTTCGGCAACCGTCACCGACGCGGGCTTCTCGACGTACACGTGCTTGCCGGACTGGCACGCATGAACGGTCTGCACCGCATGCCAGTGGTCCGGAGTGGCGATCAACACCGCGTCAATGTCCTTCCGTTCGAGAATGTATCGATAGTCCCGATAGGGTCGGACGGCCTTTCCGAGGTTCTCCCAGGCCGCCATCAACCGATTGTCATCGGCGTCACAGACCGCGGCGATGCGGACTTTCTCCTCCTGCTGAAAACGCACCATGTTGTTCACGTGCGTCATCCCCATGCCACCGACACCGATGTGCGCCACCACGAAACGATCGTTGGCACCCGGACGCCCCGGTGCACTGAAGACCCGCGAGGGGATGAACTGGAAGAGGCCGCTGGCGCCGGCGGCCGCCAGAGCGGACTTCAGGAAGGAACGTCGCCGGAGGCGGCGTGATAGGGTCGGACCCTGGGCCATGGGGCGATTCACCGCCCCGCTCCCGGAATCGTCAATTGACCGGTGGCGAAACGTCCGAACCTATTTCAGCAGGTGCGCGTCGAGGAACTGCACGATCGCCAGAAACATCGCGTCGATGTTCTTCTTCTTCTGGAACCCGTGCCCTTCGTCCGGCGCCATGAGGTACCAAACCGTGCCCCCTTGATCGCGCATCGCGCGGACCATCTGCTCGGCCTCGGTCACCGGTACGCGGGGATCATTCTTGCCCTGAACGACGAGCAACGGCTTGCGGATCTTCCCCACCTGCGTGAGCGGCGAGATCCGATTCAGGAACTCCGCCATCGCCGGTTCCCGTTCGTCCCCATACTCCACTCGCCTCAAATCGCGCCGGTAATCCTGTGTATTCTTCAAGAAGGTCAGGAAATTCGAAATCCCCACCACGTCCACGGCACAGCGCAATCGCTCGCCGTGATGAACCAAGGACGACAAGACCATGTACCCGCCATAGCTGCCGCCATAGACCCCGACGCGCTGGGCATCAAGTCCCGGCTGCGTGCCGATCCAATCCAGGAAGGCCCCGATATCACGTACCGAATCCTCGCGCTTCATCCCGTTGTCGAGTGCCAGGAACGTCTTTCCGTAGCCGGCCGAACCGCGGACGTTGGTGTACAGCAAAGCCACCCCCAGCTCTTCCATCAGATAGTTCCAACGCGCCTGGAATCCCGGCCTGGCCTGCGATTCCGGTCCGCCGTGAATGCTGATCAGCACCGGTCGCGGACCCGGGAACCTCTTGGGATCCGGCCGATAGATGAATCCCGAAACCTCGCGTCCATCGAACGACTTCACTCGGATCCATTCCGGTTCGGCGAAACGACCGGCGTTCAGTCCTCCCGTCTCACTTGCCGTCCACCGGGTCACCGTCTGCTTGCGGACGTCGACCGAATACACGTCGTTGGGCGACCGGGCCGAGCTCAAGGTGAATCCGAGATCACGCCCGTTCGCGTGCCACTTCAATCCCGCGGCCACCCCGGACGGCAACCGAGGCAGTCGTTTTTCCTGTTCTGTCTTCAGGTTGAGAACATGAAGCCGACTGATCCCATCTTCGTTCGCGAAATAGGCGACTTCCCGGCGATCGGGAGACAATTCAAATGCTTCAACATCCCAAGTGGGTGCGGGTCCAATGGTGTCCATGCGTCCCGAGGCAAGGTCGATGCGCCACAACCGACGGAATTCCCCCCCCCTATCGGACACGGTGATCACCGACCGGCCATCGGCGGCGAAGCGCCCGCCGGCATAGGAGGCCTTTTCTCCCGTCGCCGGAGTGATCTCGCGCCTGCTCCCGGTCGCCACGTCGATCAGGTGCAGCGAACTCTCGGTAATGGAGACAAAGGAAACCGCGAGCAATTGGCCGTCGTCTGGCGACCAATCCACCGCCGTCCAACCACCCCCGCTCAACTCGGCGACGCGCCGGTCGCTCGCCGGTCGCGCGGGATCCATGACATACAGATCGGTGTCACGCCCGTTCCGCCGCGTCGAGGAATAGGCCAGCCAAACGCCCGAACTCGACCAGCACGGGGCCGTGTTCCGCGATGTTCCGTCAGTAATCAACGCCACCCGCCCGTCCTCCGGGTTCAGGCTGAACAACTGATAGAATTCGCTGCCGCCGACGTCCTGAAGGAAGACGATGGGCTGACCATCGTCCGCCGGTCGAAAGGACCCTCCGGAAACCGGTTCCCTTAAAAACGTGATCTGCCGCCGATCACCTTCCGGTTGCTGAACCAGATGCAGTTGGGTGGTCTCTCCGAAACGCGTGGTGATCAGCACATCCCGCCGCCGTGGATGCCAGTCCTGGAAAGCCGCAGCCCGAAATTCGAGGTAGCGCGCGACGTTGGCCCGGAGTGTGTCCGGGGCCGATGGAATCCCCTCCGACACCAACCCCGAGTCGGCCCCCATCGCATTCGCCCAACTCGCGATCCAGGCACACGCGCACCCAAGGAAATGATGGATTCTCATGCGCCGGAGTGTGAGGAGGGAAGCGAGGTGGGGGAAGCGGGAAGGGCGAATCATCCAAGGTCCCGCATTCCCCTACCCCCTTCCCCACCCACTCCTCCCTTCCTTTCCCGTCCACCCCACGCTTGCCTCCCGACATCGGTCGGGCTTAGGTCTGCCCGTCCTGCATGATAGCACGCGCCCTGGTCGTCAGCCCCACCTACAACGAGCGCGAGAACTTGGCCGAACTCGTTCGCCGTGTCCTGGCCCTTTCCGACTCCATCGAACTCCTGATCGTCGATGATAACTCGCCGGATGGGACCGGGAAGATGGCGGACGCCTTTGCCGCGGAGAACCCCCGCATTCACGTCAAACACCGAGCCGAGAAGGATGGCCTCGGCCGTGCCTACATCGCGGGATTCAAGTGGGCCTTGGAACGTGATTACCCGTTCGTACTGGAAATGGACGCGGACCTTTCCCACAACCCGTCGGACGTTCCCCGATTGCTGGAGGCCGCTCAGGAAGCTGACTTGGTCCTCGGCTCACGCTACGTGGACGGAATCCGCGTGCTGAATTGGCCTGCCAACCGCCTCATGCTCAGCCTGGGTGCGGCCCTCTACGTCCGCCTGATCACCGGCATGCCGTTTTCCGACCCCACAGGCGGCTTCAAATGTTTTCGACGCGAGGCCCTGCAAGGCCTCGATCTCGATGCCGTCCGGTCCAATGGGTACAGTTTTCAGATCGAACTCACCCACCAGATCTGGCGTCGAGGACTTCGAGTCCGCGAAGTGCCGATCATTTTCACCGACCGTTTTCAGGGTAAGTCGAAGATGTCGGGCCGAATCGTGCGTGAAGCCCTAACCATGGTCTGGCGACTTTGGTTGCAGAACGGGCTTCGGCGAAGTCCACGGGCCTCGTCACCACGGTAGTCTACACGCCAAAATTCTCGCGCCTGCCCTGCGCGTCCTCACCGTGAGGATGAGCTACTGCCCTTTCGCTCCGTGCCTCTGTGCCTCCGTGGTGAAAGCTTGATTCTTGGAGGAGGCGACCGATCCCCGCCCATCATCCCTTTGCCTTATCCGCGTACATCTTCTTCTCCCACTTCGCCTGCTTGCCCTTGGCCTCGCGAATGAATGGGGCCAGCGTGGCCATGTTCAATACCCGGTCATTCAACCAGCCGAACGGCGCTTTCATCGGCCGCGCAAAATCGACGAACAACACCACGCGGTACCCCTCGGTGTCGTTCCACACCTCGTGGTTGTAGGTGTCGTCAAAGATCAGGCATTTGCCCTCCTGCCAGAGACAGGTCTGGTCAGCGATGCGAATCCGCACCTTTTCCCGGGGCTCAGGGACCAACAGTCCCAGGTGCAGGCGGAGCACCCCGACGTAGGGCCCACGATGCGGCGGGATGTGTTTGTGCGGCGAAAGAATCGAGAAAAACGCCGTCTTGATGCCCGGAATCTTGTCCAGCAACCGCATCGTCTCGGGACACCGTCGCGCGTTTTCCTCACAGTCCATCCCGATGCCGCGAAGGAAGAACGTCTTCCACTGGTCGTCCTTCTGGATCAATCCCACTTCCTTCACGATGTCCTGGAACGACGGCATCTTGTCGCGGAACTTCATCACCTCATCGAGTTCCTTCCTCACCTTCCGCCAGTCTGCCTCCACCTCCGCCGCCCAGGGAAAGTGTCGATTGTCGTAGACTGGAACGTCTGGAATCAACGAGGCGCGCGCGAGCATCGCCTCGAAGGAATCCGTGATCTTCGCCAGAATCTTCCGAGAAAGTGTCTTCGGTGGATTCAGCCGAAACGTGCGATCCAGAATGTTGGCCGGGATGTTCGGACCGGTGAGTGCGCCGTTCATCGTCAGTTCAAAGCGCGGCACAATGCCGTTCCGGATTTCAAGTGCCAATACGGAAAACGCCTCGTTTCTTGACCATGCGACCGCCAAGGAACGGCCCCGAAGGCCGAGTTCCAGGCCCCGCTCACCCTTCCGCCGAAGTCTCCGTCGGTGGCGTCACGTCCGTGAACGATTCGTGGGTGGAGGCCGCCGCCCTGATTCGCAAGAGGCGGAACACGGAGTCCCCATGAGTAAGGACGCGCAACTCATCCCAACCCGCCGAAGGCACCACCTCATCCCGTCGGGCATGCCCCAAGACCAACAAACCGCCCGGCTTCAGCAGGGTGGCAGTCTCGGCGGCATCCGCCAGTTGCTGCGACAACGACGACGACCGCCCTGCCTTGGTTTTCGGTCCGAAGGGCGGATCCGCCATGATGAGGTCATACCGACGCGCCCCGGTTGACACAAGGGAACGCATCGCCGCGAAGGCTTCCTGCACCCGCAATTCGTGGCGATCCGCGGGCAGTTCCAAATCCCGCACATTGGCGCGAATGTACCGGGCGTGATCCGACGACTTCTCCACGCTCGTCACCCACTTCGCCCCGCGGCTCAGGCATTCCAGACCCAGGGCACCCGTTCCCGAAAAAAGATCCAGTACTTCGGCATCCGACACCCTTTCACCCAGGCTGTTGAAGACCGCCTGCCGCACCAGATCCGGCGTCGGCCGCACCGAAAGCCCCTTCGGCGCCGACAGCCTTCGACCGCCCGCGATGCCGCCAATGATTCGCACAGGCGATGTTGAGGACATCCTTGCACCGGATTCCAAGTCCCAAGACCGGCGCGTGGACAGCCATGGGATCGATCATCCTCTTCGAAGCATGCGGCGGAACTGAGGGATTCTTTGTCTCGCGCAGAGAGGGGTTCAGGAACACCGATGACAAACCCCCATGTTTGCTCCCTTCCTCCCCCTTCCCTTTCGCCGCGCCTCTGCGCCTGTGCGTAGGGCCAACCCTTCATCGCCTTATTCCCCCCCGCATCTCCCCACCCCGTTTCGGAATGGTGCCCCTCAGCGGGAGCCGGCACGCTCCACCCCTATGTCCCCGGCCGAGAAAGGCGATGGTTTCCCCGGGCAACGCATCGTGGTGCTGCCGCGACGTGTGGTTGCCACCGCCCGCAACCATCCCCTGCTCGACGGCCAGTTCCCCACCGATGTGGGGTTCTTTCCGTCGGCCCGCGGTCACTTTCGGGAGCGACCGAACGGCGCGGAACAAACCATCTTCATTCATTGCAGCGAAGGGCGCGGTTGGTGCCGATGTGGCGGGAAAGAACACCCTGTCGGCCCGGCAGATCTCATCGTCATTCCACCGCAGGTTTCCCACGCCTATGCCGCAAGCGCGCAAGAGCCCTGGACCATCCGATGGTTCCACGCCGTCGGATCGCGCATCCCTGTCTTTGCACGCGAACTCGGCACATTCGCCGAGCAACCGGTGGTGCGTTTGCCCGCCGAGATCGCGCTGGCGTCGTTGTTCGAGGAAATGCTGGGCACTCTCGAACAAGGCTACACTCCGGCTCACCTTCTTTATGCCTCCCAAATCCTTTCCCATCTGCTCGGCCGCATGGTCTGGTGCCGAAACCAGACCGGACGCGAGACGACGGATCCGCACCATCGGGTGGCCCAAAGCCTGGAGTACATGAAGCAAAACCTTTCCCAGCGCGTGCGCGTCCAGGATTTGGCCAAGCTCGCCGGACTCTCCCTCTCGCATTACTCCGCGCTGTTTCGCGACCTCACCGGCTACGCGCCCATGGAGTACTTCATCGGCATGCGCATGCACCAAGCGCGCCAGCTTCTCGACACCACCGCCCTTTCCATCAAGGAAATCGCAGCCCAAGTCGGCTACGATGACCCCCTCTACTTCTCCCGGGCCTTCCACGAAGTGAACGACGTTTCCCCGACCCAATACCGCGACGAACGCAAAGGTTGATCCCGTCGCCGCGACCCGAATCGTCATCGATTGACGCCCGCTCAACCCCAAGCACCCTGCTACTCATCATGAAACCCCGACTTCTCGTCTTTCTCATCCTTTCCATCTCCCTGCCCCTCGGCGCCGAGATCCGACGTGAGACCATTGAGTATCGCGACGGCAACACCGTGCTCGAAGGTGTGGCCGTCTATGACGACGCCAAGACCGGGAAACGCCCGGGCATCCTTGTGGTCCATCAATGGAAGGGCCTCGGTGATTACGAACTCAAACGTGCCGAAATGCTGGCCGAACTCGGTTACCTCGCCTTCTGCGCCGATATCTACGGCAAGGGCGTCCGCGCCTCCAACCCCCAGGACGCCAGCAAACTCGCCAGCACCTACAAATCCGACCGCAATTTGCTCCGATCCCGCGTCAGTGCCGGTTTGGCGCGCCTGCAGCAACATCCCCTGACCGACACCGCCAGGGTTGGCGCCATAGGTTACTGCTTCGGCGGCACCACCGTGCTCGAACTCGCCCGCAGCGGCGCCAGAGTCGCCGGCGTTGTCAGTTTCCACGGTGGACTCAACACGCCGAACCCCGACGATACCCGCCTCATCCAATCACGCATTCTCGCCCTGCACGGAGCCGATGACCCCTTCGTTCCCTCCTCGGAGGTCGGAGCCTTCGAAAAGGAAATGCGCCACGCCAACGTCGATTGGCAATTCATCAGCTACGGCGGCGCCGTCCATAGCTTCACCGATTGGACCGCTGGTTCCGACAACTCCAAAGGCGCGGCCTACAACGAAAAGGCGGATAAACGCAGTTGGACCGCCATGAAGGCATTCTTCGCCGAACTCTTTGGCACTCCGTAGCAGGGCCTTGTCGGACCCTTCCAGCGGATCTCCAGCGCCCCATCGCAACTTCGTTGCCCAGGGTAAGAGGGAAGAGGGGGGCCAGAAAACAACGTCGGCAAAAGCGCGCTGGCCACTGGGTCTGCATTCGGAACTCGCGCCGGTCCACCTATTTCCCCTTCCCCCTTTACCCTTGCCAGCTAAACTGCGCCAACCCCTGACCCATTCCGCGATGAAAACAACCCGTCGCCAGTTCCTCAAAGCCTCGGCCATCGGTGTCGGTGGCGCCCTGTTCACCCCCTCGCTTAGCCTCCGTGCAGCGCCGGACACCGGCGAGAAGATCGGTGCCTACGACTCGGTCACCCTCGGACGCACCGGCATCAAAACCTCGCGGGTCAGCATGGGGACCGGGGTCAGCGGCGGGATGCGGGAATCCAACCACACCCGCATGGGCGCCGAAAACGCCCGCAAACTCATCCGCGAAATCTACGAGCACGGCGTTCGTGCCTTCGACCTTGCCGACCTCTACGGCACCCACCCACTCGTGCCGCCCGCGCTGGAAGGCGTCCCCCGCGATCAATATCAGCTGTTCAGCAAGATCTGGTGGCGCCCCGGTGGCATTCCCGAGAAGGAACGACCCAACGCCGACGTTGTCGTCGAACGTTTCCTCAAGGAACTCAAGACCGACTACCTTGATCTCGTCCTCCTTCACTGCGTCGAGACTCCCGACTGGCCCAAAGTCCTGTCGGAACAAATGGAGATCCTGGCCAAACTGAAGTCCAAGGGTGCGATTCGGGCCCATGGAGTCTCCTGCCACTCCCTTCCCGCCCTCGAAGCGGTGATCGACGAGCCGTGGGTGGATTCCGTCCATTCCCGCATCAACCCCTACGGCCTGCAAATGGATGGCCCCGCCGAGAAAGTGGCGCCGGTGTTGAAGCGGATTCGAGCCAAGGGCAAAGGCGTCGTGGGCATGAAGATCATCGGCGAAGGCCGACTGCGGAACGACGAGGAGAAGAAGAATCACTCGATCCGGTACGCCTGGGTGGAAGGCTTGGTCGACATGGTGACCGTCGGCTTCGAGAAAACCTCCGAACTCGAGGACTTCGCCAACCGCCTGAAGACCGTGCCGAAGGCGGCGGCCTAAAGCCTCGGGAAGAGGGGTTGGCGAACGGGGAAGCGTGGGAACTAGGCCCAACCCGTCTTGCGTAGCGCTCGCCGCCAGGCCTGGGTCATTGGTAATCGCTAGACCATGGCGCCTGAAGGGCTCCCATGCCGTCACCGCCGGCGAGAGAATTTTTCAGAGAAACTCGAGATCCAGGCGCATGAGTGACCCAGAACGTCCAAGGACTTAGACGACTCGGACCCTTCGTGACCCACTCCCGCCAGTCCTTCGTTCAAACAGGTCGGGACTTTCGATTGAACGCCACGCAATCGGCGTAACGGACGCCCTGGCCACCGAATAAGTCCAACGCTGATCCGATCGTCAGATCGATCCTCCCCTTCCCAAGCTCCGTCACCCGCTTCAAATCCTCCAGAGACGACGCGCCGCCGGCGTAGGTCGTCGGTATCGGCGTGTGATCCGCCAAGCGACCCACCAAATCCTCGTCGATGCCGCGGCACAAGCCTTCGACATCCACGGCGTGCACCAGGAATTCAGCGCATTGTGAGGCCAAGTGACCCAGGGTCTCGCCGTCCACTTTCAAATCGGTGAAGCGCTGCCATCGGTCGGTGACGACCAAGTAATCGTCGCCCCGCCGTCGACAACTCAGGTCCAACACCAATCGCTCGCGACCGACGATGCCCACCAAGGTCCGTAGGCGGTCTCGGTCCAAATGTCCGTCGCGAAAGACCCAGGAGGTGACGATCACGTGAGAGGCGCCGGCGTCGAGCCAACTCCGGGCGTTGGTGTCATCAACGCCGCCCCCCAAGTGGAGGCCTCCGGGATAGGCCGCGAGAGCCGACCTGGCGGCGTCATCATTGCCCGGCCCCAGTTTGATGACATGCCCGCCGGTCAATCGGTCCTCGCGGTACAACGCCGCAAACCAGGACGCCGGGCGTTCCGATTCAAAATTCGTACGGGTACCGGCCCCCGAATCGGTGAGCGTGCCGCCCACGATTTGGACCACCTTGCCGCCGCGGAGATCGATGCAGGGACGAAACATCGGTTCGCCAAGATGGCAGGAGAAATCGAGCGTTGCCGAGCAGGGAATTCAATGCCACCGAGCCACGGGCGCATCTCCGAATTGTCGAGTGGGCGGCACCACCGTTCCGGCCGGGAATCGCCGTGCGGGGAAAGCGGCAGGGGACTGCCGCAGTCCAAAACGCTTCGCGCCAGTCCGCACCCTGGGGCCAGGCCAACGCTGGTCGTCGTGGAGTGCGGGAGTCCTCTCCCGCTATTTCAACGGAAATCGCCCCGACAACTCGGAGATGCGCCCCCGAGCCACCGAGGCGCGCGCGCTGTGACTAACTTTCCAAACTTTCACCTCCAGGATCGGGATCGGAATCGGACTCGGTTCCTAAACCCACTCGATCCGCAGCGCGTCTCCTACCCGCAATCGCTCGCCTTCGCCGCGCACCAAGATCGCGTTCTGCGCGAACGTGACGCCGCTGACCCTCGGGTCGCGCCGATAGGTCGCCAAGGTTTTCAACGGTTCGGCATTCACCTCTGCCGTCTTCTGGTCGGTCCCGGTGATGGTGCAGCGCTCACACGGCTTCACGAGGCGAAGTTCGACTGAACCAGACTTCAACGTTCGAATCCGGTCCTCCACATACGCTTCACCACCGGCAACCACAAGGTTCGGACGAAATCGATTCATCGGAAGGGCCGGCACGGGGAGGCGATGATTCAGATCCGCCACCGATTCCTCGGAAAGCACCAGGATCGGGTAGCCATCCGAGAACCGGGTGAGCGCCTCTATTCCACCCGTCCACTGGAGGTTGCTGAGACGGCGATGGAATTTCTGAAATCGCACCAATCGCACCGGAGCTCCCAGCACCGCGCTGAACCATTCCGCGGCTCCGTCGCCCTCGTCATCGGCCGGGCAGGTGTGCTGCCAAACCGTGACCTGGCGCACCGCGCGCGGGGCTGAGGTCACCAGTGGAATGCGCAAAGAGGGATGACCCACAGCGCTGAGACCCAATGTGTCGTCACCGATCTCGACGCCGATCAACGCCAACTTTGGGTGCTGTCGTTGGGTCAGGAACCGGCCGCTCGGATCCACGACCAGCCATTCCCGGTCCCATTGAAATCCGCGATCCGTCAGCAGGACCTCCGGTAACGAAATACCGCCGCAAGACTTCACCGGATAGATATGCAGGCCGGTGATTCGAAGTTCTGAGATTCGATCAGACATGGAATCGCTCAATGTCGCGGCAACCGGACCTTGGCCAGGTAGATGGAGGTCTTGCCTTCGTGGGAGGAGTAATAACTCACCCACAACAACCCTCGATGCCAAACCAGACCCGGGTAGCTGGTGTCGCCTCCCGAAGGCAGCGACAGACACTCCGTCAAGGTCCCCGCCTCCGCGTCGACCCACGCCAGCGCGGTACGAACCTTCTTGTCGTACAACCGGACCGCCGCCAATTCGCGACCATCGGGCAGCCGAATCAACTGCGGTCCTCCGATCCGCACGCCCAGGTCCTTCCAGGTCCATCTCGTGTAAGGCGGTGGCGCGACGCCAACCTGCCCCGACCCGGGTTCGCCATCACGTCGGAGAATACAGATGGCGGTCCCGTCGGGCCGGAAAACGATGCCGGTCTCGTTGGGATGACCAACGTCGAAGAGTCGCGGAATCACCGTCTCGAACGTCCGACCGTCGGCGCTGCGGTAGAGGCGCACGAAATTCTCGCCCACGGTGTCGTACCCGATTCCGAAAGCCTGCTTGCCCTTCCATGCGACCCGCCACATCCAAACGTTCGGATCGCCGACATCAACCGGTTCACTCCAGGTGCGACCATCCTTGGAAAACCAGGCGACCGTCTGATGACTCACCGGCGAAGGCTTGGGAAGGGCAATCGCGGCGGACAGCCACAATCGACCGCCCGGTGCGACCACGATCTTGGGATCGCGCAGATCGCCACGCGCCGAAGTGATTCGCGCCGCCGATACCCAACGGTCGCCATTCTTCGAAACCAAAACCTGAACCGCACCATCGGGAGAAACATGTCCCTGTCCCTCACGAAAGACGCAGAACCATTCCCCGCGAAACCTGGTGAGATCGGTGAATGCATTATGCGGTGCCGCATCCCAGATCTTGCGGCATTCGACCAGTTCGGCCGTTTCCTGTGTCGAAGACTGGGAAGCGCCTGCCGGTGACGAGATGGCCCATGCGGCGGCGCCGATCCATGTGAAGACGGGGCGCAGCCAGCAGGCGAGGCTCGCCCATCGAGCCCAAGAACTGAAACGCCCTGTGGCGGCGCGACAGGGCCGGCCCGAGTGGAAAATGGGCGCGGTCCGGTGGGCCTCGTTGCGCTGCGACGCGGTACGCGGGGTTCGGCGGTCCATGAGAATCCTCAGCGTCGGAAATGGCGGTTCGCGAACTGGATGTAGCGTTCCCAATCGTAATCGGTCACGTCGTGAACTCCGGATCGAACGTGATAACCAATGGTGTGACCGACGGGCTGATTGAGTGCCGGGAACACGGAAACACCGAGGCCGGGGGTTCGGAGCAGGCGGTAGACCGGATCGGCACCGACGGCGGAGAGAAACTCACCTCGCGGGTCAGCCCACAGGTCCTTCTCCGCGCTCGCCACGTATAGTGGTCGAGGAGCGCTCAATGCCAGCAGTTCATGCTGGTCCACGGGCAGGTCATCCTCACGATCGTTGTACCTTTTGAAATGGGTGCAGAACCAATGCGGGAACGACGTGTTGATACGTCGTGTCGTCTCTCCAAACCGGCGCCGTGCCAGGGCTGCGCCGCCTTCGCCGGAGTTATTGGAAATCACGATGGCGAATCGCTCGTCCTGGGCCCCGGCCCAAAGGGCGGTTTTCCCGAGCCGCGAATGCCCCATCACCGCGACTTTGCGAGCATCGACGGCCGGGTCCGTTTCCAAGTAGTCCATCGCCCGACTCAACCCCCACGCCCACGCGCCTATGGCTCCCCAGTCAGAGTGTCCGGGATCCACCCCACCCTCCACCACCTCCACCCGACCGTCGCTCCGCACCGGGAAAAAGCCGCGGACCCCCTGCCGCCAGCCTTCGGCGTGGTCGGGTTCGATATCGCCGTAATAGGCCGTCGCCACCGCATACCCGCCCGCGATCAATCGATCGATCGACCACCGCGACGCCTCAGTGCCACGAGCCGCTTCGGTCGCACGATTGTTCACCCGGCCGCGTTTCTCATCATTGCGAAACCACCGTGTCGAAAGCGTCACCGCAGGATCCAAGGTGACCGAGTGATTTCCTTCGAAGTTGAGCCCCAGGAAGGCGGGGACCCGCTTGCCTGCACCGTTCGGGATGTAGACCAGCAGATCCATCCACAAATCCTGGCGCCGATCGGTGAACCAGATCCGCACTTCGCGACGCGTCGCTTTGCCACCCATCGCCTCGGGTTCGTTCTGTCGCACCTCGAAGCGCATCGACGCCGGACGTCCCGGACTGTGCCCATAGACTTGCTCACGAAAGATCTCGAGCAGCTCGGGGCGGCGTACCTTGCGCCATTCGCGTGCGGTGGTGACCCGGTCGCCGTCAGAGCGAATCAACGGGTCCGGCAGGGTATAGGAAGGAACTTTTGACTCGTCTTCATTGGCAACCGGCGTCTGACCGAGGGCGGCACGGACTCCCCCCAACCCGGCCACCGCCAACGCCACGGCAACCACGGTGCGCAACGGTCTCCAGGAACCCGCGCGATCCGAGGCGGCAGGCGCGGTTCGAGGCGCCCCGCTTCTCGGGGCAAGTCCTGGACGCTTCATTTCGTTGCTCCTTTCTTTGCCGCTTTCTCCAGTACCTCCTTCAACGTCACGCTCTCTCCCCCGCGGCGCTTGCTTTCGTCCGCGGCCTCCATGAACGCAAAAATCTCCGTGGTCTCCTCCGGACTCACCGGCGCGACGCGGGTCTGGAAGAACTTCACCACTTCAACGACCAGCGGCGCGTAACCATCGAAGTTGCCAACCTCCGCTTCGCCTTTCTCGCCCTTGGCTTTTCCTCCATAGCCTTCGGCCTCGTAATAGGTTCCGGTCCGTCCACCCTTCCACCATCCCGTGACGCGAACCTTGCCCTCGGGCGTCTTGTCCCGCCGCACCGATTCGCACCCGGTGCCCATGACGGTGAACAGCGATTCCACGCCATGAATGCCGTACCAAAAGAGGTCGGGGTGGGTCGGATCGAGGTGACATGGACTGAAGGTTTCGGCGGACAGCACCTTGCCGATGGACCCGTTGCGAACGGCCTGGGTCTTGCGGGCAAATCGCAGCGAGGAAGCGCTGAACACCGGGGTTCCCTTGGACTTCGCCAACCGGAACATCTCCACCACGTCTCCCAACGAGGCCGCCATTGGCTTGTCAATATAGAGTGGAAGCCCTGCCTCGATCACCGGTCGAGCCTGCGACGGGTGCGGACGGCCATCCACGCTTTCCAGCAATACCGCATCCACCTCTCGACACAGAGCGGGAATGTCGGAGGCCAGCCTGACACCCCATTTGCCCGTCAACTCCCGCGTGTACTCCTCGACCCGCGACCAACTCGACGCGAGATCCGGGCTGCCTCCTCGGAAAGCGACCACGACTCTGCCACCCGGAACGTGATCCTTGTCGGAAGGATCGTTGAGCAGCTTGGTGAACGCGGTGGCGTGGGAGGTGTCCAGCCCGATCATTCCCAGTCGAAGATCGGCGCCAATCGTGCCCGGTTGCACCGCCACGCACAGCGCCGCCATCAGGAGCCAATGTCGATGAATCATGGAGAGCGTGAGAAGCATGCGCCGATCCACCATCCGGCAGAAGGGAAATTCCCGAGCACTGCAACGAGACAAGGCGGAGCCTGGCGGGTTCAATGCAACACGAAGACGGCGCCCTCCCCCTCCAACCGCACGGTCTCCGGAACCTGACGCGGATCCAGCTTCAACACCACCCGGTGCCGACCCGGCGGGAGATCCACCGCAACCTCCGGACCATTCCCCAGCGAACGACCGTCCACCCACAACTCACCGCCCGCGCCACCGAACCGGAAACGGACCGTGCCCGCCGTCGACTGTTCCACCTCCGTCGCCAGAATCAACGCCACCTTCGATGTCCACGCCTGCGCCTTCAACGAATCCTCCAGCAGCACGCGTGTCAAAGTACCGTTGACTCGACTCAGAACGGTCACCCACCGCTTATCGTCGAAGGGTTTCTTCCAGAACCAGTCGCCCTCATTATTCTGAAGATCGGTGTGCACCAGATTCGCCGCCCGCCAAAGGCGCGCCACGCCACCCCGACTGGCATCATAGTCGCCTGGTTTGCCGAGCCGGCTGAGAAACGCGTAGAGATCCAACCGATCGGATTCGGACAGGAGCTCCACCAAACCGGAAGGCATCAGCGATAGCCGGCCGTTCTCGCGCTTGAGGATGCTCGCCTTGGGAACGGCAACCTCCTGCCCGGCGGCGTTGCGCAAGAACAACTCTTCCTGGGTCTCTCTCGCCAATGTCCCCGTCACTTCGTCGCCGCCTCGAATCTCGACCACCACGGAATGATACCCCTCCTTGATCTTGGCATTGGGCAACAGCAACGCCTCCACCAGGTAATCCATGGGCGCACTCGCGCCAATGCTGGTGAGGTCAGGCCCAACCTTGCCGCCCGCGCCACCAATCGCGTGGCAGGTCACACATGCGAGATCCGTCCGACGAAAGACCCATTCGCCTTTCGCTGGATCACCCAAATCCAATGCCTTCTTGGCTGTGGCCTGAATCAATTCGGCCGTCAGTTTCTCGGTGTCGCTCGACACGCCGCCAGCCCGCGCCAATGCCGTCACCAATTCGATGTCGTCGCGCCCCCCCTCGCGGGCCACCCGCATCCCCGCCCGCGCCGCCAACTCTCCGATCGACTTGCCCTCCAATGCCTCGCGCAAGGGTTGCCCAATCCCTTTGATCCCCAATACCGCCCGCCAAAACGCCAGCGCGGATGCCTCGTCGGAAAGCGTTCCGGCCACGGCGATCACCACTGGAACTCCGGCCGTCATGTCCAGCGCCGCCAACGTCGCCGCCGCGGGACGCCGCACTCTCGGTTCCCGCGACGCTTCGCTCAGCACCTTCAGGCCGGCGATCACGGACGGTCCGCCAATCTGCCGCAACGATTCGAAAATGGCGGCGCGCTCGTCGTCGGATACCTCCGATCGTGACGCGACCTCGCCTATCATCACCTCCAATGCAGCCCCAATCTCCCGCCACTGTCCCGCGAGCCGAATCGCTTCGAGGCGAATCGCGGCATCCGGATCCCGCAGAAATTTGGCGATCGTCGACAAATCGGCCGCGGGCTTCTGCTTGCGAAGGCGCATGGCGTCGGCCAACGACTTCAAGGCACGGAGGGTCGCCGGCTTCTCAAAGCCTTCGGTCCGCGCCTGTTCGAACAATCGGGCCAGCTCTGCGGGCGATCCGGCGGCCCCGATCACCTCAATCCACGGACCCGAACCATCGCGCGCCAACGGGCGATCGCCCAGAACGGAACCGAGCACCTGACTGACCTGCGCGGGTTTCAAAGCCTTGAGGGCGAATTCGAGTTCCTTCTCGCGGCCTTCCGGCGACCAGGCCCCGGAACGAACCGCTTCGATCCAAGGCTCAGACAAGTCGTTGATCGTCAACCAAAGCGCGTAATCCAAGGAAGCATCCATCGGCTTCTGCAGGACGCTGAGCGCCAAAGCCGCAGCGCGAGCCGTCGGAATCTTCGCCAAGGCCCGCAATGCTTCGCGCCGCACGCGAGGAGATTCGTCCTGGACCAACACCCCCAAGGCCTCCAATCGCCCATCGTCCGCGGCCCGCAACGACGGGCCAACGAGCAGGCAACTCAGGCAGAAAATGACCCATCGGTTGGCAACCATCCGAACAAACTAGGCTGATACCATCTTCCACCGCAACCCCCTGCATAGGCTGGACCGCTGCCATTGACTCCCAGTGCGCAAGGAACGGGCGGCAGCCCACCCGACTCCGCCGATGTCGTCCTCCGCATCGTCGGAATCCATCGACCGTTCGAAGCGTAAGAGGTGTCGACATCTAGGAATTCGTCGGAATCCCCACTCCCGCAGGTGACTACATCGGTGGATTCCGCGGCTAGGACCAAGGTCCTGTCGGAAGGGCTGACACACTGCGAGTTCCCCGCGAACGGGGCTGAGATGCCAGGAGATGCCTCACGAACGCCGTAAGACGCTGAGGCCGGTGTTCTTACGACCCCGACACGGCCAAGGACACGGCACCCTGGCACCAGCCTTGCTAACGTTAGCTCAGATGCAATTCGTATCCAAACTCGGTTTCCTGGCCGTGGTGGTCTCCGCGATGATGACGTCGCTCAGTGCAAATGCCCTCTGCTATACGCTGGATAGCAGCGACTCCTACATCGGCCCCATTGGCGGAAACACGTCGGACACTCCCCTGAACGGAGTTCCCTTTCTCTATAAGATCAATCGTGACGGTTCACCCGCCGAAACCGGCCCGGCGAAAGACACCTTTAGCGGAAGCTTCAGCGGTGGAAACCTCATCGCCACCATCCTGTTCAACGGCCCCTCGCCCGACCTCACCTACGTCGCGCTCAAGGCCGGCAACCGATGGGTCTATTGGAATGTGTCGTCCGTCGACTTCTCCCTCTACGACTGCATCCAAATCACCAACGATGGCATTCTGAAGAATCCACAGGGCAACGCGTCCCAGGCCATCTCCCACATCTCCCTCTGGGGCACCGAAGGCACCCCCAGCGTGCCGGATGGCGGCAGCTTGGTGGCAATGCTGGGATTGGCCCTGACCGGAATGGGTCTGGCCCGCCGGCGCTCATCCTAGTCGGACGGAAAACGCCGACTGCCCCCCATAGATTTTCTTCACACGCGCTAGGCGACCCGACGGCGGGTCGCCTTTTTCCTTTCTTTGCTTGGCCCCGCGGGAATTACGCACCGAATCCCGGTTTTCGCTCCGTCATCAAAATCGCATTCTCCGGCGCCGGACATACTTCCCGGCACACGCCGCAGCCGGTGCAGGTTTCCAGAACAATCCGAGGCACGCCGTCGTTCATCTGGATGGCGTAAGGCACTGGGCACCGCTCGTAACAAACCGAGCAGAAACTGTTCTGGTAGGCGAGGCAGTAGCGCCCCTGGATGACCGCCACCTGGTCGGTACGCTCCTCGAATCCACGCCGAACGGCTTCCCCCGCCTTGCTTCCTCCGTTCTTCAACGGTCTGAGAAAGGATCGAAATAGGTTCCGACGCGACACGCTCATCCGACCCGATTCAACGCCACTGCCGAAATCCCGCAAATCCAATTCGACACCGGATCGGTTTTCCACCACTAATCTCGGCTGCCAAATGCGCCCATGAACGGTGTCCCTTTTGACCCCAGACCCATCCGGGTCGTGTGCCTTCTCGCACTCCTCTCCTGCCTCGGCGCCCAGGCCGAGCCCCCATCGGTCGACTTCAATCGGGACATCCGCCCGATCCTCTCCGACAAGTGCTTCGCTTGCCATGGGCCCGATGACCACGAACGCAAAGGAGGACTCCGCCTCGACCTCCGCGATGCCGCAGTCGCCCCGGCAAAATCCGGAACACGCGCCATCGTCCCGGGACAACCCGAAGCCAGCGAACTGATCCAGCGCATCACGACGACCGACGCTGATGACCACATGCCACCAGCGTCCACGGGCAAAACGCTCACCGAAACCCAGATTGACCTGCTGCGGCGCTGGATCACCCAGGGAGCGACGTTTCGCGATCACTGGGCTTTCGTTTCTCCCCAACGACCGCCCGTGCCACGCCCCTCGGCATCGGCCGCCGGCCCTTCCGCCGTCGTCCATCCCATCGATGCCTTCATCGAAGACCGCTTGAGGCGTGAGGACCTGACCCCGTTGCCCCAAGCCACTCCCACCACACTCGTGCGCCGGGCCACCCTCGATCTCACCGGATTGCCCCCCACCCCGGAAGAAGTGGATGCCTTTCTCGCTGACTCGTCACCCAAGGCCTACGAGAAGCTGGTGGATCGCCTCCTCGATTCGCCCCGATACGGCGAACGCATGGCTGTCGACTGGCTGGACGCCGCCCGCTACGCCGACACACACGGATACCATCTCGACTCCGGCCGCGACCTCACCGCATGGCGCGACTGGGTCATTCAAGCGTTCAACGAGAACAAGCCGTTCGATCAGTTCACCGTCGAGCAGCTCGCCGGCGATCTCCTGCCCAATGCCTCCCAAAGCCAGCGAATTGCCAGCGGTTTCAATCGCAACCACATGATCAATTACGAGGGTGGCGCCATCGCCGATGAGTACCACTATGCTTACCTCGTCGATCGGGTGAACACCACGGCCACGGTCTGGCTTGGACTCACCATGGCCTGCGCCCAGTGCCACGATCACAAATACGACCCGCTCTCCAAAGCCGATTACTATCGCTTCCTCGCCTTCTTCAACAACGTCCCGGAACGAGGGCTCGACGGCAATAAGGGCAATGCCGAGCCGGTGCTGAGACTGCCCACCGAGGATCAATCGCAACGGTTGGAGACACTCAACGCGATCCTCGCCGAGAAGCAAAAGGCCTACGACAACGCCCTCCCAGCCATAGACGACGCCCAGCGCCGCTGGGAGGCCTCTTCGGAGGCTCATGCGGAATCCGTCCCGGCCGAGATCCGCCAGATCCTGGCCAAGGATGTCGCGCAACGCGAAAAGAAGGATCTCGAGGCCCTGCGTCGACATTACCGCGAGACGGTTTCGGGGGATTTCCGCCAACTCAAAGAGGCCCTCGACGCGGCCCGCAAGGAACGCGATGAGTTCGATCGCACCATTCCCAGCACCATGGTGATGGCGGAACTCGACACACCGCGCGACACCTTCATCCGGATTCGCGGCGCCTACGACAAACTGGGCGACAAAGTGACCGCCGCAACGCCAGGCGCACTGCCGCCGCTCCCTTCCGGTGCACCCACTAATCGCCTCGGCCTGGCCCGCTGGCTCGTCTCCGCCGACCACCCCCTGACCGCGCGTGTGACGGTCAATCGCTACTGGCAAATGTACTTCGGCACCGGCCTGGTCAAGACGGCAGAGGACTTCGGAGCCCAGGGCGATTGGCCCAGCCATCCCGAACTGCTCGATTGGCTCTCGCGCGAATTCATCGAAAGCGGGTGGGATGTCAAACGTCTCCAACGGCTCATCCTCACCAGCGCCGCCTACCGACGCGATTCCCGGGTTACGGAAGAGCACTTCCAAAAGGACGCCGAAAACCGCCTTCTCGCCCGAGGCCCGCGATTCCGCCTCCAGGCGGAATTCATCCGCGACCAAGCCCTCGCGATCAGCGGACTGCTTGAGGGACGCATCGGCGGCGCCAGCGTGTCGCCCTACCAACCGGCGGGATTGTGGGAAGAACTCTCCATGCGTGAAGACTCCAAGAACTTTTCAGCGCAGTTCTTCGTCCAAAGCAAGGGGGCCGACCTCTACCGCCGGTCCATGTACACCTTCTGGAAGCGGAGTTCACCGCCTCCCCAAATGTCGACCTTCGACGCTCCGGACCGCGAAACCTGCACGGTGCGGCGCCCACGAACCAACACTCCCCTGCAGGCGTTGGTCCTCCTCAATGACCCCACCTATCTCGAAGCCTCACGCAAACTGGCCGAACGCCTGATGGCGCGTCCGGGCACGGACGCCGAACGGGTGGCGTGGGCCTTCCGCCTCGCCACCTCCCGCACTCCGGGGGCCGAGGAACAAGCCGTACTCCTGCGGGTTCTTGCCCAACAAAAGGACTATTACCGCCGCCATCGAGACGCCGCGGCCGCACTGCTCAGGATCGGAGAGGCCCCTCGCGCCGATTCCTTCGCCGATGCCGATCTCGCCGCCTGGACCTTGCTGTCGAGCACGCTGCTGAACCTCGACGAAACCGTGACCAAGGGATAACACCATGACTCCGCTCCACGCCGAATTCGCCAGGCACCTCACCCGGCGCCAGTTCTTCCGCCGATCGGCCCTCGGCCTGGGTACCGCCGCCCTCGCCTCACTCCTGGATCCAGCACGGGTATTGGCTGCCCCAGCCTCTCGCGGCGCCCTGGCTGGCCTTCACTTGGTTCCCCGTGCCAAACGAGTGATCTTCCTGTTCATGTCGGGCGGCCCCTCGCACATCGACCTCTACGACCACAAGCCCAAGCTCCGCGAACACCACGGCCAGGAGTTGCCCGGTTCGATTCGCATGGGACAGCGCATCACGGGCATGACCTCGGGCCAAAGTTCCTTCCCCTGCGTTGCGTCCATGTTCGAGTTTCAGCGGCACGGACGGTGCGGCACCTGGATGAGCGAGTTGGTTCCGAACATCGGATCCATCGCCGACGACATCTGCCTCATCAAATCGATGCACACGGAGGCCATTAACCATGATCCCGCCTTCACCTATATTCAGACCGGCGCCCAGCAACCGGGGCGTCCGAGTCTCGGGGCCTGGTTGAGCTACGGCATCGGCAGCGAGAACCAGGATCTCCCGTCGTTCATTGTCATGATCTCCCAAGGGAGCGGCAACAAGACCGATCAGCCCCTCGTTTCACGTATGTGGGGGCCGGGCTTCCTGCCCAGCCAACATCAGGGCGTGCGCTTCCGCTCCGGCTCCGGCGATCCCGTCCTCTACCTTTCCGACCCCGAGGGCATCCATCGCGAAAACCGCCGACTCATGCTCGACGGCGTTCGCGATCTCAATCAACTCGCCGCCCGCGATTTCGGCGATCCCGAAATTGCCACCCGCATCGCCCAGTACGAAATGGCGTATCAGATGCAAATGTCGGTCCCGGAACTTACCGATATTTCGTCGGAACCCGTCCACATCCGCGAGATGTATGGCATCCGCGACAACCCCACCGACGGCGGCTTCGCCCGTAATTGCCTGCTCGCCCGCCGCATGATTGAGCGGGGCGTTCGTTTTGTTCAATTGATGCACCGCGGTTGGGATCAGCATGGGGACCTGCCCAAGCAGATCCGCGGACAGTGCCGCGACGTCGACCAACCCAGCGCGGCCCTCGTCAAGGATCTCAAGCAGCGCGGGCTGCTCGACGACACGCTCGTCATTTGGAGCGGGGAATTCGGACGCACGGTCTACAGCCAGGGGCAACTCACCAAAGACAATCACGGGCGCGACCACCACGGACGATGCTTCTCCAACTGGATCGCGGGCGGAGGCATCAAGCCAGGGATCGTCTATGGAGAGACCGACGATTACTGCTACAACATCGTCGAAAACCCGGTCCACATTCATGATTTCAATGCCACGGTCCTGCACACCCTCGGCATTGATCACACTCGTCTCACCTACCGATTCCAGGGCCGCGACTTCCGACTTACCGACGTGCACGGCGAGCTGGTAAAGGGCATCCTCGCCTGAACCCCCCATCCGTTTCGCCCCCTCATCACGCTCCCCAACTAGCCAGCACTCCTAATCCATCCCTGAATCGTAGGCCGTGCCAGAAGCGCGGCTCCGAACCGACGCATCACCAGACGCAAAGCCGGGTTTGGGAAAAAGCTGTAGTCAGACGACAGCTCGATGGGCCGGCCGCCGAAGCCGAGTTTGAACCATGAGGGTCCTGTCATCTCCGAGGGCAGGATCTCCGCGCCAGTCGCTACTTTCCGTGCCAGCGTGGCGTCGATGCCGGAGAAATCATACCACCGGAAACCCCGCTCCTTCGCCCAGCGAATGACTTCCCATCGCAACAGTTCATTGGGCAACAACTCGGCGTGCTCGCCGTTCCAGCCAATGCGCCACTCCCGCACCCACTCCCCGAGGGTAAACACCAGAAGCGCGGCAATTGGCACCCCAGCATGCTCAGCCACAAAGATTCGCAAGCCACCCGACGGTTGGAATCCCCGCCAGAGTTGAACCAGGAAATCGAGGCGCGGAATGTTGCGACGTGCCCCACGCCGCTCGCAAAGGGCATCCAGCAACGCGTCGAAAGCCTTCAAGTCAGCCTCATCGCCCATCCGGACCTTTAATCCTCGCTTCAGCCCCTGCCGGATATGCTTCCGCGTGGACGACCGCATGCCGGCCAGGATGTCATCCAGGGTTGCTGCCAACGCCAGACAAGCCGTGTCGGTCATATAACGAACCGGCGGCAAACCTGCCGGGTGCGGCATGAACCCTCGACCCTCGAGCGCTTGGACCATGTGAGACCCGCCGTAGGGAAGCACCACCACCAAGTAGAGATAGTGACGTTCCTTGGCCAATCCCGCCAACGCCTCCGCCAAACGGCCACGAATCCCCTCTGCTTCCGTTCCGGCCATCAACGGGCCCCGGTTTACGTAGCCGACTTTGCCAAAGCGTCGGATCGGTTTTTCCAATATCTGAACCCCACCCACCAACGACCCGTCCTTCCGCCCCACCAGTCTCAGGGCCGTCCAGCCCACGAAGGATTGGGCGTCGCCCCATGCCGCCATTTGCTCGTGGTGTGGGTCAGGGCCGGCGGAGACCCAGCGATCCCAAGCCGCAGAATCACCTGTCTCCAATCGAAAGATCACGTTGCTCATGCGTAGAAGGATGTCGCCGTCGCCACCCCGACACCGTCTCCCATCGGCACGGATTCCTAAGGACTGGAGGCTCGATCCAACCCACGGCGAAGTTCGTTGTTTCGCCGGAAGTTGGTCCACACCCAACCGCTCGCCAGATTCTCGGCCATCAACATCGCAATCCCCACATCGATCCCCACCACGTCCGGATTCACCCAACCCGTGTGTGGATTGAAGGCGTCGACAAACCCGTACCGCGACCAAATCTGGTTGCCGAACCGTTCCCGCTGATACCGCAGGGTCCGAAGGCAGGCCTCCGGGAGAAACGGCAGTGATCCCGCCGCCGCGCAAGGTACGATGGTGCCGTCCAAAGGCCCTGAATCGGGTGGTCCTCCCCATCCCACATAGCCTCCCACCGAATCACTCGACGTCACGCCCCACAAATCCTCCGACCATTGCGGAAACCGTGACCTTCGATCCAGGCACCACGCCCGGTGGACTCGCGTGGCTGCCAACGAGTTTTCGAACCAGTCAACGCCGTCGTCCCGCCATCCTCGGAAGTCCACCCAGGCATGGGAGAACTGGTGGACAAAGAGGGGAGCCGGCGACCACACAAAACGCTCGCCATAGAACTCGCGCACGGGACGATCCCAAGCCCGCCAGGTCTCCAACCGCAGCGGGTGGGTGCTCGATCCCAGTCCGAGCAGATACAACACCATCAACTCGCAATAGTGATCCCAACGGCTCGCCAGAAATCCCTTCTCAGGAAACCACCCCATCGAAAGTGACCGGCCGTCCGCCAACATCCATGGCCATTCCACCCGGTCAAAAATGCGCCCCGCCAGACGATCCACTTCCCGGTCCGCGAAATGAGCCCGGCAACTCAGCACGCCGCACATCAGCAACGCGGTATCGATCGATGACAGTTCGCACTTCCAGATGCGCTCGCCCGTTTCCCAGTCGTGGAAGTGGTAATAGAACCCACGGACGTTCGGCATGACGCGATCGAGGAACCGGAGCGCCCGGCGCGCCCTCTTCACCCCCTCCCCACGCGGTAGAAATCCGCGCACGTCCGCAATACCAAGCGCCGTCAGTCCAAACCCGGTCGCCGCAATACTCGCCACCCGGCGAGACTCCGGCGCTCCGTCGGCACGCCGACGATCCAGAACCTGGCCCGTGGCTGGATGCGCTGCTTCGTCGAAGTACCGCCAACAAGCCTCGATAAGTTCACGCAGAAACGCCGCATCGGGCTTGCTCTCGGCCGCCGGCAGCGGCCGAGGACCCACCGGACGTTGCGCGGTGCAAGCGCCGGAGAGGGTCGCCAGACCGCCGGCCACGGTCCCCAAAAACGACCTGCGGGAGGTAGCCCTCGCGGTCCGCCTGAGGGGCTCCGATGCCATGAAACCTCCCTCGCGCGTCGATCCCGAAACGTTATCCGGGCTTCCATCCATCAGCTCTCAGGGTCGGACCGACCGCACTGCCGCCATGAAGGCCGCGGCTCGCCGCGTAAGCTCCGGCCAGTCCTGGTTCTTCAGGATCTCACTCGACACCAGCGAGGAACCCACACCCAGCGCCGAGCAACCGGCCGCCAGAAAGTCCGCGGCATTCCCGAGATCGACGCCTCCCGTCGGCACCAGCCGAAGATGGGGCAACGGTGCCCGCAACGCCTTGATAAACCCCGGCCCCAGGCCGTCCGCGGGAAACAGTTTCACAAAGTCGGCCCCTGCCTCATAGGCCAACTGCGCTTCGGTCGGGGTATAGGATCCGAGCATCACCGGGACCTCAGCCGCGTGGCACAACGGGACCATCGATCCCCGAAGAATGGGGCTCACCACGAACTCGGCACCCGCATCCAATGCTCCGCGGCAGGTGATATTCTCCAGCACCGTTCCGACTCCCACCATGACGGCCTCACCCAGCGCCGCGCGCACATCGCGGATCGCGTTGAGGGCGTCCGGGGTGGTGGTGGTGATTTCGACGGCAATGACACCACCCGCCACCAGGGCCTGCGACAACGGCACGGCAAGGTCCCGGCGGGGTGCGCGCACTACCGCAATGATGGCCGCCCGCATCAGGCGTTCGGCGCGTTCTTGTCTCTTGGTCATGATTCCCTCCGATAGGCCTCCGCCAGCAGTGTGATCGGATGCGCAACCCGGAGATTCAGGCCGGCGTCGCGGCATCCGTTGATCAGTTGGAGCAAGCACCCCGGGTTAGCCGTGGCCACCACCTCCACGCCCGTGCTGCGGATGTGCCCGATCTTCCGTTCGAGCAACTGGCCGGCCATCTCCGGTTGCGTGAGGTTGTAGATCCCCGCACTCCCGCAACACCAGTTCGCCTCGGGTAACTCGACCAGTTGCAGGCCTGGAATCACCGCCAGCACCTGACGTGGCTGGTTCACAATCTTCTGCCCGTGGGATAAATGGCAGGATTCATGATAGGTCACCCGCATCGGCGGTCCGCTGACCTTGGTCGGCGGTCGAAGGCCCGCACCGGCCAGAAACTCGTGAATGTCCCGGACTTTGGCATCCCATGCTTTCGCCCGGGCTGCGTAGCGCGGATCGTCCTCCAACAGTTTGCTGTAATGCTTGAGGTGCGAACCGCAGCCGCCCGCATTGGTGATGATCGCGTCATAGCGTTCGGGAGGTAGCAAATCGATCATCCGCCGCGCCAGCACCTGCGCCAACGCCCACTCCCCGTTGTGCGCGTGCAGGGATCCGCAACAGGGTTGGTCCGGCGGCGTGTGGACTTCGCACCCGTTGCGAGCCAGCACTTCCACCGTGTCGCGATTAACGTCGCTGAAAATCAGGTCCTGAGCACAACCGGTCAGCATGGCCACCGTCTGCCGCCGCCCACCGACCGCCGGCGTCACGCGCGCGATCAACTCGTTCGAAAAGGCCGGTTGCACCTTGGGCGTCATGGCTTCCAGTTCGCGCAATCGCTTCGGCAGCAGCCGTAGCACGCCACTGCCGCGAATCAGCGACTGAATTCCCAGTTCCTGGTAAAGCCGCATCGCCCGCCCCACGGCCGTGAGTCGACGATGATCCATGAACAGCCACTTCACCGTGAACGAACGTATCGCCGTGCGTCGCGGCGACTTCAGCAATTCCCGCCGTTCCACCTCGGCGCGGGCATGCTCGAACAGTTCCGCGTAGTTCACCCCCGCCGGGCAGGCCGTCACGCAAGCCAGGCATCCGAGGCAAAAATACATCTCGTCCGCGAAGGTCTTCGTGGCTTCCAACCGATCGTCGGCAATCGCCCGCATCAGCGCGATGCGCCCGCGCGGACTGTGCCGCTCGATCTTCGTCGCGTCGTAGGTCGGGCAGGTCGGCAAGCACATGCCGCAATGCATGCATTGCTGCACCACGGAATAGTCCAGCCCCTGCAGATACGAGGACCCTTTCGATTCAACACCAGCCGGATTCATGAAAGTTGTTTCGGACCGATCATAAAACGGAGCGTGGCCGGACATTCCCCCCGGTCCTCCACGTCGATGCGCACGACGGCGCCCTTGGACAAAACCAGCGACGTCGCCCGTTTCATCCCCAGGTATCGGCGGATATGCGCGCTGAGCGATGGCTCGTGTCCCACGAGCAACACGCTCGCGTCCGCCGGCATCTTCGCCAGGCTCACCGCAAGCGCGCGCCATTCCGCCCCGTTTACGAGCGCCCGCGAACGCCGGAGACGCCGGTTCTTCGCCATTGGACACTGTCGCAGGACTTCTTCGGCGGTCTCCCGGGCGCGCACCAGGGGACTGGTGAAGGCGGCGTCGAGCACCACCGCCCCGCGGCGCAGAAACCGGCCCATCTCACGCGCGTCGCGCCGGCCCTTCTTCGTCAACGCCCGCTTCGCATCATCGGTTCCATCCTCAGCCTCCGCATGACGCATAAAGAAGATCTTCATTGCCTGGTCTCCATAACAGGGCCGGTCGTGGAAGACGATCCATGAACCCAACCCTTTCCAGCTTCGGATTGAAGGGGCCGTGGCATATCAACTGGGTCCCTGATCATCGGGTTTGCCGAAGAGTCGAGCCAGGCGCACGAGCACGTACGCAATCGCCGACAAGACCACGATGGCCATCAGCGATCCGGCGATCATATCCCACCGTTTGCTCAACGGAAGTCCGCTGGCCGCCAATGCAAATCCCGCCACCGTCAACGCCCCGAGACCAGCCAGGCCCACAACCACGCGTCGCCGCAGAGACGCCGAGGCGCTCCCGGATCTGCCCAACCGCCAGAGACCGCGGCCGATGGTCCAACCGGCTGCCGCCCCCAGCGCTCCCACCGCCAGGCTGATCCAATCGTACCGGAACTGCAGATCGGGATTGATCTGCCGGATGGCCCCCAAAATCGCCGCCACCGTGCCCACACTCGCTGCAGCGCAAGCAGGGGCGATGACTTCCCAAAGGTCCGGCGTTGGTTGTCCGTGGCCAGGCATCCGGTCATGCCGACGGGTTGGGGACGACATCAAACATCTTTCCCGGATTCAAAATTCCCTTTGGATCAAGCACGCGCCGCAATTCACGCATCACACGCATGGAGGCTTCGCCGGCGAAACCGGGCAGGAATTCCTTCTTCGCGACGCCGATGCCGTGCTCTCCGGTAATGGTGCCTCCCAATCGTATGGCCTCGTCGAAGATCTCGCGGAATGCCAGGTGCACTCGCTCCATCTCGGCGTGGTTCCGTTCATCGGTGAGAAAGGTCGGATGCAGATTGCCGTCACCCATGTGCCCAAAGGTCCCGATGCGCAACTCGTACTTGCGCGCCACTTGGTCGACGAACCGGATCATCCGCGCCAGTTCACTCCGGGGAACGGTCGCATCCTCCAGAATCGTGGTGGGCGCCACCCGGGCCAGGGCCGAGAACGCGGAACGCCGCGCCGCCGCCAACCGCGTCGCCTCGGCTTCGTCCTTGGCCACCCGCACTTCCATGGCCCCGTTCCGCCTCGCCAAGGCCTCCATCTGGGTCGCCTCCTCCGCCACCGCCGCCGGGTGACCGTCCGTCTCCATCAACAGAACGGCTTCGCAGTCCACGGGCAAACCCACTTTCGCAAAGTCCTCCACGCACCGGACGGTGGTTCGATCAAGGAACTCCAGTGTGCAGGGGATGATCTTCGCCGCGATGATGTCAGAAACCGTCTGCGCGGCCCGGTCCATCTGGTCAAAGGTGGCGACCAGGGTCTTCTTCGCCGCGGGCTTCGGGAGCAGTCGCAGCAGCACGCGGGTGATCACCCCCAGGGTCCCTTCCGATCCGATAAACAGATCCCGAAGCGAATAACCTGCCACGTCCTTCACGCACTTGTTGCCGGTCCACAGCACCTCGCCGTCCGGCAACACCACCTCCAATCCCATCACATAGTTCCGTGTGATCCCATATTTCAATCCGCGCAGTCCACCCGAGTTCTCGGCCACGTTGCCTCCAATGGTCGAGATCTTCATCGACCCGGGATCCGGCGGATAAAAAAGCCCCACCTTCGCTGCGGCCTCGGCGATGGCAATGGTCGTCACCCCCGGTTCCGCAGTCAGCGTGAGATTCGCCGCATCCACTTCCAGAATGCGGTCCATCTTCACCAGGCAGAGGACGAGGCAATCCGGTGAGGGCAGGCTGCCCCCGCTCAGGCCGGTTCCCGAACCGCGCGTCACCACGGGGATCCCCTCGGCGTTGGCGAACCGGAGCACGGACACCACATCCTCCCGTGAATGCGCGAAAACCACCGCACCGGGCATCTGGTGCAGCGCCGCCGTTCCATCGAATGCATACGGAATGAGGTCCTCCTTTGAGACGAGAACGTTCTCCGACCCAACCATGGCGTGGAGACGCGCGAGAACCGTAGTGGCGATGGGCATGCGAAAGCCAAATGGTGAAGGGTGATCCGCACGGGTCAAGCACCCCGGGGCATGGACTCAAAGGTTTCGCCCTCCCGAGGCGGGGCGGATATCACCGAGCGCGATCCCCGGCGCGCGCCATGAAACTCGCCCCACAGGGGGAGGGACCGCGCGCCAACAGGAAGGGCCGACACCTTGCGGTGCCGGCCCTCGAATCATGTCCCATTCCGGACGGTTGCCGGGAGGGTCCTAGAACTTCTTGCTGACCTGCACGTACCAGAAGCGCTGACGGATATCGTGCAAGTCGCGGTCATACGAATCCGCGAAAGCCGCGACGACCAGCGGAGGCATCTCGTCGGTGACGTTGAGGCAGCCCACCGTCAGCTTCACCTGATACGGGAAGTTGTAGGAGGCCTGAATATCAAACGTCAGGTAGCTGTCCACCGCGCGATCCGCCGACAACTTGTCATCCAGGTAGCCGTCGGTGTAGTTGGCGAAGAACCCGACCTCCAGATCTTTCCAGATCCAGAACATGCTGCCGTAGCCCTTGAGGCGCGGAAGACTGTTGTAACCGAAGTCGTCCGCCGAGAAGTCACCCAGGCGATCCACGATCGGGGAGCCAGGGATCTGCTCCTGCTCGTAGGTGATCAGGTACTGGGCCTCGATTCCGAAGCGAATCATGCCGTACCTCTCGTCCAGCTTAAGATCGTAGGTCATCGAGATATCGAAGCCTTCGAGCTTGTCCGAACTCAGGTTCAAGGTCGGAACCACGACATTGATGTATTCGTTCGACGCGGCGTCGTAATCGATGAGGTTCGCGTATTGGCCGGGCGTCGGATTCGTACCGGGCATCAGCGGCAGGTTGGTGCTGCTGATGGGTTGGTTCGGATCGAACGCCGGGTTCGCCACCGCGTTGGCTGGTCCACCCGTTCGCGCATTCTGATCAACAACGTACTGGCTGCTGCCACCCGGGATGTTCTCGCGCTTGATCTGGAAGTAGTCGAGCGCGACCTTGAGTCCCGGCAGCTGCTTCACCCGCCATTCCGCGCCGATCAGGATGTTCTCCGCCTCCTGGGGTTGGAGGTTCGGATTCCCGCTGTTGCTCGTCTGGATCTGAGCGAATGCCCCGGTGTAAGGATCGCGAATCTCAGGGAAATCCTCCTGGACCGTGGTGTAGAGGTCGGAATAGGTCGGTGCCCGGAACGACTCCGAATACGACGCATGGATGGTGAAGTTCTCGTCGATCGGGTTGTAACCGAGTTTCACGCCCGGTTTCGTGGTGTCGCCGAAGTCGCTGTAGTTCTCGTAGCGCGCCTGCGCCCGAACGTTCAACGCGTACAAGCCCGTAATGGCGTTGTCCTTGCTGAAGATCGGGATGAAGATTTCGCCGTATCCGGCGTCGATATCCCGACTGCCTTTCAGAGGAGCCGCACCCGTGAATCCGATCAGGTCACCGGAACGTTTGTTGTCGTCCGGAACGGATTCGCCTTCTTCCTCGCGATGCTCGCCGCCAACGGCAAGCTGCACCGCGCCGGCCGGAAGCTCGAACAGATTGCCATTGACCCGGCCGTCCACCGAGATCAACGAGGTCTTGCCGCGGGTAAGCAGGGTGCGGCTGACGTCATTCACCAAGGCGGGAGAATTCTGCTGCATGCCGAACGGATTGAACGCATCCGGCGTATTCAGGCCGGCGTACTGCTCCAACAACCCGCGATTCACGTCGCCAGCCTCGGTATTCACACCCTTCTCCTCGCTGTAGGTGACCGCCACTTCCCATCCCCAGGAGGTCTCGGAGATCTTACCGCGAAGGCCGCTCACAAACCGCAGAGCATCCTTGTCGATCGAGTCGATGCGCGGTCCAAGCTCCACAAACCGATAGCCCCACGTCGAGATCGGCACCCCGAACGGGTTGTAGTAGTTGCTGGCCGGAATCGCGAAGCCGGCAGACCCGTTCGACATCGGGGTCGGCGCCAGCTGGTTCTGCGAGAAGCTGTGCGAGTAGAACGTCTCGGCGAAGAAGTCGAGGGTCTCCTCGAACAACTTGTAGTTGGCATTTCCGAAGATGCTCCAACGCTCAGCCGGACGAATCGCCGGCGTGAACAGTGGGAACGGGTACTTGTCGAATGGATAGGTTTCCAGCGACCCGTCGCCCGTCGTCTGGTTGACATCAAAGAACTGCGCATTGCTCGCGTGGTAATCCGCGGGCGAATATCTCCCGTCGGCACCCGGCACGGCACCGCGATTCAAAGTCACGCTCAATTGCGCCGTCGGCGAAAGGTTCGGGTTGTAAAGCACCCCGTTGCCCTGGGCGTTGTTGGCGACCCGGAATCGTCCGGGATTGCTGATCGAAGTCGCCACCTTGTCCAGGTAGGTTTGGTCGCGAGAATTGACGTTCACCCGGGAACGCTCGCGGTCCTGACTGAAAAGGGAGTTGGCTTTGTAGTAGCTGCCGCCCACCACAAACGAACCGCGGTCGCTCACCGTGCCGCTGGTGAAGGAATACTGCTGCTTCGAGGCGTCGCGCTCAGTGGTATTGCCGTAGTAGGCGTTCAGTTCGACGCCCTCGAATTCCTTGCGCAGAATCACGTTCACGACACCCGCGATCGCGTCCGATCCGTAGGCCGATGACGCGCCGTCCTTCAGGACTTCGATGCGCTCGATCGCCGCGATCGGGATCATGTTCAGGTCAACGTCGGAGTCCGCGAATGCCACCGGGGCCACTCGGCGCCCGTTGATCAGGACCAGCGTGCCGCCGGGAATACCGCGCAGGGCCACGCGTGCCGAACCGTCGCCGCCGTTGCCGCGCGATTCATTGAAGTTACCGCCGCCAACCGCCGCCGGCATCTTGCGGACGACATCGGTGACGTTGGCCGCGCCGATCTTCTGGATCTCGACTTGCGAGAACACATCCACCGGCGTCAAACCCACGAGGTCCGTCGTGGGAATCAACGAGCCGGTGATCAGCATCGGTGTGAGTTCGGTCGTCTCGGAACCGCTGTCCTGAGCCAGGACCGTCGGCGTCGCCAAAAACGGGGCGACGGCGCCGGCCGCCAAGGCAAGACGCACCGCGCGTCCCGCCCTTGTTGCATTAGACTTGGTCATATTGATGTTTGGGGTGTGGTTTGGGGGGTTCAGCAGCGAAAGTGATCTCCGGGCAAGTCGCAGAACCCCTGCGGCCCGGCATTGCAGGCGAAGAAAATGGCACTTGCCTCCGATCGTAGCTTCGAGGGCGCCATGCGGTTGAGAGCTTCTAGAGAATCCGTAACCGATTCGTCAAGCAACACTTGGTAACGCAACTAATGGACCTACCCCCCTTCCGCCCCCCGGTCCCGCCTCAACGCAGCCGCTCCGGATTGAGCCCCCGCAGATCCGCGGGCACAAACAGTCCATCTTTGCGTATCAGTTCGTCGTCGAACCAAATCTCTCCGCCGCCCCATTCCGGGCGCTGGATCAATACCATGTCCCAGTGGACCGCCGACCGATTCCCGTTGTCGCATTCCTCGTACGCCTGGCCGGGGGTGAGATGCAGCGATCCCGCGATCTTCTCGTCAAACAGGATGTCGCACATGGGATTCAAAATATACGGATTGAAGCCCAGGCTGAACTCACCCGTGTACCGCGCCCCGGCGTCGGTGTCCAAAATCTCGTTCAGCCGCGCGGTGTGGCTCGACGTTGCCTCCACCACCTTTCCCTGCCGAAACACCAGGCGCACCTGCTCAAATCGCGTGCCGGCGTACAAGGTCGGGGTGTTGAATTGTATGGCGCCCTCGATCGATGTCTTCACCGGGCAACTGAATACCTCCCCGTCCGGAATGTTCCGGTCGCCCTTGCACATCTTGGCCCCGATTCCCTTGATGCTGAACTTCAGGTCGGTTCCCGGCCCCTGGATCCGTACCTGGTCGGCCCGCTCCATGCGCCGATGCAACGGTTCCATCGCTTTCGCCATGCGCCGGTAATCCATCGTGCACACATCGAAGTACAGATCCTCGAACGCTTCCGTACTCATGCCGGCGGACTGAGCCATCGACGGTGTCGGCCATCGCAGGACGCACCAACGGGTCTTCTTCACCCGGTGGTCGATCACCGGACGCAGCGTCTTCGAATACAGCTTCATTCGCTCCGCCGGCACGTCCGACGACTCATTGGCATTCGAACTGCCCCGTACCGCGATATAGGCCTGGACCTTTTTCATCCGGAACATCTCCAGGTCCCGCAGCAACTTGGCGTGCGTTTCATCCGTGCCCCGCATCACCTCCCGCGTCACCCGTGTTCGCCGCACCTCGATCAACGGCACGCCCTGGGCGGCGCGGACCGCCCTCATCAACTCCACCGAGAACTCATCGGGAACATCGATCATGTCCAGGAGCACCACGTCCCCCTGTTGGATCTGTGTGGAATATTCGACAAGAAGCTTGGCCAACTTCGTGTAGCGCGGGTCGGTCACGGGCCCAGAGTGACTGAATCCCCACGTTTTGACCAGCCCGTCCCATCCCCATCGCTACCCTTCCGCCCCCAATCCTTTGATTTTTGCCGACCGCCACCAGACCGTCGCCTCAAGGATCACAGCATCGGTTTCGTCCGCAACCTCGTCGCCTCCCCGCCATGAACCGCGCCCTTCTCGCCGTCCGCATCAGCTTCGCCTTCGCCGTCTTCGCCCACCTCTCAACCGTCGCCGAGGACGACACGCTCGCGCCCTTCTACCAGCCGAACAAGATCCGAGCCCTCATCCTGTCCGGACGGAACAACCATGACTGGCGCACCACCACCCCGTTCCTCAAACAACTGATGCTCGACAGCGGTCGATTCGATGTGCGGGTGGCAGAGGCCACCGACGGCCTCACGGAACAGACCCTCGCACCCTACGACGTGATGATCATGGATTACGGCGGCCCGCGGTGGGGCGAGGTCACTGAAAAGGCGATCGAATCCCTGGTCCGCGCCGGCAAGGGCTTCGTCACCATCCACGGGGCCAGTTACCACTTCAGTGGATTGGACGTCATCACGGACGGTCATCGGCCGGTGGGCCGCAAGGAACCGGCCTGGCCGGCCTTTCGGCGCCTCGTGGGTTGCGGTTGGGATGCGATGCCGGCCAAGGGATATCACGGTCCGCGGCATACCTTCGCGGTGAAGATCACCCAGCCGGATCATCCGATCGTCCAAGGCATGCCGGATTCCTTTCCAGCCACCGACGAACTCTACCACGGGATGGCGGTGACGCCTGAGGCGACCGTCATTGCCACCGCCTTCAGCGCCTCAGAGCGCGGCGGCACCGGCAACCCCGAGCCCATGCTCGTCGTCTCGGAGTTCGGCAAAGGCCGCTGCTTTTACACGGCGCTCGGACACGAGACCCCTGCCATGTGGGAGCCCGGTTTTCGCTCTACATTCCTGCGCGGTGTCGAATGGGCAGCCACCGGCAAGGTCACTCTCCCGCCTGATGCCGGATGGTCCACTCAGGGCAACGATCCGGTTCGAGTGCTGGTGGTGACCGGTGGCCACGATTATGACCCGTCGTTCTACACCGTCTTCGAAGGCGCCCCCGGGATACGCTGGCGCCACACCGGGTCCAACCAGGAAGCGTTCCGCTCCGACCTCCGCGCCTCCGTCGATGTCTTGGTCCTCTTCGATCTCTCCCAGGACCTCGACGCCACCGGACGCCGCCACCTTCAAACCTTCGTGGAGTCGGGTAAAGGCCTGGTCGTCCTGCACCATGCCCTCGCTGACTATTCCAGCTGGGAGTGGTGGTGGAAGGAAGTGGTAGGCGGACGTTACGTTCTAAAGGAGGAGCCTGGTTTCCCAGCATCCACCTACCAGCATGACCAATGGCTCGAGATTACCCCTGCCGTCGCACATCCCGTCGTTGGCGACCTTGGTCCCATGCGATTTCTTGACGAGACCTATCGCCAGGTCTGGCACGCCCCAGGAATTCAACCGCTGTTGAAGACCTCCAATCCCACCAGCGACGAAGTCATCGCCTGGATCAGCCCCTGGAAGAAATCTCGCGTGGTCGCCCTGCAACCCGGTCACGACCAACAGTCCCATCGTCATCCGGCCTATCGCCGTCTCGTTCTCAACGCGATCCTCTGGTCCGCAGGTAAGCGGCACTAGGCCGTTCGATCCAGAGGATGCCGGCGGTCCGCCAGCGGAAACGGCAGGCGGCGCCCCTCCATCGACGACGCGTAGACGCCCATCGCCATCTCGACGGCCCACGCCCCGTTGCGTCCGCTGCATTCGGGCTCGCGGCGTTCCTGGATCGCCTGCAGCCAATCGCCGACCGGCCCAAGATTGTGTTCCGGCGGTGCCTGAACCAGGGCCGCGTCCAACGGCTGCCAGTCGTCCCGTCGCCCCTCTGCGGACCAAGCGCCGGACCGCCGCACAAATACACCCGGTGAAATGTCGCAGTTGATGCGTGCCACTCCTTTGCTCCCCAGCAACTCGATGCCCCAATGGCCGATGGTCTCGCGCAGCCGGCCATCGCTCGCGAACGTCATCTGCACACCTCCCGGAAACTCGAACCGCGCCCAGACCTGGTCTCCCGCCACCCATCCCACATTGTCGCGCACCAGCCTCCGGTCCGAGACCGTCACAGGACGCCCCTCGATCCGCACTTCTCCCGACACCGACCTGGGATCACCGCAGAATAGACGGCACAAATCGAAGAGATGGGTGCCAAGCACCATCATGTCCTCACCACCCGCCCGCTGGTCCTGCTTCCCATAGGCCCGCAACTCCCGCAACTCCCCCAACAATCCGTCCGCCACAACCCGTCGCAATTGTCGCACCACCGGCATCATCCGCATGGTGTGCGCCACCGCGATCCGCAATCCCTTCGCCTCGGCCAACGCGAGCAGTGCATCCGCCTCCGCGGCGGATCGCACGAAGGGTTTTTCCACGTACACATGCGCCCCGGCCTCCAGACACGCGCTGGCAATGGCATGGTGCTGGTCAGCATGCCGCATCGCCACGCTCACCAACTTCGGTCGCTCCTTGTCGAGCATCTCTCGAAAGTCCGCGTACTGGCGAGGTGCCATGAGTTTCTCCGCCGTCCTGCTCCGCCCCACAGGATCCGGATCGGCCACTGCCACCACTTCGATGCCGGCGCGTCCGGTGAAGATTCCATCCAACCCATGCCCGTAATCGCCGCGACCGGTATGCCCAATTACGGCGGCCGTTTGCGCGGACGCTGCCGCGGACGCCCGCAGAGTGGAACCCGCGGCCAGAGCGGCCAGTGAGGAAGAAGCAAGAAAGGCACGCCGATTCATAGTCAGTTAGGTGTCCCTTATTAAACTGCGCGCGGGCCGTGAGCCAGAACGGGATTGCCCTGTCGCAGCGCGACAGGGCCTACCTGAGTTGGAACTGGGACCAATCAGCGTAGGCCATGCAGGTTAGTCCCAGCCGATCTGGCGCCCCTGGTTCTGCGCTTCCAGCCACTGCATCAGCGGCCGGTAGTAATCGACCATCGCGCGCGTCGACAAATCCTCGCCGGTCGCCTCCTTGAGCACCTTTCGCCAATCCTCGGTGGCCCCCTTCTCCAACATGCGCCGCAACCAACTCCCAACTTCGCGGTTCCCGGCGTAATTGCAGACCTGGGGAGGCTGCCGGAGAATTCGCCTCGCGATGTGGTCGTGAAACTGAAATTTCAGGACCGTCGCGAACGAGTAGTTGGGATAGTAGCATGGCGCATCATTGATGTGCGTCTTCGTCGCCGCGTCGCACCAGTCCTCGCCGCGCGGCTCCGGAGGCTCCACCCCCTGAAACTCCCGCACGTACCGCCACCAGCGTTGATTCCATTCCTCGACAGGAAGGTTCCTTGCGTACACGTCCGCCTCCCAGTGCGTCATGGTGCCGCTCGACCAAAACAAGAATGGCACCGAATACGCCAAGGCGTCATTCAATAGGACCAGGACTGGGTCCGGGTTGAAATCGGAAGGCGCCACCCCCAACGACTGCAGATAGGGAATCTGCATCGAAGCCATGCCGACCAGTTCTCCGACCGCCTCGTGGAACGCCGGATTCGCGCCCAACCGCAGCAACGGCGGGACCTCCGGCCTGGTATAGGCAACATAATAGTAGGCGTGGCCCAATTCGTGGTGCGCCGTTTGGAACCACCAGGTGTTCGGCTCGACGCTCATCAGGGAGCGAATGTCGTTCTCCAAATCCACGTGCCAACACGAGGCGTGGGAGTTCTTTTTGCGTGTGGAACCCGGTTCCACCGGAAACAGATCGGATCGCGTCCAAAAAGTGGCGGGCAGCGATGGGAACCCGATTCCGGTGTAGAATTGCTCTGCCGCCCGTGTCACCCAGGCCTTGTCCCGCCCCTCGAAAAACCGGTCGAAACTCGCCGCCTCGACGATCCCGTCCCACTCCTGACTCCAACGATCGTTGATCCAGTGAGCCGGCAACAACTTGGGAACCGGCTGACCGTACCGCTTCGCCAACTCATGCCGGACCCAGGTGTGCAATTGGAGATAGAGCGGACGCAACTCCCGCATAAACTCCACATTCAACTTCAGCATCTCGTCGGCAGTCATGCCGTAGGCCGCCATCTGCAACGAAAAATAATCGCGGTGCCCCAACTCCCTCGCCACGCCATTCCGAAGCTCGCGCAGGCGCACCAATCCAGGTTTCAGGGCGGGCCCAGACGCCTTGGATGCCGCCCATGCCGCACGCCGTTCCGCCAAATCCATCGACACCGAAAGAACTCGGTCCAAGTCATTCGCTGTGGCATTGGTGCCTTGGAGACGGAATTGGAATCCGTTCATGACGCTCGCCTGCGCTGTCTCCGCCGCGATCCGTTCCGCCACCAAATCCGGACGCGTCATTGGACCTTCCGCGGCGTTCAATAGAACACGCTCCAACTGGCGCACCTGGAGGTCCGTGAGTTTTGAGCGCTCCTCAAGCAGGGCCCGCGCCTCCCGAATCACCGCTGGATTCCCCGCAAACGCCGCCCTGGCGCGTCCCGCCGTCTCCGCCGCCGCGTCATGCTCCGGCTTCACGTCCGTGGCCGCCTTCCACTGAGCCTCGCTTTCCACCCGGTACATCGCTTGATGCGCCGAATTGACCAGCGTCAGGAACTGATTGGCCCGTGCCTGCAGGGCGGATTCACCTCGGACGGAAAGTGCCACCAAGCCGAGGAACCAACCGACGACGTACCATCGCATGGCGAAAGATTACGTCCGCCGCCACGCCGCTCCAATTCATTCCCGATCAGGTCAGGTACTTCTGCACGATCTGCGGCGGCAACGCCTGGATGTCCAGGAACGTCAGGAAGTCGATGGTCTTGAATTCGCGATCGATGGCCGGAGGCCCGCAAATCTTGGCGCCGATCGAAAGGTAGGCGGCGAGCAGTTTCGGAACCCGCGGGGACGGATCGGCCAATTCCGCGATCGAACATTGATGCGACGGCTGAGGCACCGTCCGCCATTCCGGCGCCGCCAAGTGGCGTTCCGACAACTGCCGGTACATCGAGGCACCGTCCCGTTCGTCCTGCGAGGTGAGGGAACTGCACCCGATCAAGTAACGCGCGGCGTTGGCCCGGGCATAGGTCGCGATGCCCTTCCACAGAAGGCTGAGCACCGACAGGTTTCGATGCTGCGCGTGAACGCACGCCCGCCCCAATTCGATGATCTGGGCGCGGGCGGCCTCGAAAGGCCGGAAATCAAACTCCTGCTGGCTGTAATAGCCGCGGCGATTCGCAGCCGAGGTCCCGGTCTGCAAACGATAGGTCCCCACCACCAACCGGCTTCCCGTTTCCTCAACGATCAGATGGTCGCAGACCTCGTCAAACACATCGACGTCGAGGCCCGTCGCATACGATTCGGCGAGCCCTTCGCGCATTTCGAGGTTGAAGACTTCGAAACGCAGGCGCTGCGCCGCCTTGACCTCCTCGGATGAAGAGGCCATGCGCACAACATAGCTCGCCGCTCCTCGGGCGAGGATGCGATCGCCGACCGTAACCGGGCCGGGCTCGGGACTTGGGTTCATTCGGAGGCGCGGTCGCCGGCATCGCCGGGTCGTCGGGACGACCCGGTCCCGCCCGGGACCGCCACGTGTTGGGGCGTGTCTAACCGGGCGGGCCGACAACTCAAGCCTGAACCGCGTCTCATGGATGCCGCAACCCGGCGATGGACAACACCAACGCGGCAAGGGCAGAGGGTTTTCGTCAGGACTCACCGGCGATCAGGTTGCGACGGGCTCATCGACTGCGACCCGTGGTCTGTCGTTCCGAATCCAACGTGGACCCAGGTCATCCTGCCTTGGGCATACTCGGGCATCGTCACCGGACTGCCTTCATTGATCCGCCCGAAGTTCGACCCAATCCAGATCCACGGGACCGTCCCCCGAGACCGGATCGGCGGTCGGCACACGCAACGTCCCACGCAGCCGCGGACCGGTTGGGGAGAGTCGACTGGGAGCCTCGCCTGGCACCAGGCTGCGCATCGTCCGCTGCCATACTTCCACGTCGTATTCACCTGGAACCACATCGTCGAAACGGAACTGACCTCCTTCACTCACACTCACGGTATAAACCCGCTCGTTCAACCAAGCGGCCAGTCCGCGTTGGGACTGCCACAGGTCGTCCAACTGACGACCGTACGCCTCGCTGGCGGCAAGATATTCGGCGTCAGAACCGAACTCAGTTCGCCGGGGTCCGCCAAACCGTTCGGGCAGGTCAGCCACGCGCAGTCTCAGACTCAGACTGGCCAGTGCCAGCGTCGCGTTCGTCGGCGCTTCCAACCACCTCACTTTCCCCACCACCGCTCGCCCCTCACCACCCAGGTCAATGGCGGTGACCTCGCCGGACGCGACCACGGCCGCCGCCCGTTTACCAATGGACTGATTCAGGACAAACAGGTCCAAGCTCACCGCGCCGGGGGGCACGTTGGAGAACACGAACCGTCCGTTGGAATCGGTCTTCGCGACGAACGGATCTGCGTAGAGCTGAAGACCAACCGTCCGAGGGTTCCACAGGCGTCGCATCAGCACGATCGCGATATTTTCCACCACGCCCTCCCTCGATCGGAACTGTCCTTCCACTCTCCCCCAAGGCTGTAGGACGAGGTCCACAGGCGACTCCGCCCGATCCGCGTCCAACTCGGCAAAACCCGTCGCATGAACCGCAAACAAGGCCCGTCCTCGCATCGTCTCTTTCGGCGGAGCCGGCATGGTGAACCTCCCTTCGTCATCGGTCCGGCGGTAAGGGGTCTCCTCATGGAAGAGCACCTGCCGATCCCCCAAAATCGCGGTCCGCATTGCCGACGCCAATGCCACTTCGGCACCGGCAGCCGGCTTTCCGGTGGGCAGCAGGACTCGCCCCGACCACCCCGAGTGCGCCTCCAAGCGCGCCGTTGCGTTCGTGGGCCCAGTGGTTTGCGACCATTCGAGATTTACCGGTGAGTATCCATCGGCCTGGATCTGCAAAACGGCGCTCTTGGCGGTCTTGGGAACCCGGCAAATCCATCGGCCTCCCTCCCCGCGCTTCGCAGGACCAAATCCGCCATGATCCAACGCCAGCCTGCCCTCGAAAACATCGATGCGGGTTCCGGATGCCGCATCCACAACCGCGATCTCGACTGGCCAGACCTCGTACCGATCCCAACGCTCGAGCCGAACCACCAGATCCCCCTGACTCGAATCCACATGAACGGTCTGGTGGCGATACCCGTGCCGAGACGCGAAAACCTTGTAGGGTCGGTGTGGCGCACCATCCCATTGGAACTCCCCGGAGGCATCAGTCCGCAGACGCCATTGGAACATCGGTCGCACTGGATCGTCGGACGCCGCCTCCACATCGACGCCCTCCAGCGGGCGATCGTCCTCATCCAACACCCGCCCTTTGAGCTTTGAACCCGGAACGAGAGTGATTTCCCAGTCGGCGACCGCACCCTCAAGCTCCCGGCTGACGGTGGTCGGCGCATACCCATCCGCCTGGACTGACAGCTCAAGCGGACCCCTCGCGGCGTTAAGAATCGCGAACGCGCCATCGCTCCCTGTTTCCGCGCGCGCGCCCGTTTCGTCCCATCGAAACTGCTGCACCAATCGAGCGCCCGCGACCGGTCGCCCCATGGCATCTTGCACCCGCCCCGCCACGCGCAGTCCAGGGGACAATCTCATGATGGCTCGTCCTTCCAGCAAATCGCCGCGTCGGACCACGGTGTCCCCTGCCGCCGGCTGGCCGGTGGGCGTGTCGACGACGAACTGCGTCCGACGATACTGCGGCACCGACACCAGGAACCGCGTCCCCTCCCATTCGGAGGGCAAACGGTCCAGAGCCCATCGTCCCTCGGCGTCCGTCACCGCCTCTTCCCGACCTCCATCCACTAACAGGTAGCGTTGAAGCGGCGGCGGTCCCACCGTCGCGACCCCTCCCCAAAGGACGACTCGGGTATTCCCAATGGGTCGACCACGCTCGTCGACGAGGAAGCCACCAATTCGAAGACCCGGCATCAGACGGATCTCGTGTTCCGCGGGGATGTCGGATGGCTCGTTCTGCTGGTAGCGCGACCAACTGGCGATGGCGGATGGATAGCCCGCGCCTCTTACCTCCAACCGATAGTAAAAATCACCGTGCATTCCCGTGGGACGCGGTACCCGTGCGATCCCGGAGGCATCGGTGGAAACCCGGCCCAAGGCCAAGCCTGAATGGCTGGCGACAATTTCCATTCCGGCCAATGGACGATCATTCTCCCCATCGCGTACCGTCACCGTCATCTCCTCGAACCCCTCGGTCCCCACGGCCATTGGCGAGGAGCGCTCCATCAAAACCTTCGAGACCGTGGCGGGTGCCGCGACCCCGGTCGCCATTTCCGCCGTCGGGCTCGGCGGACCTCCCAAAGGCTCGACGCCTTCCCGATCTCTAACAGCGAAATTCAACACCCATCCCACCAGGGCCAGGCCTCCAACCAAGGACCAGACCAACCGTCGACCGCCGGTCACGGCCGACGAAAGACTCGTTCGCCACGAGGATTGGGCGAGGTCAGGCACGAAAGGACCTGCTCCCGGCGACTCCAACGCCATCCGCGCCATCGCTTCGAAGTCGAGGGCAGCCGCCTGTACCGCAGGCCGATCGATCGCCAGCAGCAGGGCGGACACGGAGCAAGTGACGCCGTGCCGGATCAGCACGCCGCGCAATCGCTCGATGGCGCGACTGAGTCGCATCTTGGCAGCGGACTCGGAGACGCCCAACTCGGCCGCCACGTCCGGAATCGACCTTTGTTCGAGAAACCTGAGAAGGATGGCAAGACGGTCCTCTTCGCGAAGTTGACCAAGGGCTTGGTCGAACACCGGTTCGACCTGATGCCAAAGGTCCCGGGCAGGTTCACCCGAGGACGAAAACTCACAATTGGACTCCCGTTGCCGCCTGCGGGATTCGGAGCGTTGATGGGACATGGCGAGGTGACGGGCGGTTCGATGGAGCCAGGAGACGACTTGGGACGGCTGACGGACGGAGGCTGCCGACCGCGCCAGGGCACAGAGGACGGCTTGGACGACATCCTGGGCCGCGTGAGGATCGCGCAGTTGCCGAACCGCCGCGCCGTAGATCAGGGGATAGTGGCGCCTGGCGAGTTCGGTGAACGAGACCTCGCACCCCTGGTCACGATATCGGCACAACAGCTCGGCGTCAGTCATGGCACCTGATAAGTCGCCGCCATGGCCGAAAAGTAACATCCATCCCCGCTCCCGGAAAACCCCGCCCCCGCCCCGCAACCGAGGTCAGCCCCTTGGTGGCGGGGATCAGACCCTCGGTGGCAGGGGTCAGACTCTTGGTGGCAGGGGTCAGACTCTTGGTGGCAGGGGTCAGACCCTTGGTCGCAGGGGTCAGACCCTTGGTCGCGGGGGTCAGACCCTTGGTCGCGGGGGTCAGACCCTTGGTCGCGGGGGTCAGACCCTTGGTCGCAGGGGTCAGACCCTTGGTGGCGATCCCGAATCCGACCTCGTTCGCGGAACCCCACCGACCAGGGTTCTCCGCCCGAACGCCGACGCGATGCGAGGATCCGGGTGTGCCTTGTCGTGCGCTTTTTTGCTCCAACCTCAGCGCCCCCCTCTGCTATCCAGACCGCCCTGTGTCGAACAACCCGCTTGCGGATATCCGTCAGACGCGCCTGGAAAAGGCGGCCGCTCTTCGTGCCAAGGGCCTCAATCCGTACCCGTCGAAAAGCCGGCGCACCCATTACGCCGCCGAGGTGCTGAATCATTTCGCCGATCTCGACGGCAAGGTTGTGACGGTTGCCGGGAGATTGATGTCCATGCGCGACCAGGGCGCCCTTGCCTTCGCCCACCTCCAGGATCAGACCGGCCGCATCCAACTGTTCCTCCGCAAGAACCTGGTGGCCGCCACCGACGCCAGTACAGGGGGCCTGGGCTTCGCCGACTTGAACCTCTCCGACCTCGGCGACATCCTCGAGGCCACCGGCAAGGTGATGAAGACGCAACGCGGCGAGATCAGTGTGCTCGTCGAACACCTGCGACTGCTCACCAAGGCGATCCGCCCCCTGCCCGATCAATGGTCGGGCCTCAAGGACCGCGAGCAGGTCCTGCGCAAGCGTTATCTCGACACCACCCTCGAACCCGCCAGTCGCGATCGCTTCGCCAACATTTCCAAGATGGTGGCGTCGATCCGCACCTTTCTGAACGGTCGCGGGTTCCTCGAATTCACCACACCGGCTATTCAGCCGCAGTACGGCGGCGGCACCGCCAAGCCGTTCAAGACCCATGTCAACGCCCTGGGCGTCGACATGTACCTGGCGATCTCCCACGAGCTTTACCTCAAACGCCTCATCGCCGCCGGTTACGACAAGGTTTACACCATCGGCCGCTACTTCCGGAACGAGGGCATCGACCGCTCGCATCATCCGGAATTCTCCATGGTCGAGACCATGACGGCCTACGAGAACTACGAATACAACATGCAACTCGTCGAAGACATGTTCCGACACGTTGCAACGAGTGTGTTCGGCAAGACCACCTTCAAGGTGAAAGGCCACGACATTGACTTCGCCCCACCCTGGCGGCGGTTGCGGATGACCGATGCCGTCCGCGAACGATCGGGTGTCGATTTCTCGGCTCTGAGCTCCGTCGACGACGCCAATGCAAAATTGGCTGCGCTCGGAATCACCGAGGCCCAACCGTCCATCGGAGAAGCTCTGGTCAAGGCGTTCGAAGTACTGGTCGAACCAACCCTCATCCAGCCCACGCTGGTCTACGGACATCCGGTGGAAATCTCCCCGTTGGCCAAACCGATGGCCGACGATCCTCGGTACGTCGAGCGATTCGAGATATTCATTGGCGCCATGGAATGCGGGGACAACTGGAGCGAACAGAACGATCCGGTGCAGTTGCTCGAGACGTGGCGCGGCGCCTACCGGGAAGCCGAACGCGACGAAGGCAAGTTTCACACGCTCGACTTCGATTTCATCGAGTGCCTGGAATACGGCCTGCCGCCGACCACTGGCATCGGGCCAGGTATCGAACGGATGTCGATGATTTTCACCGAACAGGAAAACATCGACGACGTCATCTTCTTCCCGCTGATGCGACCGGTGGTCTCCCCCATCAACGCGCAACTTTACGGCATCGAGCGCGCCTCGGATCCCGCCCCGGTCGATTGGTCCGGAGCCGCCGCCGTCACGCTGGACGAATTCAAAAAGCTCTGTCGCGACGGGGCCCTCCACCCGAAATCAACGGGTGTCATCGTGCGCCCCACTGTTCGTCTCTGGAGTGCCGTCGCCCCGGCCGCGGTCACACGCTTCACGGCCCATGCCGATGTCGAAGGCATCCTCACTCACGGCAGCATCCGCGTGACCGGTCTCCACCTGCCGCACGACGAGAACGGTCCGGAAAGCGCCACGGCCGAGCTTGTGGAATTCCTCGGACAAGAGTTTCCTGGTTTGCGGGTGATCGTTGCGGCGGCCCCCAAGACACCGGCTCAGGCCACCGAACCTCGAATGGATAATCCCAGCCTGTAGGACGGCGTTCGTGCCGATCCTTCACTTATTCGGCGCGCAACGAATCCATCGGATGGGTGGCGGCAGCCCGACGTGCGGGATGAAACCCGGCAGCCAGAGCGGCAAGGAACAGCAGCACGCCTCCGCCACCTAGGAACCAAGGACTGAACGGCGACAAGCCGAATACCTCCCCGGCGAGGAGTCGGCCGGTTACCAGCGACGCGGCAAGTCCAACCACGATGCCGGCCAGAACCGGCACCGCCACCTGGGCGACCAACAAGCGGAACAAGCCGCCTCGCGTTGATCCCAACGCCAGACGAATCCCGAATTCAGTCCGTCGACGCGAAACCTGGTACGAAGCCGTGGCGAAGATTCCGAAGCACGCCATTCCCATTGCGATCGTGGTGTAGGCCGTCAAAAGAACCATCAGGAACCGGCGCTCCGCCACGGTTTCCGAGATGATCTGCCGCATGGTCCGGATGTTCCTCACCTGGACACGGGAATCGAATTGGGTCAACGCCTCACCGATGCGGGTCAGGAAGGGTTCGGGGGACGCCTCCGTCCGTACCACCACCTGGGCTCCTCCGAAGGCGTACTGCCAATAAAACCGGGGACGCGCCTCATCCTCGAGCCGAACATCTCGGGTGTCGCGCACCACCCCGATCACTTCCAGTTCACGGTCCGGATTGGAGCCCACGGTCAGGTGCCCCCCGACGGCGGAATTCCCGGGGAACAGCACTCGTGCCGCCGCC
>JAEUHG010000009.1 GCA_016795425.1 Verrucomicrobiales bacterium
GCGGTGCGCCGGGCGATCTGGCCCTTGAGGGCGGTGGCGAGAGTCCGATCAGTGCAAGATTCAGTGAGAAATGGAGCGTAGAGTCGGTCGATGGCGGCGATGGTTGAATCGGTCTTCGGGGCTGGACTGGCGATGAACCTCGCAAGGACTCCAAGAGCGAGGGTTCCGCCGAGAATTCCCAATCCGATCCCGCCCAGTCGGGAGGCGACTTCGGGGGGCAGCGGAGATCCGACCGGACGAAGGAGAAGAGGGATCAACGCCGCGAGAGCCGCGGTTCCGCCGAGGATCCATGGGATTGCCCACAAGCGAGGTTTTGCTGCTGAAACGCCGCGAGTTGGTGAATCTGCGGTGATGGCCGGCGACGTTCCCAGGAGTTGGCGTCGGATCCGGAGCATGCCCCAGGTCACGAGGAGGAGTTCTGCAAGGAGAATGACCAGACAGCGCGAGGGCTGGCTCTTCCAGGGAAGGCCCCAGGCTCCCACGCCGAGCAGGAGAAGACAGGGCAGGATCAGACGGGCTGCTTTCGAGGTGGCTTGGGTTGCCGTGAGGTTGGGTGTTACGGCAGGTGGAGAAGAGAAGGTCGGTGAGTTTTCTGGCGTTGCTTCGAGAGGATGGCGTCGGAGGCGTTCGCCGATCAGGACCATGACGATGCCATTGCCAAGGAGCAGGAGGCCGACGCCCAGTCCCAGGAGCGCGGGATGGTCGCCCATGAGTGGGAGGGCGAACCACGACGCGGCGAGGGTCAGCACCAGGCAGGCCATGGGAATCCAGGCGAGTCGGAGGAGCGCCCTGCGCCTTTGGGGTGACGACGCCTGGTCGATGGCGGTCTTCCAGGCGAACAACGAGGCGCCTATCATCGCCGCAGCGTTCAACCCGGCGAACCCGCCGATGGAACCGAGCAGACCCTTGGCGGCGGTGACCTGGGTCACGCTAATGGAACCGGGCAGGGCGGAGGCGACAGCCCGTGTGAAACGCTGATCCGGGGAAGTCCGCGTCAGGGCGGACTCGACGAAGCGGAGCACTTCCTCTTCGAGCATCTTTCGTCCGCGCGACAGGCGTTGCCGGACGGCATCTTCGGAGAGTTCTAGACTCCGGGCGACGGCTTCGATGGATTGGTATTCGCGATAGAAGAGGACCAGGGGCACGCGATAGGTCTCCGGGATCCGTTGCAGGGATCGCCAGAGAATGCTGGCTTCCTCCTCGGTCATGGTTTGCTCGAGGGGCGGCCGGGTGTCGGCGGCCGGCGGGTTCGCGTCATCCATCACCTCGGCGCCATGAGTAGGTTCGCGTCCGGCCCGACGAAGAGCCTGGTGAATGAGATGTCGAGCGATGCCACACAGCCACGATCGGAAGCGGGACGGGTCACGCAGCTGAACCAGATTTTGCCAGGCGGCGACGAACGTTTCCTGGGCGACGTCCTCGCTCCGGCCCACATCGCCGAGAGCGCTGAAAGCCATCGAGCAGATCAGATTCTGATAGCGGATGACGATGGTGGTGAAGGCGTCGCGGTCGCCTTGCCGGCTGGCCTCGACGAGGTCGGCATCGGCGCGCGGATCAGGGATGGGCCATGCTGGACGGAGCATATCGTCCAATCAGTGGTCGGGCAGGGCCGACTTGTGACCGGGTTTTTATAGGAAAATGGACGAGCCCGACGAGCAGACTGTGGTCAACGGCAGGCGTTCCGGAGAAGCGGCCGGTGAGGTGGAGCTGCGGATTACCGGGCCTCCGGCGCTTGGGGGCTGGACCGTTGCTGTTCAAGAGCCTGGAGTCGTTCCAGGATCCACTGCATCTGCGCCTTGAGCTGTGCGTTCTCGGATTTCAGCACCTCGACCTTCCGGTTCAAGCCTTGGATGGCAGCCAGCGCCACGCCGTCGAATTCGAGAGTGCTGATGCTGGTATCGTCACGACCGGGGTAGAAGGCGGGTTTGAAGTCCTGGGCAACCGGACCGAGGTGCTTGGAACTCTCAGGTTCCTCCCAAATGTAACGCCAGCGGAGGACGGGAATGGCGGCGAGGCGTTCGAGGATTTCGATGGTGTCGACCTCTTCGAAGTCGTGCTTCTGGTTCCGATCGGAGACGGATGACCAGGAGTTTCCGCCAGCGGAGAGGCTGACGCCGGAGGAGGTGCCGCTGTTGCTATAGATTTTTGCGCCACCGGAGGCGCGAACGACGAATTGATTCTCGGTGGTCGAGGAGATCTGGGAATCGGTGCTGTCGCCCCAGACGAAGGCCCCGGAATGTTGGGCGCGCGCACGGCGACCGGCGGCGAAGCCGTAGCTGGCGCTGACCTCATTGAGGAGTCCGCCGGGAATGGTGGCATAGGGCGCGGAACCCTGGACGCGGTTCTCCGAACCACCACCGATCACGCTGGCGGTGGACTTGCTGCTGATTCGATTTTGGGTGCCGCCTGCGATCACCGCCTTGTTGACGCCACTATCGATCTGATTTTGATCTCCGCCTGAGATGAGGGCGTAATCGGAATCATCGCCGATCTGGTTTCCGGTGCCCCCGCCGATCGTCGAGCCTGAGGAGGCTCCCATCTGTTGATTGGCACTATTGGCTACGAGGTTGGGATGCAATCCATCGGCGCCCGGTTCGAGTCGAAGAGCGGTGATACTGTCGACCTTGAACTCAAGCGGTTGGCTATCCGTTGTTCCCAGGAACTCGGATCCCGCTTTGGTGCCTTTGTTGCCGGTCAAGCTCCACGCCGCCTCGCTTCCACCACCGGAGCCGGTAATGGTGATAGTGGATCCGGAACTGGAGAGGGAGATGCCTGATCCGGCAGCGAGCGTAACGGCGTCCTTTAGGCCGTTGACCGAGGTGACCACGGTGTTGGAGGCGAGTTTGGCAGCGGTGACGGCGCCATGGGCCAGGTTGGTGGTCGTCACGGCGGAAACGGCGAGGTGGTTGGAGGTGACCCCAGCAGTCGCCAGGCTGAAAGCGGAGCCCGAGAGGAGGAGTCCACTGCCGGCCGTATAGGTGGTGTTGCTATCGATACCGGCGGTCCAAGCGGTGCCACTCCATTTCAGGATTTGGCCGCTGCTGGTTCCCGGGGTGAGACTCAGGATCGGCGCCCGGCCTCCGCTGCTAACCAGCGGGCTGCTGGCTGCCACATTAGTGACACTGGCGATAACGTCGTTGACCAACCAGGTCCAGGTGGCTCCTTGGTAGTAATAGAATCCAGCGGGGTCGTCGGTTTGGTAGACGAGGAGACCGACGGCCGGCGCAGGGATGGACAAGCGCTGGGCTTGGGTGAGGCGCGGCACCAGAATGCCATGGTCGGTGGAATCCACCTGGAAAAGCGCACTGTCGTCGAGATTCGTCGTCCCGATGGCCACATGGCCACGGCCGTCGATGCGAAGTCGCTCGTGCGTGGCGAGAGTTCCTCCGGTGTGGAACTTGATGGACGTGTCCTCGCTGCCGGTTCCGATGACGAGGTTCTGGCCCATGTTGTAGAGATAGGCGTCATTGGGTCCGGCAATGCTGAAGGACGCGTTGTTGTAGGCGGAGGAGTTGATGCCGACGTCGACGTAGTTGTTGGATTCATCGCCGTTGTCGGCGGTGGCCACCATGTCGGAGGAGGCATTCGGACCCGAGGACCGATTGTGGATATTGAGCTGGAGGTAATTGTCGACCTCGCCATAGCCGCTGATGACGTTGTAGGAGGTGGTCTGGCCGGCATCGACGCGGAATTTCTCCGGGAAATTCCCGTCAAACGTCGAGTCGCCGATGGCCACGTTGCCGTTGCTCTCGTAGATCGATGAGGTGGCGAGTGCGTTGGTCGAAGTGAAGCGTGCCAGATAGCCGGCGGTCCCGGTCCCGGCGATCTTGGCGTTGAGTTCGATCCAATCGTGAGCGCTGAGGTAGCCGTCGGTGGTCGCGGAGGCCTCCGGAATCGAGAGATGAAGGAGGGAGGTGCCGGAGAGGGAAAGTGGGGCGGAGACCTGTAGGCCGACGAGGTACCCGGCGGCGGCGTGATTGCCCCAACCGTAGGCAGTGTTCCAATTGCTGAGCCGACCCGAAGTCACTTGCGCAGCGGCGCTGGCGGCGAAGACCGGGTCGGATTCGGTCTGCAGGTACCCTTGGGCGGCATGGTTGCCCCAGGCGTAGGCGGTATCGGCACGGCTGGATTGGGTGGACGTCAGGCTGGTGCCGTCTTGAAAGGTGATTCGGTGGAGATTGGTGACGGCATAGCCGCCGAGATTCAGGTTGGCAGCCAGGGCGCGACTTCCGTCCCGCAGAACATAGTTGGTCTGCACAGCGGCCCAGAAGGGATCGCTTTCGGACTGCAGATATCCCGCGGCGGCGTGATCGCCCCAGGCGTAGGACGCTGACCATTGTGCCGCATGGGTCGAAGACACCTCGGTGCCGTCGGTGAATTGAATGACGCGAATGTGTTCCGCGTCGTGTCCGGCGAAGTTGATAGAGCCCGTCAAGGCGCGGGACCCGTCGCGGAGGACATATCCGGACTGGGCAGCGTTCCATCCCGGTTCGCTTTCCGTGGTGAGGTATCCCGCCAGCGAATGATCACCCCAACTGTATGCCTCTTTGGCATGAGCGACATCGCTGGGCGCCAGGGTGGAGCCGTCGTCGAACTCGACGAGAGAGACATTGGTGACGGCGTGATCGCCGAGATTCAGCGGACCGGTCAGTGCCCGGGTGCCATCGATTTTAAAGAACTGCGATTGGGCCGCCTGCCAGACAGGATCGGATTCAGTGGCCAGATATCCGGCGCTCGCATGGTCTCCCCAGGCGTAGGCTTGATTCCAGTTGCCTAGGAGGTTGGTGGTGATCGAGGCGGCGGCACTGGCAAGGTAGAGGGCGTCGGATTCCATGGTGAGGAATCGAGCGTTTGCCTCGGCGCGGGAAAAGACGTTGGTCGCTGAGGCAAAACGGGCGTCGCCCCACGTTCGGTCAAAGGAGACAAGGTTGCCGACTGCCGAGAGGCCTTCACCCCAGCTGTGAGTCTCAGTACTGGAAAACTGGGTCCACTCACCCGCGCTGGTGAAGGTCATGGCGCCGCTCGAGGCAATCACGAAGACAGCCCAATTGCTCTCCGGCGTTTCGAAGATCCAGGAGGTTCCATCGAATTCGGTCAGCGCGTTGTCGTGCCCGAACCAAACGCCGGTTGGCGATGTGCCGACCAGGTACCGATCGTGGGCGCTCGGCGAAGACGGCGGCGTGTTATCGACGGCGAGCACCGAACTCTTCCAAACCAAGCCTCCCGTGAGACTATCGACGTAGGCCTTGGACACGGCCTCTCGTGGGTCGGTGAAGGCCGAAGGGTCGGCGGGAAGCCCGCGCACGTGGTTACCCTCTAGATTCAAGTCGCCGCCCAGGGTTCCGCCACCGACGGCGAGGTACCGAGCGTCCCCTGTGGTGGCAGTGAGGTATCCGGCGTCCGCGTGGTTGCCCCAACCGTAGGCGGTGTTCCATTGGCTTGCCGAGGTCGAGTTGAGGGAGGTTCCCGAACTGAAGATCACCTGGGCGAGGTTGGTGATCGATTGGCCACCGGCATTCAGCGTGCCTTGCAGGGAGCGACTGCCGTCGCGAAGCAGGTAGGTGCCTTGCGCGGCATTCCATTGCGGATCGGATTCACTCGTGAGGTAACCGGCATCGGCATGGTTTCCCCAGTCGAAGGCGGAATTCCAATGGCTGATTTGCGTCGACGAAATGAGGAATGCGGCACTAGCGGCGAATTGAGGGTCGGTTTCCGACTTCAGGTATCCGGCGCTGGCGTGGTGGCCCCAGCCATAGGCGGTGTTCCAGTGGGTCAGGTCCGTAGCGGTGATGTTGGCGGCGATACTGACGGCGAAGTGGGGATCCGATTCGGTCGTCAGATATCCACGCGTGGCATGATTACCCCAGCTGGAGGCGAGATTCCAGGACGCCATCTGGTTGGAGGTGATGCCGGAAGCGGCGCTCGCCGAGAACCGGGGATCACTCTCAGACGTTAGATAACCGGCAGTCGCGTGGTTTCCCCAACCGTACGCGGTGTTCCAGTGACTCCATTCGGTGGCGGTGATTCCAGCCGCCAGACTGGCGGCAAAGAGCGGGTCGGATTCCGATTTCAGGTAGCCGGCGTCACCGTGGTCGCCCCAGCCATACGCCTGCGACCACTGGTTGGTGAGATCACCGTCGATGCCAAAAGCAACGGAGTTGGTAAATACCGGGTCTGATTCCTGGTAGCGGGATAGGTAACCCGCCCGTCGATGGTCGCCCCAGGTCGCTGCGGCGTCCCACGAAGCGGTGCGGCTCGCAGTCAGATGGCGGGCCTCACTGGCCTGAAACGCAGGGTCGGATTCGGCGGTCAGATAGCCGCGTGCCGCATGATTGCCCCAGGTAAAAGCGCTATTCCAACGCGACACCGCAATACTGGAGATGCCAGCGGCGACGCTCGCTGCAAAGGCCGGATCGGATTCGCGGGTCAGATAGCCGGCACCAGCATGGTTGCCCCAGGCGAAGGCCTGGGACCATTGGTTGGTCCGGTCGTGGTCGATGCCGAACGCGACGCTGTTGGTGAAGAGTGGATCGGACTCGTCGTAATCCGAGAGATAACCTGCCAGCCGATGATCTCCCCAGCCGTAAGCAGTGTTCCATTGGTTCAAATTCGAGACAGTCAATCCCGCCGCCAAACTGGCGGCGAAAACCGGATCCGTTTCGGTCTTCAGATAGCCGGCACCGGCATGATTGCCCCAGGCGAAGGCCTGGGACCATTGGTTGGTCCGATCGTGGTCGATGCCAAACGCGATGCTGTTGGTGAAGTGCGGGTCCGACTCGTCGTCATGCAAAAGGTAACCCGCCAACCGATGATCGCCCCAGCCGTAGGCAGCGTTCCATTGGTTCAGATTCGAGACCGTCAATCCCGCCGCCACGCTGGCGGCGAAAACCGGATCCGTTTCGGTCTTCAGATAGCCGGCGCCGGCATGATTGCCCCAGGCAGAGGCCATGTCCCATCGCTGGAGAGCGTCGAGCGTGACGCTGGCCGCGGGACTGGACCGAAAGATCGGATCGATTTCCGTTATCAAGTAACCGGCTTCGCGGTGATCTCCCCACTTCCATGCCGAGGCCCAAAGCATCAGGTCGTTGGCACCGACCTTGTATCCGTTGCGAAACTCGATCAGGTGAAGGTTGGTCAAACTCCGGCCACCCAGGTTCAAGTCGGCACCCATCCGCCGGCTCCCGTCCAGGAGCAGGTAATTGGTTTGAGAACTGGCCCATCGCGGTTCGCGCTCGACGGTCAGGTAGCCGGCGGCGGCGTGGTTGCCCCAGGCATATGCTTCATTCCAACGGGAAAAATCGTCGAAACCGAATGACGGACCGCCCGACCAATGCAGTCCGTTCCCGTTGATCGCCAGAACGGGTGCGCCTTGGGAATCGAGCAGGGTCAACCCGTTGGGATTGCGCGAGCGCAGGAAATCGGTGGTGAGGCTGCTGGTCGCCAAAGGAATCAGGTTGGCAGTGTTGGTGACCGCCACACCCGTCGTTGGATCGAGTCCCATCAACTGACCGAGGGAAGGGGCAAGTCGACGGACCGCCGGGTGATCGAAGGTCACGCCCCACGCGTCGACATTGATCCAGCCGACTCCTTCGACGAAGCTTCCCTGGAGGTCGATGCCCGTGGGGAAGGATTGTTGGGCGTTGGTGCCGGGAGTGAGGCTCGAGACGAGCAGGAACAGTCCGAGTGTGGCCTGGCGGATGAGTTGAATAGAGATCGCGGTGAGGGCAGGCGGCTTCATGGGGCCGAATAGAGGCGCGGGTGCGGAAACGCGGTGAGGCGATAGCGGCGGAAGATTCCTGGGCTCGGTAGGGACTGCGCCATGGGGCCGGTGCGACCTTCAACCGTCAGAACCGGCTTCCAACCGCTGGATCCATCCTCTCCTTCTTCAATTTCATAGTTCCAATCCGGCAGGCCGTTCCAGGCGAGGACGACGTGCTGGTCGGGGCCGCGTTCGATGGCGCTGATCTCCAGGGGGCGTTTCGTGACGACGAGGCGGCGTTGCGAGGTGCCATGGCTGTTCACCGCCTGAAACTCGTGAACACCTGGGGCCAGGGTCACGACCCACACGCCCGAGTCGTTCGCGGTCAGCGGCTGTCCATCGACTGCCAGAGCGTGGCTGACATTGGTCGACCACAGGAAGGTGAACTCGCCGGTGTACGAGAACACATTCTCAGGGAGCAGCGAGAGGTCGGGACCTGATTTCGGCAGGTGCCATTCCACGTAGAGTGCCGGATAATCCCGAGTCGAAGCGCTTTGGGCCGAGGTCCATTGAAGCGCGCGGATTTCCGGGGCATGAAGGGATTCGGAGGTCAGAAGCCAACCGGCGAATGGACCAAGGCGCAGTTCGTTCAAGGACTCTGCGAGGTTCACCGGCACTTCGAACCATCCGGTTTCGGGTGGGGAATTGCAGGAACCGAGAACAGGAAGCGACGGATCCAGGACATCGCCGGTCGACCAGGCTTGCCCGGCCCGTTTGAACCGGGGGGTCGCCTCGTCGGGCAGCCAATCGGCGTCGATCGCGGGAAGGGCGCGGAGTTGGACTTGAAACTGGCCTTTGATCGCGCTGATGGGGAGCCAGAGGTGGGCGCGGTCGAGGATGGCGTTGGTAGGGATGCGGTCCGGTGCCGTGCCAAACGGTGAACCCAGCGCGAGAAGGGCGCTGATGCGGCTGGCTGGGACGTCCCGAAGTGGACTGACTTGAACCACCGACCATGGACCCAAGGGTTCGTCAGGGCGCCAGGAATCGATGCTGGCATCCTTCCAATCGACCCTGATTGCCGGGGCATAGAGTCCGGAGGCATGGGAAACCGAGGCGGTATCGGAGCCCGGCACCACCCAGGCGGATTCCGCGAGAACCAGAAACGGAACCAACCAAAAGGAAAGGGAAGAGAGCGCCACGGCTTTCCCCTGGCGTTGGAGTCGGTCGCTCAAACGACCGAGGTCTCCTCGCCGCGAGGACTGCGTCAGACTGTACATACGGACCAGCGTTGGGGGCGGCTCACCGCTCGGTAGAAGGGACCTGACCCTCGTGCCTCACGCACGGACTTCCTGCCCCAAAATAGGGAAGCACCGACAAACCCTTTGTCGGCGACTAGGTTATCGGCAGTTCAGAACCTCAGCTTGAGCGTTCAATTTCTACCGGGGAACGAGGACCCGCTTGACCTCGAAATCGTCCCACCCCGTAATGTGGATATCAGTCCGACTGCTTTGTTTCATGGAGTTTGCTTTTGTTTGGTCGGGTCCATGAATCCCTGCAGTTCAGACCGTGGCATCGCCTAACTCCCCCATTCCCATGCACCTATCCCAAATCGAAGCCTTTCGACACCTCGCCTTGTTTTCCGTTTGCCTTGTGCTGGGGAATCTCGATGCCCCGGCTGCCGTGACGGTTCAGCAACCGGGCGACGTGGTGGGAACCGGGGAGACGGCGTGGAGTTACCTGGTCCTGGAAGGGGAGGACTACGAAACCAAGTCGAATGAAACCGAAGGCGTGGGATTCGTTCGCGTGGACAGCGGTGGGGCGGTCAAGAGTTTCCTGGGTAACCCGGTTCTCGGGCCGGAAACCACGGCGTCCAAGAAGGGGGCGCTTTGGACCCAAACACCCTTCGCCGCGCACAGCGACAAGGTGACCTACCGGGTTCAGTTCGCGAAACCCGGCACGTACTACCTCTACATGCGCTTCACCATGTTCGAGAACGGAGGCAATGAGGCGAGTTATCTGAACGAAGACTCGTTCTTTGTTCCGCCGGATTTCGAGAAGGACCCGCAGACGGACTGGCCGCTTAGCGACCGTGGCGGGTACGCGGAGGGATGCTGCGATCTGGGTTATCTCACCATTCGCGACGAGACGGGTCCGGTGAGTCATTCGGCGGGCGACGAGGCCGGTCGGGCCTTTTGGGAAGGCAACTTCCATTGGAACCAACTCAACTCCAGCCAGTTTCTCAGCCCGGAAACCCAGGGTGAACCGGGGGTCCATTTCAAATACGTGGTGACCGAGGAATCGGTGGGCAAGCCGCTCCATTGGACCGTGTCCTACCGTGAAGGCGGGACGACCATCGACCTTTGGCTCTTCAGCACCAACCCCAACCTCATGACCGAATACACCCAGGCGCAACTGGATCAACTGCTCCTGAAATCAACGGAACCCAAGGTCACGGTGCAGGACCCCGGCAACGTCGTGGGAAGTGGAACCAACGCCTGGTCCTACCTCATCCTGGAAGGCGAGGACTTCGCCACCAAATCCAATGAATCGCCGGACGTTGGATTTGCCCGCGTGGACAACAGCGCCTCGGTGACGAATTTCCTCGGCCATCCCGTGTTGGCGACGAACACCACGGCTTCGGGAAAGGCGGCTCTATGGACCCAGACCATTTTTTCGCAGCACGTCGACAAGGTGACCTACAAGGTGCAGTTCACGCGTCCCGGGACCTACTACGCGTACATGCGATTCACCATGTTCGAAAACGGAGGGAATGAGACCCATTACTTGAACGAGGACTCCTTCTTTCTGCCGCCGGATTTCGGCAAGGATCCCCAGACGGATTGGCCGCTCAGCGATCGGGGCGGTTATGCCGAAGGTTGTTGCGACCTTGGGTACCTGACGATTTTGGAGAACGGAGTACCGGTGAATCATTCGGCCGGTGACGAGGCGGGGCGCGCCTACTGGGAAGGGAACTTCCATTGGAACCAGATCAACTCGAGCCAATTCCTGAATCCCGAGACCCAGGGAGTCCCGGGCGTCCACTTCAAGTACGAGGTTCCCGAGAGTCTGGTGGGCAAAACCCTCGACTGGACGGTGTCCTATCGCGAAGGAGGCACCACCATCGACCTCTGGTTGTTCAGCACCCAACCGGCCCTCATGGAACTCTACACGCAGAGCCAATTGGACGAATTACTCCTGGGAGGAGCGGGACAGGCACCTGCCTTGGCGATCAGCCGAGGGAACAATCAATGGATTCTCTCCTGGCCCGCCGCGAGCAGTGGTTACCTGCTGGAAACGGCGGCCGAAATCCCCCGCGGAACCTGGAGCTCGGTCGCCGATCCAGTGGTGGTGGCGGGGGATCGGAACACGGTGTCGGTGGCGCCGACACCGTTGGGAGCCTATTTCCGTCTGCGCAAACCCTGAAGTCGGCGATGGCCGTCACAGGGCGCGGACTCTGAAATAACTCGCGGGAACCGAGCGGTTGACGATCGGAACCTCGAACCGCCCGGCGTTTACCGCGTTGGTTTGTTGAGGGGTCCAGTCGACCGGGGCCACGAGGTTGGTCGCACTCTCGATCACCAGCGTGGCGGCGACGTCGGTGGTGCCACTGAGGACCAGGTTGCCTTGGGCGGTCCGCGAGAGTCCAAGCAGCAACGGAGGCACGTCGCCGATGGCATCAGGCGGAATGGTGGTGGACAGGGTCACGCCCGTGTTCATCAGGTTCGGATGGGTGGGCAGGGACGGTTGGCAGGGCACGGGTTTTTGCTCGGAAGCCCACTCCGAGTGGAGTTGGTAGTCTTTTTCCCAGAACAAATGGCGGCGGCCATCCTCGAGCGTCATCGCGACTTGTTCCCCCGAGTCGGTTTCGATGAACACATCGTTGTCGGCATAAAGATGGAGAATATCTGTGGCGTTGGACTTGGGCTCAACGCGGTAGGCGCCCCAATTGTCCGTCACGTCGGTCTCGGTCATGGGATAGAAAACCCCGGCTCGGGTGTTCTTGAAACGCACCAGCACGCGTCCGGTGGGAAAGAAGTGCCATTCGCGAGTGTTCACCACGGCAACGCTCTTGATGGTTCCTTGAACGTTGAAATAGACGAAACCCGGAATGAGGCGGCGATAGAGTTGGTACCCCGTAAACACGGTGGGCCTGTCAAAAACATGAAGAGGTTGCGGATCGTTCGGAAGGTCGCCGGTCGGGACATAGACGGCGCCGGGGTCTTTCGGGCCGACGGGAATTCTTTGGATCCATCGAGCGTCGATAAGGGCGTCGCTTGCATCCGCCTCGAGTGAGGCGGCGATATCGGCGTCGACGGTGCCAAGGTTGACCTGGTAGGTGCTTGGTCCCGCGGCGCCTCCATACAGCGTCAGCGTGTCGCCATAGAAATCGAGTCCCAGGGTTTGGACCGGCGAGAAGCGGGAGTCGTAGGTCATCGTGCGGGTCTGCATGTTGACCGAATAGAGCCCATAGTCCTGGGTTTGCACCTCTCCGGAGCAACGGTTGAGCCGGAACTGGCCGTCCGGACGGAACACCAGTTCGGTGGATTGCCCGGCGAACGGCGCGGTCCAGCGGCCGAGGATGGGTCCCCGTTCGCCGTTCATGGCCACGGGATGGAGGGTCTTGTCGACGACCTCATTGTCGGAATTCGGGATCTTTCGGGCGACGACCATGCGCGCGAGGTCCCCGATGAGGAAGAGGTCCCCGTCGTAGTAATCCAGTTCGAAGCCTCGGGCAGGTCCGGAGCCGAGGTATGGCGCCAGAGTGACTTTTTCGCTGCCGAAGCGGAGGAATCCGCGTTCGACGCGGCCGGGCACGCCCTCGGTGCCGGACATGGCGATGTACCGTTCGTCGGGGCGGAAGGAAAACTCCATCCAACCAAGCGGATCATTGACCTGCCAGCGACCGAGGAACCATCCGTCTTGGGCGCGCTCGGCTTGAGCCTGGCGGACTTTCTCCATCACCGGAACTCCGGAGCCTGGACGCTTGCGCGCGAGGATGACTTTTTGCGAGAGCGACTGAGGATCGATGAATTGGAGTTCGCCATCGTAGTAATCGAGGATCAGTTCCTGTTCCACCTTTCCGAAATCGCCATTGCTGCGGGCGTACGGTTCCTGTCCGACGAATGGTGAAAGGATGAGGCGTCCGCTCTGGAGGTCATAGCGACCGCGAACGATGCCATTGAGGAGTTCCGTCGAATTGACGGCGATGTAATGAGCATCCGGACGGAACGTCAGATCGACCGTGAGATGGGTCCCGCGGATTTCCCAGGTGCCGACCTGCCAGTTCGTTTGGGCCAGGAAGGCCGCGGCCTCCGACGACTTGGTCAGAACATCGGGACGCGAGCCGGGGATGAGTCGATAGCTGGTTGATCCTCCCGACGTTTCCTCATTGCGGATGAGGGTCAGTGTGTCGCCGAAGAAATCGATTTCGAAGGGAACATCGGGGTAGCTGTAGGGATGGAGGGTTACATTGGTCCCGGTGATCTGGTAGGTCCCGCGCACATATTCCGGTGGGAACTGGCTGTCTTCCGGCGTGTTCTTGCGGAAGTAATGGCCGTCGGGGCGGAAAGTGTATTCCTCGATACCGGCGAAGTTGATGGCGCGCAGCCAGGTTCCGATCGGGTCCCTGGCGACCTTCTCGCGGGCGAGCACATCCTCGCGAGAGTTCGGTTTGAACTCGTAAACATAGGACAATTCCATGTCGGTCCGGTTCAATGTGAGACGTCCATCGGTCAGGTCGAAAGTGTACCCGACGCGATTCGGTTCACCGATGAACTCGTAGGGCAGCAGGGTCAGGGTCTCCCCAGCGACCTCGTAGCGTCCAAGATCGCTCGATTCGAAATCGAAGATCGGATCCGTGCTGCGGGTATCGAGTTGGTATCGCCCGTCGGAACGCAGGAGGAGTTCGACGATTTGGAAGCCCTCGTCGCGAGTCCAGACGCCGACAAAACGGTCATCGGCTGAGGCGGCGAGGGAGGCCAGGAGCAGGCAGAGAATCGGCCAAAGGGGAGGCAGCAGCGGTGTGGATCGAGGTTGTTTCATGGCGATGGGCGTTGCCCTTCGTTTTCAAAACGGTGGCATGAGAGCGGGCGGGGGCGGTATGCCCCTAAAGTTCCAAAGGCAGGGAAGAGTTGTTGGGAAAGGGGGAAGGGGAGTTCGGGACCCCGCGGTCCATACATGGAGCGCTGGCCACCCTTGACCGGGGATCCTGGTGCCAGGAAGGCGGCAGGGGACTGCCGCAATCCAAGACGCTTCGCGATAGTCCGCCCAGGGGTCCCTTCCCGCTTCCCCACGAACCCTTCCCTATCCCGCGACGCCGCGGTCTGGAGAAGGGAAGAGTTGTTGGGGAAGGGGGAAGGGCAGGTCGGGCGCGGTGAATGGAACCAGCGCTGGTCAGGGCGTCGGTAGCGACACAAGATCGAGGGATGAACGCATTGCCGGAAGCGCCTGCGGCGACAGATCCATTTCGTTTGCTTCGTTATCGCGACGGACAATACGCGGCAGAATTTCTGGCGACGGCGTTGCTTCACCTGGATTTGTTCACGTGGATCCAGGGACGGGGTTCAGCGAATACAGCATCGATTCGGCAGGAATTCGGTCTTGCGGAACGGCCGACCGACGTGTTGCTGACGTTGCTGCGTGCGCAGGAGTTGATTCGCACCCACGAGGATGGGCGCCACGAGTTGACCACGACCGCCCGCGAGTACCTGGTCGCCACGTCACCTTGGTTTTTGGGGCCTTACTATGCACCGCTACGGGAGAGTCCGATGGTGAAGAACCTGCTCGGAGTCTTGCGCACGGGGCTTCCGGCGAATTGGCACGCCCAGAAAGATCGGGGTAACTGGCATGAGGCCATGCGCGATGAAGCGTTCGCGCGCGATTTCACCGCCGTCATGAATTGTCGAGGCCTGGCGCTGGGGCAGGCGCTTGCTGAAGCCGTGCGACCCCTGCTGGCCGGGCGGGTGCGGGTCCTGGATGTCGGCGGTGGCTCGGGCGTTTATTCGGCCGCCATGGTGAGGGCGGTGCCGGGATTGTCGGCGACGGTTCTCGAACAGGCGCCTGTGGACGCGATTGCCCGGCGTTCGATCGAGACCTGGGGACTCGCCGGCCGGGTGAATGTGATCGGAGCAGATATGTTATCGGACCCATGGCCCGAGGACTGCGACGTTCATTTGATCTCGAATGTTCTGCACGACTGGGACGTTCCCGAAGTGGCCGCCATCCTGACCCGGTCGGCCAGATCGCTGCGGCCGGGCGGACTCTTGATCATCCACGATGCCTTCCTGAACGACGCCAAGTCAGGGCCACTACCGGTGGCGGAGTACTCGGTCCTGCTGATGCACGGGACCTCGGGGCGTTGCTACAGCGCACGGGAGTACGGTGCCGTGCTTGAAGGACTGGGCATGAACCCTGGTTCCTATCAGCCCACCGTGGCGGACAGAGGATTCATGACAGCCATGAAGACCTAGGCCAGTTCGCTTGGCGAAATTGGCCTGCGGTTTCGGGCACGGGCAAGACCTGAACCAGGGGAGCCCCCCAGCCTCGGATGGTCCCGTCAGCCTGGAGAGCGAAACTCACCCAGTCTCCGGCGGCCCAAAAGCTCACACTTGAAAGCCTTTGGCAAATGAAGTGGGGCGAACGGACCCATCCACCCCAACGCGGACCGCCTGGTCAGGCGTCCACGTGATTGCGGAAGAAACGAAGCATGGCGTGCTGGCGGGTAACGTCGATGGATTCGACCAACCGGTTTCGTTCGCGACGGGAGAGCGGGGAGAAGGAACGGGCCAGGGACGCGTTGCGTTCGATGAATCCTGGGTTCGGCATGCCGACACTCGCCAGACTGACGGGAAGGGAAAGGGCATAGGCGAGCAGTTTTTCGGGCGGCGCGCTTCCCACGAGGTGTTCCTGACCGAAGACCTTCATGGCGATGATGCCCATGCGTTTCCGAACCGCCACGGGAAGGGCCAGGCGCTCGAAGCTATCCGGCGCGGCGGGAAGGATCTTCATCGAGTCCGTCATGCTGGCCAGGCCGGCGTTGAGGGCCATCTGGGTGCAATCGAAGTCGTGCCGTTCCAAGGCCGTCTGGAGGGTGTGGGGATCCCCATGGCACGTGATGCCTATCGCGCGGGTGATGCCTTGGCGTCGAGCCTCGTACAGGGCTTCCAAGACGCCGCCCTTGGCCTCGATGGCCACCAAGTCCTCAGGGCCTTTCAGGGCGTGGATATGCATGACGTCGAGGTGATCGGTCTGAAGCCGTTTGAGACTGAGTTCGATTTGCCGACGGGCGTTCTCGGCGGTGCGGGCGGAGATCTTGGTGGCCAATACCACTTCCTTGCGTCGGGTCGCCATGACCTTGCCGACCCGTTCCTCGCTCTTCCCGTCGCCGTAGGAATGGGCAGTGTCAAGGTAGCGGATGCCGAGGTCGATGCCTCGATGAAGCGCTTCGAGCGCGGGACCTTCATCCTTGTACATCAGGAATCGGCTGCCCCCGCCAAATCCGAGGATGGAGACGCGAAGTCCAGTTCGACCCAACACCCGGGTCGGCATCTTCTTGGCCGAATCCGCCAGCAAAACGGGGCTTGAGATCGTGGCTGCGGAAAGGGCCCCGAGAAATCGCCGGCGGTTCATGGTGCCGCCATGCTGCCAGCGGGAGCGGCGATACGGCGAATCTGATTTTCAGGGACCGACCGATCTCCAACCCACCCGAAACCACCGAGTTGGGTCCGAAGCGGACACCTTCTGCCAGCGTTCAGTGAACGGGCTGGTGGCCCAGGGAATCGGCGACCAATTCACCAGATCGACGGATTCCTCCAGCGTCCCATTCCCACCCCAACGGAGTGTGAAACCGTCCGGTGAACGGACGAAATCAGGATCGGATTGAGGCGTTGTGGTTGGCAGGCCGACTCGATCGATTTCCCGGCGGATCCCGGCGAGGACTTGGAGGTGGGTCGGATTGGTGTCATTGAGTTGGCTGAGGGTGAGGGTGAAGAACACACCGCAAAGACCGCGACGACGGTCGACCCACGGGAAAGAGCCAAACGCTCCCGGACTGGCGACTTCCTCCACCGTGCCCGAATCCGGATTCACCGCCATGATCCACGATCCCATGCCATAGTCGCCACGCGCGCCGTAAGGGTTGTAGGGAGACTCGGGCCAGGGCGAAAAACGCTCCGGAAGTCCGGCGGTCTGATTGGTGAAGAAGGTTTGTACGGTCCGACTGCTGAGCACGATGCGGCCGTCGGCGGCGACACCGTTGTGGAGGATCATGCGCAGGAACTTGAGGTAATCCTGAGCCGAGCAACGGGCGCCGCCGGCGATGGCCGGGTTGAGGCCGAACACGTCGTAGGCCGCGCTCGACATGCCCAGCGGCTGGAACAGGAACTCGCGAGCCAGGTCTCTCCAATCCCGTCCCGTCGTGACTTCGGCGATCCGCCCGACCACCTGCATCGCATCACCCTCGTAGTCGAGCATGGTTCCAGGTGGAAAGACGATCGGGGTATTGGAGGCGATGAGGTCCACCGACTGCGCCAGAGTGAGGGAACGGTCGAGCTCGTAATCGGGATCGCGCAATGACAGTCCGCTGGTCATGGCAAAGCACTGCCGGATGGTGATCTCGCGCTTGATGGGGTCGTCGAAGACGGGAAGGTATCGGGCGATCGAATCGTCGAGCCCGAAAAAGCCCCGTTCGACCAAGGCGAGCACGATGGCGCCCGAAAACCATTTGGAGCAGGACGCCACCGCGATGGCGCTGTCCTCGCGAACACGGATCAGGGGAGAACCTTCCGAGTTGGAATACCGCAAAATGACACGCCCTTGCTGCTCGACAATGGCCAGGACTCCCGCGGCGCCGTAGTGCATGAGATTGGAATCCATGAGGCGCGTGGCTTCCGTGAAATCATAGGAGGGTATGGCGGCCCGCGAACCACTCGAAATCAGACTGAACATCAGGGTGAGGATGGGCAACTTGGCCGCCAAGCCCCGGGGTCGATGGCTCGAGGAGATCATTCCAGACACGAGCGCGAAAACGACGCGCCAAAGGACATGGCGCATCGCGCGAACGAAGGTTACACCGTGGCTCAGCGAATGCCGATGCGGTAGAGGGCCGTCGCGGCTTTCAGCGGAACCTCGACCCTCATGGTTTGGCCCGTTCCGGGACGGTCAGTGGCCTCCGGCACTTTGCTCCAGGTTCGTGCTCCATCCAGGGAGATCCAAAGGGTGCCCGTGGTGCCCGTCTGGGTCGGCCAGGTGAGAGTCAGGAATCGGCGGTCCGTGGATAACTGCGTGGCGACGCGCGGCGCGGTTGGGGGTTCCGGCGGGAGATCGACCAGGCTAAGCTCGGAGCGCTCGTAATAGACCGGGCTGGCGCCTGAGTAGGTGTAGAGTTCCATGGCGATGCCGGTGTCACGGTCGTAGGCGGTTTCCGACCAGGCCACATCACCGACGTTCATGCGAATCACAACGCCGGCACGGCCGGAGCGGAGTGTCCCGACGAAGGCAATCCCGGTGGTGGCACCGGTGATCGGATCGGTATCGAGGGAGCGACCGGCGGTGAGTTCAGCGGGCATCGGAGAAGGCAGTGTCAGACCCGCCAGATGGGGGATACCGGACACGAGGGTCCTTTTGGTGACCGTGGGCGGCATACCTTCGAGGCTGCCAGCGGTGGTCGTCTGATCGTAGACGAACCAGTTTGGCGCTAGGGCTGTGAGTTTCAGTTCAGTGGATAACGGAACGCTGAACGGGAATGGTCCGGGAGCGACGGTCGTATAGGTCCCTTCGTAACGGAGTTGAGGAAGGCCCGCGGCCCAAGACGGCAGCAACCTGTTGGCCCAGGGCAGGGTGAGTAGGCGGGATCCGATGAAGGTGGCCTGACTTAGGGTGGCGCCTTGGGCTCCATCGGTGGCGCCCGCTTTATAGATGAGGAACCCGGTCTGGAGGTCGTAACAGAGGACTTGGCGTCCGGCTTCGGAATCCGTTTGCACTCTCAGGGCGTCGAACGTCGTGGTGCCGAGGCGCAGTGGCAGGCGGATGATCTTCAGTCGTTCCTGAACAGTGGTCTGCACTTTGGCGAGCACGGACGGGTGGGCATACCAGTCTCCTCCGCCCGCATGGCTGATGAGGCATTCATCGGCGCCAAAGAGAGGCACCAGCGGTCCAGTGAAGTTGTGGAAGAGCCACGGCTGCACGCGCAGGGCGGTCCACTGGGGCGTGACTCCGACGACATCGACCTGAGTGATGCCGCGCCCGGACGGATTAGGGAGTTCGGGGTCGGCATTGGCGCCGGCATTCTCCAGAAACTCATTCACGTAGGCGCCGGAGACTGTCGCCACGGCCACATGATAACTCAGTCGAAGTCCCTCGGAGATGCTGGGCGGGGTGGGAGCGGTGCCCAATTCCGGCAGAACATTGGCGAGATCAAAGGCGGGCACGGACCTGCCGCCCATGGCGATCGCGACGGCCAAAGCGAGAAGTCGAGGAATGCCTGTCACCTGGGGATCGACTACGCCTCGCGATCAGGAACCGCAACGCGGATCTCTGCGCCTTCCTTGATACTAAGATCACAGAATGCGGTCGGCATTTTCCATGTCGCAAGCGCGTGAATGAGCGTAGCAGGGAAGGAGAGGGGAGGGAGGACATTCATCTTGGAACGGCGATGGAGGACATCATGACGACCAGCCGAACATCATTCAGGACCGACCGGTGTCGCGGTGCGGGGTTCATGTATCTCGTGGCGATCCAATTCTGGCTGGGGGCTCCGACGTCTGGTTTTGCCCAGTGTCAGTGGTCTCCCACGCCCCGTCTTGGGGTGGTCGACGGCGCAATCTCTGCCATCCGGTTGGATGGGGAGACGATCTTCCTGGGAGGCCAGTTTCACTATGCCGGCCCCAGGACTGGCGCTGCGGCGGTATTCGAGGGGCCGACCTGGAATCGCCAGCGGCAGTTTCCGTTCATCGACGGCACCGTCTATGCCATCGAGCCCGACGGTCGAGGTGGCTGGTTTGTCGGAGGGGAATTCCAGCGTGTGGATGGGTTGGCAGCCACCAATCTCATTCACGTGACCAGCGATCAACGGTGGGACCGCGCGTGGAACATCGCGATGGTTGGCACCGCGGTCTATGCCCTGGCAGTCGACGCAGAGCAGGATCGCTTGTATGTCGGCGGTCAGTTCCAGCGGGTGCGGGGCGAAGCGCATCGAAGTCTGGCGGTGGTCACGGCGGCGGGTGGCGAACTCGTTCCCTGGACGACCGCGGTGAACGGGTCTGTCTATGCCCTGAGGCTCACCAGCAACGCGCTGCTTGTGGCCGGGCAATTCTCGACGCTGGGAGGGGAGTCTCGCGACAACGGTGGGATGGTCGACGCCACAACAGGCGAAGTGGGCACGTGGAATCCGGCGGCGGATCGCGCCATCCTCTGCCTGCAAACGGCGGAGGGTTATGCCTACGTGGGGGGGACGTTCACCACCATCGGCGGCAAGCCGAGAAATCGATTGGCTGCGCTGAGTTTGGAAACGGGCTTGGCATCCAACTGGAATCCCAATCCCAACGGCCAGGTACGTTCCCTGGCCGTTGAAGGGGACTTGATTTTCGTGGGGGGAGACTTCACTTCGATCGGCGCCAAGAGCCGGCGAGGTTTTGCGGCGGTGAATCGCTCCTCGGGAGCCGCGACTGCCCTGGATATAGGAATCGATGGATCCGGAACGCCTCAGAATCTTGTCTGGGCGATTCGAGTACAGGGGGGCACGGTGTATGTTGCCGGTAGTTTTTCGCAGGTCCGTGGCCAATCGCAGCCGATGCTGGCGGCGGTGGATGTCGCCACCGGGAATCCGGTAGCGGTTCCTTTGGCCACACGGTTCAACGGTGCACGTGACGATGCCTGGATCGGGGCGATGGCCTTGGTGCCCGGACGCTGGGTGGTCGGCGGGTCCCTGGCGTCGGTCGGCGGGTCGGTTCGGCAGCATGCCGCCGCCTTCTCTTTGGTTTCGGGTGAGGTGCTGGACTGGGATCCGGCGCCCGATCATGGCGTCCTGGCGATGGCCCAACTCGGCGACGCGTTGTTTCTCGGGGGAACCTTCACCAATTGCGGTGGCGCGGAAATGCGTGGGGTGGCCAAGGTGGATCGAGAGTTGGGTTGGGTCGATCCAGCCTGGGTCTCGGGCATCACCAATCGAACGGATCCATACCAGGTTCGGTCGTTGTTGGTGTCCCAGGATGGGGTGCTGGCCGTCGGACTGTTCGATGGAAGTGGAACCGAGGCGCGTCGGTGGATCGCGTCGCTGGATGCGCGCAACGGTGCGGTACTGCCTTTCCAAGCCAACGTGAAGGGAGGGTCATCGGGCATCAGTGCGGCCGCTCGTCAGGGTGACCTGATCGCTATCGCCGGGGATTTCACCAGTGTCGGAAACCAAGCCCGGACCCGTTTGGCGGCCGTGCGCGCCGACACCGGCGAGGTATTGCCATGGAATCCTTCGCCAAATCGCGCGGTCTCGGCCTTAGTGATGTCCGGGGATCGACTGTATGTCGGCGGTGAGTTCACTCGAATCGCCGGCTTGGATCTTCGATTGCTCGCGGTCTTCGAGTTGCCTTCCTTGGAACTCCTGCCTTGGGACGCGGCCCTCTCGACCGGGTCGTCCAGCGTTCAAGCCATGGTCGCCACCGACACCGTGATTTATCTGGCGGGAGACCTCGACGCGGTCGGAGGGGAGTTTCGTACCCGGTTGGCGGCACTGGTCCCGTCGTCGGCTCAATCCATGGATTGGAATCCGGCTCCCGACCAGGTTCCTGTGACGCTGGCCTTGTCGGATCGGTGGGTGGCTTTGGGTGGCAGCGTTCGTTCCGTGGCGGGAGACTCAGGCCGGCAATCGGTGGCGTTTCATGCCGTTTGGGATCGGAAGCCGCGGTTGACCGCCACCCGAACGGCGGCAGGGAAGATGCGTTGGGAGACCACGACGGGTGATCGATCCCGCGCGGTCTTACAGAATTCAACCAACCTGAAAACCTGGCATCCGGTGAGTACGAATGCCGAATCGGGCTACCGATGGAGTGCGGAGATTCCGACCGATGATGGACCTCAGACCTTTTACCAGGTGATTGCCGAGTGAGTCGCCGCGGAGGTGGGAATCTCGCCAGGCGCGCGTGGGTATGGGGCAACGGCGTCGGATAGGCCGCTTGGGTCCGTCGATTCACCCCATCGCCGTTGACGATGGACGGGGCATCGGAGATGGAGTCGGCATGGACCGCCGTATCGGATGGCTACTTCTGGGGTGGTTGGCTGCCTCGACGACGGTGTCCGCCGTCGAACTATCGAGTCCCTCAGGCAACCTCGTCGCGAGGGTTGAGGTCGGGACCGACGGGCGCGCGATGTGGAGTCTCCAGGGCAACGGAAAGCTCTGCATCGAGGCATCCGCCCTCGGGATCATCGTCGACGGCGTCGACCTGGCGCTGGGAGTGACCCTGGGACAGGAGAAGAAGTCGGCGATCGACGAGCGGTATGCGTGGCGTGGCGGCAAGAGCATGGCGACGAACCGGTGTTCGGTCTATCGGCTTCCGATCCGCCACGCTGTCTCCGGGGCCGAGTGGGAACTGGAGTGGCGGATATTCGATGAGGGTGTCGGGTATCGGTATCGCGTGCCTGGAAAAGGACCGCGTCGCATCAGGGGTGAACGGTCGAGTTGGACGTTCCCCGCCGAGACACCGTTGTGGATCCAGACCAACACCAGCGACTACGAGGGCGCGTACCATCGCGTGATGCCGGAGACGATTCCGCTTACCCAGAGATCCGATCGCGGCACGAACGCGGTGCGACTGGGTCCGCCGGTGACGGCGGAGTTGCCCGGGGGCGGTTACCTGTTGGCCACCGAGGCGAGGCTGGTGGGTTACAGCGGCATGACCTTGAAGCCAACGGGCAGTCGCCGGTTGGAGGCCGAGTTCGAGGACGACCCGGAAGGATTCGAAATCGAAGGCGAGATCGTGACGCCGTGGCGTGTGACCTTGGTGGCCCGGGACCTGCAAGCGCTGGTGAATTCGGATGTGATCCCCAGCCTTTGTGATCCGCCCGATGCGAAGCTATTTCCGGCGGGGATGCGAACCGATTGGATTCGCCCGGGCAGGGCCTTGATCACTTGGTGCGTGTTTGGCAACGAAGGAGCCCAGTGGCACCTGCAAAAATGGTTTGTGGACCAGTGCGCCGCGTTGCATTGCGAATACCTGCTGGTGGATGCCGGCTGGAGAACGGAGCGCTGGGGGTGGTTGGCGGACGGGGGAGATGTGTGGGCCCGCCTCAAGGAACTTTGCGAGTACGGGGCGACGAAGGGGGTCGGCATCGTCGTTTGGCACGCCTATCCCGAAGGACGCGACGACGGTCCCGGACTGACGAGTTCCGACGCGCGACGAGAACTATTTCGACGGTGCGCGGAGGCCGGGGTGAAGGGAGTGAAAATCGACTTCTTCAATTCCGAGCGTTTGGAGGTCGTGCGCGTGTATGAGGAACTGGCGCGGTTGGCGGCGGAGCATCGGATGATGATCAACTTCCATGGTTCGCACAAACCGTCGGGGGAAGTGCGCACCTGGCCCAACGAGACCACTCGGGAAGGCATTCGCGAGCAGGAGTACGTGCTGTGGGACAAGCTGCCCTGGGAACACTACGCAGCCCTGCCATTCACGCGCATGGCGGTGGGACACGCCGATTTTCTGCCCACCTATGTGCGCGCGAAGTATCTGAGGAACACCACCGCGGTTTTCCAGATGGCGACGGCGATCTTTTCCACGACCTCGTTCCTTTGCTGGCCCGACCATCCGGACGACTATCGGGTCAGTCCATTTCTCGGGTTGATCCAGCGTCTGCCGCTGGTTTGGGACGAGACCCGGGTGCTGCCCGGGACGGGCATCGGTCGGATGGTCGGATTCGCACGGCGATCGGGAGGCGAATGGTTTGTTTCCATCATCAACGGCACGGACCGGCTGGCCGAGTGGAACGGGGACCTGGCGTTTCTCGGAGAGGGCGAGTTCGAAGGGACGATCTACCGGGACGCCGCGCCGTATCCGACCGGCGTTTCGATCGCGACCGGTGAGGTGCTGGGGCGGAATTCAAGGGTCCAGGTCGAGTTGGGGCCTGGCGGAGCCTGGGTGGGGTGGATTCGACCGCGCGTTCAACCGAAGTGATCCGCGTGCTTCAGGTCTCAGGGCATCGAAATGCCGCCGTAGATGTATAAGGGGCGAGTTCGCGAATAGATCGGCATGGAAAAGGTGAGAGACTCCGAGCGAGAGCCGGTGACATAACCTCCGACGACGATGGCGGTATCGCCGGTCCACACCACCGCATGGCCGTTTCTTGCGCTGGGCGCGTCGGTCGGGGTCATGCGGTTCCAAACGTTGGCGACGGGATCATAGCGATGCGCACCGGAAGTGGTGCCGTTCCAAGCGAGAACTTCGGAGCCCGTCCATACCATCGGCAGGTTGGCATTCCAGGTGGGAGCCGTCGCTTGAGCAATCACCCGCCAAGTATCGGTGGAAGGATCGTAGAGTCCCCATTTCCCGCCCCACGCCAGCATTCCGTTGTCGGTCCAAATGGCGGTGGGATTCGGTGCGTAGGAGAGGGTTGAAGAGGCGGGCGCATCCTTGAGGCTGATGGCGGACCAGGCATCGGCGGTGGGCAGGTAGCGCAGGGCGTTGGTGCCGCCGCCCCAGACGAGCATTTCGCGTCCCGTCCAAACGGCGCAGTGACCGATGCGCGGAGACAGCGGAAGTGCGCCGAGGGTGGTGCTCATCGGTCTCCATTGGTTGTTCGCGGGCGAATAGCGTCCACCGGTATTGAAGATGCCGGTGCCTCCATTCAGCGAGTTTCCTCCCCAAACGATCATCTCTGTCCCCGTCCAGACGGCGCTGGCCTGACCTCGGATCGACGGCGCCCCGTCGGTGTTGATGGAAGACCACTGGTCGAGGACAGGATCGTAGCGGCTGCCGGTGCCGGCGCGCTGTCGGTTCTGAGATTCAACCGTGGCTTCGTACCCTCCCCAGACGATGAGTTGCGTGCCCGTCCACACCGCGCACGCACCCGCGCGAGGGGTCGGCGCATTTACCGTGGAGAGCGGACGAGTATGCCCGGTCTTCGGATTCAATCGATAGCCCCCGCCCAGCGAGTAGGTCGAGGACTGGGGAACTGACGATGACGAGCCGCCCCAGACGAGGATTTCTTCGCCGGTCCAAACGGCGGTGGCGAAATTCCTTTGGACCTTCGGGAATTCGATGGCGAGCCACCGATTGTCCGTCGGTCGATAGATTCCGCCGTCACTGAGATCGGTGCCGACGTTGGGAAAGCCGGTACTGTCGTTTCCTCCCCAGACCATCATTTGGGTTCCGGTCCACACTGCGCTGTGGATTCGCCGGGGAGTGGGCGCCTCGGCGGTGCTGAATTCGCGCCATACATCCCGCGTTGGATCGTAGGCGAATCCGCGTCTGCTGAGTTCGCCGGAGGCATAGCCTCCCCAAATCAGGGCTTCCTTGCCGGTCCAAACCGCGGAAGCGCCTGTAAGCGCGGAGAAGATCCCGGGCATCGGCGCAAGAGCGGTCCATCGCCGCTCTTCCGGATCGAACTTGAGACCGCCGGAAGTGCTGCTTGAGGCGAAGAGAAGGGCTTCCTTGCCTGTCCACAGCGCCAACCTTGGGTCAAGATAGCCGAGGCTTTGACCGGTGCCGCTATGAAGCCGGTTCCAGGTTGCGGTGGTTGGATCATAACTCCAGGTGTCGTTGAGCAGGACCGCGGTGTCACCGGAGCCGAGACCCTGCCCGCCGATGACCAGGACCTGGGTACCGGTCCAGAGGGCAATACCGCTGCCGCGCGGACTGGGGGCGCCATTCGTGGGGATGGACGTCCAGGTGTCTTCATCCAAGAGGTACATGCTTCCATCGGGCCTTGGGCCACCGCTGCCAGTGGTTGGCCAGCCGCCCCAGACAAACCAGCCGCGGGGGGTGAGGACGGTGAATGCCGCGGTTCGCGGGCTGGGAGTATTGGCGGTGGACAATCGACGCCACTCGGTACCGCGTGGGTAGCAGCGCGCGCCGGTGCGCGACCGCAGGTTCCAGGCGAGGATTTCCGAGCCCGACCATTCGATACGCCAGTCATCGGTATCGCCGATGGACGTCGCGGCCGAACGAGGGAGGAGAGGGGCGTTGTTGGTGGGAAGGGGGAGCCAGGTTCCCAAGCGTGGATCGAAGCGAAGGCCGGGCAGCGCCGTCAGGGCTGTGTTCGCCGGTGTCGCGACCGGGTTGCCCCCGACGACGAGCATTTCGGTGCCGGACCAGAACGCGCGGTGCGCCGATCTTGGCGGGGGAGACTGGCGATCGATCGACCGCCAGTTCTCTCCTTCAACCGTGGTGGAGCCGATCTTCCGAAAGCCCGACGCCAGGAGGGCTGCGTTCGTGGGTGAAGTGGAGACGACCAGTCCTCCACTCTTGCCGAGGTTGGATAGGACGGCGCCATCGGCCAGCGCCGATGGGGTCACTGCACCGGGGGCCAGCTTGGAGGCAGTGACAGCTCCCTCGGCGAGTTGAGTCGAACCCACGGCACCCGCTGCGACCTGGGCCGACATCATGGCATAGGCTGAAGGGATCAAGGCCTCGTCGGGTGGCAGGTGTTGGAACGGCTGCACGCCGTCACTGAACCAAACCCGGGCATGAACGTTGGAATTGGCAAAGACGGTGGGCGGGAGTTCGGACATGTTCGGCAGTTGGGTGTCACCGAGAACGACGGTGTAGGCGCCTTCGGAAACCGGGAGTGCAATCGCCGAGACGGGTTCCAAACCGCGGTGGCTCGATCCGTCGTGGCTCCAAAACGTCACGGTCCCAGTCGGATCGACCAATGCGAATTTGAACTGACCGATGCCGGAGAACGGTTGGCTGTTGACGTGCACCGCGCCCTGGAGGGTGACACGGTGGGGGACCTGAGCGCCTGCTGGATGGGCGAAGGCGACGGTCAGAAGTAGGAGGGAATTAAGGATCGCTGACCGAGGGACTTTGCCGGTGCCCATAGCTCAGGTTGTCTTTTGGGTTCTCTGCGGGTGAACGGGCGAACCGGTAACGCCTGGCGACGGCACCAACAATGGAACATTCCATGGCACAGAGCTCGAGGCGTGAAGCGTGGCGAACGGGATCCCGCTCGAATGGGTGCCTGATCCAACGGGGGCGCGAGAATTCCCGGACCATCCACGGAGTCGGTCTGGCTACCTGGACGATCCGTATCGGCCGGAAGGCAACCAACGCTCAGGGATTGGGCAGACCGCTGTAGATGTAGAGCGGTTGAGTCCGAGCGTAGATGGGCGTGGATTGAGTCAGGGATTCGATTCGGGCGGTGGAGGAGAAGCCGCCGACGACGACCATGGCGTCGCCGATCCATACCAGGCTGTGGCCTGTCCTGGAGCTCGGGGCGCCGTTGGTGGTGATTCGGTTCCACGTATTGGCGACCGGGTCATAACGGTGGGCGCCAGCGGCGGTGCCGTTCCAAATCAGAACTTCGGATCCTGTCGAGACCATCGGATGGTTGGAGGTCCATACGGGCGCCTGTGATTGGGGGATCACGCGCCAGGTATCGGTATAAGGATCGTAAAGCCCCCATTTCCCTCCCCAGGCCAGCATGCCGTAGTCGGTCCAAATGGCGCTGGGAATGGGAGGAAAGGAATTGGCAGAAGGCGAGGGAGCGTCCTTGAGGCTGATCGAGGACCAGGTGTCCGAGTTGGGCAGATAGCGCAGCCCATTGGTCCCATCGCCCCAGACGAGCATTTCCCGCCCGGTCCATACGGCCGTGTGAGCCGATCGCGCTGCCAAGGGCACCAAACCCATGGTGGTGCTCATCGGTCGCCACTCGTTGTTCGACGGTGAGTACCGCGCCCCGTTGTTGTAGGTGGGACTGCCGCCGTTCTGCACGGCGCCTCCCCAAATGATCATTTCCGATCCTGTCCAGACCGCGCTCGCGTTGCCTCGGACGCTCGGCGCGCCATCGGTGGTAATCGCCGACCATTGGTCCCGATCGGGATCGTAACGACTTCCGGTTCCCGGCTGTTGGCGATCCCGCCAATTGATCGTGGTATCGAACCCGCCCCAGACGATGAGGTGTTTCCCTGTCCAGACCACGCAGGCTCCAACGCGCGCCGTCGGGGCGTTGACCTTGGAGAGCGCGCGCACCTGACCCGTCTTGGGATTCAACCGATAACCGCCGGCGATGGTCGATGTCGAGGATTGCGGTACGGCGGATCGCGAGCCAGTCCAGACCAGCACCTCGACACCGGTCCAAACGGCCTTGGCGAAATGACGGGCGGTCTGCGGGTTCTCCAACGGAATCCAACGGTCGTCGGCCGGCCGATAGATCCCGCCATCGCCGAGTTGGTTGCCGCTGCTGGTGGTCGGCGCGCCGTCGCTGCCTCCCCAGACGATCATTTGGCTGCCGGTCCACACCGCACTGTGGGCCTGGCGGGCCGCGGGTGCCTCGGAATTGGTAAACTCGCGCCAGATATCTCGCGAGGGATCGTAAGCGAAGCCGCGCTGGTTCAGTTCGTTCGCGACCGTGCCTCCCCAGAGAAGCATTTCCTTTCCAGTCCAAACCGTGGACGCGCCGCCGAGCGTTGCGTAAAGCCCGGGGATCTCGGCGATCTTGGTCCAGCGGCGGGCCTCCTGATCGAACTTCATGCCGCCGGAGGATCCTCCGGCGCCATACACAATTGCCTCCTTGCCGGTCCAATGGACCCTGGCATTGCCGAGAAATCCGAGGCTCTGCCCGGTTCCGCTGTGCAACCGAGTCCAGGTGGCTGCGACGGGGTCGTAACTCCAAGTATCGTTGAGTGTGGTCGTGGAACTGTCCGACGCGAGGTTCTGGCCCCCGATGATGAGCACATTGGTGCCGGTCCACAGCGCGATGCCACTGGAACGCGCTTTGGGCGCACCGTTGGTGGGGAGCGGGGTCCAGGTATCGCTCTCCAAATTGTAGAGGCCTCCGTCCTGGAGCGGACCGCCCCCGTCGGCGACACTCCAACCGCCCCAGAGGAACCAGCCTTGAGGGGTCAGCACGGTGAACGCCGACGTGCGAGGAGGCGGTGAGTTCGCTGGGGAGAGTGTTTGCCAGGCGGTGCCGCGCGGGTCGCACTTCGCGCCGATGCGCGACCGGAGATTCCACGCAAAGATCTCGGTGCCGGTCCATTCAATGCGCCATTCATAGGCGTCGCTGGTTGGCGACGAGGCACTTCGGGGAAGGCGCGGCGCATTGTTGGTGGGGAGTGCAGACCAGGTGGCCCGGCGTGGATCAAACCGAAAACCCGGGAGAAGGGAAGTCGTCGTGCTCGGCTGAGTGTCGACGGGATTCCCGCCCACGATGACCATCTCGCTACCGGTCCAGAAAGCACGGTGTCCCACCCGGGGTGGAGGCGCGACGCGTTCCAGGCTGCGCCAGCTTTCGCCCTCGACCTGGGTCGATCCGATCTTCTGATAACCGGATTCAAGGAGGACGGTGTTGCTGGGAGACGTTGAAACGACCAGCCCACCGCTTTTGCCTAGATTGGAAATCACGGCACCGTCAGCCAGCGCAGTCGGGGTCACCGATCCTGGGGCCAATTTGGAAGCGGTCACGGCGCCGTCGGCGAGTTGAGCGGGACCCACGGCACCCGCTGCGACTTGAGCCGACATCATGGCATAGGCGGCAGGAACCAACGCCTCATCAGGCGTCAAGTGTTGGAACGGGTGGTTCCCGTCGCTGAACCAAACGCGGGCGTGCACGTTGGTATTGGCAAAGACGGTCGGCGGCAGTTCGGACATGTTCGCCAATTGGGTGTCGCCGAGAACGGCGGTGAACTTTCCATCGACGACCGGGAGCGCCACCGACGAGCTGGGTTCCGCGGCGCCGGAACTCGATCCGTCATGGCTCCAGTAGGTCGTGGTTCCGGCAGCATCGACGAGCGCGAACTTGAATTGGCCGTTGCCAATGTAGGGTTGGCCATTCACGTGGACGGTTCCCTGGAGCGCGACGCGGTGGGGAACTTGAGCTGGAGCCGGCAGGGGGCAGAGCAAGACCGAGCACCAGAGGTAGAAGGCCGATATCGAACCTGAATTACGTCGAGTTCCCATAGCCCAGTCCTTTCGAATAAGGATTCCCAGAGATGAACGATTGGACGATTACGATGGGGTAGGAGGTGCCGCAATGGCACATCCTGACGCACAGCCCGGGCGGGGAAGCTTAGGAGCGCGGGCCGACCTCGCACTCGGCTGAGGCTCGGCCGTCCTTGGCACGCCAACGACGTGCCGGCTGACCAGTCGGTCATCCGCGACGTTCGTCGCTGTCGGCCAATTCACGCACCGAAAAAGGCCGAACTCCGGGTGCCGCGAGAACGTGGCGCGGTCCCAGGCGATTCGGCCTCGGCTCAATCCATGGCGCCTTGCGCAGCCTAGGTTTTGGAGAACGCCAGGACGTCGCCTTTGGCGGAGACGTGCACATGGTCGCCGGGTTTGAATTCTCCATCGAGCAACTTCATGGCCAGCGGATCGAGCAGGAATTCTTGAATGGCGCGCTTGAGCGGCCGCGCGCCGAACTGGGGGTCGAAGCCTTCCTTTCCAAGGAATCGACGCGCCGAGTCGTCCAGCTGGAGTTGCAGTTGTTGTTTCGCCAAACGTGTTTCCAGGCGCTGAAGTTGGATGTCCACGATGCGGTCGAGTTCCTTTTCACCCAGGCTGTGGAAGATGATGATGTCGTCCAGGCGATTGAGGAATTCCGGACGGAAATGTCCGCGCAGCTCGGCGCGAACGAGTCGATCGAGTTCGGCTTGATCCTTGGCGTGCGATCGGCCCCCGGAGGAAAAGTCCTGGATCAACGGCGAGGCGATGTTGCTGGTGAGAATGATGATCGTGTTCTTGAAATCGACGGTACGTCCCTGGCCGTCAGTGAGACGGCCATCATCCAGAACCTGGAGCAGCACGTTGAACACGTCGCCGTGTGCCTTCTCGATCTCGTCGAAGAGCACAACGGCGTAAGGCTTGCGCCGGACCGATTCAGTGAGCTGACCGCCTTCCTCGTAGCCAACGTAACCGGGCGGTGCACCGATCAGCCGTTGCACGGAGAACTTCTCCATGTACTCGGACATGTCGATGCGGACCATGGCTTGCTCGTCGTCGAAGAGGAATTCGGCCAGGGCGCGGGCGAGTTCGGTTTTTCCAACCCCGGTGGGACCGAGGAACATGAAGGTGCCGATAGGCCGGTTGGGATCCTGCAGTCCGGAGCGCGCGCGGCGAACGGCATTGCTGACCGCCTGAATGGCTTCGACCTGGCCGATGACGCGTTGGCTGAGTCGGCCCTCCATACCCACCAGCTTGGCGCGTTCCCCTTCAAGCATGCGGGTGACCGGGATGCCGGTCCAGGAACCCACCACCTTGGCGATGTCCTCCTCGGTAACCTCGGTGGAAAGCAACCGTTCCCCGGAGGGCGCCGCCTGCAGGGCTTTTTCCGCGTCGGCGAGCTTCTGCTGCAACTGGGGCAGACGGCCGTATTGGATCTCGGATGCCTTGGCCAGATCGCCGATGCGCTGGGCCTTTTCGAGATCGAGTTTGGCCTTTTCAATCTCTCCGTTCACGACCGAGACGGCATCGAGGGCGGCTTTCTCGTTGTGCCATTGTGCCTTGAGCCGGCCGGACTGTTCCTTGAGGTTGGCGAGGTCGCGTTCGAGCTTGGAGAGGCGTTCGCGCGAGGCTTCGTCCTTTTCCTTCCTTAGCGCCGTCTGTTCGATCTCGAGCTGCATGATTTGGCGCTCGAGCTGGTCGATCTCGGTGGGAAGCGAATCCAGTTCCATGCGCAGCCGCGATGCCGCTTCGTCGATCAGATCGACGGCTTTATCCGGAAGGAACCGGTCGCTGATGTAGCGGTGGGAGAGGGTGGCCGCGGCGACCAGGGCGGAGTCCTGGATGCGAACGCCATGATGCACCTCGTAGCGTTCCTTGAGTCCACGCAGAATGGCTATGGTCGCCTCAACCGAGGGTTCCGCCACCATGACCGGCTGGAACCGCCGTTCGAGGGCCGGATCCTTCTCGATGTGTTTGCGGTACTCGTCGAGCGTCGTGGCGCCGATGCAGCGAAGCTCTCCGCGAGCCAGCTGAGGCTTGAGCATGTTGGCGGCATCGGTCGCGCCCTCCGCCTTGCCGGCGCCGACGAGGGTATGGAGTTCGTCGATGAAAAGGATGATCCGGCCTTCGCTGGCGGTGATCTCCTTGAGAAAGGCTTTGAGGCGATCCTCGAATTCGCCGCGGTACTTGGCACCGGCGATCATGGCTCCGAGGTCCATGGAGACCAGGCGCTTGTTCTTGAGCGATTCCGGGACGTCGCCCGCGATGATGCGCCGCGCCAGACCCTCGGCGATGGCGGTTTTGCCGACGCCGGGTTCGCCAATCAGCACGGGATTGTTCTTGGTGCGCCGGGTGAGGACCTGCATGACGCGGCGAATCTCATCGTCGCGGCCGATGACGGGATCGATCTTGCCCTGGCGCGCGGCGGCGGTGAGATCGCGACCGTACTTTTCGAGCGCCTGGAATTTGTCCTCCGGGTTGGGGTCGGTGACGCGTTGGTTGCCTCGCAGTTGGGCCAGGGCGGTGAGCACCGCGTCGTGTTTGAGTCGATGCTTGTGCAGCACCGCTTTGAGCGAAGGACCGCCATCGTGGACCAAGGCGAGCAGGAGATGCTCGGTGCTGACGAATTCATCGTGCAGTTTCCGGGTCTCCGCTTCGGCGGTGTCGAGCGCCCGTTTGAGGGCAGGGCTGGGAAAGAGGTCGCTGGAACTGAAGCCGGTGACTTTCGGGCGCGCGGCCAGCTCACGCTGGAGATCGTTGACCAGGGCCGGTGTGTTTACGCCGAGCTTCTGGAGGAGGGGTTGAACCAGGCCATCGGGTTGACCGACCAGGGCCATCAAGAGATGGAGGGTGTCCAGTTCCTGGTGTGAGTTCTGGTAGGCCAGGTTCTGGGCATCCTGCAGGGCTGCCTGAGCCTTGGTGGTGAAACGCTCTAAGTTCATGGCCCTTCAACTACTCGCGGCGGGCCAGTCGTCAAGAGGCCGCAGGGCCGGAAGGCGCGGACTACCAGAGAAAGGAGGTTTGCTCAGCGAGCTTTTCCTCGTCCTTCCAAAGCGTCACACGCCAGGCGGACAGCTCACCGAGGGCTTCGTAATCGGCTTTGGGAAGGGGGACGCGGGTCCATTGGCTGAAGCCGCCGCGAGAAAAAGCCCGGGAGGTCACCACGACCGGGGCTTGCTGGGGCGCCTTGGAGCCGCGGAGTTCGAGTTTGACGGTCAATGCCGCGGGATTTCCCGGAGGGGTCTTCCAGAGAATGTCGAACCGCATCCCGGACCTCAGCGCCGGATCGCGCCTGAGCTCGAACTGGTAGGCATCACGATCCATGAGACTCGGGTTGATCGAGTGCCGGCCCTGCCTGTCCAAAAAATGAGGGAGCACCTTCAGGATGCGGGCGGTCGGGGGGCGCGACTTTCCCTGCGCGGCGGGAAAGGCGGCCACCACGGCCAGAACGAGCAGCAATGGCAGGAGGAATCGGCGCACGGCCCCAGGGTACCGGATCAGCAAATGCAGACAATCGGGAACCTTAACCGGCATTTTCAAGCGGACGCGCGGAAATCTCCAGCATCCGCTGAATCGGCAGGCGGGCGCGGGCGATGATCGCCGGGTCCAGGTCGACCTGCGGCTTCAGGTTCGTCATGCAGTCCAGCACCTTCTCCAGCGTGTTCATCTTCATGAACCGGCATTCATTGCACCGGCATCGTTCGGTCGGGGCGGCAATGAAGATTTTGTCCGGACACTCCTTCTGGAGGCGGTGCAGCATGCCCGCTTCGGTGGCGATGATGATCGCCTTGGCTGCTGACGCCTTGCACCAAGCCACCATTTTTTCGGTCGAGCAAACCTCGTCGGCAAGCATGCGAACCGCCTTGGTGCATTCCGGATGCGCCACCAGAGGGGCGCCCGGGTGTTCCTGCCGGATTCGATGAATGGCAGCGTGGGTCCATTCGACATGCACGTAACACTGGCCCTTCCAGAGCGTCATGGGCCGGCCGGTCTGTTCCATGACCCAGCCGCCAAGGTTTTCGTCCGGAACGAAGAGCAGATCCCGATCCTTGGGGGCGGCCTGGACGATCTTCACCGCGTTGCCGCTGGTGCAGATGACGTCACTGAGCGCCTTCACGGCGGCGGAGCAATTGATGTAGGTAATCGTGTAGAAATTCGGATTGGTGGCCTGGAGCGCGGCGAGTTTCTCGGCAGGACAACTCTCTTCGAGGGAGCAACCCGCGTCCCGGTCGGGCAGCACCACCACCTTCCCCGGGTTCAGGATCTTGGCGGTCTCCGCCATGAAATGGACGCCGCAAAAGACGATGACATCGGCGTTGGTCTTGGCCGCCTGCTGCGAAAGACCCAGGGAATCCCCAACATAATCCGCGATGTCCTGGATCTCCGGAACCTGGTAGTTGTGCGCGAGAATGACTGCGTTCAGCCGCTTTTTGACGGCGAGAATCTCGCGCGACAACGCGTCCAATGGCTCGGCAGCCAGCAGTTTACGGCTCGGCACCCTATCGACACCGCTGGTCTTGGTGTCCTCGACAACAGACATGGGTGGATTGTGAACCGCGACTGCGCTGTCCGCAACCGCGGGTATCGGCGCGCGGGGGGGAGGAGCCGTCGAGGAAAACGGCGGCTGCGGCTTTGACGCGCGGGGTCCGGGTCCGGCATGGTCTGCCCATGCGGTTGCGACGGATCGCGCGCGAAAAGGCGTTGCAGTTTTTGTTCCAGCACGAGGTCAATCCAATGGAGACCCTCGCGAAGGAACTCGATGGCTTTTGGGTGGAGCAACTTCGCGTCATGCGCGAGGAACGCGGAGACCAGCCGTCGACCGAGTCGTCGGTGTCGGCGGCGCCGACCACCGATGAGGCCGCGATCCGTGCCTTTGCGGACGGTTTGATTGAGGGGACTTTGTCGCGACAGGCCGAAATCGACGCCGAATTGAGCCGCGTCATGATCAATTGGTCGCTGCACCGATTGGCGGCGGTGGATCGCAATATTCTGCGCATCGCGGTCTACGAGATGCGGTTCCGAGACGATATTCCACCGGTAGTGACCATCAACGAAGCGATTGATATCGCACGCAAGTTTTCGACGGCCGATAGCGGGAAGTTCGTGAATGGCATCCTGGATCGTATCAAGGGCGAATTGAACCGCCCGGCCCGGGAAGCGGCGGGGGCTTGAGAGACGCTCGCGCCGAGGCATCACTGATGTTTGCCGATCTTCACCTGCACACCCGGTATTCCGACGGCACCTATACTTCGGGGGACCTGGTGGCCGCCGCTTCGGGTCATGGTCTGGCGCTGATTTCACTCACCGACCATGACACCCTCGAGGGTTGCGCCGAAGTCGAGGCGGAAGCAGCCAAAGCTGGAATTCGATTCATTTCCGGGACGGAGGTCACCGCGGAGCTTTTCGGTCGCGAACTCCACATCCTGGGTTACCTCGTCGATTCCGCGTCCGAGCCTCTCGCGCGCGAACTGGAGAGGGCGCAGGGCATTCGTCAGAACCGCGTCCGGCAAATGGTCGCGCGGTTGCAGTCCCAGGGTATTCCGTTGGAAGCCGAAGCCGTGTTTGAAATGGCGAAATGCAACGCCCCTGGACGGCCGCACGTTGCCCGCGCCCTGGTTCAAGCCGGGCATTGCGGGAGTCTCGACGAGGCTTTCGAACGCTTCTTGAAGAAGGATCGACCCGGCTGGGTGCCAAAGGAAAAGATGCCGGCAGCCAAAGCGATCGAACTCATCCATGGCGCCCACGGCCTCGCCGTGCTGGCTCATCCAGGACTGAATCATGACGACAGCCTGATCGCGAAACTGAAAGACTTCGGCCTCGACGGCCTGGAGTGCTTTCACCCGAAACACGGGGGTGGCGCGACCGCCAAGTACCAGGCCATTGCGCGCGATCTCGGGTTGCTCGTGACCGGCGGCTCGGACTGTCACGGCCGAAGCAAGAACCGCCCCACCATGGGTTCCGTCAAGCTGCCCATGTCCTTCGTCGATACCCTGCTCGACTACCAACGAAACCGACCGTCCTCGCCGGCGCCAACGGGGGGCCCGCACGGGTCCCATCCGCGTCCCGCATCCTGATTCGTTTTCCCATGGGAATCTTTGCCAAGATCAAGGCCGGATTGCAGAAGACCCAGCAGAAGCTGGTCCATGAAATTCGTCGCATCGTCACCCTGTCGCCGAAGCTCACGGCGTCCTCCCTTTCCGATATCGAGGCAGCACTCATGTCGGCCGATCTCGGTTTGACGATGACCCGGCAAATCGTCGCGGCGGTCCAAAAATCCTATGAATCGCAGGGCCGAGGCGGCGAGGACGTGCTGACCATTGCCCGGCGTGAAGTGGAATCCGCCTTCGCCGACAACCAACCCGGGCTTCGCAAGGAGTCCTCCGGAGTGACCGTGGTGTCGATCGTCGGCGTCAATGGCACCGGCAAGACCACGACGACGGCGAAGTTGGCACGGCACATTCATGAGCGCGGCGAGAAGTGCGTCATCGCGGCGTGCGATACCTTCCGCGCGGCGGCGATCGAGCAGCTCAGACTTTGGGGCCAGAAGCTGGATGTGCCGGTGATCGCGGGAACCTACGGCGCCGATGCCGCGGCCGTTGGCCATGATGCCGTGACCGCGGCACGGGCTCGACAGGCAGATTACCTGTTCATCGACACCGCGGGCCGGCTTCATACCAAGCACAACCTCATGCAGGAGCTGCAGAAGCTGCATCGAGTCATCGGGAAGCAGGCTCCCGGTGCGCCGCATGAAGTGTTGTTGGTGCTCGACGCCTCGACGGGCATGAATGCCTTGAACCAGGCGCGTGAGTTTCACAAGGCCGTGCCCCTCACGGGGCTGGTCATCACCAAATTGGACGGCACCAGCAAAGGAGGGATGGTGGTGTCGATTCGGAAGGAACTAGGCATTCCTGTGAAGTTCATCGGCGTCGGCGAACAGGCCGATGACTTGCAGGAGTTCGATGCCAAGCAGTTCGCCGAGGCGTTATTTGCGGAGTGAGCTGACCGGGGGCGTTGCAGGGCGCGGCGGTGGTTGGACGGTTCACTGGGGTTGCCCCCCGGCTCTTGACTGTGCCCTCAGACGCCTCTTGGCGTGCGCGGGGTCCGACGGCAGGGTGCCTCAAATCCCGTTCTGGTGCTCTGCTTCGCGACACGTCCGTCTTTCAACCGCCGGAGATCCCGGGGTGCGTTCACCCTGATCGAGTTGCTGGTGGTGATCGCCATTATTGCCATCCTGGCCTCGATCCTACTTCCGGCATTGGCGAAGGCGAAACAACAGGCGCACCGCATCAAGTGCCTCAACAATGCGCGGCAATTGACGATCACCTGGGTTCTCTACGGCGGCGATCACGAGGAGCGTATCGTGGCCAATGGCGCCCAGCAGGGTCCGGGCCGTTCGACCTTGTGGGTGGGCGGCGCCTACCACAATTTCCGGCCAGCCTTCACCAATCCGCTCTACCTGCTGGATCCGAAATTGGCGGCGTTCGCCCCTTACCTCACCGACAAGGCGCCGTACAAATGTCCGTCCGACAAGACGACCTACATCGTGGAGCGCGGGCGGCCGATACCCCAGATTCGGAGCTATGCCTTGAATCTGTATGTCGGCCCGACCGAATCCATGGCCGAGCGGCTTTCGACGCGCTATGTGGCGTATCGAACGACCGCCCAGATTGCCGAGCCGTCGATGACGTTTCTATTCCAGGACGTGACACCTCAGAGTCTGTGTACACCGGCCTTTATATTGCCGATGCCGGGGCAGGGGGAACGATGGTTTCATCTGCCGGCGACCCACCACAACAACGGTGGGGTTCTGACCTTCACCGACGGTCATGCAGAAGCCCATCGATGGCTGGATTCCCGGACCATACGGAGCACCACCGCGGGGCAGCGGATCGCCCACGAGACCCCGGCGGCGAACAGCCAGGACCTGAAATGGCTGCGGGACCGAACGACCCGGCCCGTCCGATGAGCCTGAGCCGAGACTTGTAACAATTGTTACAAGTCTCGGCTCAGGCGGGCAGGTCAGGCGAAGAGTTTGTGCACCGGGGCGGCTTTGACGAGTTCGCGCGGTTGGTTGAGGTGGTTGTACACAATGGTCGCAGGATCGATGCCGAAGGCGTGATAGATCGTCGCGAGCAGTTCCGTGGGATGGACGGGATCCTCCAACGGGCTCGAAGCGGTTTTGTCGGACTTCCCGTGGACGTAGCCCCGCCGGATGCCCGCGCCGCCGATGACGGAGGTGTAGCAGTAGGGCCAGTGGTCACGGCCATCGGGGCTGTTGCTATTGCCGGAAGTGCTGACTCCCTTTTCCGGGCTGCGCCCGAACTCACCAATGGCGACCACCAGGGTCTCGGAGAGGAGTCCACGTTGGTCGAGGTCCTCGAAGAGCGCGCTCAAGCCCTGGTCCAGCATGGGCGCCGATTGGTTCTTCATTCGTTCATAGAGGCCGACGTGGACGTCCCAGGAGTGGTTGTCGGAATTGGCGATTTTGGGCCAGACAACCTCGACGACGCGGGTACCGGCCTCCACGAGGCGGCGGGCGAGCAGGCAGCTTTGGCCGAAAGTATTGCGTCCATAGCGATCACGGGTGCCATCGGATTCCTGGCCGAGATCGAAGGCATTGCGCGCCTTGCCGGAGATGATGAGGTTGAGCGCCCGTTGATAGTATTCGTCGAGGTTGTACTGACCGACGGCTTTTTCGATGTCGGGCATGGCGGCGTTAAGGGTGTCGCGGAGGCGGGCACGACGCTCGAGTCGTAGCGCAAAGACGTCCTGGGGCAGCTTCAGGTCATCGGTCTTGATGCGGTCCATCTTGGCCATGTCCATGTCGTCGCCTTCGGGATAGAGGTAATAGGGGTCGAAGGCGCGTCCGAGAAAGCCCGCGGTGCCGCCTTTGCCGACGACATTGGATTCCTGGAGGGGGCGGGGGAGCATGACGAACGGGAGCATGGGCTCGTCGAGCGGCTTCAAGCGCACGATATTGGAGCCGAAATTGGGGAAGTCCTTTGGGTTGGGGGGCTCGAGTTGACCGGAGGGAGAGACCTTGTCGGTGGTGTAGCCGGTCATGATCTGGTAGATCGCGGCGGTGTGGTTGAAGAGTCCGTTCGGCGTGTAGCTCATCGAACGGATCATGGTGAACCGGTCGTTGACCTTGGCGAGGCGGGGGAGGAGTTCAGTGAATTCGACACCCGGCAGTTGGGTGGGGATGGCCTTGAACGGGCTTCGGATCTTGTCGGGGACATTGTCCTTGGGATCCCAGAGGTCGAGATGGCTGGGGCCGCCTTGGAGGTAAACGAGGATGACGCTTTTGGCGCGTCCCCATCCCGGGCCGCCGGCAATGGCGGCGGAAGTGCCTTCGGCCCGGGCACGGAGGCCGAGGCATTGGCCGAGGGAGAGTCCGAGCAGCGAGGAACCTCCGAGTCGGAGGAGGTCGCGCCGCGACATTCTGAGCTCCGCATTGCAGAGATCGGAGCAGGTGCCACCGGGGAGCCGGATCATGGTTGGGGTTGGGTTGGGGGTTGGGATTAACGGTTGAAGAGGAACGCGGGCGTGTTGATGAGCGCCCAGGCAACGTCCTGAGTGGCGGTCACCCGCTTCTCGGCGAGTTGCCGTGAGCTGGCCTGAACGTCCTCGCGGAGTTGGAGCAGGGCAGGGTCGATGGGGACGGGACGGCTGGCGCGCGCGAGGTCGCGTTCGAGTTCGGCGAGTCGATGATCGGCGGGCAAAGGTTGTCGCGCGAGTTCGAGATGGAAATCGCGCTGGAGCGCATCGGGGTCGGCGGCGCGAACGAATTGCAGGAGGCGCTCCGTTTGCTTGCCGTTCCGACGATGGGCCGGGGTGTCGAGAATGGGCCGGAGATCCGCTGGCAGTCCTTCGTCCGTGGGATTCGGGCTGGTCGTGACCCAGAGGCGAAAGCGGCCAACTTCGTAGGGAGCTTCGTAGGAGTGGACGAGGGTGAACCGGAAGGCGACGCCATTGGTGTCGCCGACGGGTTTGTCGAAGGCAAAAGCAGCCCAGTGCGGGCGGCCGGTGGCCTTGCCAATGCCCCAGCCATCGCGGCGGCCTTGTTCGCGAATCCCGTTGAAGAGTTGAGCCGCGTCCAGTCCCTCCGCCGCGGAGTCGGCAGCGCCGCGGGCAATGGGGGCACGGGTGTAGTTTTGCTGATTGGTACGCGGAGCAGTCTCGACCACCACTTCGGCGAGAACAAAGTCGCCGTCCTTATGTCCCGGTCCGAAAGCCGGGAGATTGGCGTCAGGCAGGACCTCGAGTTTGAAGCCGGTGATGCCGGTGAGCTGGGTCTCGGCCGTGACCGTGTAGTTGGGAAGTTCGCCGACGCTGGCGACGGAGCGGACGGAGCCGTCCGCGAGCTTTTGCAGGCGCGCGGAGCCACCGACAGCGAGGTCCTTGGGATCGAGCGCGACCCAATCGGTGCCGCGGCGTTTGGCGTCGAGGGACGCCTCCCAGGACTCGGTCAAACGGCGGAGGGCGGGTTCCTGTTCGGCGACTTTTGCTTCGGCATCAGCGATGCGGTCGAGGCGGTGGCGTTGGGCGGCGGCGATTTTGGGAGCCCGTTCGGCGAGGTAATCGGAGAGAGCCTTCTCGGCACGGTTGATGGCCTCGCTGCGTTCCCGGTCGAGGGAAGGTTTTCGCTGGGCCCAGGCGGCCTCGGCCTTGGCGAGTTCCTGGGTGAGGCGGGTATGGGCGAGTTCGAGTCCGGCGGCGTGTTCGACCACGGCGGCCTTCTCGAGGTCGGAGGCCGGACGATTGAGGACGCGGACGAAGAGTTCATCCGCGAGTTTGCGGTCGTCGGATTCGGATCGGGCGAGTTGTCCGAGGGCATTCTCGGGATCGCGGACCGCATCGGAAACGGCGGGTCCGCTGAGCAGTGCCATGACGGAGCTGAGTTTGATATCGTTGCTGCGTTCACATTCGCAGGCACTTTCGCGGGGAGGTCGGCCGAGGTTGGCGAGGAATCCGCTGGGCAGATCGACGGCGGAATCGACCAGTTGGGCGGCGCGGGTGCCTGGGGAGGCTCCTGGGAAACTGGGGAGGGTTCCAGTGACGCGGTAAACGGCATCGAGCAGGACTTCGGCTGGGAGGCGTCGCGGCAGGGCGTGGGAGTAGTTCTGGGTGTCGTCGGAATTCCAGCGGTGGGTGGTGAGGGAGAGCTGATAGACCCGCGATTGGCAGATTTGACGGAGGATATGCCGGGTATTGAAGCCGCTTTCAACGAACTCACGGGTGAGGTGCTCGAGCAGTTCCGGGTTCGTCGGCGGATTGCCGGCGCGGATATCGTCCAGGGGTTCGACGAGTCCGACGCCGAGAAGGTAGCCCCAGAGGCGGTTGACGTAGCTGGAGGCGAAGTAGCGGTTGTCCGTGGAGGTGAGCCAGGCGGCCAGCTGCGCTCGTCGAGGAGCGTTGGTGGCGGTGGTCGGAGTGGTGAAATGATTGGTGGCCGCGGTGAAGGGGAATGACGCCGTGACGATTTTGCCGGTGCGATCGTGTTTGACGCCGCCCTCGGGTTGGTCGGCGACGATTTCGAAGAGCGGTTTGGATCCTTCGACGGCGCTGCCACCGATACGGCGATCGCCACTGGCATCATCCTTGGAGAGGCGGACCTGGGCGAAGAACTGGGCGAGATGATAGTATTGGTCCTGGGTCCAGCGTTCGAACGGGTGGTCGTGGCACTTGTTGCAATTGAAACGGGTGGCGAGGAAGAGGTGGGTGGTGGTTTCCATCGCCTCGGTGGGTTCGCGAAGGATCTTCCAGTAGGACGCTGGCGGGTTGTCCTTGTTGGAACCGGTGGCTTCGAGAAGTCGGCGGACGAATTGATCGTAGGGCGTGTTGGCGGCGATTTCGCGACGGATCCATTCGCGAAAGAGTTTGGCGCCTTCCTCACCCAGGAACTTGCGGTTTACCTGGAGAAGATCGGCCCACTTATTGGCCCAATGATCGACGTAATCCTGGCTGTTGAGGAGCTTCTCGACGAGGGCGTCACGTTTACTGCGACGATCGCGCGGGTTGCCCAGGAACTCGCGAACCTCCTGCGCAGTGGGAGGAAGACCGGTGAGGTCGAGCGACACGCGCCGGATGAAATCGGCATCGCTGCAAAGGTCGCTGGGCAGGATTTTGAGTCGGCGCCACTTTGCCGCCACCAGTTCATCGATGCGGTTGTTGGCGGGAGGGTCCGACCAGGCGAAACCGGACCGATCGCCCATGACGGTGACGGTGGTGGCGGCGTAGCTGCCTTCGTAACGGGCGAGAATCGGGGCTTCACCGCGGCGCAGCGTGGTAATGAGACCGGCGGCATCCGCAGTGGCGACATCGGCGTTGCCGCTCTCGACGAAGGCGTCGGTGGTGACATCGCGCGTCGTGCCGTCGGTGTAGGTCGCCACGACGCGGATCTGCTGTCGGGATCCCACTTTCTGGACGACAGGATTCTGGGGCATGAGGGTGATGCCGGCGACTTTGGGCGAATTGAGGTCAAGGCGGGCGCCGTCGGCGATCCATTGCCGAAGAATCTGGTAATGATCCGAGCCGGGAGGGGTCCGCTGTCCGCCTTCGTGGGGGACCGCGCCGGTGGCTTTGAGCAGCATCAGACTTTCATCCGGCGAGGCGAGGTTAACGCGGCGGGCGGCGAGGTCATCGGTGAGACCGCGGACATCGAAGACCGGGTCATAGCCGCGGAGCGACATCTTGAAGCCGGCCTTGCCTTCCCGGGAGCCGTGGCAGGTCCCGGCGCTGCATCCCAGTTTGCTGAGGACTGGATTGACGTCGCGGACGAAGTCGGCGTCGAAGGTGGAATGAGACAGGTCGACCTCCAGTGGGACCTCGACGGTTTTCCCACCGAAAGTGATGCCGAGCGATGGCACCGGCTGGGCTGAGTTCGGAAGCGCGCCCGGTGCCGCGGTCGGGTGAAGGGTCAGCAGGCCGTGCGCGGAGACCGCGATTTCGACCGTGGCATCGGACGGCCGGGTGTACTGGGAGTGGCGGGTGACATCGAAGGACTCACCCGCGTCGTTGCTGGCGGTGACGAGGAGTTGAATGCGCTCGTTACGGCTGGTGAAACGGACGCGATCGGGGACGACGGCGAGGCGGGTGACGGCGTTGGCAGGGGGAACTTCCTCGGTGGAGGGAGCGGCTTTGCCCGCAAGAGTGGGCGCTGGTGGGGAGAGGGGAGGACTCGTGGGGTTGGAGGGATCGTCCTCGAGAGGCGCCGCGGCAAAAACCATTTCGATGACACCGGACTCGACGCCGATCATGAGGATATTGCCGGCGCCGGTGCCGGCTGCGACACGGCGTCCATCAGGGCTGAAGCGGATGGCGTAGACGGGAGCTGTTCCGATTTTGAGCTGATGCAGGAGTCGGACGTCGGCGGTGGTGAAACGTTGGATGGCTTCGCGTTCCTCAGCTGAGTATTCGCCACTGGTTTTTTGGTACGCCTTGAGGAGGGCGTCGGGAATCACGGGATCAAACTTGGCGGCGTAGAGGTTGACGCCGCCCCGGCTGTCGAGGCTGGCGCAGGCAGCGACGAGGTTACCGTCCGGGCTGTAATCGACCCCAAAAACGCGACCCTCCATCTCGGGGAATCGGCGAAGCAGGGTGGCATTGTCCCCGATTTTGCGGGCGGCCTGTCGGAACACTTGGAAAACTTGGGGTTGGCCGTCGGAGCCGCCGACCAGGATTTCGTCGCGGGACGGGTGGCGGGCGACGCCGAGCAGCCCCCCACGCAGGGCTCCCGGAGTGATCGAAGTGATGTTGTCGATAAAGCGTTGCGTGGCGACCTCCGTGAGCTTGGCGGTCATATCGCGGCCGACCGAGATGACGTGGGTGCCGTTGGAAGAGAAGACCGTGTCGAGGACCCAGTCTTCGTGAGCCATTTGGTGCAGGATTTGTTTTCCGGAAGCGGCTTCGATGGCTCGGACCGTTTTGTCGGGGCAACCGAAGGCGATCCACCGGCCATCGGGCGACCAACTCACGCCGTAAACGGTGTCATGCCCGACGGTGACGGACGTCTTGAGTTCACGTTTTTCGACATCCCAAATCTGGATTTCGCCCAGACGTGCCGGTTGGCCGCCGGCTGCGGCGAGAAATTTGCCATCGGGTGAGAAGCGCACGGATTGAATGCGTTCCGAAAGGCCGATGAGGCGGGCGGCGAGACCGGAGCCGTCGCTGTGATGAAGCAGGATCTCGTGATGACCGGCGACGGCCAGCCATGCGCCGTCGGGCGAGAAATCGATGGAAGTGATGGCGGGCGGGCGGGAATACCGGGGTGGATGATGCAGGTCGTAGACGGGGCGGGCGTTTGGCGGGGTGTCATCGACGGCACCTTCCGCGATCCAGCGCTCAATGAGGTGGATATCGGTCTCGGCGAGCGGGGGCTTGCCCGGTGGCATCTCCGCCTTGCCATCCGTCGGCCGGATCTGTTCGAGGAGATGGCTGGCGGCGACCTGGTTCGTGTTGATGGGCGGTTTGCCGCTTTCGCCGGCGACCAGCAGACGCGCGTGGTCCGTGAGGATGAAGCCGCCCTTTGCCTTGGCCGGCTGATGGCATCCGGCGCACTGCGCTTGCAGGATGGGGCTAACTTGGCGGTGGTAGCTGACTCGAAGGGGAGCGCTGTTGGTAGGCGGCGGCTCAGCCGCGCTTGCGGCCGGCGCAAAGCGGGCGATGGCGATAGCCACGAGGACGACGGCGTGGAAGGGTACGAACCGGTTCATGGAATGGGGTGGGCGACCGGATAAGACATGCTGCACCTGGGATGTAAGCACGGTAATGACCGACGGCAGCGTCGGGCAAGCCCTGCCTTCGATCCATTTGGGGCGCCAATGCGGTCGGTCTATCGGCGGAGGCGCGGGAAGAAGGGACCGACCTGCCGGGAGTAGTCGGCATAGTCGGGAAACGTCGCACGTAGCCAGACCTCCTCGCGGCGGGCCTTGGCGATGAAGAAGGGGATGAGGACAGCGGCCAAGCCGAGCGACGCCGCACTTTGGAAAAGGAGGGCCCAACCGCCGCTGGCGAGGAGCACGCTCACGTAGAGAGGATGTCGGCACCAGCGATACACACCGCGACGCACCAGGACGGAGCCGGGTCGCGGACGAGGAAATGGTGTGCGATTTCGGCCGAGCTGAACCACGCCGGCGACACCGATGATTCCGCCGAGTGCGAAGAGGACGCCGCCCGCAACGAGGCTGCCGGGGGAGTGCCAGGTGGCGGGAAGGAGCGGTCCGGCGGCCAGTTGGGCGGCCATGAGCACACTCTGAGCCCAGACCCAGGCCGCGCCGCGTCCTGGTGGGAGGGCGGCTGTCACGGGGCGGGAAGCGTCACCCGCCACAGGCCGCGAAGGTCGCCGAGTTTGAAGCCCCGCGCGGCGTCGCTGGGGTAGAGTCGGTCGATCACCGCCAAAGTGGCCGGATGGATATCAGAACCCGGTTGACCGTGGCACTGGAGGCAGAGCGGGTTGCCCAGGATGATGGGAGCGACGAATTCGGCGCGCCCGGCGGCATTGGTCACGACGAGCGGTACAAGATTGGTGGTGACGGCCAGTTGGGATTGGTAGTTCCGAATCCACTCCAACTCGGCGGCGGAGGCCTGGTTGGCGGGATTCCGTGCCTTATGGCTGGCGCGTCGGATCTCGGCGCCGCGGGCATTGGCCACCGTGGCAACGATGGGAGCGACATTGACCGAGCAGAACTCGAGGGCATTGCTGGGGCCGGAGCGTCCGATGGCCGTCATCAGGTTGGAACTGAGAACGGAAAACGCCTGGGCAACGATCTGCTTGCCTGTCTCCCTGGGATCAGTGCTGGGCGCGGGCGAAGGAGCGACGGGTGCGGCGACGGTGGCGGCGGATGTGGGTGGCGGCGAGGAGACGTCGCATCCGAGAAGGAGTGAGCCGGCGAGGACGAGGGAGAGCGCGGCGTGGGAGGGGAGAATGCTTGGGCGGAGCTGTTGAAATGGGGAACCTTCAGTGGGGCGGGGTTGGCCGCGGCGGTGGTGTGGCGGGGGGGTCATGGTCGTTCAGGCGCGAAGGCCGAAAGCGCGGGCCTGGTCGCCGAAGCGCTTCTGCAGGCTGCCGCAGACCCCTTCGCAGAGTTCGAAGATGCTGGGATCCGAGATGTAGTAGAAGACATTGAGCCCTTCCTTGCGGCGGCCGAGGATACCCGCCTCGGTGAGGGTTTGGAGGTGGCGCGAGACGTTGGCCTGGGTGGCCTGGGTGGCATCGACGAGTTGAGTGACGTTGCGTTCGCCGTCCTCGAGGGCGATGAGCAGGCGGAGGCGCATGGGTTCGCCGAGGACTCGGAATCGAGCGGCGATGAGTTCGAGGGCCTGATCCGAGAGCCGTTTGCGATTCATGCACAGCCATCCTAGCACAAAACGGCGTTGACAGTCCATATATGAGTGTATACTCATATAACAGTAGCTGCGACGGTGCGTCGCGGGAGTCGGAAATGCAAACAGGAAAACGCTGCGAACCCTGGCCGGTTCGCCATTTCCCCCCTCGCGGATTGGCTTTCGACGCGTCCCGGGCTACGAGTGCGGACCCATGAAAATTGAAAACGCGATTCGAATTTTGGCGGGGACCATGGTGCTGACCAGCGTGGCGCTGGCGCACTGGGTTCACGAGGCGTGGTTGCTCCTGGCGGTGTTCGTCGGGATGAACCTGATCCAGTCGGCGTTCACCGGATTTTGTCCGGCCGAGAACATTTTGCGCCGGCTTGGCGTGGGCGGGAAAGGCGGGTCATGCTGCGGGTAGTTCTGACGGTGGCGATTGCGGCGGCGGTTGGGGCTCTGCTGGGCATGACCGGCGCCTGTACCGGAGGGACGTGTCCCCTGACCTCCACCTGGTGGCGCGGGGCGCTGTATGGCGGGGTGATGGGGCTCTTGCTGGCGTTGAGTGGTCGATGATCCGGAACACTTTGCTACGATGAATACTCCGAAGGTTGGATTCCTGGTCCTGGCGATGGCGATGGCGGTGGCGGCGGTGATGGCGTCGCGTTCCCACCGCAACTCCCCGGGTTTCTGCGGGCCGGCATGCCTGCTGCCTCCCGCCAAGCCAAGCCTGGAGACCGCGGGTGGCGGGTCGACGACGACCGGCGTGGCGGGGGAGTCGGCCTCTCGCGGCCGTGCAGAAAGGAATCCATGAATGCGACCTGGCGTCCCTATTGGGTGGGAGCGGGCATAGGCGTGCTGAGTTGGGTGGCCTTCGCGGTGATGAACCAACCGATTGGGATTTCCACGACGGTTTCGGCGGCTTCCGGGGCCTGTTTGACTCCACTTCTTGGAGCGGAGGCAGTGGCATCGAATGCCTACTGGAAGAAGACGCCGTTGAAGTTGGATTACCCGACCGTATTCGTCCTGGGGACATTTCTTGGGGCCCTGGCCAGTGTAATCTGGGGGCGCGCGTTTCGGTGGCAGGTGGTCCCGCCGGTGTGGCGGTCGAGATTTGGGGGCCGAGCCTGGGTTCGATTGGCGGCGGCATTTCTTGGTGGGGTGGTGGTGCTTTACGGGGCGCGCCTGGCGGGGGGCTGCACGAGCGGGCACGGGATCAGCGGCACGCTGCAATTGGCGCTGAGCAGTTGGGTCTTCTTTCTATCGCTGTTTGCGAGCGGCGTCGCGACGGCCCTGGCTTTGTTTGGCCGCACCGGCAAGTGAATCCGAGTCGCAGACTATGAAACTTCCTATCACTGGCGACGCGTTGGTTGGGTGGGCGATCCCGATGGGGATGATTTTCGGGGCGCTGCTGCATCGAGGAGCGGTGACCCGCTACGATGTGATTGTGAACCAGTTTCGGCTCCGGGATTTCACGGTGATGAAGGTGATGCTGACGGCGATTGTGGTGGGGGGCGCCGGGGTCCTGGTGCTGCACGGAGCCGATCTGGCGGCCTACCACATCAAGCCGGCGAACCTATTGGCGGTGATCGCGGGGGGACTGCTCTTTGGGATCGGCATGGTGCTTTATGGTTATTGTCCGGGAACTGGAATCGCCGCGGTGGCGACCGGGGCGGTGGACGCCCTGGTTGGAGTTCTGGGAATGCTGGTGGGAGGCATGCTCTACGGACTGACCTATCCCTGGGTGCGGGACCATATCGAAACGGTTTGGGCGATGGGGAAGAAGCGATTGCCCGAGGTGATCTCGCTGCCGGATTGGGCATGGATGGGCGGGCTGGCAGTCGTTGCGGTGGGGTTCTTTCTTCTCCTGGAGCGGAAATCAGCATCAAGCCAATCGGCAAGCGAAGGATGACGACGATGAAGCATCGATTGTGGATACCCTGTATGGCGGTGGCGGCGGGCTTGGTGGCGGCGGGGTGCCACGAGGCGCCGAAATCGAAAGCCCCGGCGGATGAGTTGCCGGCGGTCCAGGTCCAGGTGCAGGCCGCCGCAACAGGGGTGCACCGGGCCTTGGATGAGGTCGTGGGGACCGTGCGGGCGCGGACGCGGGCAGCGATCGAGGCGAAAGTCAGCGGCCGGATTGCACGGTTGCTGGCGGCGCCGGGGGCCGCCGTGGAAGCCGGCGCGGTATTGGCGGAATTGGACCTTCAGGAGATGAAAGCGCGGGTGGAGCAGGCCCGCGCGGTGATGCAACAGGCGGATCGCGAGATGGCACGCATCAAGACCTTGTTGGCGCAGGGTGCGGTGACCCAGGCCGAGTTCGACGCGGTGGAGTCGCGGCAGAGTGTGGCGAAGGCGACCGTGAACGAGGCCGAGACCCTGATGGGTTATGCCAAGGTGACGGCGCCATTCTCCGGCGTGATCACCCGCAAACTGGCCGATGAGGGAAGCCTGGCGGCGCCAGGGCGGCCCATTTTCGAGATGGAGGATCCGGGTTCCCTGCGTTTCGAAGCGGACATTCCAGTGACCTTGGTGGAGCAGATTCGGATGGGAGATCGCCTGCGGGTGGTTATGGCTTCGGTGGACCAACCGGTGGAAGGCGTGGTGAGCGAGATTGAGCCCTCGGCAGATCCGGCGAGCCGCACCTTTCGGGTGCGGCTGGATCTTCCTGCCAAATCGGGCGCGCGCGCCGGGTTGTTCGGGCGGGTGGGAATTCCCTCGGGCGAGTCGACGGTGCTCACGGTTCCGACGAACGCGGTGGTGGTGAGAGGGCAGTTGGAGCAGGTCTTCGCGGTGAACCAGGAACGGGCTCAGTTGCGTTTGGTGAGAACTGGCAAGCGATTGGGGGCGGAGGTGGAGATTTTGTCGGGAGTGGACCCGGGGGAGAAGGTGGTGATCGAGGGGGCGAAGGGTTTGGTGGATGGGCAGAAGGTGGTGGTGAAGCAGCCGTAACGGAGCCCGGGATTCGGGAAGGGGGGCGGGGCCGGCGTTTGCGGAGGATGCCCCTGCGGACGGGGAGGGTGGGACACTTGTGAATGAAGCGAGAAACGGATTCGGAGACCATGTCGACACCGCAACATGAGACGGCTGGGCTGGGGCTGGCTGGGCGGGTGGCCCAGGCGTTCATCAACTCGAAATTGACGCCCCTGATCATCGTGGCGTCGGTGCTGCTCGGAGCCTTCGCAGTGGTGATGCTCCCGCGGGAAGAGGAGCCGCAGATCAAGGTGCCGATGGTCGACGTTCTGGTCGCGATGCCGGGTTTCTCGGCCAAGGAGGTGGAGGAACGCGCCACGCGTCCGATGGAGAAGCTCCTCTGGGAGATCCCTGGAGTGGAGTATGTGTATTCCACTTCGCGGGAGGGTGAGTCCCTGGTGATCGTTCGATTCAAGGTGGGGGAAGGCATTGAGGAGAGCCTCGTCAAACTCAATCAGAAGCTGGCGTCCAACTTTGACCGCATTCCCCACGGCGTGAGCACGCCACTCGTGAAACCCAAGTCGATCGACGATGTTCCCATTCTCGCGCTGACGTTTCACAGTCCACGGCACGACCACCTGATGTTGCGTCGCTTGGTGATGCAGGTGGATGACGCGGTGAAACAGGTGCCGCTGGTGGCGGAGACCCAGGTCACGGGTGGGGCGAAGCGCCAGTTGAGAGTCCTGCTGGATCCCGCGCGGCTGGCGTCGCGCCACCTGAGTCCGGTGGGAATCATCCCGATGCTGCAGCAGGCGAACCGGCAATCGCGGGCGGGTGGTTTGACGACAGGCAATCAGGAAGTCGTGGTCGAGACCGGCGGATTCCTGCACTCCGCCGAGGATGTGCGTTCGGTGGTGGTGGGTGTATTCGGCGGGCGTCCGGTGTATTTGGGCGAGGTGGCCGATATTGTGGATGGGGCCGCGGAACCCTCGAACTACGTCTTTTTTGGGCGCGGTGCGGCGCATCAGGGACCGGCTGGGGCTGGCGGGTCGCGGGCGGAGGAGCCGGCGGTGACGCTGACCGTGGCGAAGCGCCCGGGGGCGAACGCAATTTCGGTGGCGAACGAGGTTTTGCGGAAGGTGGAACACCTCAAGGGACGCGAGATTCCGGCGGACGTTGAGGTTTCGGTGACGCGGCATTACGGGGCGACGGCCGCGGAGAAATCAAACGAGCTATTGCTGCACATGGGAATCGCCGTCGTCAGCGTCTCGATATTGATCTGGCTGACGCTGGGTTGGCGGGAGTCGGGGATTGTGGCGGTGGCCATCCCGGCAACGTTGGCCCTGACCTTGCTGGTCTTCTACCTGTACGGCTTCACGCTCAACCGCATCACGCTATTCGCGCTGATCTTCAGCATCGGCATCCTGGTGGATGACGCGATCGTGGTGGTGGAGAACATTGTTCGGCATTTTCATCTTCCGCAGAATCGGGAGCGGGGCTGGACGGAGATTGCAGTGGGTGCGGTGGGAGAAGTGGGCAATCCAACCATCTTGGCGACCTTTGCGGTGATCTTCGCCGTCGTGCCGATGGCATTTGTGGGGGGGCTGATGGGGCCGTATATGCGTCCGATTCCGATCGGCGCGAGTGCGGCGATGTTCTGGTCGTTGCTGATCGCCTTTCTGGTGACCCCCTGGGCGTCGATTCGAATGCTGCGATGGATGAAGGGAGAGGATCGATTGCGGGCGCACGGGACTTCGCATGGGCCCGGGCCGGAATTGGGAGTTGCTGGAACTGGGGGGCGGGGGACTGAAATCGACACCAGCGGGTATCAAGGTGATTTCTTCACCCGGCTGTATTGCCGGGTCATGGTGCCGATGATCCGGGAGGCGCGCTGGCGGTGGGCATTCCTTGGGTTCAATGCGCTGCTGTTGTTGGCGGCGATGGCCACGGTGGGTATCGGTTGGGTGAAGGTCAAGATGCTGCCCTTCGACAACAAATCGGAATTTCAGATCATCCTGAACATGCCGGAGGGCAGCGCCTTGGAGCGGACAGCCCAAGCGGCGCGGGAGATTGCCGCGGCGATCCGGGACGAGCCGGAGGTGACGGATTACCAGATTTACGTGGGCACGGCCGCGCCGTTCAATTTCAACGGACTGGTCCGACACTATTTCATGCGGCGCGGCGCGCAGGTGGCGGATCTGCAGGTGAACCTGCTGCCGAAGCACGAGCGGAAGGCGCAGAGCCACGACATCGCCAAACGGGTGCGTCCCCGGGTGGCGGCCGTTGCGGAACGATTTGGCGCGCGGGTGGCGGTGGCCGAAGTGCCGCCCGGACCACCGGTGCTGCAAACGCTGGTGGCGGAGATCTACGGACCCGACGAGGCGAGTCGTCACGCGCTGGCGGGTGAAGTGCGCCGGATCTTCAAGGAGACCACGGGGGTCGTGGACGTGGACTGGTATGTGGAAGCCGACCAACCGAAGGCTCGATTTGTGGTGGACAAGGAAAAGGCGGCACTGAGCGGGATCAGTGCGGAGACCATCGCTCAAACGCTGCGTGTGGCGGTGGACGGACTATCAGTGGACCTGCTGCATATTCCGCGCGAGAAGGAGGACGTGAATCTGGTGGTGGAAGTGCCGCGGTCGATGCGATCGCGGCCGGAGGAATTGTTGTCGTTGCGGGTGCGGTCCGGGGATGCCAACGCGCTTCCGGAACCCGGGTCGGGGATGGCGCCGCTGGTGCCGTTGCGCGAGTTGGTGACGATCGAGCACACGACATCCGAGAAGAGCATTTATCACAAGAACCTGCTGCCGGTGACCTACGTGATCGGCGATGTTGCGGGTGAGATCGAAAGTCCGGTTTATGCCATCTTCAAGATGAACCAGGCTTTGAAAGCCCTGGACCTGTCGCGGTTCGGCGGCACCGGGACGGGGTTGGAAATTCACAACGCCGGCATGCCCTTCACGGACACGAAGCCGTCGATGAAATGGGACGGCGAATGGCACATCACGATCGAAGTGTTTCGTGACCTTGGGATGGCGTTTGGGGCGGTGCTGGTTCTGATTTACGTGTTGATGGTGGGTTGGTTTCGGTCCTTCTTGACGCCCTTGATCGTCATGGCGGCGATTCCGTTTTCGCTGGTGGGGATCCTGCCGGCTCACGGACTGCTCAGCGCCTTCTTCACCGCGACATCGATGATCGGATTTATGGCGGGGGCGGGCATCGTGGTGCGCAACTCGATCATCCTGGTGGATTTCATCGAGCAACGATTGCGGGAGGGTATGTCGCTGGGGCAGGCAGTCGTGGATGCCGGCGCGGTGCGATTTCGGCCGATGCTATTGACCGCGATGGCGGTGGTCGTGGGGGCTGGTGTGATCCTGTTTGATCCCATCTTCCAGGGACTGGCGATTGCCCTGATGGCGGGAGAAGTGGCCTCACTGCTGATCAGCCGCATGGCGGTGCCGGTCCTGTATTATATCGCGTACTCGCGCGGACGGTGAGAGTGGGGAACGGGGAAGCGATGCGAGCTGGTCTTCAGTGGTTTCTTTTTTCGCGTACGGACTCCTTTCCGATCACCCGTTGCGAGCGCAGGATGGCTTTGGCCCGTCGGCCGACGAGGAAAAAGGCGGTGAAGAGCGCAACCAGGCCGATGGCGTGGAGGACCCAGTCCCAGAAGGATTGGAGATCACCGGCGGCTGCTTTTTGGCCGAGAGATCCCAGGTAGACGAAGAACAGGGTACCCGGGAGGATGCTAATGGCCGTGGCCCAGAAGTAGTCTCGGAATCGGATTTGGGTCAGGCCGAAGAGGTAGTTCAGCAGGAAAAAGGGAGAGCCTGGAGCCAGGCGCAGCAGGAGGACCACTTTCCAACCTTCGGTGGAGACGGCCTCGCGCACGGCCGCCAGCATTGGGCGGCGGGCGAGGATTCGGGCTATGCGCTGATGGGCGAACGTTCGGCTGAGGTGAAAGGCGAGGGTTGCCCCGATCTGCGCCCCGATCCAGGCGTAGAGCAAACCCTGAGGCACTCCGAACAGCGCTCCGGCGGCGAGATTGAGAAAGACGACCGGCAGACAGAGCACCGAAACGACGACAAAAAGCGCCACGAAGAGGGCGGGAGCCCAGTCGCCCAGGGGTCCGAGCAACGCGGTAACGTGATCGGCGGGGGACGAAGACGGGGGGGGCGCATCGGCGAGGCAGGGGGTGAGCGAGACGGTCAGGCCGATGCTGAGGATCCAGGCCGCAAGGCGGTTGACGGTGGAGACCGCCGCGGTGGTGGGAGGCACCGGGGACCTAGGCATGGGGAGATCCGGGACGTTTTTGGGGTTGGGGAGGGCGGGGTGGGGGGCGATGAATCCCGACACAAGCGACTTGTGGCGCGCCTGTTCCTCGGCTGGAATTGAAGCTTAACGACGTTCCGAACGTCAGACGAGTATCGTGAACCGAAAGCAGAGACATTCGACTATGAATCAAACCCTCCCTGTTTCCCTCCGATTGACCCTGGGGATGGGCGTGGCCGCCGCCGTATTCGTGCTGAGCCTCGCCTCGAGCCGTGTGTCGGCGGCCGATGACAAAGCGCTCAAACCGTTGCCGATCAAGTTTCCAGAGCCGACCCTGCGCGGCACCCCGGAGGATTTGCCATCGGGTCCCAACATTGATCCGCCGCCGAAGGAAGATCCGGCACCCTTCCTGGCTCCCGAGGGGGTGAAGAACGTGGCCTTGGGCAAGACCGTGACGAGCAGTGTGAAGCCATTCACGGGCGAGTTGAGCCAGGTGACCGACGGCAAAAAGGAGGCATTCGATTCGGATGCGATCGAAATGCGTAGCGGCAGCCAGTGGGTGCAGGTGGATCTCGGGGCCTCGCATACGATTTATGCCGTGGCGCTGTGGCATGATCACCGGTACATCCAGATCACGCGCGATGTGATTTTGCAGGTGGCGGATGACGCAGAGTTCACCCAGAACGTGCGAACACTGTACAACAACGACTTCGACGATTCATCGAAGAAGGGACCTGGCACGGACAAGGAGTATTTCGAAACGAAGTACGGGAAGGTGATCGATGCCAAAGGGACCAAGGCCCGGTATTTGCGCGGCTTCAGCAAGGGAACCAGTTTGACGGCGCTGAACTGCTGGCAGGAGATCGAAGTGTACGGCGTTCCGGCGCAATGAAGCGCCTGGCCGTTGCGGGGTTCCTGTTGGTGCTCGCCGCGGCGCTGTTTCTGCGCTGCGGCGCCCTGGGGCAGCGGCCATTGCACAACGACGAGGCCATCAACGCCTTCAAAGTCTGGCAGCTCTGGGATCGTGGCGAGTTCCGCTACGATCCGGAAGAGTATCACGGACCGGCCCTTTACTACGGCTCGCTTCCCGTCATGGCGCTCGCCGCCTGGTGGACGGGGCGACCGCCCGATGGAGTCGCCATGCGGTCGGTCGCGCTCGTGTTCGGCATCGCCTTGTTGCTGGTCCTGTTGCTGGCGGTGGATGGTCTGGGTTGGGGGGTGATCCTCGGGGCCGCCTTGTGGACAGCGGTCTCGCCTGCCTTCGTCTACTACAGCCGGTATTACATTCACGAGGTTCCGCTGGTCTTCTTTACCGCACTGACCCTGGCGGCGCTTTGGCGGTACTCGCGTCGTCCGTCTTTTTTTTGGGCCGGGCTGGCGGGCGCGGGGTTGGCGTTGATGTACGCGACCAAAGAGACCTTCGTGTTCGCCGTCGCCGCCGCTCTTCCGGCGTGGCTGATCTCGGTTTGGGCTGGGGTCCGCCGGGAACAGGGAGGGGGCAGGGTCGGCCTTTCGGTGCTGGTGAGTTCAGCCGGGGGATTGCTGCGCGCCGTACCGAGGGGCCATTGGGTGGCGGCGGCAGGATGTGGCGGAGCGGTGTGGCTGATGCTGTTCACCTCGTTTTTCACGAATGCCTCGGGTCCATGGGATGCGTTACGGACCTACCTCATTTGGTTGGAGCGAGCCGGTGGGGCGTCGCCCCATATTCATCCGTGGACTTTTTATTGGCAGCGTTTGGGTTGGTTTCACCTGCGGGGGGGGCCGGTCTGGACGGAGGCATGGATTCTGGGATTGGCGGTGACGGGAGGGTTGGCGGTGGTGGTGTCGAGACGATTGAACCCAGAGCAGCACCGAGTGGGATGGTTTCTGTTGGGGTACTCGCTCCTCTTATCTCTGGCCTACGCGGTGATTCCGTACAAGACGCCCTGGTGCCTGCTGGGCTTTTACCACGGGTACATTCTGCTGGCGGGAGTGGGAGCCTGGTACTGGGTCACGCTGAGCTCGCGACTCTGGGTTCGGGTTGTTTTGGTGGCAGTAGGGCTCGTCGGTGCTGGGCATCTCGCCGTCCAGTCCGGGCGGGCGAACGGGGAGTTTGCGGCCGATTACCGCAATCCCCTGGTGTACGGGCACACGGCGGGAGACGTGGTGAACTTGCTGGAACAAGTGGAGGCGATCACCCGGGTGAGCGGCGAAGGAAGGCAGATGGCGATCCAGGTGATGGCACCCGGGAGCGGGTATTGGCCGCTTCCATGGTATTGGCGCCACTATGAACGGGCCGGGTGGTGGGACCGAGTGCCTGAGAATCCGTGGTCGCCGGTCATTGTGTCCGCGGTGGCGTTGAAGGCCGGCTTGGAGGAGCGATCGAATCGAGCCTGGTTGCAGGTGGGCATGTTCGAACTGCGACCGAGATTTTTTGTGGAGGTGTATGTGGAAGCCGGATTGTGGAAACGGTTTTTGGCGGCGCGGGCGGCGGAGCGGTGAGTGAGGCGATGAATTCGTCCCAGGCTCATTGACTATCGCGGTCATGAGAGGACGGTGGAAGCGAGGCCATGACCCGTTCCATGATCGCCAAATACAAGATCGAGTACAGCGTGCAGTTCCGCAGGCACGCGCACACGAGCCATCATCTGACCGATGATCCGGTAGGCGCTACGGAGTTCCTCATGGAATTGTTGGAGCGCGGTTTCCGGGTGATTGGAATTCAGCATGAGGGAACGCCGTTGTCGGAGGTGGAGTTCAACCGGATGCTCAGGTCCGCGGCGCAAATGCTGGCTGCGCGGCATTTATGCCAGTCGCTGGGCATCTCGACGGAGGAGGAGCGGTTTCGCTTCGGATTCTCCGGTTGACGGGTTTCGCGGCGTGGGGAGGACAACGCCTTCCCACGCCGGTGTGTCGGCTGCGGGTCATTCGAAGACCCGCAATCGCAAGTCGCGGGCCGTGAAGAGCCCGAGATCCGCGAGGCCACGCATGCGCCGCGCCCCGGTTTGTCGACGCGCACCGAAACGATCGGGAGCCGCCCTGAACACCGATTCCACGAATTCGCGACTGCCGAGCACCATGCCATCGGTGAAATATCGAACGCGGCATTGAAGGTAATCGTGGAGCGAGACTCGTTCGCGTTCCTGGAGGCGGCGAAGCACTTGATCGCGGGCGTCCGACGTGGGCGATGGGTGGGCGGAGGGGTTGGGGGTTGCCGGCGCGGGGTTGCCTGGCAGACACGGACGGAGGAATTCGCGATAGAGTTCGAGGGCCTTTTCGGCGGAGCGCAGGCGGGGGCGACCGGCGGCGCGGGCCAAATGGAAGAGGCCGTCGAGAGAGGGTTCATGTCCCAGGTGAGCGAGACCGTAGCCACTCCATCGATAGGCGGCCGGATCGTGAACGAGTTGAGCGCGAACGGGGTTGAGGTCGATGTAGGCGGCCATGGCGCGGAGGGCGGGGCCGCGAGACTCGACGAGAACGCTTTTGTAACGTTCCTCCCATAGGGTTCCCCGCCGGCCGCTCCGGGCGTTATGCCATTGGGTAAACCGTTGTTTCAGCAATTTCATGAAGGCACTGAGATCCCACATGCGCCGGGTGAATCGATCGAGAAAAGCTTGAACCCCCAGCCTGTCTCCAATGCGTTGGAGCTCCTCAAGCTGGGAACGAGCCTTCTGCAGATCGGTTGGTTGAGCCACCACGCCGTAGCGATGCAGCACTTCGTAAGCGTTGGGCAGGTGTTCCGGAGGAGTTGGAACCTCGACCAGAAGATGGAAGTGATTCGACATGACGCAGCAGGTGAGCACGCGAAGTCCGCAAAAGAACGCATGGTCATAAATCAGCCGCAGAAGGTGGTCCTTCTCGGGTTCGCCAAGGGCAAAACGGCCTTCCACGACCCTGGAGAGACAGTGGTAGCAGGCGGATTGGGCAAGGAAACGGGGCTTAAGCCTGGGGCGACGCATGGGTGGCTTGGGGGGTGATGTTGAGGGTGGCGTCAGGAGTGAGGTTCCGGGGAGTTCATCCGATGCCCGGATAACGCGAGTTGAGGCGAAATCCTTACAGGAAAAGTGACGAAAAGTTTTCGGCCACTTCGAAGCTGCGCGAAGGGCCAAGCCAGACAGACTCGGGCCATGAAGCCTACGCTGAGGTCGAGGTTGATGACGATCCTGAGCTGTGGACTGCTCGGCTTGGGTCCGGGGGGTATCGGAGGATTATCGGTGTGGAGTGCGACGCACGATCCGTTCTTCCCTTTTTGCATCGATTGGCACGACGCCAAGAAGCGCTCGTTCGACGAACAGGCGACGATGCTGAAGGAATTGGGTTATGATGGCGTGGGTCACATTTGGTTGGACCGGGTGGCGGAGCGCCTGGCGTCGCTGGATCGCTTGGGGCTTCGTCTGTACCAAATCACCATGACCGTCGACATCGGGGGCACCAAGCCGGCGTACGACGCACGCTTCAAGGAGGTGCTGGGCCTGGTGAAGGGGCGCGGCGTTCAGTTCGACCTGCTGGTCAATGGGCGACCAGCGTCGGATCCCCAATTTGATGAGGTCGCGGTGGGGATTCTGCGGGAGATGTCCGCTATGGCGGCTGACACGGACGCGCAGTTGCTCCTTTATCCTCACCAGGGTTCGTGGGTGGAGCGGATCGAGGATTCGGTGCGCGTGGCGGAGAAGGTGGATCGACCAAACGTGGGGGTGATGTTCAATCTGTGCCACTGGCTGCGGGTGGACAGCAGTCGGGAGGTGCGGCCGCTCTTGAAGCGGGCGATGCCGCGGCTGTGGGCGGTATCGATCAACGGAGCCGACATCCGGGACGAACGGCCGGGATGGGCGGGGTACATTCAGCCGTTGGGAGACGGTTCGTTTGACGTGGGCGCGCTCCTGAGAGTGCTGAAGGACGAAGGGTACCGGGGACCGGTGGGCCTTCAATGTTATGGGATTGGTGGTGATGCGCGCGTGCATCTCGAGCGTTCCGCGAAGGCGTGGCGCGCGATGCGTGAAAACCTTGGGCCGTGAGTCGGGCCTGGGCGTCAGTCGGCGTTATCGGCCTCAACCGCCTCCTTGAGATCCTCGAAGAAGCCGGGCAAAGCGGACTGAACACGATTCCAGTTGGCGATGAGGGGGCCGGCGAGGGGATCGGCGAGGAACTCGCGCGCGGCGACGCGGATGCTGCGCACGAACATGGCGACGGCGCTTTCCTCTTCGTGACGCTGATAGGCGAGGCCGTTGACAGTGGCGTCGGCGGCGTAGAAGCGGAGGGTGTCTTCCGCCTGCCGCATGTAGGCGCTGAGGAGGGTGTCGAAGACGCCGGCGTCCAGTTTGATGCCTTCGGCGGCGATGCGTTGGAAGAACGATTTCGCGATGTCGATGGCCATTTTGTTGAGGCCTTTGTCCGGATCGCGCGGCGAAAGGTCCTGATGCTTGTGATCGTAGTTGTCACAGAGCTCGGACTGGCAGATGGCACGGGGTGCGGAATTGCGGAACACTTCGCCGAGCAGGCCGATTTCGAGGGCCCAGTCGCAGGGGATGCGGACGCGCCGGATGATATCGAGGTCGAGCGCCACCTCACCGGCCAGTGGGTAGCGAAACGTGTCCATGTAGACGAGGTAGGGATGGGGGCCGAGGATGCTGCGCAGGGCACGAAGCATGGGGGTGACCATGAGTCGCATGACGCGTCCGTTGAGTCGTTCGGTGACGCGGGCGTAGTAACCCTTGCAGAAATCGAAGCCGAGGCTGGGGTGGGCGACGGGATAGCAGAGGCGCGCGAGCAATTCGCGGCTGTAGGTGCGGATATCGCAATCATGGACGGCGACCATGCGCGAGCGTTCGCTGGCGAGGGCATAGCCGAAGCAGATCCAGACATTGCGCCCTTTTCCCGCGGGCCCGGGATCGAGTTCGGCTTCGTCGAGTTGCCGGTAGAGACGTTGGAGTCGCGGGCCGTCATTCCAAAGGAGGCGGGTGGGCTGCGGAAGCGGGCGAAAGGCCCGTCGCGCCTTTTGCCAATCGCGTGGACGGATCGCACCGTCAATGCCGACGATGATTTCGCGGAGGTAGCGAACCTGAACGAGTTCGCGGACGATACTGCGCAGCGCGGGGGATCCGATTTCGCGGACGTGGCAGGGTAGAACCAAGGCCATGGGAGTTTCCTCGGAGAACGCCGCCAATTCTCGTTCCATGCGGGCGACGTCGGGTTTGCCGAGGCGATGCAGCGTCGCGATGGCTCCGGTTTGAAAAAAGTCCGCCATAGTTCCGTGAGCATGCCGCGACTTGGTGCATCCTCCAAACCGAGGTTTTGGAAAAATGCGTGGGCTTTGTGGTTTGCCAGCGACAAGGTTTGAACACTGTGCACCTCATCGTTGTGCATTATCACTATCGTCCGGGTGGCGTGCGCCGGGTGATCGAATTAGGGACACCGCACGTCTTGCGGGCGATTGGAGACGGGCCGCATCGCGTGACGCTCGCCGGTGGGGAGGCGCCCGATGCGGAATGGCTGGCCGGCTTTCAGCGGGCCATCGGGCGGGAGCGGTTGACGACCTTTTGTGATGCGGCGTTGGGGTACACCGAGGAATCGCGACTTTCGGGGTCGGCTCTGATGACGAGAGTGGAGGCTTGCCTGGAATCGCTGATTGAGGCGTCACGGGCGGCCGACACGGTGGTGTGGGCCCACAATCTTGGACTCGGTCGCAATATCCGGCTGACGGCGGCGTTGATGGGGAGATGCGAGGCCCTGGGAGTCCGGATGGTGGCGCACCATCATGACTGGTGGTTTGATCACCGGTGGGGGCGTTGGGCAGAAATGAAACGGTTGGGGGTTCGCACACTGGCGGGTGCGGCTCAGATGGTCTTTGGAGCGGGAGGCTGGGTTCGCCACGCCGCGATCAATCAAGCTGACGCGCGCATTCTGCGGCGACTGGGGCGAGGTCAAAGTGGTTGGATGCCGAACCTGGTGGAGCGAAGCCCGGCGGTGTCGGAGTCGGAATTGTGCGAAGCGCGGGAGTGGTTGACGGGGCGCCTGGGGGATGCCGCTCCGGTGTGGTTGCTGCCTTGTCGTTATCTGCGCCGCAAGAATGTGGGGGAGGCGCTGCTGGTGACGCGCTGGCTGCGACCCGAGGCATGGATGGTCACGACGGGTGGCCCAAGTTCGGTGGATGAACAACCCAGTTATCGAAGGTGGCAGGAGAATGGACGACGAAGAGGCTGGCGATTCCGGCTGGGCATCCTGGCTGGGGTGCAAGGCCGCGTTCCGACGGTGGCTGCATTGGCGAAAGCGAGCGAGGCGATGCTTTTGACGTCCGTGCAGGAGGGATTTGGGTTGCCCTACCTGGAGGCGGCGGCGGCGGGGCGTCCTTTGGTCTGTCGTCGATTGCGCATGGTGGAGCCGGATCTGAGACGGTTTGGATTTCGATTTCCCCATGCCTACCGGGAGGTTTGGATCGATCCGTCGCTGTTCGATCTCGGGGCGGAGCGAGCGCGGCAGGCGGTCTTGTTTCGGGAATGGCGAGCCCGCTTGCCGACGGCGTTGCAGCGAGGCGTGGAACCGCCTGAGTTGTTGACGGCCGGTGGGGGGTGGAAGGATCGGCCTGTCGCGATGAGTCGACTCACGATGACGGCGCAACTGGAGGTGTTGAAGCAGCCGTTGGAGAGGTCGTGGGAGCTTTCGTGTGGTTGGAACAGTTGGCTTCTTGAATGGCGCCAACGTTCTGTGCAGAATGGACTTGCCGGGATGATATGGTCTGAAAACGCGGAGGAGTGGTTGACGGGCAAGGCTTACGAAGTTCGCTTTCGCCAGCTTTTGTACGGTGGACGGCGGCCGATTGGCCAACACGAGGTCGAGGAATCCCTCAAGATCCAGCAGGCGTTCCTGGAATCACGAATGGCGCCTGAGCATCAATACCCCCTGCTTTGGAGTCCGGAAACATGAGGATTCGCGCCGTCTGTTTTGACGTCTACGAGACGTTGCTGCACGTGGGCCCACCGCCTCCGGATGCGGCGGCGCGATGGCGTTGGTTATGGGAGAACAGTTTTGGTCGGAAACCGCGCCTGGAGATTGGGGCATTCAACGCCGAGGTGGACGCGGCCATCGGGCGCGAGCACGAGCGGGCCCGGCAGCGAGGGATCGCGCATCCGGAGATACTTTGGCCGGGAATCCTGGCGGAGGTGGCCCCGGAGTATCGGCAATTGCCACGGGATGCCCGTCGTGGATTCGAGTTGGCCCAGGCGCGGTTGGCACGAACCACCGCCCTGAAACCCGGAGCCGCGCCGGTGATTCGACTGATGCTCGCGTCAGGCGTCGTGCTGGGGGTGGCCTCGAACGCCCAACCTTACACGCTTTGGGAGTTGGACGAGGCTTTGTCGGCGGTCGGACTCGGCAACGACGTCTTCATGGAGGACGTGTCGTTCTGGTCGTTTCGCTTTGGCTTCAGCAAGCCCGATCCGCACGTGTTTCGCATCCTGACGGCCCGTATCGGGGCTCGGGGCATTTCGCCTTCGGAGACCCTGATGGTGGGCGACCGGGCGGACAACGACATCACGCCGGCGCGCGACCAGGGCTGGATGACGTTCCATCTGGTGGGTGAGGGGGAGCAACCCGATGGGACGGGGGGCGACTGGCATACGCTGGCGAAGTGGCTGGATGGCCGGTTGGAATCGTAGGCGTCGCATGGGTGGGCGGGTGTCGGGACACGGGCGAGGATAGCGGAGAGGCATGAACCGAAGGGTGGATCTTGATTCGGCTTGGACCTGGACGACCAGGATTCGACGGTTGGCGAAGCTCTGACATAGTGAGGTCCACCCGCAGACGGGTTGCCCTTCGAGCACATGGAAACTGAAACGTCGACGACACCGCCGGTGGATGAGCGGGAACGCAAGGCGCAGGAGGAGCCTGGGGCCTCGGATCTTCGTGCTTTCACCTGGGGCGCGGTGGGGCTCGGAATAGTATTTCTTGCGGTATTGGGTGGATTGATTGCCCATGCTCGACTGGCCGAGCGGGCCGTTGAAGGACCCGACCGGGTCCGGGTCCTGGCGCCGTTCCGTTTGATCGAGCGGAGCGGGCGCGAAGTGGTTCGGGATGAATTCCAGGGCAAATATCTGGTGGTCAACTTCGTGTTCACCAGTTGCTCGCTGCCTTGCCTGGAAGTGAATCGGCAGATGGCGGACGTGCAGCGGAGGCTGGCGGATGCCGCCGATGTGCAGTTGGTATCGATCACCATCGATCCTCGCACCGACACGCCGGCGTATCTGGCGCAGTTCGCCGAACGTTTTGGAGCGGATCCCAAACGTTGGCTGTTCCTGACCGGCGATAAGTCCGCGGTTTTTGGACTTCTGGAAACCAGTTTCCTGTCGAAAGCGGCGCCGGACCTGGCCTCCCTGTTGCCGGGTGGTTTTGATCGGTCCGACCGCATCGCGTTGGTCGATCCCAAGGGTCAGCTTTGGCGGTATGTGGATGGGTTGAAACCAGGGGCGGCAGACGCGGTGGTCGAGGCGATTCGCGAACACCGCGCCCGAAGTTCGCGATGAAAAGAATGAGGCGGAGAACGATGGCCAGGTTCCTTTGCATTTGGGGGCTCGGATTCCTGAGTCTTTGGGTGGTTTCCTGCGGCCAGCCCGCCGGGACCGAGGCGAATGTTGGAGCCGGTGGTGGCTCCGAGCGCTCGTTTCAAGTGAAGGGAGTGGTTCGAGAAATTCCTCCGGCGCGCCAGACATTGGTGATTCGGCACGAAGCGATTCCCGGGTACATGCCGCGCATGACGATGGAACTCACCTTGGCCAATACGAACGAGGCGGCCGAGTTGGTGGTAGGCGATGAGATTGAATTCCGGTTGGTAGCGCGCGCGGAGGATCATTTCATTGACCAGATCCGTCGCCTGGGAACCCGCTCGCCGGTCGAGGCCGCCGCCGGTTCGGCGGTGAAACCGGAGGGGACCGATGAGGAGCTGAAGCCGGGGGACATGCTGCCGGACTTCGGAATGTTGATGGAAAATGGAACCGCCGCCCGCTTCTCGAACCACCGGGGGACGGCAGTGGCGTTCACGTTCTTCTTCACCCGCTGTCCGTTGCCGGACTTTTGTCCGCGCATGAATAAGAACCTCGCGGATGCGAGAAGGATTCTTCTCGGCTCCACGGAGGCTCCCACGAACTGGATGCTCCTATCATTGTCCTTCGATGCGGAGTTTGATCGTCCTGCGGTTTTGGCACTGCATGCGAAGACCTATCGGGGAGAGCAGGCGGATCGATGGCTGTTCGGGGCCGTGGAGGCTAAGGATCTGGCAGTTCTGGCTCCGCGGTTGGATCTCAAGATAACCCGGGAAGCGGGGAGTTATTCCCACAATCTCCGCACTGTCGTCGTGGATGCCGGCGGCCGGATCTTTCGACAGTTCGACGGCAATCAATGGACACCCGGTGAGCTGGCAGATGCCTTGCGCGGGGCGGCCTCTGGCCCCCAATGAACAGGCCTTAGTCCGGGGCGTTGCCGGGTTGGATGAGAGTGATGGCGGGACTACCTGCGGTAGTGAGGCTTGCTCCCAGTCTGGCGCTGGTGAGTTGCTGCACACTGCCGTCGGACAGGGCGACGTTTCCGGCTCCGCGGTGCATGGCGTCCGGAGTCCAGGCGACGTTGCTGCGAATGAGCTCAGAATCGCCGGTCAGGGAACCCATCACTGCTTTTGGAGAGTGATAGCTGAAGGCCGGAAGAGGTGGTTGGGCCTCGAACGATCGATCCCCGAAAAGGGGAATCTGCGGGCGCGTTTCGTCAGCGGTCGTCACGCCAAAGTAGCTGATCGCCCGGTTCCTTGCCTCGGGCGCGGCGAACTCCGACCATGTTTGTGGGGACGCGCGTTGCGGGCGATCGGTGGGACACACCAGGAATCGTGGCGAAGAGAGTGAGTTCGAGTAGGACAGGAACCATTGATAATAATGCGAAGAGTCGGTCCATTGTCGGCGACGCTCCGCCGCGCTTCCGGGGCCCTGGTCTTCGAGGCGAAACGCGATGCCAAGCTGTTTGAGATTGTTGATGCACAGGATCCGCTGTGACTTGTTGCGTCCACTGGCGTGTGCGGGAAGGAAGAGCAGTGTCAGGACGCTTAGGACGGTGATGACCACCAACAATTCAGGAAGCGTGAAGGCATGATGGGATGAGGTGGGTCTCATGATTTACTTGTAGCAATGTTCGTGCCTGGGAGTCGCACCCTTCCTTGTCGAGGCCTTGGCGACACCGGCCAGGCGCTGTTTCTCGCCGGTGAGACCCGATGAGGTTGACCTCACACCGCAAAGCCATGAACTGAGATGGGTTTACCACGAGAGCCAGTAAGGAGGGCAGGGCGTCTGAACCACGCATTCTTCATCGCTTCGGTGAGATCGGTGATCACCCTATCGTTCGTGAGATCGATCGGCGGCAATTTCACGCCGCGCTGCGTGAAGATCACCCGCGTTGGCACCTGATCTCTTCACAAAACCATTGAACGGAGTTACTGGTCACGGCGCCGCTGCGCATCCCGACCATGACGAATTCATTGGGTTACTGCTGCCGATCCTCCTTCCGTTCAGCGGTCAGGCGGTTCTTGACCGGGTGTGCGAAGTGGATTGGGGGTCTGTTGGCGATGGGCGCCTGTGCGCAACCCGGTCAAATGGATCCACAATTTCCGGTGGGTTCGGGACCCAATGGCCTGGTGAAGGCTCTGCTGGTTTCGCGGGACGGCTCGATCCTGGTGGGAGGCAGTTTTACGGAGTTCAGCGGAACGCCAGTCCCTGGGTTGGTTCGCTTGGATGCCAGTGGCAGGTTGGATCCGCTCTTCCTGGCCGAGGTTCCCGGGGGTCTGCCGGCGCGACCGATTGTGGCCCTGGTCGAGGGAGACGGGGGGACGATCTATGTGATGGCCGAGGATATATTTCGCTGGGTGTACCGGTTGTTGCCAGGGGGAGCGGTTGATTCCCGATATCCGGGCGTCGGCGGGTGGACGGCGGTCAACCTGTTGTGGGACGGGTCGGTGGTCGGAACCACTTTGGGGGCGTTTACTGCTGATTTGCAGTATGCAACTCCTTCCGGGGAGTTGAAGGGCGGTTATCCCAAGGGACTGGTGTATGTCTATCAAGGCAGGAGTTTTCCTGGCTCGTTGGCCTACGCGAATCTGGATTCGAAAGGTCGGCTCATCATTTCGGGTAGCTTTTCGAGAATCGACGGCACCCCGGCGTCTCCAGTGACGCGATTCGATACCCAGGGACGAATCGAGGAAGGGTTCGGCCTTCAGGCGAATGGAACGTTAAGAAGCATGTTCTGGACTTTGCCCGATGGTCGCATGGTGTCCTCGGCGTATGTGACTTTTCCGAAGGCGAGCACGCGCCTCTCGGTGCTCAAGGAAGACGGCAACTTCGATCCGGCGTTCCCGTCCTCGCCGATCTTTGACTCGGCCTTGGCGCCGGATCAGGGATCCACTGTCAACGCCGTCATGGCCGAGCCCGACGGCCGGTTACTGGTCGGTGGCTCATTCACGTCAGTCGATGGAAAGGCGAGGAATGGATTGGTGCGATTCCTGACCAATGGCTTGATGGATGTTGGTTTTGACGTTGGAGCAGGGTTCCAACTGGCCTCGGCGAACGCCTACTCGAAAGATCTCGTTTCCGCGGTGGCGCTGCAGGCGTCCGGCCAAATCCTTGTCGGCGGTGCTTTTACCACGGTACAGGGCGTGGCTCGACCGTACCTGGCTCGTCTCAACGGGCAGCGTGCGGTGGGCCCGCCGGTAATCCAATCGCCGCCCGCGTCGGTGACCAACTATGAATCGTTGACCGTGACGTTTACGGTCGTGGCTGAAAGTTCAGCGCCCATGGCGTACGAATGGCAGTTTCAAGGAAGGGCACTTGCCGACGCGACGAACGCCACGTTGACCCTCACTTCAATACGGCCCGAGGACGCCGGACAATACCTCGTGGTGGTGCGGAACCCGGCCGGGTCGACGGCGAGTTCACCGGCGCGGTTGGTGGTGATTCCAGCGTCGATCCCCACCATCGCGGTCGCGGTCACGGAACTTCGCGTTGCGCCGGGAACGAATCCAAGGCTGGTCGCGAC